>NZ_KI914742.1:0-24952 GCF_000520515.1 Arthrobacter sp. H20
GTGCTCTACCGTATTGCTGAGGTCCTCGACGGACGCCGGTCCCAGTTCGCCGACGAAATCGCCGCCTCCGAGGGGGTCTCGACTGCCGTCGCGGCCGCCCAGGTGGACGAGGCCATCGACCTGTGGGTTTGGTACGCCGGCTGGGCCGACAAATACGTCCAGGTGGCAGGGAACGCCAACCCCGTCTCCGGCCCGTACTTCAACCTGTCCACCCCCGAACCCACCGGCGTCGTCGCGGTCATCGCCCCGCAGGGACCCGGCTCGCTGCTGGGGTTTGTCCGCGCCGTGGCGCCGATACTGGTCAGCGGCAACACAGTGGTGGTGCTCGGCAACGAGCGCGCTCCGCTGGCCGCACTGAGCCTCGGGGAAGTCCTCGCCACCTCAGACGTCCCCGCCGGCGTGGTGAATATCCTCAGCGGCTCCCCGGCCGAGATTGCACCATGGTTGGCCTCCCACGCCGACGTTAACGCGCTGGACCTCCTCGGCGCCGAGCACCTGGACTGGGTTGACCTGCAGATCGCCGCAGCTGAAACGCTGAAGCGGGTGCTGCCGCCCGAGACGGGCCCAGACGCCGGAGCCCCCTCAATCGACAGGATCACCTTCTTCACCGAAACAAAGACCGTCTGGCACACCAAGGGCCTGATCTAACCCTCCCACCGCGCAAAAAAGTGGCGGACCCGCAGGGGAGTGGTTACTCAACCACTGGTCTGCGGGTCCGCCACTTTTTTATGGGCGGAAGCCGGGTATGTGGGCCGCTAGGCCTTCCGGTCGCCAGCCGCCAGGGTGGGGCCGGTGTCGGAGCGCCCGAGGATGCCCTGCGGGATCCAGTACGCCAGGAAGAACAGGACCAGGCATACGGCGAACGCCCACACGTTGCCCTGGACGAAGAAGGTCAGCGAGAAGATCGATCCGAGGAACAGCGCCATCATGATGATGAACGTGATGAGGTTACTGGCCAGATGGCCCTCGCCTGAGTGGGTGGGCTGTTTGCTCTGAGCAGTCCGCTCTGAAGCCGTGGTGTGTGACATGGTGTCTCCTGGAAGATTTACTCAACGATACTTACTCAACCATAGCTGGCAGCGCGGCCCTCTGGCGTAGCGGCGGTCAGACGGGCCCCCGGTAGCCCCGCTTCACCACAGTTGATACCAGTCGCCGATCCGGCAGGGCCCGAAATACCACCATGGGTGCGGGCGTCGGCTTGTGAATCGGATTCTTGGTGAGACCGCCGCGGGTCGGGTGGGCCTAGAGTCCCAGAGACTCCTCGACGTCGCGCAGGACGGCGTCCAGCCGTGCGCGGGCGGTAGCCTTGGCGTCGTCGAGCTCGGCGGCCGACTCCACCGGTTCCACCACCTCGAGATAGCACTTCAGCTTCGGCTCCGTGCCGCTCGGCCGGATGATCACACGGGTGTCGTCCCTGGTCAGGTACAGCAGTCCGTCGGTCGGGGGGAGCCCGGCGTGGCCGAGGATGAGGTCCTCAACGACGTCGACGGCTGAGTCAGCGAAGGACTGCGGCGGGTTCTCCCGCAGCCGGTTCATCATTGCGTCAAGCAGCCCCAGGCTGCCCACCCTTACCGACAGCTGGTCGCCAGCGTGCAGCCCGTGCAGCAGTGACAAATCGTCGAGAAGGTCAAACAGGGTGCGTCCCTCGGCCTTGGTGGCGGCGGCGAGCTCGGCCATGAGCAGCGCTGCCGAAATCCCGTCCTTGTCCCTGACAAGATCGGGGGCCACACAGTAGCCAAGGGCCTCTTCATAGCCGTACGTCAGCGAAGGAACCCGTGAAATCCATTTGAATCCGGTAAGGGTCTCGGTGTGGGTGATGCCAGCGGTGGCGGCAATCCGGGCCAACAGCCGGGAGGAAACGATCGAGTTGGCGAAGACCGTCTCCGTGGCGTTCGATCCGGCGTCGTGTGCCCGCCGCCCGGCGAGGTGCTGGCCCAGCAGGGCGCCCGTCTCGTCTCCGCGGAGCATGCGCCATTCGCCGGTGGCGGGATCCTTGGCCGCCACCGCAACCCTGTCAGCGTCAGGGTCGTTGGCCAACACCACATCGGCATCGTGAGCCTCGGCAGCTGCCAGGGCGAGGTCAAGGGCACCTGGTTCTTCGGGATTCGGGAAGTCCACAGTCGGGAACTCGGGGTCAGGCTCGGCCTGCTCGGGGACAACATGGACTGTCTCAAAGCCGGCAGCTGACAGAACCTCCTGGGCTGTCCTGCCCCCCACCCCGTGCAGGGGGGTCAGAACGATCGAGAGGTCGCGCTCCGGAAACCGCTCGCGGTCGGCCAGGGCGATCACCGAGGTCACATAGTCCTTGGCGATACTCTCAGGCAGCACGTTCCATCCCTCGGGTGCGAGGACAATGCTCTCGAGCTGTCCCACTGCGGCGATTCGGGCAGCAATCTCGGCGTCCTGGGGGGCAACGATCTGGGCGCCCCGTCCGGCGTCGTCGACGGCGCGGCCACCGAGGTAAACCTTGTACCCGTTGTCCTGGGGCGGATTGTGGCTGGCAGTGACCATCACCCCGACCTCGCATTCCAGGGCACGGACGGCATAGGCGAGGACCGGTGTCGGCAGCTCGGTGGGCATCAGGAAGGTCTGGATTCCGGCAGCAGTGAAGACCGCTGCTGTCTCTTCAGCGAAGATCCGGGAGTTGTAGCGGGCATCGAAGCCTACGACGGCGCGCGGCACATAGGCGGCGTCGGCGACGCCGAGCACGTGGGCCGCCACACCGGCGGCCGCCCGACGCACCACTACCCGGTTCATCCGGTTGGGGCCGGCGCCGAGGGCAGCGCGGAGGCCTGCGGTACCGAAGAGCAGAGGCCCGCTGAAACTGTCCTGTAGTTCCTGGGCCGCGGCGGTGCGGGTGTCGGGGTCGGCGAACCGCCCAAGCAGCGCCCCCAGCTCCGCGGCGGTCTGCGGGTCGGGATCCTCCGCCGCCCAGGCCCGTGCAGTCGCGAGGAGTGAATCGTGGTCGGCGTGCGTCATGACTTCTACTTACCTTCGGTCAGGTTCTAAAGCCGGCTGATGATGTCAGCCAGCAGGCGTGAGATGCGGGGCCCGGCGGCCGCTCCGGATTCGATGACTTCGGCGTGGCTCAGCGGTGATTCACTGATGCCTGCCGCGAGGTTGGTGACGAGGGAAATCCCGAAGACCTCCATGCCGGCGTGTCGTGCGGCAATGGCCTCCAGCGCTGTTGACATTCCCACCAGATCAGCGCCGATGGTTCTGGCGTACCTGACCTCGGCAGGGGTCTCGTAGTGGGGGCCGGTGAACTGCGCGTACACGCCGTCATCGAGCGATGGGTCGACCTCCCGGGCGAGATCGCGGATCCGCTGGGAGTAGAGGTCGGTGAGGTCAACGAAAGTGGCACCTTCGAGCGGCGAGGTGGCGGTGAGGTTGAGATGGTCGCTGATGAGTACTGGTGTGCCGGGAGCCCAATTTTGACGGAGCCCGCCGCACCCGTTGGTCAGCACCACTACCTTCGCCCCCGCCGCGGCAGCCGTGCGGACACCGTGAACCACAGCCCTGACTCCCTTGCCCTCGTAGTAGTGGGTGCGGGAGCCGACCACCAGGGCTCGCTTGCCCGACGTCGTCAGCACCGAGCGCACGGTTCCTGCGTGGCCCTCGACGGCTGGGGCTGAAAACCCGGGAATGTCGGAGGCCTGAAGCGTGTGGGTGGTCTCACCGATGAGGTCGGCTGCTTCGCCCCACCCGGAGCCCAGTACCAGGGCAATGTCATGGCTTTTGACGCCGGTCTGAACGGCGATATGCTCGGCTGCAGCGCTGGCCAGGGCGAAAGGGTCTGTCGGCGTCGTTGACGTGGGGTTCTCGATCACTGGTCAAACTTACCCTCAGTTCCGGGCCTGCGGCCACCGGAGAGCGCCGGAGTGCGGGGAGGGTGACCGTTTGAGCGCGCGGCATGGATAGGACAGAATAGACAGTTGTGACGAGCCAACTTGATTTCAGTGCCCTTCGAATCGCTATCCTGGGCGGCGGGCCCGGCGGGTATGAGGCGGCAATGGTCGCGGCCTCGCTCGGCGCCAGTGTCACCATCGTTGAACGTCACGGGCTCGGCGGAGCGGCAGTGCTCACCGACGTCGTGCCCTCCAAGACCCTCATCGCCACCGCCGACATCATGGCCCGCGTCGCGTCGGCGCACGAGCTGGGTGTGCGATTCGAGAACGCCGAGGCGGCCTACGCAGATCTTGGCCAGGTCAACGCACGCCTCCTTCGCCTGGCCGGTGAGCAGTCTGCCGACATTGCCCGGGCGCTGGAGCGGGTGGGAGTGCAGATCCTGATCGGCGAGGGAAAACTGCTGGACAATCACCGCCTTGAGGTCACCACCGACGGCGGAACAACAGTGGTCGAGGCGGACGCCATCCTCCTTGCTGTCGGCGCTCACCCCCGGGAACTGCCCACAGCCCAGCCCGACGGTGAACGCATCTTCAACTGGACCCAGATCTATACCCTCACCGAGGTGCCCGAGCACCTCATCGTCGTGGGTTCCGGTGTCACGGGCGCCGAATTCGCTTCAGCGTATGACGGGCTTGGATCGAAGGTCACCCTGATCTCCAGCCGCGACCGGGTGTTGCCTGGCGAGGACGCCGACGCCGCCGAAGTGCTTGAGAATGTCTTCAGGAACCGCGGCATGACAGTGCTCTCCGAGTGTCGGGCCCAGGGTGTTGAGCGGGTCGGCGACGGCGTCGTCGTCACCCTCTCCGACGGCCGGACCGTTGAGGGTAGCCACTGCCTTATCGCCGTGGGGTCCATTCCGAATACCGCTGGGATTGGACTCGAGGACGCGGGAGTCCAGATCACCGAGTCGGGCCACATCAAGGTCGACGGCGTGTCGCGCACCTCAGCCCCTAACGTGTACGCCGCGGGGGACTGCACCGGTGTCCTGGCGCTCGCATCGGTGGCGGCAATGCAGGGCAGGATCGCGATGGCTCACCTGATGGGCGACAGCGTCACTCCGCTGAAGCTCAAGCAGGTCGCCTCCAACATTTTCACTGCCCCCGAGATTGCCACTGTGGGAGTCTCCGAGGCCGATGTCGAATCCGGCCGCTACCAGGGCGACGTCGTCAAGCTCTCGCTGCACACCAATGCGCGGGCCAAAATGATGAACGTGACCGACGGGTTTGTTAAGATCATTTCCCGCAAGGGGTCGGGAACGGTGATCGGTGGCGTTGTTGTTGGTCCGCGTGCCTCCGAGCTGATTTTCCCGCTGGCACTGGCCGTGACCAAGAAGCTTCATGTGGACGACGTGGCCAACACCTTTACCGTCTACCCGTCGTTGACCGGCTCCATTTCCGAGGCTGCACGGCGTCTGCACGTCCGTCTCTGAGGCTGCACTAGACCTCCCGCAAAGATCAGGGTGTCCACATACTGGACAATTTTATCCACCTATTGGACCTTGCTGGTCTGATGGATGCATTCAGCCACCTGATCGCGGTGCCCGTTTGGCTACCGTAGTGAGAGAAAGCCGCAGACATGTCAACAACCCCGTCCACAGTGGATGCCGGTGCTATCAAGCCGAAGAACCCCAAGGGCCGCGTCATCTTCGCCAGCCTTATCGGCACCACCATCGAGTTCTACGACTTCTACATTTACGCTACGGCGTCTGTCCTGGTCTTCCCGGCGCTCTTTTTCCCGGATGCCACCCCAGCCAATGCGCTCCTGAGCTCCTTCGCCGTCTTCGGCGTCGCCTTCGTGGCCCGGCCGCTCGGGTCAATCATCTTTGGCCACTACGGGGACAAGATTGGTCGCAAGGGGACACTGGTCGCCTCGCTGCTCACCATGGGTATTGCGACGTTCCTTATTGGCGTGCTGCCGACCGCCCAGGTGGACGGCTGGATCATCCTTGCCCCGGCGCTGCTGGTGCTGCTGCGTTTCTTCCAGGGCCTCGCACTGGGTGGTGAATGGAGCGGCGCCGCTCTGCTCGCCACCGAGAACGCTCCGAAGAACAAGCGGGCCGTCTACGGCACGTTCCCGCAGTTGGGCGCGCCGATCGGCTTTATCCTCGCGAACCTCCTGTTTGTCTTCCTCAACGCCACCCTCAGCGACGAGGAGTTCCTGGCGTGGGGCTGGCGGGTGCCGTTCCTGCTGAGCGCGGTCCTGGTGATTGTTGGACTGTACGTCCGGCTCAAGCTCATTGAGAGCCATTCATTCCAGCAGGTAAAGGACAAGGGCAAGGTTGTGAAACTGCCCCTCGCCAGCGTCTTCAAGCACCAGTGGCGCGCCCTTCTCCTCGGCACGTTCATCATGTTTGCCACCTACGTGCTGTTCTACCTCATGACCGCATTCACCCTGACCTTCGGGACCACCCCGGCGTCGGTCGAGGACGCACGAACTGCCGCCGAGGCCGCAGGCCGTGGCTTTGACGACGCAGCCGCCGAAGCTTTTGTCCCGGGACTCGGGATTGCGCGCGGTGACTTCCTGGTCATGCTCATCATCGGCGTGGTGTTCTTCGGAATCTTCACCCTCGTTTCGGGTCCGCTGGCAGAGAAGTTCGGCCGCCGGAAGATGCTGATGGCCACCACCATCGGGATCGCGCTGTTCGGCTTCACCTGGGTCCCGCTATTCGGTGCGGGCACCACCGGGGCAATGGCACTGCTGATCATCGGTTTTATCCTGATGGGCCTCACCTTCGGTCCCATGGCGGCTATCCTGCCCGAGTTGTTCCCGGCCAACGTGAGGTATACCGGGTCGGCTGTTGCCTACAACATGTCAAGCGTGATTGGTGCCGCACCGGCATCCTTCGTTGCCATAGCACTCTGGCAGTTGGCCGACGGCAGCACGTTCCTGGTGGGCATGTATCTGAGCGCTGCGGCAGTCGCGACGTTCATTGCCCTCTGGCTTAGCAGGGAAACCCGCGACCATGACTACGACAACAACGTGGCCTGACATCTCCTAGCCCTCACGACGGCGCGGCACTCACGGGTGCGGCGCCGTCGTCGTCGGTGGGCAGTTCGATGCTGGGTGAAGGTACCCACGTAGAATCGGTCGGGACATCAATCCAGCGGAGGCGGCATGAGTACCCAATCACTGGCTGACGGACGATACCTCCTCGGTAGTGTTGTCGGTGCCGGAGGGATGGCAGAGGTGTATAGCGCGCGGGACACCAGGCTCGGCAGGAATGTAGCTGTGAAGCTGTTCCGGCCGGGAGCCGCCGACGGCGTGTCCCGCGGATCTGACGAGGCACGACTGCTGGCTGGCCTGCACCATCCTGGTCTGGTGCGGGTGCTGGATATGGACTCGTCAAGCACATCGTCGGGACCCACCTATTTGGTGATGGAACTGATCGATGGCCCCGATCTCGGCGCGGTACTGATGGGCGGGGCCCTGGTTCCCGAATCGGTGCGGCTGGCAGGCTGGGACGTGGCACGCACCCTGGCGTATATCCATCAGCTGGGTATCCTGCATCGTGATATCAAGCCATCCAATATCCTGACGCGGAGCGCCGAGCCTGGCAGCGGCGTCTTTGGCTATCTGTTGACTGACTTTGGCATCGCGCGCTTCTCCGACGCCGCGCGTCAGACGGCTACCGGGCAGACCATCGGCACTGCCGCCTATCTCAGCCCTGAACAGGCCCGCGGTGGCACCATCGGCACTCCCACTGATATTTACTCTCTGGGGCTGGTCCTGCTGGAGAGTCTCACTGGCACTCGCGCCTACCCGGGAACCAGTCTTGAAGCCGCTGTGGCAAGGCTGCACCGACCGCCGGAAATTCCTGGTGCGCTCGGGCCAGAATGGCAGTCCCTGCTGTCGCGGATGACGGCCGATCATTCAGACGATCGGCCAACCGCCGGTGCAGTCGCCGCCGAATTTGCCCAGTGGAAGACCTCTGAGCCGCGCGCCAAAGTGGTGGGGGTCGACGAGCCTGCCGCTCAGCGATTCCAGCTCTCCCTGCCTGAAGCGCCGGCCCGCCAGCCGGCGAGGACCACAGTGATGGCGACCGGCCCAACGACTGCTGAAGTTCATTCACTGGGCGTTCCCCGCCCGGCAAGGACCCGGCCGGCGGCTACTCACCGGGTGCCCGCTCATGAGGAGGCTCCGGGATCCCGGATTTCTGGCTCAACAGGGTCGGTGCCTTCTGGTGCAACCCGCCGGATAGTCCGACGTCGTCAGTGGCTGGTTGGTGTGTTGGCTGCTGTCGCAGTGCTCATCCTGGGTGTCGCGGTAGTTGTGGCGCTTAACCTGAGCGGACAGGAAACCGTCGAGGAGCTACCTGAGGTGCCCGGCACCACCGGTGAGCTGCTGCAGGAACTCTATGAGAGGGTGCAACCATGAGCCGTCGGGGACCGCACTGGGCAGCTGCCGCTTCCCTCGGCGCCGTGCTGCTGCTCGCAGGCTGCGGCGCTCCCGAGCTTGAGCCGGAAGCGGCTGAGGGCTTCCAGGCCTCTGTGCGTGAGATTGCTACAGCCGCGGCGGCCGGAGACCAGGCCGGCGCAACCCAGCTGGCAACCGAGCTCAGCCAGTCCGTCGCCGTGGCGCAAGGCCAGGGCACAGTCACCTCCGACCGCGCAGCGCAGATCCAGTCGACTATCGATGAGCTGCTCCTTGCCATAGCGGCCGAACTGGGCCAGCCCAGCCCCGGGACGCCCGTCCCCGAACCCACCACCGAGGTGCCCGCCGAGGCGCCCTCGCCCGAGCCGCCAGCGCCCGAGCCGCCAGCCGAGGTGCCCGCCGAAACCACTACTCCGCCCACTGAACCGTCAGATGACCGCGGCGCCGGTGATGAAAAAAATGATGACGACGATGAAAACGCGCAACGGGACGTTGAACGAGAGCTAGAAAAGGCTCAGCGGGACGCTGAACGGGAGCTCGAGAAACAGCAGCGTGAGCAGGAGAAACTCAAGCAGGAGCAGCGTGAAGACGGCGAGAACAACTGATAGCTGGCACCCATGTCCAGCCACCCGAGGAGGTCGCCTCAAGGCCTGATGGTCAGGAGCGCTGAGGGCTAGTCGGAAATCGCAGCGATGACCGCGCCGGCGGCTACCGTGTCACCGGGGGAGGCGCTCAACCCGGACAGGATGCCCGATTTGTGGGCGGTCAGCGGCTGTTCCATCTTCATGGCTTCGAGAACCACTATCAGGTCCCCTTCGGCGACGAGGGCGCCGTCGGAGACTGCCACCTTCACAATGGTCCCCTGCATGGGGGAGGTGAGGTCGTCGCCGCCAGCAGTTGCTGCTGAATCGCCGCGGGCGCGCAGAGCTTTCTTGGGCTTTCCCCCTTGCGTCTGCCTGCTGGTCCCTCCGAGGCCTGCGGGCAGGATAACCTCCAGGCGTTTGCCGCCCACCTCGACGGTGATGCGCTGGCGGGCGGCGTCGTCGTCTGACGCTGACTCGGGGGTGTCCCCGGTGGTGAACGCCGCGATGGTGTTGACGAATTCGGTCTCGATCCAGCGGGTGTGGACGGAGAAGACACCCTCCGTCGGGGCAAAGGCGGGATCGACGACGACTGCGGCATGGAAGGGCAGCACAGTCGGCATCCCGGTGATGCGCATTTCCGCGAGGGCCCGCCGCGCGCGTTGGAGGGCCTGCGTGCGGGTGGCGCCGGTGACAATGAGCTTGGCAAGCATTGAGTCGAAGTTCCCCCCGATCACCTCACCGGCTTCGATGCCCGAATCGACACGGATTCCGGGACCGGTGGGAAGTACCAGGGTCTGGACGGTACCGGGGGCTGGCATGAAGTTGCGGCCCGCGTCCTCGCCGTTGATGCGGAACTCGAAGGCGTGCCCGCGCACCTCGGGATCGCCATAACCGAGGGCTTCACCCCTGGCAAGGCGGAACTGTTCCCTGACCAGGTCGATACCGGTGACTTCCTCGGAGACTGGGTGCTCCACCTGGAGCCGGGTGTTGACCTCGAGGAACGAGATGGTGCCGTCCTGACCGACCAGGAATTCACACGTTCCGGCACCCTGGTAGCCGGCCTCGCGCAGAATAGCCTTGGAGGCCTCGTAGAGCCGCAGGTTCTGGTCGTCGCTGAGGAACGGTGCGGGTGCCTCTTCGACGAGCTTCTGGTTGCGGCGCTGCAGGGAGCAGTCGCGGGTGGAGACAACAACTACGTTCCCGTGACCGTCGGCGAGGCACTGGGTTTCCACATGGCGGGGGGCGTCGAGGAACCGTTCAACGAAGCATTCGCCCCGCCCGAATGCTGCCGTGGCCTCGCGGACCGCTGATTCGTAGGCTTCGGGGATGTCGGCTGCGTCCCGGACCACCTTGATGCCGCGGCCGCCGCCACCGAATGCCGCCTTGATCGCGAGGGGGAGCCCAAACTCATCCGCAAAGTCCTGGACTTCGCTAACCGACCCAACGGGATCCTTGGTGCCCGGAACCAATGGAGCGCCTACCTTCTCGGCGATGTGGCGGGCCCTGACCTTGTCGCCAAGGCGGGAGATTGCGTCGGGGGAGGGGCCAATCCAGGTGATTCCCGCGTCGATCACCTTTCTGGCGAACTCGGCGTTTTCGGAGAGGAAGCCGTAGCCGGGGTGAATGGCATCGGCGCCGCTGCGCTGAGCCGCTTCAAGGATGCGGTCCATCACCAGGTAGGAGTCGGCAGCCGTGCTGCCCCCAAGGCCATAGGCTTCGTCGGCGAGGCGGACGTGCAGGGCATCCCGGTCAGGGTCGGCATAGACGGCCACCGAGGTCAGGCCTTCGTCGCGGGCCGCGCGGATGATGCGCACGGCAATTTCACCGCGGTTCGCGATCAGGACCTTGGAAACGGTATGTACTGCAGCGGAAAAGGACTCGCTCATGGTGTGGTCTGGCTCCTTCGTATCTGTTCGGAGCCTAGCGCCAATTTGTTGTCTATGCCCTTAATCCATGCGGATAGCGCGTGTGGCGGGTCACTTCTTTGTAGGGAAGCTACAAAGGTTCCCAGACTTGCGCGGCTAGGCCCAGAAGTCCATTACCGTCAGATTCGCCGATCCGAGCAACCCGCGGAGCGTTGACACGCTCAGCCCGATGACCGCGTGCGGATCGCCGTCGACCCGGGTGATGAACGCCCCGCCCAGACCATCGATGGTGAACGATCCGGCAACCCGCAGCGGCTCGCCGGTAGCCACATAGGCATCAATCTCGTCGTCGGTCAGCTGGGCGAAGTGCACCGAGGCGGAGGCGACGGCGCCCACGGTGGCCCCCGACCCGCCGTCGGACGCGTCCCGAGTATCCACAAGCCAGTGCCCGGTGTGCAGGACGCCAAAGGAGCCGCTCATCCGTCTGATCCGGGCGCGGGCGATCTCCGGCTCCCACGGCTTGCCGTGCGCCTCGCCGTCGAACTCGAAGACCGAATCGCAGCCGATCACCACCGCGCCCTCGGATCCGTCCACCGACGCGACTGACTCAGCCTTGGCCCGGGCCAACAGGAGCGAGGTGTCCAAGGCGTCGAGCGGCCCGTACTGGGCGGTGACGGCGTCCTCGTCCACATCCGAGACGAGCACCGAGTGGTGGATACCGGCGTCGGTGAGGACCTTGGTGCGGGCGGGGGAAGCGGAGGCGAGGATCAGGCGGGAGGTCATGTCCTTAGCCTAAACACTGCGGCGCCGGTCAGCACCAGTTCCGGTGGTCAACCTGGACATTCGGGCCGGGATTTCCCTACCCAGATGTCCAGGTTGCCCCAGATTCTGTCCGTGAAGCCCTAGCCCACCAAGGCCCGGCGCAGCGTATCCAGCCCGACCGACCCGAGGTTCAGGGACCGGGTGTGGAAGCTGCGCAGGTTAAACGCTGTGCCTTCGCTTTCCTTGACCTCGTCGCGGATCTGTTCCCACAGCCGCTGGCCGATCTTGTAGGACGGTGCCTGTCCGGGCCAGCCGAGGTACCTGTTGAACTCGAAGTCCAATGACCCCTCGCTGATTGCGATGTTCCGCTTCAAAAACTCGTAGCCCTTGTCGGGAGTCCAGGTGCCGGTGCCCCAGCGCGCTGGGATCTCAAGCTCCAGATGGACCCCGATGTCGAAAACCACCCTCGCCGCGCGCATCCGTTGCGCGTCGAGCATGCCCAGCCGTTCCCCCGGGTGGGTGAGGTAGCCCAGTTCCTGCATCAACCGCTCGGCGTACAGTGCCCAGCCCTCGCCGTGGCCCGAGACCCACACTGCATTCCTGCGCCAGTTGTTGAGGAGCCCACGCTGCATGGTTGCGGTGGCGATCTGGAGGTGATGGCCGGGAACTCCCTCATGGTAAACCGTAGTGGTTTCCTTCCACGTGGTGAAGGAGTCCTCGCCCTCCGGTACCGACCACCACATGCGGCCCGGCCGGGAAAAGTCGTCGCTGGGCCCCGTGTAATAGATGACGCCCTCATGGGTCGGCGCAATCTTGCACTCAATGGTGCGCATGATGTCGGGGATATCAAAGTGCACCCCGGCCAGCTCGGCGACAGCCTTATCGGAAAGCTGCTGCATCCATGACTGCAACGCGTCTGCGCCGTGCAGCTGCAGGTCAGGAGACTCGTCCAGGATCTTCATGGCCTCCTCGATGGAAGCGCCCGGCGTGATCTCGTTGGCAACCGCCTCCTGCTCGGCGATCACCCGGTCCAGCTCCTCGACGCCCCACTGATAGGTTTCCTCGAGATCGACGGCGGCGCCCAGAAACCTGCGTGACATCAGGGCGTAATGCTCCCGGCCCACAGCATCCTTCGACGGCGCTGCAGGGAGTAGCTCCTCCTGCAGGAAGGCGCCGAGCCGCTGATACGCGGAGCGGGCCTTGGCCGACCCGGCAACAAGGTCCTGGCGCACCCGGTCCGGCAGGTCGCCGTCGTCAATGGACGCGTTCGAGACGAAGTCGTCAAAGAAACCGCCATCCTCGGCGTACTTGGTGGTCTGGTCGATCACAATCCGGATCTGGCGTTCGGCAGCGACCAGGCCACGGTCCTTGCCGGCCCGGAGGGAGACGATGTACCCGGCGAGGGCATCCGGGATGTTGTGGAGGCGACCGGCGATGTGGGCCCACTGGTCGGCGCTGTCGGTGGGCATCAGGTCGAAGATCATCCTGATTTCCTGCGCCGGTGAGGCGAGGTTGTTCAGGTCGGCGAGGTTCATTCCGGTGTCGTGGATTTCAAGTTCAAGCCCGAGGCGCTCCTGCATGGCGTCGAGGGTGACCCGGTCGACGTCGTCGGCTGGTTCCAGATCGGTCAGCCGGCCGAGCGTCTCCCTGGTGGCCTCGGCCCAGGCCTCCAGGCCGGCAGGGGAGTAGTCACGGTACTCGGTTTCGTGGCCCGGAAAGCCCAGTTCGGTGGCGAAGCCTGGATCGAGCTGCAACAGCGTCTCGGTGTAGGCCTCGGCGACGGCGTCGATAGCAGTCTTCGCCCGGGTGGGAAGCTGCACTGTCGGATGAGTGTCTGTGGCGGGGGTCTCATTATTCACAGGACGAGCCTAACCGGTTTGGCGCCGCCAGTGGTTGCTTTGAGCCACATTAATTGACTGTAATCGGATTGTGCTCCGGGCGGCGTCCCACAGGTCCGGCAGGGGAACTACATTGGGAGTTGTGGCATCCGCACCTATCGTCGTGGAGGAGGAAGTCCGTGGCCGAACCCCTCAGGATCGCCGGAACAGCATGGATGGCTGCGGCTGCCTTGACGTTGGGAGCCTGTGGATTAGCGTCCCCGGAACTGCTCAGTGCCGGGAACGTCGAACGGGCCGTGGAACAGGTAGATGACCACCCGGAGGCGGCGGCAAGCCTGCTGGACTCGTCATTCCGCCTCGGCGCGATCATGCTCGCGGGCGCCGACCCAGACGAGAACGCTGTCACGAGCCCGGTCAGCGCCATCTACGCGCTCTCGATGCTGCGCGCTGGTGCGGCGACCACGACGGCGGCCGAAATGGACGAGGTGCTCGGCCTTCCGCCGGAGCATCGTGACGAAGCGATGAACGCGCTGCTCGCCGTGTGGCAGGAGCACGACGGCGACCCCGGGTCGGTCGACGAGGACGAGCCGCCCGAAACTCCCTTGCTGCACCTGGCGGACGGGATGTTTGTCGATCGGGGTCTTCCAGTGGGCGAGGGCTTTCTGGACACCCTGGCGTCCCAGTATGGCTCGGGCGTGTATCTGGTGGACTACAGCGACAGTTCAACCGCTCGGGCCATCAACTCCTGGATCAGCGAGCACACCGGCGGGCGGATCACTGAGGCGCCGGTTGAGTACGATCCCGACACCGTTCTGAGCCTGATCAACACTGTGTACTTCGCCGCAGCGTGGGAAACGCCATTTGATCCGCTCGACACCGCCCCGGATGCGTTCCATCTCGCCGATGGAGGAACGATCCAGACCGACCTGATGCGCCACATGACAGTAGCCAACTACGCGTCGGGCGCTGGCTGGTCCGCCATGGATCTGCCGTACAACGACGGATTCCACATGCGATTGATCCTCCCGGACGAGGGGGAATCGCCGGTGATGAACGCTGACCAGCTGGCCGACGTCCGGGTGGGAATGGAGAGCGGAACATCAGTCAACGTCGGGCTGGTGCTGCCGAAATGGGATCACCAGTATTACCAGGACCTGCGCCCTCTACTCACAGCGATGGGGCTGACTGAAACGATGGGGCTGGCACCCGACTTTAGCCCAATCAGCGACAACCTCTTCGTCTCGGGAGTGGCTCAGGACGCCAACATTACCGTGGCCGAAAAGGGCACTGTCGCTGCCGCAGTCACGCAAATTACGATGGGCGAATCGGGGGCGGCGACGCCCGACGTCGAACTCGTCTTTGACCGGCCGTTCCAGTACCAGATCATCCATGACGAGACCGGAATGCCCCTCTTCATCGGAACGATGATGGATCCCCGCTGACCGCGGCTAGCGGCCGCTACGCCGCCATGACCCTGGGCCGGGCTGCGGCGCGAGGCGCAGCAGGTTCCGGCGCGACCAGGTGCGCTGCGTCGTCGTCGTCTCAGGTTCCGGCGAGTCCATCGAGAGCGCGACGACGACGGCGGTCAGCGCCGCCAGCTCCTCGGCCGTCGGGGTGCCGCGAATCACCCGCACCATTGGCTCATCCGGGATCGTCTCTGGGGCGTCGTCGTTCGGTGAGTCCTGGGCGGACCGGACGTCGGTGACGGTCACAGCGGGATGTTCCCGTGCTTCTTGGCAGGATTGGAGGCCCGCTTGTCGCGGAGGGCCCGCAGTCCGCGCACAATCTGTTGACGGGTGTCCGACGGTGCGATCACTGCATCTACGTAGCCGAGTTGCGCCGCCTGATACGGATTAAGGAGTTCTTCCTCGTACTGGGTGATGACATCGGCGCGGGCCGCGTCGACGTCGCCCCCGGCGTCGGCCACTGACTTCAGGTGCCCGCGGTACAGGATGTTCACCGCACCCTGCGCGCCCATGACGCCGATCTGCGCCGTCGGCCACGCCAGGTTGAGGTCAGCCCCGAGCTTTTTGGAGCCCATCACTATGTACGCGCCGCCGTAGGCTTTCCGGGTGATGACTGTGAGCTTCGGGACCGTCGCCTCGGCGTAGGCGTAGAGCAATTTGGCGCCGCGGCGGATGATGCCGTTGAACTCCTGGTCCTTGCCGGGCAGGAAGCCGGGCACGTCCACGAGGGTCAGGATCGGGATGTTAAAGGCGTCGCAATTGCGGACAAAGCGGGCTGCCTTCTCTGAAGCGGCGATATCAAGGGTCCCAGCGAACTGCAGTGGCTGGTTGGCGACGATGCCGATCGTGTGTCCCTCCACCCGGGCGTACCCGATCATCACGTTCGGTGCGTATAGGGACTGCATCTCGAGGAAGTGGCCGTCGTCGACAATTGTCGAGACCACTGCGCGCATGTCATATGGCTGGTTCGCGGAGTCCGGGATCAGGAGGTCAAGCTCCTCGTCCTCGGCGGTGAGCTCCAGTTGCTCGACGAACTCGGTCAGCGGTGCCTCGGCCAGGTTGTTGGAGGGGAGGAAGTCCAGCAATTCGCGGACGAAGTCGATGGCATCGCGCTCGCCCGCAGCGAGGTAGGCTGACGTTCCGGTCGTTGAGTTGTGCTGTCGGGCGCCGCCAAGGGTTTCCATGTCGACGTCCTCCCCGGTGACGGTCTTGATCACGTCCGGGCCGGTGATGAACATGTGGGAGGTCTTGTCCACCATCACCACATAGTCGGTCAGGGCGGGGGAGTACGCTGCACCACCGGCGCAGGGCCCCATGATCAGGGAAATCTGCGGGATGACCCCCGAGGCGTGGACGTTGTTCCTGAAGATGTCGGCGAACATCGCCAGCGAGGAGACACCCTCCTGGATGCGGGCGCCGCCGCCGTCGTTGATCCCGACCAACGGGCAGCCGTTCCGGAGCGCGAACTCCTGCACCTTGACGATCTTCTCGCCGTTGACCTGGCTCAGCGACCCGCCGTAGACGGAGAAGTCCTGGCTGTAAACGGCGATCTGGCGACCCTCAACGGTCGCGTAGCCCGAGACGACGCCGTCGCCCAGCGGTTTCTTCGCCTCCATGCCGAAGGCCGTCGAGCGATGGACGGCCAGGGCGTCGAACTCGACGAAAGACCCGGGATCCACCAGCAAATCGATGCGCTCGCGGGCTGTGTTTTTCCCGCGGGCATGCTGCTTCGCCACCGATTCAGGGCCGGACGGCTGCTGTGCAAGGCCCTCGCGGCGGCGGAAATCAGCGAGCTTCCCTGCCGTGGTGGTGAGGTCGATTGTCTGATCCTGCTCGACCAAAGGTACTGAGCCAGTCTGCATTGAGTCTCCGGGTTGGCGATGAACGGGCCGTTGCCGGGTTTAAGTAGGTTCCCCACAAGAAGCCCGGCGTTTCACCTAGTCTAGTGAGGGTTAGGGCCACCACCGCTGTAGGACTCCTACAATTTCCTGTCACCAGAGTTGGCCCTCGAAGGCATGTTACTCGTGGGTAACAATTAGGTTCCAGGCACCCCAGGGCCACTATTCTTACTTCATGACCGCCAGCAACGAAGCCCCACGTCAGCTCAGCCACGCCACCCTCGCGGGGCGCACCATCCTGATGTCGGGCGGTAGCCGCGGGATCGGTCTAGCGATCGCACTGCGAGCCGCCCGCGACGGCGCGAACATCGCGTTGATGGCCAAAACGGGTGAGCCACACCCCAGGCTCGACGGCACGGTGTTCACCGCTGCCCAACAGATTCGCGACGCCGGTGGGAAGGCGCTGCCGATTGTCGGGGATGTCAGGAATGACGACGACGTCGCCGCAGCGGTCGCCGCAGCGACTGCCGAGTTCGGCGGGATCGACGTCGTCGTGAATAACGCATCAGCCATTGACCTTTCCCCTACCCGGGACGTCAGCATGAAACGCTACGACCTGATGGCCGACATCAATGTCAGGGGCACGTTCCTGTTGAGCAAGCTCTCGCTGGATGCCCTGCTGGCCTCTGATAACCCGCACATCCTGACCCTGTCCCCGCCGCTGAACCTCGAGCCGCGCTGGGCCGGGATCCATCTCGCCTACACGATGGCCAAATACGGCATGAGCCTGACCACTCTCGGTCTGGCCGAGGAATTCCGTGCCGAGGGAATCGCTGTCAACTCCCTGTGGCCGCAGACCCTGATCGACACTGCGGCGATCCGCAACCTACCCGGTGGCGAGCAGATCGTGCGGGGAGCTCGCAGCGCTGAGATTGTCGCCGACGCCGCCCATGCCATCCTGGTACGACAGTCCCGGACCTGCACCGGTAACTTCTTCACCGACGAAGGGGTGCTGCGTGAGGAGGGCGTCACCGACTTCACCGCGTACAGCTGCGGAGCCGCAGAGGACCAGCTGGTCCCCGATATCTTCCTTTAGCCGGACCAGCCCTGACTCCGACAACCCTGACGCCGACAACCCTGACGCCGGAGCGCCAGTGCCATTGTCGAGTTCCACTCCTGTCGCCTGATGGTTACGTCACCCTAGTGATAAGGGCGTTCTTCAAGGTGCATGCATCGCAGGCATTGCATGCATTTGTGGATCACCAGCTGCATGCAATGCCTGCAGTGCAGGCATCTTTTGGAAGGTGTACCTATCCCCGCCGCGGCCGCACATCCCCGGTCAAAGCCACGCTGGGTAAGATCAATTCATGACTTCCCGCTATTCCAGCCTTGAACGCCCCGGATTGGATGAAGCGGCGCTTCGGGACGCCCTCTGCGCTCCCAAAGGACCCTATGGTCGGCTCGACGTTGTTGCTGAGACCGGATCGACCAATACTGACCTCGCGAATCATGCCGCGACCCGTGCCCGGGAATGGCCGGACCTCAGTGTCCTCACCGCCGAACAGCAGAGCGCTGGACGCGGCAGGCTGGATCGTACCTGGATTGCGCCCGAGAGATCGTCGCTGATCGTGAGCATCCTGCTTCGGCCCCACAACCAGCAGGGCAGGCCGCTGCCCACGCAAAGCTACTCGTGGCTCTCCCTCCTCGCTGCGCTCGCCTTGGCTGAAAGCATCGAGGATCGAACCCAGATCAGTCCCCAGCTCAAGTGGCCCAACGACGTCCTTGTCGACGGTCGGAAGCTCGCCGGAGTGCTGGCGCAGCTGGTGCCAGGTCCACGCGGTGGGCCCGCCGCCGTCGTCGTCGGGGTGGGGGCGAACGTGAGCCTGACCGATCAGGAACTCCCGGTCCCCACCGCCACGAGCCTGCTCCTGGAATACTCAACCACCACTGACCGCAACGTGTTGCTGCGTGCCTTTTTGCGCCGGTTCGCCGACCATTACGCAGCCTTCCGGGCCGTCGACGGTGACGCGCGCCGCGAGTGGGCGGATGGCACCACCCTCGCGCAGCGGGTCAGCGACCGGATGGTCACCCTCGGCCAGGACGTGAGGGTGGAGTTGCCCGGGGGAGTCGAGGTGCTCGGCCGGGCCCTCGGCCTCGATCCCAACGGTGCGCTCCTGGTCCGCGATGACGACGACGAACGGCACACGGTCACGGCGGGCGACGTCGTGCACCTGCGGCCGGCGCCCTGACGTGGACGGCTGAGAAGCTGTGAAAATGAAGCTTGCGCCGGGAGAACACGTCATTGTGCGGACCCGGCCCCACCCACGGTCGCTGCTGATGCCGTTCATCGGGGCGCTGGTGGTGCTCGCGTCGTCGGGATTCGGGTTAGGCCTGCTGAGCAGGGCCGGCCTGCCGCCTGCGATGCTCGAATGGGTGCCGCTCGCAGTGATTCTGGTCTGTGCCCTCGCCCTGCTGATCCTGCTGCGCATTTTTGTCAGGCCGGTGATGAGATGGTGGGGGATGCGGTACATCCTGACCAGTCGGCGGTTCATCAGGCGCCAGGGATTGTCGACCAGGCGTGAGCAGGAGGTTGCCCTCGCCAGCATCTACCAGCTCGATACCAGCCAGACCTTGCTGCAGCGATCCACCGGCAGCGGAAACCTGGCGGTGGACCTGGGCCGGGACCGGGTGGTGGTCTACCCGGATGTGCCGCAGGTGCATACCTTCAAGGAGTTCATGGTCGAAGCCATCGGGGAACTCCCACTGACAGTGATGTTTGATGGTGTAGACATGGAAGCTGACCCTCTGCACCACCTTGAGGACTGACGATGATTGATGAGAGACCACGGACGGGAAAAGAGCCAATGACTGTTGACGACCAGCCCGGTGGCGGCCGGGATGAGCCGGCGCCTGGTCCGGACCTGGAATCGGTGGGGGAGGTCTCGCCGTCAGAGTCGATGCCTGACGATGTTGGGGTGCCGCAGATCGAGCTGAGTCGCGAAATGATCCGAAACCTGGAGATAGAGTTGCTCGGCGCCGAGCGGACCCTTCGTCGGCGCGATGTTGCGGCTGGCGCCGGTGTGTCGCTCCTGTCGGCCCGCAAGCTGTGGCGGGCCATGGGCTTCCCGAACATCTCGGATGAGGATGTTGCCTTCACCGCGAAGGACCAGGACGCGTTGGTCACCCTCATTGAGCTTGTCCGCAGTGAGAAGGTATCCGAGAACGCAGCCATCTCCGTTACGCGTGCGATCGGTCAGATGACCGACCGGATGGTGGTCTGGCAGATCGAAGCGCTGGTTGAGGAGATGGCAGCACAACGCGAAATCCCTGATGCCGTCGCACGGAAGGCTCTGATCGCCGAACTGCCTGCCCTCATTGAACCCCTGGAAAAGACACTGGTTTATGCCTGGCGCCGGCAGTTGAACGCAGCAGTGCAGCGGCTCGCACTCCGCGCAGAATCCGGGCTCCAGGCCAGTGCCGAGGGCCGGGTGGGCGACGAGGACGATGCCCCGCTGCCTCTGGCCCGCGCCGTCGGCTTCGCCGACCTGGTGTCCTACACGAGCCTGTCCCGGCAAATGAACGAGCGCACCCTCGCCCACCTGGTGCAGCGCTTCGAGAATGTCTGCGCCGAGATCATCTCGGTGGGAGGAGGCAGGCTGGTGAAGACCATCGGAGATGAAGTGCTTTACATCGCCGAATCGCCCGAGGCCGGTGCCGAAATTTCACTGGCGTTGGCCAAGGCCTTCACCGAGGACCATCTGCTCCCATCGGCACGCGTCTCGATGGTGTGGGGGCGGATCCTCTCCCGGCTGGGGGACATCTATGGGCCAACGGTGAACCTCGCGTCGCGCCTGACGTCCCTGGCCGAACCGGGCACGGTCCTGATTGACGCCTCAACCGCAGCAACCCTGCGCGACAACGAACATTTTGTGCTGATCCCGCAGAAGGCGCGAACCATCAGGGGGTTCGGCGAAGTCCACCCGGTGACGCTGGCTCGCGGCACCGGTACCGGCCTGATCCTCGACTAGGGTCCTGCCCGTTCGAGCCGGGAACAGGACGATGACCGCCGAGGCGATGCCGCCAAGCGAGGGTCAGCTAGGGTATCCAAGTAACTGCGTGACACATCCCATTGACGGCAGCTAGATGGCAGGGCGTATATGACAACCGACAAGACACCGGCTCCTGGCCTCGACCTCACGGTGAGCTGCGGGTACGCGTCGGATGTCGGCCTGCGCCGCGAACATAATGAGGATTCGCTGGTCGCTGCTGATCCCCTCTTCGCGGTAGCTGATGGCATGGGCGGCCATGAGGCCGGTGAGGTTGCCAGTAGTATCTGCATCCGCACTCTGACAGACAGTCGGGTGGCAGGGCGGTCGCTCCCCGAGATGGACCCCGAAGAACTGCAGGAACTCCTGGTCACTGCTGATGAGTTGATCAGGGCGGAGACCGGCGGTCGCGCAGGCACCACTCTCAGCGGAACCATTTTGGTGCAGGAGGGTGGAGCCCCCTACTGGCTGGTTTTCAACGTGGGTGATTCCCGCACCTACCGCCTTAGCCAAGGCGGGTTGGTGCAGATTACGATTGACCACTCAGAAGTCCAGGAACTCGTTGATTACGGCCGCATTACCCCTGAGGAAGCTCTGACCCACCCCCGCCGGCATGTGGTGACGCGCGCGCTAGGTACCGGTAGCGACATTGACGCCGACTTCTGGCTGATCCCTGCCGTCGTGGATGATCGTATCCTGATCTGCTCCGACGGTTTGATCAACGAGGTCGGAGATGAACAAATTTTCAATCTCGTCACCTCGTTCGCCCATCCTCAAGACGCCACGGATGCCCTCGTGCAGGCAGCGCTTCGGGCCGGCGGCAGAGACAACATTTCGGTGATTGTGGTTGATATCAGCGGGGGATCGCTGCGGGTTGCAACAGATACCAGAGAATTCGAGTAATGACGTGTCCCTAACCGCCAGCCGAAAACCCGAGGTCCTTGAAGTAGGGAGGGCCGGCGCTATCGGTGATCTTCAATGGGCGGACATGTCGGACATCCGCACCGAAGTAACTGATTTGCCGATGCCGAAGACTTAGCGTCTGGTAAGCAGTCGGTCCCGCGGTAACCATGGGTACACCGTCACGGGGTTCGTTCTGAACGAGGCCGACGACGTCGGGCTCCCCGATGGATCGGCTGTTCTGTTCCAGACACGCGGTGTCGGCTTCGCCGGATTGCCCTGGGACCCTGCTGCTTACCAATTCGATGTCCTCCGCCTCACCGAGCCTCCG
Organism: Arthrobacter sp. H20; assembly: GCF_000520515.1. GTDB lineage: Bacteria > Actinomycetota > Actinomycetes > Actinomycetales > Micrococcaceae > Arthrobacter_D. The sequence continues at coordinate 21,911 of NZ_KI914742.1, forward strand.
GCCGTCCACGCTCACACACCCATGGCCCCTGGTGAAGTATCTTCGCGTCGGGGCCTAGCCGTGCGGTAGCGCGCATCAGGCGAGGGACTGAGGCAAGATAGGACTGTGGACAGAACTTCGGATAAAACCAGCATCGAGCTTACCGCCGACCAGACGCCGGTCGATTCCCTCCGGGAGGAATACGACACCCTGGCGGAGGAGGTGCGCCGGCATCGGTTCGCCTACTACAACGAGAACGCGCCCACCATCTCGGACGCGGACTTTGACGAGCTGTTCCGCCGGTTGGAGAAGATCGAGGCCCTGCATCCCGAGCTGGTCGCCAACGATTCGCCCACCCAGGAAGTGGGCGGCGACGCCTCCTCGGCGTTCGCCGCTGTAGACCACCTGCAGCGCATGTACAGCCTCGAGGACGTCTTCTCGCTGGATGAGCTGGACGTCTGGATCAGCAGGGCCGCCGCGAGCGTCGAATCCGTGAGGCCGGGCAGCACCATCAAATGGTTGACCGAGTTAAAGATCGACGGGTTGGCCGTCAACCTGCTGTACCGCAGCGGTGAACTGGTGCGGGCCGCTACCCGCGGCGACGGCGCCACCGGTGAGGACATCACCCACAACGTCCTCACCATCAAGTCGATCCCCAGGACCCTCGCCGGGACGGGCCACCCCGCCGAGATGGAGGTGCGCGGCGAGGTGTTTTTCCCGTCGGCCGCGTTTGCCCAGCTCAACGAGCGGATGGTCGCCGCTGGCAAGGCGCCGTTCGCCAACCCCCGTAATGCGGCTGCGGGATCCCTCCGCCAGAAGGACCCGGCGTTGACGGCCCAGCGCCCCCTGGACATGTACGTGCACGGTATCGGGGTCCGCGAAGGCCTCGCAGCGCCGAGTCAGTCGGAAACCTACGGTCTGTTGAAGGAGTGGGGCCTTCCCACGTCGCCGTACTACAAGGTGCTCGACGACGCCCAGGCGGTCGTTGAGTTCATCGGGCACTACGGCATACACCGGCATGACCTGTTCCACGAGATCGACGGCATTGTCGTCAAGGTGGACAACTTCGGCCTGCAGCGGGCACTGGGCCACACGTCCCGGGTGCCCCGCTGGTCGGTGGCCTTCAAATACCCGCCGGAAGAGGTCAACACCCGGCTGCTGGATATTCGGGTGAACGTGGGCCGCACCGGGCGCGTCACCCCGTTTGGGATGATGGAGCCGGTCAAGGTTGCCGGTTCCACAGTCGAAATGGCCACCCTTCACAACCAGGATGTGGTGAAGGCCAAGGGAGTCCTGATCGGCGACATGGTGGTGCTCCGCAAGGCCGGTGACGTGATCCCGGAAATTGTTGGCCCAGTCGTCGCGCTGCGCGATGGCAGCGAGCGCGAATTCGTGATGCCTATCGAGTGCCCCTCCTGCGGGACAACCCTGGCTCCGGCGAAGGAGGGCGACGTCGATATTCGCTGCCCCAATGCCAAATCGTGCCCCTCACAGCTCCGCGAACGGGTCTTCCACCTGGCCGGTCGTGGTGGGTTCGACATCGAGGCTCTGGGGTGGGAGGCGGCGATCGCGCTCACCCAACCCGCCGAACCGGACGAGCCGCCGCTGACCTCCGAAGCACAGCTGTTTGACCTCACTCCCGAGGCGCTCGCTGACGTGCGGATCCTCCGCGACAAGCGGCTCAAGGGCGAGGTGCTCGGCAAGGAACTGGTGCCCTATTTCTACACCAAGGGCACCGCCAAGAAGCCGTCGGAGCCCAGCGCCAACACCCGTCGCCTGTTCACCGAACTGGAGAAGGCCAAGCAGCAGCCACTCTGGCGCGTGCTGGTGGCGCTCTCGGTCAGGCATGTCGGACCCACCGCCTCACGTGCCCTGGCCACCGCGTTCGGGTCGATGGAACGAATCTGCGCAGCGTCCGAGGAGGAGCTCGCCAACGTCGACGGCGTTGGCCCCACCATCGCTGCCGCCCTCACCGAATGGTTCGCCGAGGACTGGCACCGGGAAATCATCGATGCGTGGGCTGCCGCAGGTGTGCGGATGGAGGACGACGTCGACACCTCCATGCCGCGAACGCTCGAGGGGGTGACCGTCGTCGTCACCGGTTCGCTGGAATGGTACAGCCGGGATGAAGCGAAGGAGGCCATCATCCAGCGGGGCGGCAAGGCCTCCGGCTCAGTCTCGAAGAACACGCACTATGTAGTGGCCGGGGAGAACGCGGGTACCAAGTTGGATAAGGCTGAGGCGCTGGGGCTGACCGTACTGGACGAGGACGGCTTCACCAGGCTTCTTGAGGAGGGTCCGGCGTGAGTGTGTCGGCGTCGGAGCTGCTGCACCTGGCGAAGCAGGCGGCCTCCGCGGGTGCGGACGTGTTGGCGCGGCGCAGCGTCGAAGCGCTCGGGGCGCAGAACAAGAGTTCGGGAAGCGACTGGGTGACGGCATTTGATCTGGCTGCCGAACGGGCGGTACGGGATGTCATTGCCCACTCCCGCCCTCACGATGTGATCACCGGCGAGGAGCTGGGAACCACTGTTCCTGACCGCGACTCGGGTACGGGGCGGGTGCGGTGGTCCATCGACCCGCTGGACGGCACCACCAACTTCATTCGCAACATCGTCTACTACTGCACCTCGGTGGCGGCGATGGACGCCAACGGTCGATGGTTGGCTGGCGTGGTGCACGCCCCGGCGCTGGACCGGGTGTACTGGGCGGCCCTGGGACAGGGCGCCTGGGTGCGTGATCGCGGTCGGGTGACCCGGCTCCAAGCCCCCGACGTCGGACGAAAGGGCAAGTTGCTTGGCACCGGGTTCAGTTACGACGCCGGTGCCCGGGTCCAGCAGGTGGGGGAGCTGGGTAGCTGATGGACGGCTTCGGCGACGTCCGGCGGCTCGGCTCCGCGGCGCTTGATCTGTGCATGGTCGCCGACGGCACCCTGGACGGTTATGCGGAACGCGGGCTCAACGAGTACGACTGGGCTGCCGGTGCGCTGATCGCTGAGGAGGCGGGTGCCACTGTGCTCCGCCCGGATCTCACCCCGGCGCTCGCCGGAGGGCCGGACGAGGACGA
>NZ_KI914742.1:25052-28973 GCF_000520515.1 Arthrobacter sp. H20
CGGAGGGCCGGACGAGGACGAGCGGCTTGCCGCCGTGACGATCGCAGGGGCACCCAGCTTCGTGCAGCGGGCGGCGAGGTTGACCACGGACTCAACGAGGACCGCTGAATGACGGCGAGCTGGCAGAAGGTCTTTTCAACTCTTTCGGCACCCCGGTTGCGGGAGATTTATGCGGCTGCGGTGCTGGGACTCGACGTCGTCGCTTCACCCAAGGAGCTCGACAAACTTGCGGCCGCCGGGTTGCTCGGCGCCGATGGCACTGTAAACATGGACCTGTTCCAGGAGGTCCTCGGCGCTGCGGCGCGGGATAAGCCCCAGGGAATAGACCGCTTTTTTGCCAGCGGGTACCTCGACGGGCTGCCGCGCAATCCTTCCGAACGTCGGGTGGTCCTTGAGCACTTGACGGAGCGGTTGATACCGGCGGGCCAGGAATTGTCGGAACGCGAGGTGAACCTGGTGCTTTCGACGGTCACGCGGGACATCCCTACCCTGCGGCGCGCCCTGGTGGACTATGGACATCTGGTCCGTCGTCCGGACGGCACCGGCTATCGTCAGGCTTGAGGGCCGCCGTCGTTAGCCGTTGTGCGGTGCGTCAGGGTCTTTCGGCGCCTCGTTGCGACGCTTTTCGAGGAGCTCCTTAGTGCGGACCAGGCGGAGCAGCGTTACGAGGAGGAGTCCGCCGAGCATGTTGAAGGCCAGGGTGTAGCCGAACCAGCCGAGCCACTCCAGGTAGGAGATATCAGCACCGGAATGGATTGCGGCGAAGATGAGCATCGAATCCAGGATGGAGTGGAACAGCTGCAGGCCCGCCAGGAGGAACCCGCCAATCACTGTCGCAACGATCTTGGCGACGTCGTTAGAGGTTCCTTGCTGCATCCGGCTCATCAGCGTGATGGTGCTGCCGCCCAGCACAGCCAACGCCACCACCTGCATGGAGAACGGCGCATCAATGAAGTGGTGGGCACTTTCGGCAACTGTCTCGGTCCATTCAGGGAACGCCTGCATGACAATCCAGACGAAAATCCAGCCGCTGGCAAGGTTCGCCACGAGGGTGCCGCCCCAGAGCTTTGCCAGCTGGATCAGGCTGCCTTCCTTCGCCACGACGGCTGCGACAGGCATCAGGAAGTTCTCGGTGAAGAGTTCGCTATGGGCCAGGAAGAGGGCAACGAGGCCCACGCTGAACGCGAGGCCCGCGAGCAGGTGGTCATCCGTCTCGTGCAGCACCGCGAGGTAGGCCATGATGCCGAGGCCGATCTCAAAACCGCCAAACACTCCCGTGACCAGGATGTTCCTGAAAGTGCGTTGCAGGCGCTCGGCGCCCTCCTCGACGGTGTTGTCGAAGGATTCCTTCAGCTCGTCTTCAACCGGGGCGTCGGTATGCCCGAGTTCCCTCCTGCGTTCTTCGCTCATGACGCCTCTCTTGTGATCTATCGGGGGGAGTCGTTCTCCCAGTTCGGCGCTACTTGATAGGCGAAATGGTAGCAACAGGGGAGGTGAGCCACGGACCAGTCGTGTTGACTGATACCAACACACCGAGCCGGGCAGGATGGTAACGCCCAATCACTGCCGACGGTGGGATCGGGGCCGAGGCCGAGCTGATTCAGGGGTCATGGGCACTGGAGTTCAATCCCGCTGGCCTCGGGGTCCTCAGCTCGGTCGAGCAGCTGACTGTCCTTCGTTCACTCGGATCGGGCCCTGAAGCCGAGCACCGAGCGATTGCGGCCGCTGCTCTCGCTGTCCCATGGGCCCCGAGTCGCTAGGGCTACCAGCAGGGCTCCGACGACGATGGCGAATCCCATTGTCGCTCGAGTCGGGTCCATGATCAGTCCGGCCGCACCGAGGAAGATGAACATGGAGCCGACGGCGAAGAGGACGCGGGTGCTTTTCCAGCCAAAGGTGAACATGCTTCAAACGTACGTGGGCGATCGACGAGTGGCCAGGGGCGGCTGAGCGAATCCTGAACGGTGAGGCAGAATTGAAAGGCGACCTTCCGGCGTCGTAATCGCCCGTTCTCCTGATGAGGATCTGATGAAATCCCACGCTCCAACCGGCCTTGTGATCCGTCCAGTCACCGAGACGGATTACGACGACGTCCGTCGTATCACCTGCGCGGCCTACCTTGAGGCGGGGTACTTCGAGGCATCTGACCATCCGTACATGCGGGTACTGGCCGACGTCGAGCACCGTGCTGAGCACGCCGAGATCTGGGTAGCCGAGCGCGACGGAGTGGTGGTCGCTTCGGTGGCCATCACGTTTGAGGGACAGCGCTACACGGACATTGCCGTTGCCGGTGAACTGGAGTTCCGGATGCTGGCCGTGGACCCGGTGATTCAGCGGGGTGGGGTGGGACGGCTCATGGTCGAAGCGATCATTGGGCACGCGCGATCCCTGGACGGTATTTCGGCAGTCAGTCTCACAAGTGGCTCCGATATGACACGGGCGCATGCCCTTTACCGATCGCTGGGGTTCGAGCGTCAGCCCGAACGGGACTGGTGGGTGCGCGACGAAGAGATCCTGCTGTGGGTCTTCCGTCTCAACCTGTAGCTGTTGAGCAGCCCCGCCGGGCATTTTATCGGGCGGGGTATATGCGAATAGCAGGGCTCGGGTGGACTTTTCGACCTCCAGTGCGCCCACTGCGCTGAATCGGACGAGGTCTAACATCAACCTATCCACGAGCTTCGTCGCTTATGACTGTGACTTTTAGCCAGAACTGGCGGCTCATAGCAGCCTCATTTGGCGGTTCTGTTGTTCAGCCAGCGGATCCCTCGCATGGCACTTTCTCGGGCAGTGTTACCTGGCAGCAGAACAGGTGTGGCTAGCGGCGACTGGTTGATGGAGCGCCGGGATGATCAGCACCATCTTTGCCCTGTGTGGAACTCGCGAACCCGAATATCGCGTGTATGACCGCGCTGCTTCTGGCTGAGGATGACCCAAATCATGGGTTTCTCCGATACAGGAACGATAGTCTTTTCCAACTGAGCTGCTGCGGTGATTTCGGACAGCGGATTTGGTGGTTTTCTCTACGCTGCCATGGCTGGCTGTTGGTAACTGTAATGGACTTCGTTGGGCCGGCGGTAACCGAGGGCTGAGTGCCGGCGGCGACTGTTGTAGAAGCCCTCGATGTAACGGATGACGTCTCGTTTTGCTTGTAGTTTGGTGGCGTAAACGGTCCGGTAGACCCGCTCGTTTTTCAAGGAGCCGAAGAAGCTCTCGGCCAGGCTGTTGTCCCAACACACCCCGGTACGCCCCATCGAGGAACGCATACCCAGGCCGGTAACCAGATCCCGGTACGCTTCGGAAGTGTAAACGCTTCCGCGGTCTGAGTGGAAAGTCGCATCTGCCTCCACTCGGGTGGTCCGGGTGGCGTTGTTCAGGGCGTCCGTGACGAGCTCGGTGCGCATGTGATCGGCGATGGACCAGCCCACGACTTTCTTCGAATAGCAGTCGATCACGGTGGCGAGATAGAGGAATCCCTGCCACGTGTGGATGTAGGTGATGTCCCCGACGAACTTCACCCCCGGGCGGTCCGCGGTGAAGTCTCGTTTCACCAGGTCCGGGACCGCGGCAGCACCTTCGGCATCGGCGTTGGTGGTGACGCGGAACGGGCGCGGCTGGCACGGCACCAGCTCCTCCTGGCGCATAATGCTGCGCACCAACTCCGGGGAACAGGCGGTCCCTTCGGCGGCGAGGTCCGCGTGAATCCGCCGGTACCCGTACGTGCCGTCGGCTGCGTCGAAGAAGGACCGGATACGCACCGCCAGCACCTGCCTGCGGGCCGCGGTGGCAGAGCGTGGCCGGGAGAGCCAGTCATAGAACCCCGAGGTTGATACTGCTAACCACCGGCACATCTTCCAGACCGGGTCCGTGTTTCCTGGGGCGTGTTTTTGAGAGTCGATGAACTCGTACTTCGCCACTACCGTG
>NZ_KI914743.1:0-17653 GCF_000520515.1 Arthrobacter sp. H20
CAATCGATCATCCCTACCGCGTCAGCTTCTGCCAGTAACTGGGTGTGGATCCTGTCCCAGGTGCCATCGCTGCTGAACCGGCGGTGGCGTTTCCACACCGTCTTCCACGACCCGAAACACTCCGGCAGATCCCGCCACGGGATTCCTGCCCGGAACCGATAAACGATGCCCTCAACGACCAGCCTGTGATTGTTGAAGGGGCGGCCCGGGCTTCCGTCCGAGCTCGGCATCAACGGCTCAATCCGAGCCCACTGAGCATCCGACAAAACAGCAGTACGTGACATACCACCAGCATCCCAAAGACCTCACCGAACAATAAGGAGACACGCCCTAGGACTTAAGCCTCTGCTCATCTACCTGCTGGCTCGGGAAGATTTGTCTATGAATCCAACGACAACCAAGACCGACATTCATGTGGTGTGGCTGGAGGAAGTAGGGATGGATGACGTGCCCTCCGTAGGCGGAAAGAACGCCTCCCTGGGCGAGCTGACCCGATTCCTCCTCGACTCGGGCGTTCGCGTTCCTGAAGGCTTCGCAACGACAGCCGCCGTCTATCGAGCCTTCGTGACCGCCAACGGTCTTGAGCCGGGCATCCGCGCATCGATTGACCATTACCATGCCGGTCGGCTCACGCTGCGGGAGGCTGGCGAAACCATTCGGGCGCTGATTCTCGACGGCGAGTTCCCTGACGACATTGCCGCTGACATCAGGGAACACTACCGGGTGCTGTCTTTGCGCACTGGTCGCTCTCCTGCGTCGGTTGCTGTGCGCAGCAGCGCAACAGCCGAAGACCTGCCAGACGCAAGCTTCGCCGGTCAGCAGGAAACTTTTCTGAACGTCGCAGGCGAACGGGAGTTAATGGAAGCATGCCGGAGGTGTTTTGCCTCCCTATTCACTGATCGGGCGATCAGCTACCGCGAAATCAAGGGATTCGATCACTTGGAAGTGGCGTTGTCCATTGGTGTGCAGAGGATGGTTCGCTCGGACCTTGGCTCGGCCGGGGTGATGTTTTCCATTGACACGGAGTCTGGCTTTCCACGCAGCGTCCTTATCAGTGCAGCGTGGGGGCTGGGAGAAACTGTAGTCCAGGGGAGTATCAACCCCGATAAGTACCAGGTCTTCAAGCCGCTGCTCTCCACGCCACATCTCGTTCCAATCATTGAGAAGACACTGGGGGCCAAGGAACGAAAAATGGTGTACAGCCGAGGAGGGCATGCGCGCACCCGGACACTCGACACGACCGATCAGGAGCGGCGATCGATGGTTCTCACCGATGCAGAGATCCTGACCCTCGCTCGCTGGGCTGTGTCGGTGGAGGAGCACTACGGGCGGCCGATGGACATGGAGTGGGCGAAGGATGGGTCCACCGGTGAACTCTTCCTCGTCCAGGCGCGTCCAGAGACCGTCCAGGTGCAAAGGAGCGAAACTGAGTTCCGCCTGTACCACTTGCGGGAATCGGGGCGGCGGCTTGTCTCCGGGGCAGCCGTCGGCGAATCGATCGCCCATGGTGACGCCTGCGTTGTGCTCAATGCCCGGGACATCGAAAACTTTCGGGACGGCGCGATTCTCGTCACCAGGATGACCGATCCCGATTGGGTTCCGGTGATGAAGCGCGCTTCCGGGATCGTGACCGACCACGGTGGTCCAACCAGTCATGCCGCAATCGTGAGCAGAGAGTTGGGCGTACCCGCGGTGGTGGGCACAGGCGACGCCACTTCGCTTCTGGTGGACGGCACGCCTTTGACACTCAGCTGTGCCGGAGGTGAGCAGGGGGAGGTATTTGAGGGAACTCTTGCCTTTGATGTCGAAGAGGTGGACCTCGGTGCCTTGCCGCGAACCCGGACTGCCGTCATGGTCAATATTGCCAGCCCAGCCGCGGCGCTCCAATGGTGGCGGCTTCCGGCGGCAGGCGTGGGACTTGCCCGAATGGAGTTCATCATCAGCAACCTCATCCGAATTCACCCCATGGCACTAGTTCATCCCGAACAGGTCGCAGACGTCGACGAGATCGAACGCATCAAGGAACTAACCCACGGCTATGACGATCTTCAGGAATACTTCGTCGACGTCCTTTCGAGGGGGCTTGCCAAGATCGCCGCTCCCTACTATCCAAACCCTGTGGTTGTCAGACTGAGCGACTTCAAAAGTAACGAATACGCCCACCTGATCGGAGGGAGTTTCTTCGAGGTAGCAGAGGAGAATCCCATGCTCGGATTCCGTGGGGCGTCGCGCTACTACAGCGAGCGCTACCGGGAGGCATTCGCGCTTGAATGCCGGGCACTGAAGCGCGTCCGCGAGCGGCTCGGGTTCTCCAATGTTGTAGCTATGGTTCCGTTTTGCCGGACTCCACACGAAGCTGACCTGGTGATTGAGGTGATGGCGGACAACGGGTTGGTTCGCGGCGACGGCGGTCTCCAGATCTACATGATGTGCGAAATTCCATCGAACGTGGTGCTCGCGTCGGAATTTGCTCACCGGTTCGACGGCTTCTCCATCGGGTCCAACGACCTGACGCAGCTTGTCCTCGGAGTCGACCGCGATTCAGCGCAGCTGGCAAACCTGTTCGATGAAAGAGACCGGGCGGTGACATCGATGATCACCCAGGTCATTACCCAGGCGCATGCGGCTGGAATAAGGGTGGGGATCTGCGGTCAAGGCCCCAGCAACCACCCAGATTTCGCTGAGTTTCTGGTGCGAGAGGGCATCGATTCCATTTCGCTGAACCCGGACACATTCCTCCGCACGGTTCCGCTCATCGCCAAGGCCGAAAGGTTGAAAGCGTGAGAGTCGGGCTTGAAACCAGCACTCAACGGCAGCTCTTGGTGGGTTCTACTCGAGCCCGGCACGCATAGCGTCATCCAGACGGCCACCCCAGGTGAGGGGTGCGGCGATCCGGAACCGTCTCCCGCTGACGCTGTCGACGGTGATCCGAATGAAGTGGTCCTTCTGGCCAGCTTCCCAGGGAACAAGCAACCGGCCCACTGTATCAAGTACCTCGTGCGTGCGATCAAGCCTGTTGGCCGGGCCTTTGACCACCACACTCCAGGCGACCCCGCTATGCTCGTTCGTCCCGTCGATTTCCAAAGCGACACGATTGCCAAGTGCTAATGCGAGCTTGGTTCCATGGCCCGTCCGAAAAACCACCATACCGTCATCGATCGTGTAGTTGAGCGGAAAGATCTCCGGCTGGTCGTTAGCCCAGACGGCCAGGCGGCCAAATGAGCTCTGCTTCAACAGTTCCCAGCACTCATCTGATGAAAGGATAGTTGTCTCGGGTATTGCTGCACCGGTAGTCATGGCCCCGAGTCTAGGGTCATCAGCGACAGTCTCCTAGGGCCCAAAGTCCCTGAATGAGAGTCCTACTTCAGCAGCGCCACATCCGAGACCAAATCGATATGCGATTGCATCGCTGCAGCTGCCGAGGCTGAATCTCCAGCGCGGATCGCATCGGTAATCACCCGATGCGACCTCAACGATTGCTCCGGTCGCCCCGGCTGGCCCAGCGACTCAATGCGGGTCTCCAACACCATCTCGGCGATGAACGCCATCAGCTGCGCCAGCACGGGGGAGTGGGCGGCGGACGTGACCGTCTGATGGAACAACTCATCACCCCGGGTGCCCCGATCGCCAGCGCCGATCTCAGCCGCCATGGCATCCAGGGCGGCGTCAATCGCCGCCAGATCGTCTGCGGTCCGCCGGCTCGCCGCGAGAGCAGCCAGCTTGACCTCCAGTGTGCTGCGGGCCTCGGCAATCTCAGGCAGCCTGGTCTGGTGCTCGCGAAGTTTCCTGATCACCGTTGCGAGACTTGGTCGATACACCAGAACCGCACCTGTGCCGTGCTGCACATCGATGATGCCCAGCACCTCGAGAGCCACCAGAGCCTGTGCGAGCGTCGCCCGCGAAACTCCTAGTTGTTCGGCGAGGATTCGCTCAGCTGGCAGGAGATCACCGGCCCCTAGCTGTGCCTCCTCGATGTACACCAGGATCTGCTCGACGAGCTGCTCATAGAGCCGTGGGCGAGGCGCGCGGCCGAGCTGCCGTGGGTCGGGCAGTGCATTCATCAGCGGTCCTTAGCGTCGGCGGGGAGATGTCCTGCCAGTGTACGAGCAGATCGGTCAAGGAATACTTCACAATTGACAAATGGATCAGTGTCTAACAGTCTAGTCCAGTGCGCCGGTAACGTGCGTCACATCACACTTTGACCGGCGAAAGTAGACTTATGTCCGTCCAACTCCTCTCAATTATCATCCTGGCGGCGATGTTCCTCATCGCTACGCTGCTGCCTGTCAACATGGGCGCACTGGCCTTTGTTGGCGCTTTCCTGCTGGGTGCGGTCTTCCTCGGCATGGAAACCGATGACATCATCGCCAACTTCCCTGGGGGCCTGTTCCTTACCCTTGTGGGCGTCACCTACCTCTTTGCCATCGCGCAAAACAACGGCACGATCGACCTCTTGGTCAACGGCGCCGTCAAGCTCGTCCGCAGCCGCGTTGCACTCATACCCTGGATCATGTTCATCATCACCGGCGTCATCACCGCCGTCGGCGCCCTTGGACCCGCAGCTGTGGCCATCATGGCACCGGTCGCCCTCGGCTTCGCCGCCAAGCACAAGATCAGCCCCCTCCTGATGGGCATGATGGTGGTCCACGGAGCACAGGCCGGCGGCTTCTCACCGATCGCCGTCTACGGCGTCATCGTCAACGGCATTGTCGCCGACACCGGCTTCGACTACAGCCCCATGGCTCTCTTCCTCTCCAGCCTCATCTTCAACTTCCTCATTGCCGTCGTCCTGTTTATGGTCCTTGGCGGCCGGAACCTCTTCTCGGCACGGGTCGAGCAATTCGTCGAAGGCGCAGCCGATGCCCGGATGCGCGCCAGCGTTGGCGCCCGGGCATCGGGCACCGATGTTGATTTCCGTGGTACCGGATCGGGAACCGATTCGCTGAAGCGCAAGGAAAAGGCCGCCAACGACGACGGTGTCGTCGCCAAGCAGACCCTGCCGCAATTCGCCACCATTGCCGGCCTGATCATCCTCGCCGTCGTCGCCCTCGGCTTCAAGGTCGACGTCGGCTTCGTCGCCATCACCGTCGCCGTCGCCCTCGCGCTCATCTCTCCCCGGTCGCAAAAGGGTGCAGTCGAGAAGATCAGCTGGTCAACAGTGCTGCTGATTTGCGGCATGCTGACTTTCGTCGGTGTCCTGCAGGAAGCCGGAACCATCGAGTACGTGTCCGACGGCGTTGCCAGCCTGGGTATGCCGCTCCTGGCCGCCCTGTTGATCTGCTACATCGGTGCAGTCGTCTCCGCGTTCGCCTCGTCGACGGCGATCCTCGCGGCGCTGATTCCGCTGGCCATCCCGTTCCTCGAATCCGGTGAAATTGGAGCGATCGGCGTCATCGCCGCTCTCTCCGTCGCCTCCACGGTGGTTGACGTTTCACCGTTCTCCACCAACGGCGCGCTGGTGCTCGCCAACGCACCGGAAGGCACTGACAGGGACCGCTTCTACAAGCAGATCCTTGCCTACGGCGGCATTGTTGTTGCCGTCGGCCCGCTGGTCGCCTGGCTGGTCCTGGTGGTTCCGGGCTGGCTCTAAGCCCTGAACGCCGCAGCCGGTTACCCCACTGAGAGGAACGATTTCAATGAACACCGAGAACATCAGCCCCGCAGAGCGGTCAGGCCCACTCACCGGCACCCTGGTTGTGGACCTCAGCCGCGCGTTGGCCGGCCCCCACGCGGGAATGATGCTGGCCGACCTTGGTGCCCGCGTGATCAAAGTGGAGAACCCCGGTTCCGGCGATGACACCCGTGGCTGGGGCCCACCCTTCGTGGGCCCCGAAGATAACCCCCAGGCCACCTACTTCCTGTCCTGCAACAGGAACAAGGAATCTATCGCCCTGGACTTGAAGAGCGACGACGGCAAGGCGATCCTGACCGCCCTGCTGGAACGGGCCGACGTCGTCGTCGAAAACTTCCGCCCGGGCGTCCTGGACCGCCTCGGGTTCTCCACCGAGGCGATGCATCAGCTGAACCCTCGGCTGGTCATCCTTTCCATCACCGGCTTTGGGCATGACGGTCCTGAGTCCAGCAGGAGCGGATACGACCAGATCCTGCAGGGCGAGGCCGGCCTGATGTCGCTCACCGGGCCCGGCCCGGATGACCCGCAGCGCGTCGGCGTGCCGATTGCTGACCTCCTGTCGGGGATGTACGGCGCGTACGGCGCGCTGGCGGCTCTGCTGGAACGGGAGAAGACCGGCAAGGGTCAAGTGGTGCGCACCTCGCTGCTCGCGGCGCTGATCGGGGTCCACGCTTTTCAGGGCACCAGAACTACTGTCGCCGGAGAGGTTCCGAAGGCCCAGGGCAATCATCACCCGTCGATCGCTCCGTACGGTCTCTTCAGTTGCCAGGCCGGAAAGGTGCAGATCAGCGTCGGCAGCGAAAAGCTGTGGCAGAAATTTGCCATGACATTCGGGATCGATGCCGACCGCGCAGAGTTCGCCAGCAACGGTGACCGGGTGCGAAACCGCTCCCTGCTGATCGGAGAAATCGAGAAGGCGTTCGGTGACTACCAGTCCGAGCCCCTGCTCGCAAAGCTGAATGAGGCGGGAATCCCGGCGGGCAAGGTCCGCTCACTCGATGAGGTGTACGAGTGGGAGCAGGTGAAATCGCAGGGCCTGCTGATCGACGTCGAGCACCAGTTGCTCGGCAAGGTCAGCCTGCCCGGCCCGCCGCTGCGATTCTTTGACGGCACCGAGAACGAGACGACCAACTCCTCGCACACAGCCCCGCCGCTGTTGGACCAGGACGGCGCCGATATTCGGCGTTGGCTGGACGACGCGCTGGCCAAGGACGCGTAGCGTGGCGCAGGCCCAGCAGGCGCGCCACCTGACGGCGGCGGAACTGATCGATGTGGTTCTTGATCCAGGCACGTTCGTCTCCTGGGACGAGCCTGTCACGGGCCACCATGCCGACGCCGGGTACGAGCGGGAGCTTGAGGCTGCTCGTCAGAAGAGCGGTGTGGACGAGTCTGTGATCACCGGTGAGGGTCTGATCCGTGGCCGCCGGGTCGCAGTGATTGTGTCCGAATTCCGGTTCCTTGCCGGCTCCATCGGATTGGCCGCCGCCGACCGGATTGTCGACGCCGTGGAGCGCGCCACGCGTGAACTCCTCCCGCTGCTGGCTGGCCCCGCATCCGGTGGCACCAGGATGCAGGAGGGAACACTCGCTTTCCTCTCGATGGTGAAGATTTCGGCTGCTGTCCGCACCCATCGGCGAGCCCGGTTGCCCTACCTGGTGTATCTGCGGCACCCGACGACGGGCGGGGTGATGGCCTCCTGGGGCTCACTCGGCCACGTGACTGTCGCCGAACCCGGCGCGCTGCTGGGGTTCCTCGGGCCCAGGGTCTACGAGGCCCTCTACGGCAGCGAGTTCCCTGCGAACGTGCAGGTCTCTGAGAACCTGTACGACAAGGGACTCATCGATGCGGTAGTCCCGCCCGAGCAGCTGTCCGAAATAGTCGACCGGGCACTGAACGTGCTGACCCAACAGGCCGCCGCGCCAGCGGCACCGCCGGCAACCCTCGACGTCGTGCCGGCCAACGTCGACGCCTGGTCGTCCATCGAGATATCCCGCAACCGGCTCCGTCCGGACCTGCGGCGGCTGCTCAGCTGGGCAGCGCAGGACGTTTTGCCGCTCAACGGCACCGGTCAGGGTGAGAAGGACCCTGGTCTGCAGCTGGCCCTGGCCCGCTTCGGCAACCAGTCCTGTGTGGTGCTCGGTCACAATCGGTCCCGGTCCGCGCCGGAAAGCGCCATGGGGCCCGCCTCGCTGCGTGAGGCACGCCGCGGAATGAAACTGGCAGAAGAACTTGGGCTGCCACTGCTGACTGTCATTGATACTGCTGGTGCGGCCCTGTCCAAAGAGGCAGAGGAAGGCGGCCTCGCAGGAGAAATCGCGCGGTCGCTGTACGATCTCATTGGGCTGCAGTCGCCCACCGTGTCGGTACTGCTGGGCCAGGGCGCCGGCGGGGGAGCGTTAGCGCTCCTCCCCGCCGACCGCACCATCGCCGCCCACCACGCCTGGTTGTCGCCGCTGCCACCCGAAGGGGCTTCTGCCATCATGCACCGGAGCACCGCTTTTGCGCCGGCGTTGTCGGAGTCACAAGGGGTCAACGTCGCGTCGCTCCACGTCAACGGGCTGGTCGATCACGTGGTTGACGAGCGCGACGACGCGGCCAACGAAGCCAAAGCGTTCTGCCTGCGGATGGGCGCAGCAATCGAATACGAGCTATCAGCGGTTTCCGGGGCACCCATTGACGAGCTCCTCATCAGGAGAACGGCCAAGTATCGCGATCTAGGGCCGCGATGTTAGTCCAGCGCCTTCATGGGGGAGCTTGCAAAACACCCCGTAGGGTATAGTGAGGGGACCACCCCCACCTTGGAGACACCATGCAACTCGACACCTCAGAGCTGACCCCGGTCATCAACCGCCTCAAGCGCGCCCAGGGCCAGTTGGCCGCCGTCACACGCATGCTTGAGGGGGGTCAGGACTGCAAGGACGTCATCACCCAGTTGGCAGCAGTCTCCAAAGCTCTTGACCGCGCGGGGTTCGCGATCATCGCTACCGGGCTGGAACAGTGCCTCAGCAGTGAGGACTCCACCATGGACAAAAAGGAACTCGAAAAGCTTTTCCTCTCGCTCGCCTAGCGTTGCAGTTCAGGACGGACCATTCCCGGACGGGCTCCCGGTGTTGCGGGACCTTGCTGTCGGTGGCATAGTTCGGACGGTGTGGGGCGCCGCAGAGCTCTCGCGCTGATTGGGCGACCTAACACCCACCGAATGGCGAGGCAGGTTTCATGTCACACCGCAGTTCGCTTAGCCCAGTTGATTCGTCGGCTCAGGATCTGGCCGGCGATCCGGCCCTGGCTGAACTGCTTCTTCGGACCGCTGACGGGGACAAGTCAGCGTTCGCTTGCCTGTATGAGCAGACCGCCAAACGGGTGTACGGCCTGGTGCTACGGGTGATCAAGAACGCAGCGATAGCCGCTGAAGTAGTGCAGGAGGTCTATCTGCTGCTGTGGACATCGGCTGGCCAGTTCGACGCCGATCGAGGATCGCCGCAAAGCTGGATCTTCACGCTGGCTCACCGCCGGGCGGTCGACAGGGTACGTAGTGAGCAAAGCTCAATTGGGCGTGATGCCGCCTATAGTTTCCGCGCGGCCGCTGTCCGGCCGGACAGCGTCGAGGAGACTGTTCACCACACGCTGATGTCCGAAAGCGTCAAGAAGTGCCTTGGATTTCTCACGGAACGCCAGACGGAGGCCATTAGCCTCGCCTACTACGGTGGATTGACCTACGTTGAAGTCGCTGAGACGCTCAAGATCAAACTGCCCACAGCCAAGTCGCGGATCCAGTCGGGGCTCATCCGTCTCCGCGATGCGATGGAAGCCGACGGTTACGACTCCCACTCTCGGTGAGCAGCACAAGAAGGTTTGACATGAATCCCTACCTGCAGCAATGGTTTGCGCGCCTTGCCGCGCTGAGCTCGGGGGTCACCACCGACGCCATCTGGGAGAACTACACCACCATTGGTGGAACCTGCGACGCCGTCGAGTTCACGGCGTACCTTCACGGACTGCTGCAACTCGACGCGTTCGAACGGGACATGGCCGCGCATGCGATCAACGAGATCCTAGACAACGATGACTCGCCCGTTCGCCGTGCTGCGTACACCACCGACACCCTGTCGCTCGCCTCCGGAGTCCCCACTGACAGCAGCTTCGGGAGTTGGACTGACCAGGCGCTGAGACGGTTCACGACTGCCTCGGCGGACCTGTTCCCGCTGGACCGGCCCGAATCGCTGCGCCTGCGGTCACTTAACCAAACCCGTCTGATGGATTCCCCGCCCGATGAACGCTTCGACCGGATCACGCGGGAGGCGCAGGCAACGTTTGGTGTGAGTTCGTCCTCAATCGCGCTGATCGGGCAACACCGTCAGTTCATCAAATCGGTGACTGGGCCGATCGGCAGCAATGGCCCACGCCGGACCTCCTTCTGTGCCCAGACCATCCGCAGCGAGGAAGTGCTCGTGGTGCGCGATGCCCTGGCCGATGACACGTTCAGAGACAATCCGCTGGTCCAGCTGAAGCCCCACATCCGGTTCTATGCCGGGCATACGCTGCGTGGCCCAGGCGGTTGGCCGATCGGTACGCTGTGCATCATTGATGATCGACCGGGCGAATTTTCGGCCGCAGACAAGCTGGTGTTAAAGCGGCTGGCCGCCGAAGCCCAGGACCAAGTGGAAGTCTTCCACTCCTAGGACTCAGCGGCCAGCCGTTACCTGGGCTACTTCGCTGAAGACAGTGACATGGGAAGGACCCGTCGCATCACGTCCGAGAGAGTGATCACGCCGATGAACTCTCCCTTGTCCATTACCGCTGCGAACTGGACGCTCGCACTGCGGATCTGGGCGAGGGCCTCATAGACCGGCACGTCGGCGTCGAGCAGGAACGCGGGTCCTGCCAGCTCGCGTACCGCACGGTCAGCGGGTTCGAGGAGGGTGTCCCTGACGTGGATGACACCCGGCGCCTCGCCCTCGGTGCTCCGGACCAGGATACGGAGGTGCTTGGATTGTGCCGCTGCCTCCTGCACGTCTGCCACAGTCGCGCTGTCAGGGACAACCGTGGGTGAGCCGTTGGGGGCGATCAGGGAGCGCACGGTGAGCGTCTCCAGCTCGAGCGCACCGGACAGCTGAGTCTCGAAGGACGCATCCAGAGCGCCCGACGCCGCTGAGTGCTCCACCAGGTGACGAATGGAACTGGCATCGAGGCCGCCAACTGCGGCCCGGCCCACCGGGGTGACCCCGCTGGCTGCCACCAGCCGGTTGGCGATGGAGTTGACCCAGACCAACAGGGGCCGGACGAGCCAAATGAAGCCCCGGGAAGGCAGCCCAATGAGCTTGGCTGACCGCTCCGGGTGGGCAATCGCCCACGATTTCGGCGCCATCTCCCCGACCACCAGGTGAAGGAAGGTCACGAACAGCAGCGACAGGGCGAACGCAGTTCCACCAGCGATGCCAGCGGGGATGCCCCACGACCCGAGAACAGGACCGAGCCAGGCGTCAACTGCCGGTTTGGTGATGGCGCCGAGGACGAACGTGCAGGCGGTAATCCCCAGTTGGGCTCCCGCGAGCATGATGGTGAGCTCGTTGATGCCACGCAATGCGGCGCGAGCTGAGCGGTTGGTAGCGGCCTCGGCTTCAAGGCGGTATCCGCGCGCACCCAGCAGTGAAAACTCGATCACAACGAACAATGCGCTGAGAACGATGAGCAGCACTGTTACTAGAGACACGGTCAGCGGATCTGTCATCGGGTGCCTTCCTCAGTGGTGGTAACCTCGACGAGCCGCACGAGCAACTCACTGGGCACGTGGCGTGCAACCTGGAGGATTTCGACGTCGAGCACCCGGCGGACCGGCTCATCCTGGATGAGGTCCCGGGGATCGTCCGGCAGTTCGACGGTGACTGTCTCACCGACGGTGGGCAGCTGCCCCCGGGCGGCAATCAGGACTCCGGAGATAGTCTCGTAGTCGCCAAGGGGCAGTTCGCGCCCGATCGCGCGCTCAACCTCGTCAACGTGAACATCGCCGCTCATGCGCCAGATGAAGTCCTGTTCGGATGCGATCGTCGGCGGCGCTTCCTCGTCGTGTTCGTCGGTGAGCTCACCGACGAGTTCCTCGGCCATGTCCTCGACGGTGATGACCCCGGTAAAGCCGCCATATTCGTCAATGACGCAGGCAAGCTCGTTGCGCGATCGTGTTAGCTGTTGAAGCGCGTCGGGTAGGGACATCAGTGTTGGCAGCACCAGTGGTGGGCGCATGACGGTGGTCACCAGGGAGTCGTCGCTGACTGTCGATGGCAGAATGTCGGCGAGCTGCACGACGCCGAGGGGCTCCTCGGTCTCTGACACCACCGGATACCGGGTGTGCGCATCCGCCATCAGGATGCGGACCTCACCAACAGTTGCCTGTGGGCCGACTGTGCCGACTTGGGACCGCGGAATCATTGCGTGCTCGACGTCCCGATCCGGAAAGTCGAGGATCCGGTCGATGAGCATCGACAGCTCCGCGGGCAGGTCACCACTCTGGCGGGAGTCGGCAACGATCCTGTCGAGGTCTTTGGCAGTCGCAGTGATATCGACGTCGTGAACGGGCTCGACGCGGACGAGCCGCAGCAGGGCGTTCGCCGAGCGGTCGAAGACAGTGATCAACCAGCCGAAAGCGGCGAGGTAGATCGTGGTTGATCGCGCCAATCCCCGGGCGAGTGGTTCTGGGTTGGCGATCGCCAGGTTCTTCGGGTACAGCTCGCCAAAAATCATCTGGACGACCACTGCGAGAACCAGAGCCAGAACTGTGCCAATCGAGATGCCGAGTGCCATCGGTACCCCGGCTCCGCCGAGGAGGATGCCCAGCGATTCACCCACCAGCGGTTCAGCCACATACCCGACCAGCAAGCCTGTCACTGTGATGCCCAGTTGGGCGCCGGACAGCATGAAGGACGTCCGGCGGGTGACTTTGAGCGCCCGTTGGGCAGCGACGTCGCCGCCGTCGGCGAGCACGGCGAGTTTGGTCCTGTCGACTGACATGTAGGCGAATTCCTGGGCTACGAAATAGCCGTTGGCGGCGATAATGGCCAGAATGATGATGATGCCGAGTAAAAGGGTGAGTAGCGTGATGGTCACTTCAATGACCTCCCGCCACTGGCCGGTGTGAATTCACGGCCGAAACTCTGCTCAGGACTTAGATGTATAGAACAACAATGGCTGGGGTCATCAGAGGACCCCGGTTTCGTACGCAGTCAGACCAGCACCTTTTGCAGTCGGTGAACCATAGAGATAGCTCACTATACCGAACGACCCTACCGCTCAGCAGCCTGGGGACACGCCTGTGGCGTTCGACTGTGTTCGGAAGTCGGTAAACAATAGACGAATGAGCGATGCAGGGGAGTTTGTGGACGCCGCATTGCAGCGTGAGGCATCGTGGGAACGGGCCGAGGACCGGGGCAGTGATGGGCTCCAGTTCTACGGTTCAACGGTGGGTGCTGTCCGCGGGACCGTCCGCGATGCGTTGCGTCGGCACCGAGAGCTGGATCACGACGCCGTGCTGGCGCTCAGTTCCGAGCTATGGAGCCTCCCCATCTTCGAGCGCCGGCTGGCGGCCATCGTGGTGCTCCAGTCGAAACTTGACCTCCTGCGGGTGACCGATCTGACCCGGCTGGAGGGGTTCCTGCGTCAGGCCAGCAGACGGGAGTTGGTTGATCCGCTAGCCCTGGATGTTGTCGGTCCCCTGATCGATCGGCTTGGCCCACGGGACGCTGATCGTGCCGTAGTCGTCCTCGACCGATGGGCGGCCGACGGTGATCACTGGCTGAGCCGCGCGGCGCTGCTGTCTCCGCTGCGGCCGCTGCGCACGGTGGTGGCGATTGGGATGGCTTTGTGCGCCGCGCGCGGGCAGCCACCGCACCGGGTCGGAACAGGGGTGCTGCAGACATCGCTGGTGAAGCAGTGGCACGGGTCCTTGAGGAGATGGCAGTGGCCAGGCCGGAACTAGGCAGCTCGTTGCGCCAAGCAGCGAGGGGGCCGACCGCGTAGAGTCGGAGGCGAGTCGGCGGCACCGCTGGCCACCCACCAAAGGAGTAGTCAATGGGCCTGAGTAACACGATCAAGAACGCAGTTGGACGACTGGCTAGCGGCAACCGTGGCACCACTGGCGGCCGTACGGGTTCAGCCACAGGCGCAGGAACCGGTCGCTCAGGTGGAGCAGGCGGAGGGATCGGTTCCAAGATCCGCAGCTTCCTCAACCGGCGCTAACCCATTGCGCGCCCGTCACTGGGCGCGCAATGGACCGGCCGCTTCCGACGTCGGGCACCACCATCCAAACACCATCTGACCACATCGGGGGTTTAACCATGCCAGATTCCTACTACCGGTCGCTCGGTGAGGACAGTTTCGAATCGACTATCCACGCGCAGGGTGCCTGGAATCCTGAGGAACAGCACATGGCGCCGGCGGCTGGCCTGCTGGCTCATTGTCTTGAGCGGTGCAGCCCCCGACCCGATTTGCGGATGGCTCGGCTCAGTTTCGATATCCTCGGCATGATTCCGGGAGGAACCTTCGACGTGCTTGTCAAAGTCATTCGGCCTGGCAAAACCATCGAACTGCTCGAAGCTGAGATGGTGTCCGGAGGACGCACGGTAATCAGGGCTAAAGCCTGGCGGTTGGCCAAGGCAGACAGCGCTGAGGTAGCGGCGATCGAGGACACGCCGATGCCCGGCCCCGATCAGGCCGGCCCCTTTTCGGAGATGACCGCCTGGCCCGGCGGATACATCGAGTCGTTGGAGTTTCGGGTAGTACAGGGGCACCGCCCCGGCCGGGGGCGGGTCTGGATTCGCACGCCGCACCAGATGGTCGAAGGTATTCCGACTGCCGACCTGGTGAGGTTGATCGGCTTGATCGATACGGCCAACGGCGTGTCCGCGCGCGTTCCGCCGGGGCCCGGCAGCTGGATGTTCCCCAATCTGGATTTGCAGGTCCATCTGTACCGCGAACCACAGGGGGAGTGGCTCGGACTGGAAACGAGTGTCAGTTTTGGGACCGACGGCATTGGGCTGACGTCGGCTGTGCTGCATGACACGACAGGGCCCTTTGGGCGTGCCGAGCAGATCCTCACCATCCGGAAGCTGTAGCAGAGCAACTAGTGTTGATCCGAGTTGGACCTATCGATACAAAGGAGCATCACTATGGAGTACCGGAAGCTTGGAAACAGCGGGACAGCGGTCTCGGCGTACGCACTAGGCACCATGACCTTCGGCGCCGAGGCCGATGAAGCCACCTCCCACCAAATCCTGAGCGCCTACGCCGCGGCCGGTGGAAACTTCATTGACACTGCCGACGTCTACACGCGTGGCGCCTCCGAGGAGATCATCGGATCCTGGCTGGCAAAGAACCCTACCGAGCGTGACCAGATGGTCCTGGCATCGAAGGGCCGGTTTCCGATGGGCGACGGAGTCAACGACATTGGCTTGTCCCGCCGCCACCTCCGCCGTGCCCTCGACGAGTCCCTGACCCGTCTGGGGGTCGAGCACCTTGACCTTTACCAGGTGCACTCGTGGGATCCGCTCACCCCGCTTGAGGAGACACTGAGCTTCCTCGAAGACTCGATCCGGAGCGGGAAAATCGGGTACTACGGGTTCTCCAACTACTCAGGCTGGCAGCTGACCAAGGCTGTCTGGCTTGCCAAGGCACACGGCTGGAACGCACCGGTCACCCTGCAGCCCCAGTACAGCCTGCTGGTCCGCGAGATCGAGTTGGAAATCGTTCCGGCAGCGCTCGACGCCGACATCGGCCTCCTGCCCTGGTCGCCCCTGGGCGGCGGTTGGCTGACCGGAAAGTATGAGCGGGACACCTCGCCCACCGGGGAGACCCGGCTCGGAGAGAACCCGGAGCGCGGCATGGAGGCCTGGAAGGAACGAAATTCCAAGGAGCGTACCTGGAGCATCATCGACGTCGTCGTCGAGATCGCGGCTGAGCGCGAGGTCACAGCGTCGCGGGTCGCCCTTGCCTGGGTAGCCCAGCAGCCAGCAGTCACCTCGGTGATCCTCGGCGCACGAAACACCGACCAGCTCGCCGATAACCTGGGCGCGGATGCCCTGGCACTGTCAATTGAGGAGATTGACCGCCTCAGCGCCATCAGCGCCCCCGAGGTATCCGATTACCCCTACGGCGGTCCGGGTCAGGAGCAGCGTAGTCGGCAGGTCGACGGCGGACGCTAAGCCCCCGGTCTGGGAGCTTTCACGGAATTCTCGGGCGGACACAAACGTTGGGATGTACAGAGTGCCCGCTCCGGTCACCCAAAACGAAAGGCCAGCACCATGGCAAAGGCAGTGTGGAACAACGCGGTTATCGCGGAGTCGGATGAGACGGTAATGGTCGAGGGGAACCACTACTTTCCCAAGGACTCAGTCAAGGCCGAGTACCTGACCGCTAGTGCGATGAGCACCAGCTGCCCGTGGAAGGGAACGGCCAGCTACTTCTCGATCACCGTCGACGGCGACAGGAACGATGACGCCGCCTGGACGTACCCCGAGCCGAAGGCCAAAGCGGAGAACATCCGCGACCACGTGGCCTTCTGGCGGGGAGTCACTGTCACCGACTGACTAGCTCACCGGCCGGGGCGGGGGCAGGTTCGGCAGCGCGGTTTGGTACAGCCAAGGCTCCAGCAGGGCTGCGGCGTCGAAGCCCCTGACCCCGCCGCACAGTTCCTGTGCAAGATCGATCAGGTCGGCAGTGCTGACACTGCCGTGCCTGAACCGTGTAGTCCATTCGCGAAGGACAGCGAAAAAGAGGTGGTCACCGGTGGCCGCCCTGAGGGCATGCAGCGCCAGCGCGCCACGCTTGTAGACCCGATCGTCGAACATGTCCGCTGCCCCGGGATCGCCGATCGCGAGGTCCTGGGGTTCGGCGGCCAGCAGGCGCCAGGCCTCGGTTGCGCGTTGCGCCGAGGAGAGTGCTCCAGACTTTTCGGACCACAACCATTCGGCGTAGCAGGCGAACCCCTCGTGCAGCCAGATATCCCGCCAGGAGTCGATTGTCAACGAGTTGCCGAACCACTGGTGGGATAGCTCGTGGGCGATGAGCCGCTGTGACTCCCAGTCAGAGCCCAGATGGTTGCGACCAAGGATTGACAGTGACTGCGCCTCCAGAGGGATTTCAAGCACATCATCGGCGACCACCACCGTATACGTCTCAAAAGGGTAGGGCCCAAAGAGGTCAGCGAAGGCGCTCATCATTTCGGGCTGGCGGACAAGCGCCCGACGCGTGGCGTCGCGCAACCCGACCGGCGCTGCACTGAACTGCGGAACGAGGCCTGCCCCTGAACGGTCGAGCTGGTATCTCCCGATCTGCACCGTCGCAAGGTAGGTGGCCATTGGCTCCGGTTGGTCATAGACCCAGGTTCCACGACTGGCCTTGGGTGTGTGGGAAACCAGCTGGCCGTTGCAGATGGCACGGTAGTTAGTGTCGGTGGTCACCGCCATCCGGTAGGTGGCCTTCTGGCTGGGATGGTCATTGCAGGGGAACCAGGAAGGCCCGCCCGTTGGCTGCCCGGCGACGAGGACGCCGTCGGTCAATTCCTCCCACCCCACCTCGCCCCAGGTACTCCTGGTGGGCGTGGGGTTACCGCTGTACCTGATCTCAAGAGTGAACTCCTGAGAGCCGCTGATCGGCGCACTCGGGGTCACCACCAGCCGTGAACCCCTGGCACTGAAGCGGAGGATCCGGCCGCCCCTGAGGCTCACTTTAGTGACCTTCAGCCCCACGAGATCCAGTTCGATAGTGCGCAGCAGTTGGGAGGCGGCTCCGGCGGCGCGGCCAGTGACGACGGCGCGGGCCGCCAACCTGTTGCTCGCCAACCGGTAGTCCAGATCGAGGTCGTAGTGCAGAGCCGTCCAGTGCGCTGATCCGTGCCCAGGCGTGTACGGATCAGGCAGCTGAACGCTGCGAGCAGCTACGCCGCGGATAGCCTGCTTCATCGCGCGACCGCCGGGCTGATCGCCTCAGCAGTGGTTGCCGGTCGTTTCCAGGGGCTCACCGGATTACCGATCCAAT
>NZ_KI914743.1:17753-22551 GCF_000520515.1 Arthrobacter sp. H20
TCCCGCCGGGACCGTCTCGCCGCGCATCACCAGCGAAGCCGGTCCGACGGTTGATCCCCGGTCGAGGCGGGCAGCAGGAAGTATCACGCCGTGCGGTCCCATAGTTGCGCCATCTTCCAAGGTTACGGTGTCCATGGACATCACCCGATCGTGAAACAGGTGAGTCTGGATGACGCATCCACGGTTCACAGTGCTGCTGTCCCCGAGGGTCACCAGGTCCGCCTCCGGCAGCCAATAGCTTTCGCACCACACGCCGTGGCCGATGTTCGCTCCCAGCGCCCTTAACCACCAGACGACGGCTGGGGTACCGCTGGCAGCCCGGGCAAACCACTGAGCGGTAACGGTTTCGATGAAGGCGTCAACTACTTCGTTCCGCCAGATGAACGAACTCCAGAGGGGATGCTCACCGGCCTTGATCCGGCCGACCAGCAGCCACTTGACTGCCACCGCGCTTCCTGCGGCCAATGCTCCAGCAGTCATCATCACCAGCCAGCCCAGCAGCGCCGCGGCCGGGTAGCCCCACTGTCCGGCTAGTGCATCCAGCCCAACGAGTACCAGCACGGCGATCACCACAGTCAAGAGTGTCGCTGCGAGCCGGCAGACCTCCCAGGCGCCCCGTGCCGCTTTCAGCCGCCGTGGAGGGGTGAACGTGAGTGCCTGGTCGGCATCCATCTGGGTGCGACGTAACCGGACCGGGGGACTTCCGAGCCAGGAGGTGCCAGCTTTTGCCTTGGCCGGGGTGGCCGAGAGCACCGCCACCAGCGAGTTCTTCGGCACCCGGCGGCCAGCGGCAGTCATGCCCGAATTCCCGAGGAAGGCCCGCTTCCCGATTTTCGCTGGAGCTACCTTCATCCAACCCCCACCGAGTTCATAGGAGGCCACCATGGTGTCGTCGGCGAGGAACGCCCCGTCGCCGATGGTGGTCATTTTCGGGACC
Source organism: Arthrobacter sp. H20 (assembly GCF_000520515.1). Classification (GTDB taxonomy): domain Bacteria; phylum Actinomycetota; class Actinomycetes; order Actinomycetales; family Micrococcaceae; genus Arthrobacter_D. The sequence goes on from NZ_KI914743.1 coordinate 18,691, forward strand.
AGGAGCACTGTCGATATCTCAACGTTCTTGCCTACCGAGGCACCCAGTAGCCTCAGCCAGGTCGGGGTGAAAAGACTCGCGTACAACGGGAAGAGAAGCTCACGGGCAAGATCGAGGACCCGTTCGGTTGCCCAGACCTGCCACCCCACCCGGCTGCGGACCCGGTGATACCCTTCCCGCAGTCCGATCCCGAGGGTCCGCACGGCGACCAGAATGAGGAGCATGGTTGCCACAAACCAGAGCAGACCCGCGATGGGCACAGACCAGGCGAGCTGTGGCAGGGCGCCGGAGAGGGATGAGGTGCCGCGCAGTGCGGCAAGAATTGGTAACGCCGCTATTGCGGCCGCCAGATAGGGGATCCCGGCGAGTACTCCCGAGGCTGCGGCGAACGCAGGGAAGCTGATGCTCACGGAGTGCGACGACGGCGGGGCATCGGGCCAGATTGGTTTGGCCTTGCCGATCCGAGTCGCAGGGGATCCGGCGTACTGTTGTCCGGGACGGACCCTGCCCAGAACCGCCGAACCGGGAGCAACCTGGGAGTCGGCGCCGACCCGGGCGCCGGGCATGAGAGTGCTTCTGGTGCCGATTACAGCCCGTTTGCCGACGCTGATTCGGCCGATGTGCACCAGATCGCCGTCGATCCACCAGCCGGAGAGGTCTACCTCCGGTTCGACCGAGGTACCACTGCCGAGGTTGAGCATCCCGGTGACCGGCGGGACCGAGTGCAGATCGACGTCGCGCCCGATCTTTGCGCCCAGCGCCCTGGCGTAATAGGTGACCCAGGGCGCACTGGCCAGGCTCACCGCAGCTGCCATGTCGGCAATCTGTTCCGCGAGCCAGAGCTTCAGATGCACCCTCCCGCTGCGGGGGTAGCTTCCTGGCAGGACGCCGCGCAGCAGAATCCGAGCTGCGGCCACCGAGATGCCCATCCTCCCGAGCGGGCTGACGAATACTGTCCAGCTGGCCAGGATCCACCACCAGGACAGGAGAGGGGCCGCAGAGACCCCGGCCGCTGACAGCACCTGGTTGATGATCATCAGGTAGGTCAGCCAGCGCATACCCACGAGCACGTGAAGCGGGATCCCCATCAGCGTCTGGAAGACCTGCGCCTTGCGCGTGGTGCGGGCAACGGTTCGTTCAACCCTGACGGTGCCGCCGGCGGGTTCTGAGTTCCGCACCATGTCGATCAAGGCCCCGACCCGCGGGTGCGCGTAGATGTCAGCAACAGTGACAGTTGGGTACCGTTTCCTCAGGGCGGAGACGAGCTGCGCGGCTGAGAGGCTACCGCCGCCGTGGGCGAAGAAGTCGGCGTCCAATCCCGACGCCGGAAGGCCAAGCACGGCTGTCCACTGGTCCACAACCCACTGAGCCTCGGGATTGAGCTGCGACACGTCGTCGTCGTTTGCGTTGGCCAGAGGCCACGGTAGCGCTGACCGGTCCACCTTCCCGCTGGTTTTGGTGGGGAGCGAACCGGTCTCGCTCAGCAGGGGGATCAACGCGGCGGGAAGCGACCCAGCGAGCTGGGACCGCAGGGCCGGCAGGTCGAGCGGCGCCCCCGATGCCACCAGGTAGCCGATCAGGATCTGGTTGCCGGCGGAGGTTTTTTGTACCGCTGCAGCTGCGCCAGCCACTCCGGGTAGGGACTGCAGCGCGGCATCGACCTCGCCGAGTTCAATGCGCCTGCCGCCGAGCTTGACCTGGTCGTCCGCCCGTCCCATGAATTCGAGTCCGGCAGGGTCAAACCTGACCAGGTCACCGCTGCGGTAGGCGCGGTCCCAGCCCAGTGACGGCAGGGGAGCGTACTTTTCCCTGTCTTTCTTCGGGTCGAGATACCGTGCCAGTCCGACCCCGCCGATGATCAGCTCCCCGACCTCTCCGACAGCCACCGGGACCCCTGCGGGATCGACGACGGCGAGGTCCCAGCCATCCAACGGGAGGCCAATACGAACCGGACCTGGACCACCCAGGAGAGCTGCGCAGGCGACGACTGTAGTCTCGGTGGGGCCGTAGGTGTTCCACAGCTCCCGATCGTCGGTGGCTAGCCGTGCTGCGAGCTCGGGTGGGCAGGCTTCTCCGCCGAAGATGAGCAGCCTGACTGCTTCAAGGGACTCCACTGGCCAGAGTGCTGCAAGGGTCGGAACTGTTGAGACCATGGTGATGCCATGAGTGATGAGCCATGGACCCAGGTCCACGCCGGACCGGACGAGCGCACGCGGGGCTGGCACCAGGCAGGCTCCAGTGCGCCAGGCCAGCCACATTTCTTCGCAGGACGCGTCGAATCCAACCGAGAGTCCAGCGAGCACACGGTCGGTGGGTCCCGCCGGTTCGCTCTGGAGGAACAACCGCGCCTCCGCATCGACAAACGCTGCTGCGGAGCGGTGAGTGACCGCCACGCCCTTGGGCGTTCCGGTGGAGCCGGAGGTGAAGATGATCCAGGCGTCATCGTCGGGGCCCGGCAGCCGCGGTGAGGAAAACGGCGCGTTCCGGCCTTTCTTGACCACCGGCTCGCGACCAGCCCTGATGATTCCGGCCACCCCCGCTTCTGAGAAGACCAATTTGGCGCGCTCGTCGGGGTCATCGGCGTCTACCGGCACGTAGGCCGCGCCGATCAGCAGGACAGCAAGGATGGCTATGTAGAGCTCGGCGGTTCCGGAGGGAATGCGGATCCCGATCCGGTCACCTGCGCCAAGTCCTGCCAGATGGAGGTCTTTCCCCATGTCCTTTACCCGAACCAACAGGTCGGCGTAGCTGAGACTGGTGGTGCCGTCGTCGAGCGCCGAGGCGTCGGGAAACGAGTCTGCAGTGGCAGAGAGGATGTCGACGAGGGTGCGGGGCTCAGGGGCCGCTGAGCGTCGGGAAAGCTGGGGGGTATGTGGCGTCACCAGATAAGTGTCCCATCTGGAAACAGGACTCGCGGCGGCTAGGTGCCGCGATCGTGAGCCGGATGTGTTGGCCGCCGGTTGAGTCGTTGGATCGTGGCGTAGGACGCCGCTGAAATGCCTGCGGTCAGCAGGGTGCCCCAGATGGTATCGATGAGCAGCATCTGCGCCGGCCAGTCGCGAAGGGTTGCGGCGTTGGTGAAGCCATAGGTGCCGTAGGCGGCGAAACCGAGGACAGCACCTGACACTGCAGCAGCCTTCAAGCTGCCCTTTTCAGGTGCCGGCCGGACGGCTAGCCAGCAGGCCGCCGATGAGTAGGCGAGGTAAAACACCACTGCGTAGCCCACGGCTGTGTCCTCGGCCATGAGAGGGCCAATCCAGCCCCGGTAAGTGCCTGCCATGGCGAATAGCCACGGGATATCGAACAGGAGGAAGAATGCGGCCACAACCGCTGCATCGCGAATGAATCGGCTCATATGAACACCAGGAATGTCACGAGGGTGATCAGGGCGGTTAGTGCTGTGCCCCAGGCCAAGTCGACCGCAACAAGGACCGCTGGCCACCGTTTCAGGGTCGACGCGTTGGTCAGGTCGTAGGTGGCGTAGGCGAAGAAGCCCAGCGCACCGCCGTAGCCGAGTGCTGCCACCCATGACTCGGCGGCCAAAGCTGGCCGGAGGGCGAACAGCACGATCCCGGTTATATAAATTAGGTAGAACGCACCGGCGTAGAGAAAATTGGGTTTGTTGGCGAGCTGGTCGCCGAGTTGCAGACGGTAGAAGCCGCTCATCGATTTGAGCCAGATGGAGTCCAGCAACAGAAATGTCGCTGCGGCAACCAGAAACTGCAGGAAGACCATGAACAGGAGCGTAACCTAGATGAGCGGTATTGACCTGTTTGTGGTGTGCGGTGGGGCCTCTGCCGGCGCCGCTGCAGACCTTGCTGAGGGAATCAGCCTTCTCCGCGCTGTTGCTGCCGGGGACCG
>NZ_KI914743.1:22651-27863 GCF_000520515.1 Arthrobacter sp. H20
GTGTACCGGCCCGAGCCCACGCTGGCCTTCGGACAGCGTGACACCAGGCTGCCCGGCTTTCCCGCTGCCGAGGACGCCGCTCGCGGGCACGGGTTTGAGCCGCTGGTCCGCAGGGCGGGCGGGAGGGCTGCGGCGTACCATCGCGGTTGCCTGGTGATCGATCACGTCGAACCGCAGACTGACGCCGTTGCGGGGTCCCGGAACCGGTTCGCCGGGTTTGGTGAGCTCTTCGCCGATGCGCTGCGCGCCGCAGGAGTGTCAGCTGCAATGGGCGAAATCCAGGGGGAGTACTGTCCCGGCGAATACAGCGTGCATGGAACCGGCGACCACGGACGGCGGGTCAAGCTGGTGGGAACCGCCCAACGGGTTGTCGCCGGGGCCTGGCTCTTCTCGTCGGTGGTGGTGGTCGAGGACTCGGCGCCGATCCGTGGGGTGCTGACGTCTACCTATGCCGCGATGGGTTTGGATTGGGACCCGGGGACCGCTGGCGCCGCCAATGACCTGGTTCCGGGAATCACTGTGGGAGCCGTGGAAGACGCAGTTCTTGCCGCCTACCGGCGCTCTGGATATATGTTGACAATGCCCGCCGGGGCTTCCTGCGGTTCACGGCCGGGCGTATCCTAGCTGCCAGAACCGTCAGAAGCCGGTCATTTCCGGGGCAGGAGGCGAAGATCTTGGCATCAGCTACGGCCCCGAGTACATCGGTGATGCTGGTGGTCGCTCACCCGGACGACGACGCCTATGGACTGGCGGGAAGTGTGGCTCTCCATGCGGATGATCCAGGTTTCCGGTTCACCCTCGTGCACGCCACCGATGGAGCGGCGGGGGAGATCCCACCGGGTTTTCCGGCCACCCGGGAGTCCCTCGGCGCGGTGCGGCGGGGAGAGTGCCGCAACGCCTGGCGCGCCCTCGGACGAACGCCTGACAGGCACGTCTGGCTGGATTATGCGGACGGAAAACTAGCCGGTGTTCCCAGCGAGGCACTTGTCGGGCGGATTGCCCTGCTCCTCGAGGAGGAACACCCCGACGTGGTGGCTACCTTCGGACCGGACGGCATTACGGGACATCCGGACCATATTGCGGTGGGCCAGGCCACCGATGCGGCGTTTCACCGAGTCCGCGTGGCTGCCGATACCGGGTTCCGCAGGCTGCTCCACGGCGCCATGAAGGCCTCAACATTTGAGCGGTGGAACGCTGCACGGTTGCGCGGTGGCAAGGATGTCTGGGACCCTTCCCGGGTCTATCACCTGCGTGGCGTGCCCGATGAGACCATCGGGTTGGAGGTCGACACGACCACTGTGGCCGACAGGATCATCGCTGGGCTGTCGCAGCACCGTAGCCAACTGCACGTGATCTCGGACCCTACCCGCACCGCAGCCAACTGGCGCAGGTCAGTGGGTCGCGAGTTCTTCGTCGTTGCCTGGCCGCCAAGGAGTCCTGGCGATCCGGTGCTCAACGATATGTTCGAGGGCCTGTAGATCGACCGACAGGCGGGACGGTCCCGTTGCTTGGTCAGGCCGCAGGACTGTCCCGTCCTGGTGGTAACCCGCCTGGCCTAGTGGCCGCGGGCAATCCAGTCATCAAGTGCTGGTGCTTCGGCTCCGACGGTCGTCGAATCGCCATGTCCCGGGCGCACCACCGTGTCAGCCGGAAGGCCGAGGAGGCGGTCGCGGATGGATTCGATGATGGTCGGGAAGTCGCTGAAGGACCGCCCAGTCGCGCCAGGACCGCCCTGGAACAGGGTGTCGCCGGTGAAGACGGTGCCCGCTTCAGCCAGATAGAAGCTCACTGAGCCTGGGGAGTGCCCCGGGGTGTGCAACGCCTTCAGGGTGACGCCTCCTACAGTGAACTCATCGCCGTCGTTGATGTCCTGGTCTGGCGCTGGGTCAGGGTAGATCTGGTCCCACAGCATCCGGTCGGCGGGGTGGAGATGGATGGGCGCCCGGACGGCGTCGTATACCTCGCCGACGGCGCGGATGTGGTCGTCGTGCCCGTGGGTGAGCAAGATGGCCCGGACCTGCCGGCCATTGATCTGCTCGATGACTGCGGCGGCGTTGTGGGCCGGGTCGATGACAATGCATTCACTGTCGTCACCGATGATCCAGACGTTGTTGTCCACGTCCCAGGTTCCGCCATCGAGGGAGAAGGTACCGCTGGTGAGCAGGTGTTCAACGCGCACAGCCATTATAGTTCCACCACCGAACGAAGGACTGAGCCGTCGTGCATCTTGTCGAACGCGGCTTCGACCTGGTCCAGCGCGATGCGTTCAGTGACGAAGGCGTCGAGGTCGAGGTTGCCCTGCCGGTAGTGGCTAACCAGCATCGGGAAGTCCCTGGAGGGCAGGCAGTCGCCGTACCAGGAGGACTTGAGTGAGCCGCCGCGCCCGAACACATCGAGAAGGGGGAGCTCAAGAGTCATATCGGGAGTGGGAACGCCGACCAGCACCACGGTGCCGGCGAGGTCTCGGGCGTAGAAGGCCTGCTTATATGTTTCGGGGCGCCCGACGGCGTCAATCACCACGTTGGCTCCGTTGCCGTCAGTCAGGGCCTGGATTGCCTCAACCGCGTCCTCGTTCTTGGAGTTGACCGTGTGGGTCGCTCCAAGCTTTCTGGTGGCTTCGAGCTTCCGGTCGTCGATGTCGACGGCGATGATCGTCGTCGCACCCGCGAGCTTGGCACCGGCGATGGCAGCGCTGCCCACGCCGCCGCAGCCGATGACCGCTACCGAATCGCCGCGGCGAACGTTGCCGGTGTTGATGGCGGCGCCGATGCCTGCCATGACACCGCAACCCAGAAGGCCGACGGCCGCCGCATCCGCATCAGGATCTACCTTGGTGCACTGGCCGGCGGCCACGAGGGTCTTTTCTGCAAAGGCGCCGATTCCCAACGCCGCGGTGAGTTCGGTCCCGTCCTCAAGCGTCATCTTCTGGGTGGCGTTGTGGGTATTGAAGCAGTACTGGGATTCGCCGCGACGACAGGCCCGGCATTCGCCGCACACCGCGCGCCAGTTGAGAATGACCCGGTCGCCTGGTTCTACCTCAGTGACATCAGGTCCGACGGCGCTGACCACACCGGTTGCCTCGTGGCCGAGCAGAAACGGGTAATCGTCGCTGATGCCACCCTGCTTATAGTGCAGGTCAGTGTGGCAGACGCCGCAGGTGATGATATCAACCAGTGCTTCACCCGGGCCGGGATCCGGCACAAGGATGGTTTCGATGCTGACTGGTGAGTTCTGTTTCCTGACAACTACGGCTTGGACTCTATGAGCCATTTCTACACGGTCCTTTCGGTTGTGTACCGGGCGGTAACTCAAGCATAGGCACGGAGACTGACAGCAGCTCAATTGGATGATCCTTGCCTCATGTTGGGCGAGGAGGATAGTGGTCGGCAGGCGGGTGGATTGGGAGATCGACGAGGGCTGAGGTGGCGAATGAGGCACAGGACTCGGTATCTTCTGGTTTTCGGAGCGCTCACCGGTGCTGTACTGCTAGGGGGCTGTGGCGTTCCGGTCCCGGTGACGGTCAACCTCACCGAACCCGTTGGAGACCGGACTCTGGTCGACGGCGTCTGTCTGGGCCTAAATGCAGTTCCCGCGACGAACTGCGGCGAGGACGACTGCGTGCGCTGGGCCGTGAGTGAACCGTCAGCTTCGGCAATCTGGCGACTACCGAAGGGCGAGGAGGTGTCGCCGGTTCAACAAGTTTCCGGGTGAACGTGACTCGGATAGGTTGTTCGGGCGGAGGGACTGTCCCAGCAACGACTTGGTCCAGCTGACCGTGGAATTGGCAGAGCCGGTTGGCGGGCGGAAAATGGTCGATTGCGGGTGCCTCGCGGGGAAAGCCGCGAGTAGCCCATACTGCGAGAACGACGGCGTTCGAACCCCGTGGACACCTTCTTCCGGGACGTGAAAAGATTGATCCCGGTGTTCGCTGTGGGCGTAATCTGGATGTCTCTCGTGTTCTCTTGCTGGCCCTGAAACTGTCGGTGGGGGGTGATGTGATGGGGGTATGAAACAGCAGGACGGGTCCCGTTCGTATCGGTTTGCTGGGAACACCCCGGTCACCGTCGTGGAGGTGGCTGGCCCGGAATCGCTGGTGGGTCTGCTGCTGCCGCAGCCCGCCGGGGCGCAGACGACCCGGGGAGTGCCTTGCACTGCTGATCTGTTGGTGGCGGCGGACCGGTTGATGTCGTGGGTCGCTGCCCGGCAGGCGGAGTTGGTTGCGGCGTTGCATGGCGAGGTGCAGGGCCACGCCGTCCGTGTTGCTTCTGGGCCCGGCGCCCGTTCGGGCGTGGGCAGCGGGCTGGGATTGACTTTGTCGGCTGAGGAGTTGGCGCCGTTGCTGAATCTCTCGGGGCGGGCAGCGCACCGGCTGTTAGGCCAGAGCCTGGCCCTGGTCGAGGACCTCCCGAAAACCCTCCAATGCCTCGGCATGGGAGTGCTCTCGGTCCGGCAAGCCCTGGTGATTGTTGATGAAGCTCTCACCGTGCCGGCCGATGTCGTACCCGGCTACGAAGGTGACGTGTTGAAAAGCGGTGCGCAGCTGACGTCGCCCCGGCTGAAGGCCACGTGCCGTCGGGTGCGGGAGCGCTTGCACCCCGAGTCGATCGAGCTTGTCAAGTTTTCTGTGTAGGTGATCCAGATTTCATGGTTTAGAGGTAGGGGTTGATGCGGTCGGGATGGACGAGTGTGAGCTCGCTGAGGGCGGCTTTCCAGCCTTGGACGACGCTGCCTTCGACGAGGCGTCCGGAGGCCTTACGGGGTTGACCCTTGGGGGTTCGCGCTTCCTTGGCGCGTTCGCGGGCTCGCTTGTCTTCGATGTTCATGATGGCCAGCCAGAGCAGCTTGATCGCTGCCGCGTCGTTGGGGAAATGACCCCGGTTTTTGATGATTTTGCGCAGCTGGTAGTTCAGCGACTCGATGCTGTTGGTGGTATAGATGACTTTGCGCAGGGCGGGTCCGAACGCCAGGAACGGGATGAACCGTTCCCAAGCGTTCTCCCAGGTGTTGATCGCGGCCGGGTATTTCCTGCCCAGCTTGGAGTCGGCGAAGGTTCCCAACGCCGTAAGGGCAGCGTCTTCGTCGGCTGCGGTGTAAATGGGACGCAGCAGCGCCGCGACGGCCTTGCGGTCACCGTAGGATACGAACCGCATCGAGGCTCGGATCAGGTGGACTACGCACGTTTGAACGGTGGCTTGGGACCAGGTGGCCTCGA
>NZ_AZRY01000186.1 GCF_000520515.1 Arthrobacter sp. H20
GATCCGGCGCAGAGACTGGGAACGATCCAGTTCCCGCCCCCGCCCCCGCCCCTTCACCGCTTCCGGCGCCAGAGCCTGAACCGGCGCCTGCAGATATCGACGGTTCAGCCGATGGTCACGGAACGGCCGACGAGAGCGGCGACGGAACCGGGAGCGACGACCCCTCCAAGCCGGCTCTCGGCTGCGAGGCAGACACGTCGCCAGAGCAGTCCGAAGAGATCACGGCGACCCCCGAGACAACACCAGCCGTTGGCCCCGAGGAAGTCGCCCGGCCGTAGCTGACACCCTCCCGGAGGTTCTTCGGCCCGCACCGATCACCCGTTTTTGACTCTCAACGGGAGTAAGGTGCGCAGTTCCCTGTTCTCGGCGGGGTCCAGGACCGAGTGCTGCGTGCAGGCGGGTACCAGCTGACCCGTCTGGGGGTGGCTCATGGTGTACATGCAGGCTCCGAGCCGTTCCTGCGCTTCGCGCACCGGAGGATCGTCGCTGACCTTGCCCTGCTCCATCAGCGCCCACGCCGGCGCAACGACGTCGGAATCCATGAAGTTGTGCACAACGAATGTTCTGACACCGAGGCTTTTGCTCCGCCAGGCACGCCACAGCGCCCGGACTCCGCCGGTTCGACTGATCATTCGCCTGCCGAGCCCGGCAAGGACAAACACGTCGAGCGGGTACCGCAACACGGCGCGCAGAATACGGGCTGCGAGCACCCAGCGGGCTTGACCGCCGAAATACATGCCACCGTGATGGTTCAACAGGCGGTCGCGCGCGGCAAGGTCGGCTGAGTCTGCGGGGTCTATGACAGCCGCAAACGTACCCGACGCGGAAACTCCTATCGTGTAGCGGTTACAACGCGGGTCGCCGAACTGCGTGCCCTGCCATGGGAGTTTCTGCCCCGCGCCCTCCTCGACCCGCTCCCACACGTCGTCGATGCTGACGTCGTCGAAATCTTCCTTCCACCTGCGCTCGTCCCCCATGAATGCAGCAGGCTGAAAGGACAGCATGTTGTAAGGCATGGCAAGCACCGAACGGGTTACCTCAGCCACTTCGCCAAGGTTCGACGGCGTCACCGTCATGTTGTGCGCGAGGTAGGAGCTCACCCCATGATCCCGCCGGAGATCCTCGAACATTCCTGCGAACTTTTGCCGGAAGGGTTCAAGCTCGGCCTCGCTACGGGGCCGGACGGCACCGCGCCGTCCCCTCATCAAGGAATCAAAATGAGCCGCGAAGGACACCCGATCGAAGCGGGGCACGCCGTCCGGTGCGAGAACTACTGCCAGCAGGTAGGCATAATCAAAATCACCATGGGTCATCGACATCGGTTCGCGGCCGTTCGCTCGCATCACTTCAATTGCTGCCGCATGGTCATCCGGCTTGAGCAGGCTTACCTCACCTCCGATGAGCTGCGCATGGGCCCGTGGTCCACGTACTTGTCGAAGGTACTCCATCTGCCGTGCCACCTCACGAAGGGTGTGCTGACCGTCCACGCGCACCTGATTAGCCTCCGCTGAGTGGTAGCACGGAGAGCAGGTGAGGTTACATTTGGGGAAGACACCGTGGGTCCCCTCGCACCCGACAGCGCTGCGGCCCAGCAGCTGGTTCGGGGTTTTGACATGCTCCGGGAGGGCATCCCACCGGGCTTGCATCGCCGCACGGGACTCCGGGTGCACCGGCCTGGTGCGTGCTTCCAGTTCTCTCAGAAAGTCCAGAACCATAGGTGCCTCCATCGGCGTAAGCACTTCAGTGTGCTGCGTGGTTGCCCAGCGTACCGCGGTGGCCACCACCACAACACACAACGATAGCCTCGCGCTATCTGGGTGGCTGCAATCGGCTACCGGGACGATTCCCTACCCGGATCTGAAGGTGCTCCCCGCGTGCGGCTGCTGCCCTCACCTCGAAGCAATCGCGTTCGACTGCTGTCCAGGGATGTGCGTCGATGTCGGACCCACCCAACCAGCATGCCGCCCTTGCCAACGGGGTCATGGCAGTGAACAAACCAGACGGTTTCTGCATGTCCACCACTCCCATGACCGCGCCAGGTTTGACCAGATGGAGCATATTGGCCCAGGCGGACTCCCAATCAGCCATCAGTGAGAGCGTGTAGGTCGCTAGGGCCGCGTCCGAGTGGGGAGCGGCTCCCGAGCTGGTGATCTGATCCGCGACCTCGTGGGGAACGAGGGTGGTTGCGTCAGCTTCGAGAAGAACAACGTTCGCCCAGGAGTGACGTTCGGCGCGCCTGCGAGCCTGCGCGAGCATGTCCGGGCTCCGGTCAACTCCGATGATTCTCCCGCGCGGCCCGATGATCCGCTGCAGCCGGCTAAAGTTCAGTCCGGTTCCACACCCGAGGTCGAGCACCTGCGAGCCGGGTGCAAGACCGAACATCTCGATGCCCAGTGTGCGGCCAGCTGCGTAGACGGGATACTCCGCGGACACCACATCATAGAAGCGGGCGGCGGTGGTGTACTTGGCGATCGGGATCACTCCGTGATGTTCTCTCCCCCGCGACCTGCGGCGATGGTGTTAGTTACAGCTTAGGCTTAGGAAAGCTCCACAACAGAAGAGAATAAGGTAGGCACCCCATGGAACAGAGCAGCGAAGTCTACGATCTCTTGGTGATTGGCGGCGGAACAGCTGGTCTTGTCGGCGCGAAAACCGCAGCCCGCCTGGGCGGTCACACTGTGCTCGTGGAATCCAGCCGCACAGGTGGGGATTGCCTGTGGACCGGCTGCGTCCCCTCCAAGACCCTGCTATCTGCTGCCAAGGCGGCGAGGCAGGGCGGCACAGAACGTGATGCCACGTTCGCAGCAATCCGCAACCGTATTTCAGCTGCCATTAGGACGATTGAACCGGCCGACTCCGCGGAATCATTGGAAAAGGTGGGTGTCACAGTACTCTCCGGCGCTGCCCGCTTCACCGGACAGGGCGTCGCTGAAGTAAATGGCAAAAAGGTTCGCTTCCGCCGAGCACTGATCGCCACCGGCAGCGCTCCGGCACTTCCTGACATTCCCGGGTTGGCGGAAGCGCCGGCCGTGGTTACCTCGGAGACGGTCTGGGATCTCCCGCACCTTCCTGAGCGCCTTGTCATTATTGGGGGCGGGCCCATCGCCTGCGAGCTAGGGCAAGCTTTTGCGCGTCTCGGTTCCTCAGTTGTGATTCTGGCACGCTCCGAGATCCTCCCCAAGGAAGACCGCGACGCCGTTGCCCACGTCCGCGACAGTCTTCTCGATGACGGTGTCAAAGTTGTCGAAAACAGCGGCGCCGCCAGGGTCAGCACTGGCGATGCCACAGTCGTCCATACGACTGATGGGCAGACGTTCGACGCTGATGTAATTCTTGTAGCCGCGGGGAGGAAGGCCAGAACTGAGGGTATCGGCCTGGATTCTGTCGGCGTCCACTGCGACCCCTCAGGCTATGTGGCGGTGAATTCGGCCATGCGAACATCGAATCCGACGATCTGGGCCGCTGGTGATGTGACCCCCTATCCGGACTTCACCCACCTTGCGGGGGTGCACGCGAGCACCGCAGCGTCCAACGCGATTCTCGGGCTTCGCCGCAGCGTGAGCACTGTCCGCCCGCGCGTCACCTTTACCTCACCCGAGGTTGCCGCCGTCGGTGTGACTGAGGCAACCGCCACAGAACACTCGGTGTCGACCATTCAGCACTCCGACTCTGATCGAGCGATCGCTGAAGGGCGGACCGCCGGATTCACCAGGATTATCGTGGGCAAAGGCGGGAGGATTCTGGGTGGAACAATTGTCGGTCCGCGGGCCGGAGAGTCCCTTGCGGAGCTTACGCTCGCGGTACACCAGGGTCTGAGTACCCGAACCCTTGCGAGCGTCACCCACCCCTACCCCACTCACAACGATTCGCTGTGGAACGCAGCAGTTGCCCACGCGCGGACGGGCCTGGAGTCACCTGTGGCAAAGGTAGCGGTGAGGGCCCTGGCAGGGATCAACCGGTGGCGCGGCGACAGAATGAAGCATCTCCGCAATGCTGACTAGACGCGGATCCGATGTAGGTCAGCCCAGCGTCCGATAGCCAACGATAATTCGCTGAACTGCGCTGACCATGACCAATGCCCCCCACACCAGAGCAATCTGCCACGCCACGGCTGGAAACAGCAGCCAGAGGCTGTGGACCAGCACTGTCTCCGCTCCTTCAGCCAGACCGTCGAGAAAGGACAACGAGCGCCCGTCATCGATCTGCCGACCGTTCTTCTCCGCAATCGAGGAAAACGCCAGAAAGACGCTGCCATTGATGTAGTAGGCAAACAATACGAGCAGAAAGGGGAGCCAGGGGGCCTCAAAGCCTGCGCTGGCTCCAACAGCGACTCCGATGACAGTTGCTCCGTACACCACGAAATCAGCCGAAATATCCCAGAACCCACCCTGCCCGCCGTCGCCGGTGGATCCAGGACGTAGCGCCCGACGTCGGGCTAGCGGGCCGTCGAGACCGTCCGCCAGCCGGCACAGTAACCACGCAGCGAGGGCAGGAACCCACCATTGGGCGGCGGCGAATCCGGCGCTGGCCAGCCCGAGCAGCAGGTTCAGGCCGGTGAGGCGGTTTGGGCTGATCCACGGCACGTCGAGCGTGGACGCCGCCCGGTTCAGCAGGGGTGCCAAGCGTGGCCGCAGCCGGGCGTCAAACATCTGATCTACCGCTTTTCTGCCGGGACCGCAAAGCGACAATCGCTCCGGCAAGTGTCAGCGCGCCCAGGAGCGCCAGTGCCAGCTGCGCTGGCCAGCCAAACTCGAGACCAAAAGCGCCGAGCGCCAGATAACTCACAGTTCCGGGCAGGATACCGATCATGGTCCCAAGCAGGTAGGGCCACCACCCCAGCGCAGTGAGCCCCGCCGAATAGTTGATGGCGGTAAAGGGTAGAACGGGGATGAGCCGAGCCCCGACGACCGCCATGAATCCTCGTGTACTCAGGATGGCGTCAACCTTCGCAACCCGGGTACCGGTGAATTTTTCGACGGCTTCCCTGCCGAGCGCACGTCCAAGCCAGAACGCCGCGGAGGCTCCGAGCATGGCTGCACAGTAGACGATCACCAGTCCCGGTCCGAAGCCGAACAGCACTCCGGCAGCGATCGAGAGGACATTCTTGGGAAGGGGGGCGAGGGTCAGTGCAGCATACCCAGCCAGGAATCCCACCGGCGCCCACCAGCCAGAGCGTTGGACCAGCTCTCGCATGTCATCGACAGGCGGAATGGGTAGGCCAAGCATCGTGATCGTTGCTGCCGCGATGAGCAGGGCAAGGAGCACTGCCCTGCGGATCGGGGTCAGGAACCGGGGGCGGCCGTGCGCGTGTTCTTCCTGCATGGTGATGGGCAATCCGCTGTTCAGGTGTCTGTTCGGGCATCGGGCTGGTATCGACGATACTTGAATCTACAGATCCGACCTTCGAAGGATGACTGATGCACCGCTTTTTTGCCCCTCAAGCGCGCCGTCGTCCTGCCCTGCTGCCAGTGACCGCTATCCTCGCTCTGTTCCTCACGTCCTGCTCAGGGGCGGCCATCGAGCCGACCGAGCAGTTTGACAGCTTCGGCGAGGTTCTTTCTGCAGCGGATGGTCAGACGGTTGATCTGTGGATGTTCGGAGGAGATGCGAAAGGCAACGCCTATGTCGACGAAACCCTCGCTCCCGCAGTGCGGGAGCAGGGAATCACCCTCCGCCGTGTTCCCATCGCGGACACCCCCGACGCGCTGAATCGCGTGCTGAGCGAACTGCAGGCAGGGCGCGACGACGGTTCGGTGGACCTGGTGTGGGCCAACGGTCCCACTTTCAGCACCGGACGGCAAGCAGGTGCTTGGCGGTGTGGATGGACCGACCTTTTGCCGAACATGCAGTTCACCGACCCGGACGATCCGTTGCTTCTCGACGATTTTGGGGCACCAGTCGATGGTTGTGAAGCGCCCTGGCATAAAGCGCAGTTCACCTTTTTCTACAACTCGGACGCCATCGCCGACCCGCCGACCTCGCTCCAGGGCATCCTGGACTGGGCCGAAGCGAATCCGGGCAGGTTCACCTATCCGGGACCACCGGACTTCACCGGCAGTGTGTTCCTGCGCGAAGTCATGGTCAGTGCAGCCGGCGGCGCTGACCAGGTCCCGCTCACCTACAGCGAGCAGGCCTTCGACGACCATGCGCCCGCGGCACTTCAAGCGCTTAGGGACCTGGCGCCGTCGCTCTGGAGAGAAGGTGACACCTACCCACGTGACGAGCAAGCCCTGAACACGCTCTTCGCCAATGGTGAGGTGGACATAGCCATGACCTACGGCCCTGCCACCCTGACCGAGCTGGTGGCGTCAGGTGCCCTGCCGCCGTCGACGAAGGTCCTCACGCTGGAGGAAGGCACTGTCGGCAACGCAAGCTTCCTCGCGCTGCCGGTGAATGCCGCGGATGCCGCCGGGGCCATGGTCGTCGCCAACATTGCGCTCTCCCCCGAACAGCAAGCGGCAAAGGCGGACTTGGACATGTGGGGTCAGTTCACCGTGCTTGATACCGAACTGCTTTCCCCTGCTCAACAAAGCCTATTCGAGAGGCTCCCTGAATCACCGATTGTGCCTGACTATGAGGAGCTCTCCCGCAATACTCACGGCGAGCTGGCAGCTGAGTGGGTTCCGGCGCTGGATGAGGCCTGGCGGCAGGATATCGCGTCCGCGCCATGACTAGCCGAATGACGCCGGGCACCGGCCACGCGGCGCTCCTCGCGCTGCCGGCGGTGCTCCCCATCGTCGTCGTCCTTGCCGTTTCGCTTGTCGCCGCTGCACTCCAAAGTCTCGGTCTGATGCCGTTTATTGGCCCTCCCCAGCTCAGCGGGGATGCCTGGACCGGCGACGTCCAGACACTGGTCCGTTCAGGCCTCGCCTCCGTCTACATAGCGTCGATCTCCACAGTGCTCTCCCTGGCCGTTGGTTTTGTGCTCGCCGCCTATGTCCTCACCATGCCGCGGATGGGGCGACTAGTCGAGACATTGAGCGCCGCGACCATTCCCATCCCCCACCTGATCGGCGCCGGGGCTATTGGGTTGCTCCTCTCTGACAGCGGATTTCTTGACCGCCTGCTCGGGATGCCTGACTCCTTTCCTGCGCTGGTTGCCGGACCCGGGTTCCTGGCTGTCATCGCGGAGTATGCGTGGAAGGAGTCTGCGTTTGTGGCCTTGGTGGTGCTTGGAAGTATTTCGCGTTCCGTGGGTGATTTGTGTGACGCCGCCGCAACCCTCGGAGCGACAGCGGGCCAGCGCATCCTGAGGGTGGTCCTCCCGCTGGCTGTGCCTTCCCTGGCGATCTCAGCTGTCATCGTTTTTGTCTATACCCTCGGCTCCTACGAAGCCGCATGGCTGCTGGGACCCGTATCACCGGAGCCGCTTCCTGTGCGGGCCGTCCGGCTGTTTGGTTCGGTGGATCTCGCAGCCCGTCCCCAGGCGATGGCAACCGCACTGGTCACTGTTGCCGTCAGCGCAGTGGCAATACTCGCAGTGGTCTTCTTACTGCGGCGCTTCAGGAGCCTGCGGTGATCCCAACATTGCAGCCGGCGTCGGCGTCGATGCGCCGGACCCTTCCTGGCGGGTTCCCGATGCAGCTCATCCTGGGATTCCTGCTCATCCTATGGATCGTGCTGCCAATGGCGCCGGTATTTCTATGGTCCATTGCCGGTCAATGGCGCGCACCAGCCGTCCTGCCGTCGTCGTACTCGCTCCAGGGGTTCAGCGCCCTCATCACCCCCGACACGGCCCGGGCCGCAGCCTCGTCGCTTTCCCTCGGGTTCGGGGTTGCAATGATCGCGACTCCGTTGGGCTATCTGGGAGCCGTTGCCGTCCGCGGACTGCCTGCTGTTCCAGGCCGGGCCGTCGAGTTCGTTCTGCTTGCGCCCTTGGCCATTCCGCCGTTCGCCTTGGTCATGGGAAGCAATGTTGCCCTCCTGCGCCTCTACGTTTCGCCGACCTTCGGTGTCATCCTGGTGTTGGTGGTGACGGCACTGCCCTACACTGCTTTCATGTTCCGCAGCGCACTGGCAAGCTACGACCAGCGCTTCGAGGAGGTGGCACGTTCACTCGGCGCCTCCCCCGGCCAGGCCGCACGGACCGTTCGCTACCCGCTGCTGGCCAGCGCAGCCGCCCGGGCCTTCTTTCTGGCCTTTCTTGTCGGCTGGGGCGACTACATCGCCACCTTGCTCATCGGAGGAGGACAATTGCGCACTCTCCCGATGCTGCTCGGATCAGCTGCGTCTGCCACCGGAAACGAACAGCTCACCGCAGCGCTTTCCCTGACCATCATCGTGCCCCCGCTGATCCTGCTGGCAGGACTTACCCTGCCCGCCCGGGTAAGGGGGCGACAGTGAGTTCCAGCCTCGAGTTCGCCAGCATCTCACGGTCTTTTGGGAACACGGAGGTGCTCCATCAGGTATCACTGACGGTTGAACCGTCATGCTGCGTTGCCCTGCTGGGGGCCTCCGGCAGCGGGAAGTCAACCCTCTTGCGGATCGCCGCCGGGCTGGACCAGTCATCCTCCGGGCAGGTCCTGGTGGATGGCGAGAACGTCAACGGCGTTCCATCGGAACAGCGGGGCATTGCGCTGGTGTTCCAGAAACCGCTGCTCTTTCCCCACTTGACGGTGGTGGATAACGTGGCATTCTCGGCCAGGATGGCGGGACAATCACGCAAGGCAGCGCGCCAGCATGCCATGTCGTACCTGGAACTCGTCCATCTGTCGGCAGTTGCGCACCGTTCACCAGGAAGACTCTCAGGAGGACAGGAGCAACGCGTCGCGTTGGCCCGCGCGCTGGCGAGAAACCCCCGCATTCTCTTGCTCGATGAACCATTCAGTTCCCTCGATTCCCGTTTGCGGGAGGATATGCATTTGCTGGTGGAGGATATCCGCACCGAACTTGCCCCCACGATTGTTCTGGTCACCCACGACCGACGGGAAGCGTCGGCTCTTGCGGATTCGATCGCGGTCCTGGACAACGGGAGGATCCTTCAGCACGGGCCGGTGGCGCAACTGCACTACCAACCTGCAACGCTGGCAGTCAACCGAATCCTGGGAGGCCTCAACGCGGTGCCGGGCGAGCTGATTGGAGACGTCCACCACTCGGCGCTCGGCCGAATCGCAGTGCAGCCCGGATTGGTCAATGGCCCCGCTTTCCTGACCGTGCGTCAGGAAGCAATCAGGATCGTCGCGCCAGGAGACGGAACGGCCACGGGATGCGTGACGGCGCTGAAATCGCTGGGCGCCCACACACTGGTCCACATTGCTCTCTCAGGAGAGAGCGGACCATCGGAGACGCTCACCGTCGAGGTCCCGGGAGACCCCGGGGTAGCCGTTGGACGGTCCATCGGTTTGCGTCCCACCGACGGGTGCGGATGGGCCGTCACCCGGTAGCGCCGGCTGTCCGGATATTGGGCGAGCCGGCAGCGCGGCGCCAGGGTGGCATGCTGAGAAGAAAAACAATACTGGCGATCACCACGCCCGCAGCGAAGATGGTCACCAGATGAGTGGCCAGTGCGGTGCCGTTGTACATGGTGCCCCCTACTGCCAGCAGTGATCCTGCCAGCAACACCAGCGCGGCCCAATGCTGCCGACGTAATCCGGCGAGGACCAACAGTGCTGGAACCAAGTACCAGATCATGCTAGCCGTGCCCATCGAATTGATCTGGCTGATCGCGCCGTCGGTGCCGGGCAACGAGGCAACCACCGCGCTAAAGAACATTGATGCACAGTGCAGGATCAGTCCCAGAACGCCCAGAAGCGTCAGCACGAGATCCACAATGGTCAGCCGCTGGGCGAACCGCCTCACCGGCAGCCCAGGTGATAGCAGCCGCAGAACCAAAAGCACAACGGCGATTCCGCCAAGCGTCAGGACGAAGGAAGTAGACCTTAGTTCACCCTAGCCTCGGAGTCGTGGCCCTACTGTGTCCCAGATTGCAGAACTATCAGTCCGACGCGGTCTACGGTCGTTGTATATCGGCGACTGGAAAGGAAAACTGACATGAATTCGGCACACAGCACTGCGACGGCGAAAGGGCACACAGCCGCAACCAGCACCTCCATGGTGACCCGGTTGATGGCTGGATTGATCGGGGGCCTTGCTGGCGGGATCGCCTTCGGGCTCCTGATGGCGGTGATGGGCATGCTGCCGATGATTGCCTCACTGGTCGGTTCCACGTCGGCGGCTATAGGATTCGTCGTTCACCTTACGATCTCGGTGCTGATCGGACTTGCGTTGACAATACCGGGCGCTGGACTGTTGAAGAGAAGTCCGGTGATCAGCGCCGTCGTGGGCGCCGTCTACGGAATGGTGTGGTGGGTGCTCGGACCGCTTCTAATTATGCCGGCGATGATGGGTATGCCAACTTTCACCCTAGACCCAGCCTCCGGCGCCTCACTGATGGGTCATGTGGTCTATGGGCTTATTCTGGGATTGGTCGCGGCGATGGTCATCCGACGCCGCCGGTGACGACGCCAAGGCTGAACGTAGCATGCTCGACCACGATTCTGTCCGCGACCACCCTGCCCACGAAAGCGTGGGCACCACACGAACAGGAGAATGAGCCTTTGGCCGAGACTGGAGAGCCCTTCAGCTGCCTGAACGCAGTCGAACTCTTCGCTGACCTCACCGCCGAAGACCTGGCGGAACTTGACCGGGTGTCCCCGCCCCGGCTCTTTCACGGTGGTGAACTTGTCTTCAGCCAGAGCCAACCAGTCAGCGCCCTGTTCATCCTCAAAGCCGGACGAATCCGGATCTTCCGGGTTGCCGAGGACGGACGAACACTCACCATTGCCATCCTGGAACCGGGAGCCGTGTTTGGTGAGATGCTCCTCATGGGCATGCAGATGTACGACAACTATGCCGAAGCTCTCGAAGAATCAACTGTGTGTCAACTGAGCGCTGCTGACGTGGAGGATCATTTCCTCTCCAACCCGAAACTGGCAGTGAAGATCTCCCGCCTCCTTGGCGAGCAGGTGGCAAGGCTGGAGGAACGCCTCACCGACATGGCACTCCGCCCACTCTCCGCCCGCACCGCAGCAACCCTGCTCAAACTCGCCGAAGCAGCCCCCCGCAGCCGATTCACACATTCGACTTCGATAAAGCTGACCCACGAACAACTGGCAGGACTACTCGGCGCAACACGTGAGGCAACCAGCAAAACCATGTCGGACTTCGCCACCCGGAACCTGATCAAACAAGGCAGGGGCCGGATCATCATCGAGAACGTCGACGGACTGCGCGGCATCTCCCGCGCTACCTTTTGAGTCCTATTCCGACACCTCGCCGCGGCCTCGAGTGTCATGCTGACGAACGCCCGCACCACACCGGAAGAAATTCCCAACAATCCCAACGACAGAAGGAATACTCATGACCCGTATTACCGTCCATACCCCTGAAACCGCCCCGGGGGAGAGCCGCAATGAACTCGGCGCCCTCGATCAGAAATTCGGAAAAGTCCTCAACATCCACGGCGCAATGGCACACTCCCCAGTTGTACTCCAGTCCTATGTGGCGCTCCAACAGGTAATCGGCGACTATGGGACCTTCGATGCCCGTACCAGGGAAGCCATCGCGCTGGTGGTCGGCAATGTGGACGAATGCACCTATTGCCAGTCCGCGCACACCATGGGAGCCACGTCTGCCGGTCTCAGCCTGGACCAAACCATCGCGATCCGTCAGGGCGAGATCGACTTCGATGACAAACTCGCGACCCTGCTGGAGTTGACCCGCCAAGCCACCGCAAACAAGGGTGCGGTGAAGGACGCGGACTGGGAATCCGCTTTGGAGGCTGGGTGGACCGACGTGGAACTAACAGAACTGTCCACCCATGTGGCGTTGAACCTATTCACTAACTATTTCAACCACCTCGTAGAGACCGATCTGGACATCCCAGCGGCTCCAAGCCTCTAAATCCAGGTGGGCCCTGCCGTTGGTTCCGGCGGGGCCTACCTATACTCCGGGTTAGCTTCCAAACCAAACCTGTTGCCGTTACTCCATGCCTTGGGAAGGTTGCCCCAAGCTGGAATACCACCCGCCGTTTTCAATATGCGTGCCATATGAAGCAGGTTCCAGGTCATGAACGTGGTGTTGCGATTAGTGAAATCGTTCTCCGGTCCGCCCGAGCCCTCATCCAAATAACTGGGACCGGGCCCCACCTCTCCGATCCAGCCCGCATCCGCTCCCGGTGGTATGGTCAGGCCGATGTGCTGAAGGCTATAGAGAATATTCATTGCGCAATGCTTCACACCGTCCTCGTTTCCGGTGACTAGTGCGCCGCCGACCTTTCCGTAATAGAGATACTGCCCGCGGGAGTTCGTCATCCCTGACATCGCATAGAGCCGCTCAATGATCTGTTTCATCACCGAGCTGTTGTCTCCGAGCCAGATAGGACCCGCGAGAACAAGAATGTCGGCTCGTTCGATCTTCTTGAAGATCGCGGGCCAGGCGTCTTCCTCCCAGCCGTGACTTGTCATGTCAGGGTAGACCCCTGTCGCCACTGGGTGATCGATGGGGCGCACAATTTCAACTTCCACCCCGTTCCCCCGCATCAGGTCGGCGCTGAGGCTGATGAGACCCGAGGTATGGCTCAACTCCGGGCTGCGCTTCAAGGTGCAGTTGACGAATACTGCCCTTAGTCCGCTGAAATCGTCGACGCCGGTGGCGGTCATTCCAGTATCACTCATGTGCAAGCTTCCTATCCAGATGATAAAAAATACTCTTCTCCGGTTGTTCCGCCGCGACGCCTAGCATTGGGTCGCGGTGGACTTGCCACACCGGAAACTTCCGAAATATCGGGCGCGGCCTGAGGACCCGATGACTAACCATAGGCCAGGAAACCTGGCGCAGCGGTTCTCGCTCTCGCGACGTCGCCGAGTGGCCTGGCTACTTGTATCTCGAGGGTTGAAAGACGAGTATCGCCTACTCGTGACGCGACCGACGGGGCCTCGTAGTGTCTTTTCATGACAAACATGGATCACAGCTGCCAGTGTTGCGGTGAATTGGTTGACGAAGTCTTTTGCGAGGACTGCATCAAGGAAGCTGGCATAAAGGAAGCTGCTTAGCCGCTTGCTTCAACACTCCTAGACTGACGCTTGGCTACCTGCCCGGATGTTCGGTCGCTGTGACGGCGAAGATGCACTCGACGCCGCCTGTCTTGTCAGCCTGGAGCTTGCTTCCGGCACCGGCGCTAACTGCAGGTAGACGGTGGCCCCAGTGCGATCCCAGCCAGCGCACCCAGCAGGGCGCCCCACAGCTGTCGACGGTACGCTCCCCGTTTCGGTGCCGGGGACGGTGACTCTTCCATAGGTTCCCTCTACAAAAAATCTCTGGCGAATATCGCTTATATCTGAGTCAACGTATGGTGCCCCGGCAACATCTGGATAGAGTCGAACGACCCACTCCGACTACGAGGTGCTGGGGCGCCCGGGCCCGAGAATAACCGCCGATTCTGAAGCCCGGTCCACTCCGGAAGCAGCATGCAGTAGCTTGGGCCCCTTCCACGGGAACGGGGACCCCATTAATAAGTCCATTCGCATTGCCCGGACGCCGCATGGCGCCCCAGTGACGTCGATGTGGCGGGAACGGGTCAACGAGGACTGCCTGGATCTGGGCTTTGACCTTCGTGGTTGAGGGTCAGGGACACGAATCTTTCGTCATGGTCATTTTAATTCGCGCGTCAGTGACGTTGATGTCTGGCCACTCTTCATAGCGCACATCAATTCCCGATGCAGTTCCCTGGCGGACATCGGCGGGGATTGATACTGCGGTCACGACGTTGACCTGTTCCCCTGCGGCGATGACATAGCCTTCAGCAGGTACGGCCAGGTCCAGTATGGCTCGGACCTCGGGGTCAATTGTTAGCGTCGAGCTCACGCCGAGGGCAGTGCCTGAGCCCGTCGTCATCGGGATGATGTAGGCGTCCTCTACAACCATGTCTTTGGCGTCCAGCAGCATCACCTCAGTGACGGTCGCCGGCTGGTCGCCGTCGTTGGTGATTACCTCACCGACGACGGCCTTTCCTTCGCTTGGAGGCACGTCCACGAAGCACATTTCGTCAGTGCCCCCATCAGTAAGCACGCTGGAGTATCCCGGGCTGACGGAACAGCCAGCCCCTGCCAGTAGGAAGGCAAGTGCGAGAAAGATGGTCGCACTGTTCCGCTTCGAATACATTCGGCCCTCGGTTCACGATTGTTGCGAGGTTTCAGTCTTTCCAACGACTCTGTTGAATGACATCGATCTCGGCCCCGGCCCAGACGCGCCGCTTCACGAATCTAAACACTCCGAGGTGGCTTGCGCAAGAGCTCAATTCGCCAGGTCCCGCTATCCCGCAACGCCAGAATCAGGTGCGGACCCGGTAGGCGACCACAATCAGCCAGAGGCCACCGGCGACGATGCTGCGGACGATATTCCAGAACCAACCGGTGTGCGTCCTCCTGGCCATGACGGCCTGGTTGGCGGTGCGGGATTCAACGGCCCAGCCCGGGTGACGTAGTCGGCGACGGCGGCGTCCAGCTGCGCGCGGAGCTCCGGAGCCCCTGCGATCTCGCTTGCGGAAAGGGCCCCCTCAACGGGCCGTCGAACACGCGAGTCCGCTGGCCGTATCTGCTCGGGCTGGTCTTAGCCCCCTGCTTGGCGTATTGCCTAGTCAGAAGTGGTTGCTGGAGCCTCCTGCCGGATTCGAACCGGCGACCCCCTGTTTACAAGACAGGTGCTCTGGCCAACTGAGCTAAGGAGGCGTACTGGCGGAACCAGCGCGCGCCGTCGTCGTATGAAACCGATCGAATGCGCAAAGACAAGATTAGCCCAGCCACGCCGTGAGCGAAAACTAGCCCTTCGCGTCGATCTTTTCCTGAGTGAACTCAGCGAAGTTATCGATGGCTTCAGGCACCGCTTCGCCGTCAACGTAAATGGTCGGGGTACCGGAGATGCCGTCCAGCTCCGCTGCCGCGGTGGTGAAGTTGACCCAGGGTCTGAAGGTGCTCTCGGACAGGCAGGTGGAAATGTCAACCGCGCCGACCGACGACGCAAGGGTGGCCAGCCCGTCGTCGTCCAGTTCACCGTTCTCATAGTTCGCGAACAGTCCTGCGGAGTAGTCGAAGTACGCCTCAGGGGACTCCTCCGCAACGCAGGCGAGCGCGTTTGCACCACGGGAGGAATAGTCTGTCGAAGAGTTGCGATCCAGGTACGCCAGATTGCGGTGCTCCATGGTGATCTCCCCGGCGTCGAGCCATTCCTGGATCTGATCGGCATGAGTGCTCTCGAACTCAGCGCAGAACACACAGTTCACATCGACATAGGAGACCACTTGGACCGGCTCGGAAGCTGCGGCGGCGATACCCGGGGGAAGTTCACCAGCTGCCCGGGGCTCCGAGGGCAGGCTCCCCAGATCAACAGTCCCCGTTTCGAAGGACTCCACCTCGGTGCTCGACGTCAGGACAATCCCCCCATGCTCGTTACCGCCAGCAGGCGCTGGTCCAGCATCGGGCACCTGTCCCCTGACTGTGTTCACGACGATCAGGCCGACCACCACCAGAATAGCGACCACCGCGGCCACGACACCCCAGCGAATTAGCAGACCCTTCCGCTTCTCCTGCCGCTCCTGCGCCTCCCGGATCAGCCTCGCCTGCTCGCGCGCCTGCGCTGAACGCTGCGATTTGGAGGGTTTACGGCTTGAGCTGGGCGTCATCAGTCCTCGTCATGGTTGGGTACGCGTAGTGTCAAGCTTAGCGATCCATCCCCTGCCGACGGCTACCGACCAGTCGATGGCGCCCAAACGGTAAAGTACTAAGTAGGCCTACTATGTGCAGGAGTCAGCGTGTCGTCAGCTACACCCTCGTCCGACAAGACGACCTCCTACGGTGAATTCGAATTCATCGTGGTGTCCAACCGGTTGCCCGTCGACCGAGTCGCCGACAACGGCGGCGGTTCCTGGCGCCGCTCCCCCGGAGGCCTGGTCACCGCGCTGGCACCAGTGATGTCCAAAGCGGACGGCGCATGGGTGGGGTGGCATGGGGCGCCCGATGAGACCCTTGACGCGTTCGATCATGACAACATGCGGCTGGTCCCGGTTGCTCTCACTGAAGACGAGGTGGAGTTCTACTACGAGGGCTTCTCCAATGCAACGCTGTGGCCGCTCTACCACGACGTCATTGCTCCACCCGAGTTCCACCGTCACTGGTGGGACGCCTACCGTCGGGTTAACGAGCGGTTCGCCGACGCGGCTGCCGCTGTAGCCGCCAAGGGCGCTACCGTCTGGGTCCAGGATTACCAGATGCAGCTGGTCCCCAGGATGCTGCGCGCTCTCCGCCCCGACCTGAAGATCGGCTTCTTCAACCACATCCCGTTCCCGCCCCTGGAAATTTTCGCCCAGCTTCCCTGGCGGCGCCAGGTGATCGAGGGGCTTCTCGGCGCCGATCTGATCGGGTTCCAGCGCCCTAGCGACGCCAGCAACTTCCTCCGCTGCGTGCGTCGTTTCGTTGGGCACACGGTCAGGCAGCAGCAGGTACAGGTGGGAGCCGAGGAAGGCGGCCCCACTTACACGTCCAGGGCCGAAGCGTTCCCCATCTCCATCGACGTCGAGCAGATCGTCGCGCTAGCCAACCGCGAAGATATCATCGAACGCTCCAAGGAGATTCGTCGCGAACTCGGCAACCCGAAGCACATCCTGCTCGGCGTTGACCGCCTGGATTACACCAAGGGCATCGGCCATCGGCTCAAGGCGTACGAGGAGCTCCTGGCTGACGGCCAGGTCAAGGTCGAAGACGCAGCCCTGATCCAGGTGGCCAGTCCCAGCCGCGAGCGGGTGGAGCAGTACCGGCTGCTGCGCGAGGAAATCGAAGGTGCTGTCGGTCGGATCAACGGCACCTATGACACGATCCGGCACACGGCTATCCGGTATCTGCATCACAGTTACCCCGTGGAAGAGATGGTCGCGCTGTACCTTGCTGCCGACGTCATGCTGATCACTGCCCTCCGCGACGGCATGAATCTGGTGGCCAAGGAGTATGTCGCTGCCAGGACCTCCAACAGCGGCGCACTGGTACTCAGCGAGTTCGCGGGTGCTGCCGACACCCTGCGCCAGGCAGTGCTGATCAACCCCCATGACATTGACGGGCTCAAGGCCGCCATCGTGACAGCAGTCAACATGAGCTCGGGCGAATCGACCCGACGCATGCGCATCATGCGCCGCCAGGTGCTGCAGAACGACGTCGAACGGTGGTCCCAAGCTTTCCTGTCCGCCCTGCGGGCGGGCAACCACGAGAATCCCGAGGAGACACTGCATGCCTGAGAATGTGAGCGACGAGCTGCTGACCGCGCTGGAGGCGATCGCTACCGCTGATCACCTGTTAATTGCCCTTGATTTCGACGGCACCATGTCCCCGCTGGTGCAGCACGCAGCTGACGCACGGCCGCTGCCCGGCTCGGCATCTGCCCTATCGGCTCTAGGACAACTGCATGCGACGACGACGGCGCTCGTCTCAGGCCGCGCTCTGGACAGCCTGCGCGAAGTCGCGAGCCCAGACCCGGAGACCCTTCTCATCGGCAGCCACGGCGCCGAGACCTGGACCGGCCCAGATGGCGCTCCCTTGACCCTCACAGAGCAGCAAACTGATCTCCTCCGCCGGGCCACCGACGCCGTCCAGCGGGTAGTCGACACCCACGCGGGCACCGCGATCGAAACCAAGCCAGCCGGCGTCGTGCTGCATACACGAACCGCCGCCGACGACGTCGCCGCCGCGGCTACTGCGGCTGCCCGCGCGGCACTGGACCAGCTGGAGGGGGCGCACATCACCGACGGCAAACGCGTGCTCGAGACATCGGTGATCAGCGCCGACAAGGGGCAGGGCATTCGGTCGCTCAGAAAATACACTGGCGCGACCGCCGTGCTGTTTGCCGGCGACGATGTCACCGACGAACATGCCTTTGCGGCCTTGGAACCGCAGGACCTCGGGATAAAAATCGGTGATGGCCCGACGCAGGCCCGCCACCGGGTCCACTCCCCCGGTGAACTCGTCGTCGTGCTGGAACAGCTCCTCAAACTGCGCAGCGCCGGTGCGCAATCCTGATTTATCTGCCATACTCAGAACGTGTGACGCACACCACCTAAGCCATCTCCATGAGACGGGTTTTACTGATGCGTGGCACGGACAACTGAATACTCTCCATTCACAACGGATCGTCGGGCACGTACCTGCCCGTGAAAAGGAAAAACAGATGGCAACGGTAACGTTTGACCAGGCAACACGCCTGTACCCCGGGACAGATAAGCCCGCGGTGGACAAGCTCGACATCCAAATCGCCGACGGCGAATTTCTCGTCCTCGTAGGACCTTCAGGTTGCGGCAAGTCCACATCACTGCGGATGCTGGCCGGCCTCGAAGATGTGAACTCGGGACGGATACTCATCGGGGACCGCGACGTCACCGATGTTCCTCCCAAAGACCGCGACATTGCGATGGTTTTCCAGAACTATGCGCTCTACCCTCACATGTCGGTCGCTGACAACATGGGCTTCGCACTGAAGATTGCTGGCGTATCCAAGGAAGAGCGCGCCGAGAGGGTTCGTGACGCCGCGAAGCTTCTCGACCTCGAACCATACCTTGATCGCAAGCCCAAAGCGCTCTCGGGCGGTCAGCGTCAGCGCGTTGCAATGGGCCGTGCGATTGTGCGTAACCCGCAGGTCTTCCTGATGGATGAGCCCCTCTCGAACCTTGATGCGAAGCTCCGCGTGCAGACCCGCACGCAGATCGCCTCGTTGACCCGCCGCCTGGGCGTCACCACCGTTTATGTGACCCACGATCAGGTCGAGGCAATGACGATGGGAGACCGCGTCGCGGTCCTCAAAGACGGTGTCCTCCAGCAGGTCGATACGCCCCGCAACCTGTACGAGCGGCCGGTCAACGTTTTCGTGGCGGGCTTCATCGGCTCACCTGCCATGAACCTCATTGAACTCCCCGTCACAGACGGTGGAGTACTCTTCGGGGGTATCGTCTACCCGGTTGCTCACGAGGTGCTTGACGCGGCCCATGGTGGAACCGTCACCCTGGGTGTGCGGCCGGAAGACCTGCAGGTCGCCGAAGACAACCAGGGCCTCCAGGTCGAGGTTGATGTCGTCGAAGAACTC
Organism: Arthrobacter sp. H20; assembly: GCF_000520515.1. Lineage (GTDB taxonomy): Bacteria > Actinomycetota > Actinomycetes > Actinomycetales > Micrococcaceae > Arthrobacter_D. The sequence continues at coordinate 19,114 of NZ_AZRY01000186.1, forward strand.
GGCGCCGACGCCTACATTTACGGCCACGCCACCCTGGATGGGACGAACCACGATATCGTGGCACGGGTCGATGGCCGGCGCCCCCCAATGAAGGGTGACACCATCTACGTCAAGCCGGAGAAGGGCCACGTGCACCTCTTCGACATCAAAGACGGGCTGCGCCTGGCAGCCCACGTCTAGCCTGCCTCCGCTGTCCCAGCGGAACTGAGCCGAGTACGGTGGTCTGTGGATTGACTTTAGATCCAGGGGCCGCCGCACTTCGTTAACAGGTACACAGTTACAACAAAGGGCAACACATGAACGCTGCGCCAGACGCCGAGTGGCACGACGAACCCACCGACTGGGATCAGCCGGGCAAGCTGCCCCGCACCAAAGATGCGCCGGACCCCGGCACCCTGGGTTCCCTGAACATCACTGCCGCAGCAACAGACCCCGAGTTGCTGGACCTTCCGTGGCACATTGGTCTGGAAGAGTGGCCGGCCCAATATCTGGCGGCCTTGCCCCGCGGTATCTCCCGGCACGTTGTGCGCTTCGCCCACCTCGGGGGATCAGTCATCGCGATCAAGGAAACCAGCGAGCACGTCGCCCGGCATGAGTATCACATGCTGCGGAAGCTGCGCCGCCTCGATGTGCCGAGCGTTGAACCGGTCGCAGTCATCACTGGCCGCAAGGCCAGGGACGGGACTGACCTCGACACGGTGCTGGTAACCCGGCATCTGAAGTTCTCAATGCCCTACCGGGCGCTCTTCTCCCAGACCCTCCGCCGGGATACCCTCACCCGCCTCATCGATGCCCAGGCGCTGCTCCTGGTCCGGTTGCACCTGATCGGGTTCTTTTGGGGGGACGTTTCCCTCTCCAACACGCTGTTCCGCCGTGATGCGGGAGCCTTCGCTGCTTACCTCGTTGATGCTGAGACGGGCGAGCTTTACCCAGGGCTGTCATCTGGACAACGGGAGTACGACCTTGAGATTGCCCGGGTGAATATTGCGGGCGAGCTAATGGACCTCGCTGAGGGTGGACTGATCGAGGAGAAGATTGATCCCCTGGCGACCAGTGAGCTCATCATGGACAGCTACCGCAGGCTCTGGGCAGAATTGACCGATCAGGAATCCTTCGACCTCAACGACCGATGGAGGGTCAACGCCCGGATCCGTCGGCTTAACGAACTGGGCTTCGACATCGAGGAATACGCCATCGAGACGGAAGCCAAAAGCTCGCAGATCAAGCTGCAGCCCAAAGTGGTCGACGCCGGGCACCACAGCCGGCGGCTATTGCGGCTCACCGGACTGGATGCCCAGGAGAACCAGGCCCGACGTCTCCTCAACGATATGGACGCCTACCGCGCGGACAACAACCCCGATGTCGACGAGGAACTCAGCGCACACCTCTGGGTTACCCAGGTCTTTGAGCCGATTGTCCGGGCTGTCCCACGGGAGCTCGGCCGCAAGCTGGAACCGGCCGAGGTAGTGCACGAGGTCCTAGAACACCGCTGGTACATGTCTGAGGAGCAGGACCGGAACGTGCCGATGGCTGAGGCCGTCCAGTCCTATCTCGATTCGATCCTGGTTCACCGCCGCGACGAGGCTGCCATCATCCTCACCGCCGACACGAAGACCATGGACATCCTCGGCAGTGGAGCCCTCGAGTCCCCCTGACCAATTCGTCCCAACGCAGTTGGGTTAGAGCCCTACGGACAGGTTATTTCAGTGCCTTCATACTGGTGGACACCGGTCCCCAGGTCCGCGCACACTTCAGCAAAGAAACTAACTCCGGCAATGATGGCCACGACAGCGATCACGCCGGTAATCACCCCAATGGCGCCAATGATAATTCCGGCCAGCGCAAAGCCATTGCCCATCCGCGCTTTACGCGATTTCACCATGGCGACGATGCTGATGATCAGGCCGACTACCGAAATCGGCCATATGATCGAGCAGATCATTCCCACGATCCCAAGGGTCTTCCCCGGGTTCTCGGTCGGCTGCCCATAGCCAGGACCGGCCCCATAGGGTCCCTGCCCGTAGCCGCCCGGCTGGCCGTAAGGAGCCTGCTGAGTGGAAGGCGAAGACTGCTGCCCATACGGGGTGGGCTGGCTGTCGGGTGCGGGCTGCTGCCATTGCTGGCCCGCTGGGTACTTCTTCGGATCATCGCTCTGGTTGCCGCCCGGCTGGTTGGGCTGGTTGCCTGGGTAGTTCTCCGACACGTTAAGTCCCCATTCATTGTTGTGGTGCTGCCCACTGACAGCCAATACAGCACTCATTCTATCCACCCATTGCTAGGCTCTGGCGGTGATTGCCTTACCCGGGTTGAGGATGCCACGTGGGTCGAATAGATCCTTGATCTGTCGTTGCAGCTCAAGGACCTGTTCCCCCTGCTCCCACGGAAGCCACCTCAGCTTGTACTGACCCACGCCGTGTTCACCGGTGATGGTGCCGCCCAGCTCGAGGGCCAACCGCACCGATTCATCAAGCGCGAGTTCCAGTCGGGTCATTCCCTCCTCACCCTCGACGGCCGATACCCAGAACGTTGGGTGGAGGTTGCCGTCACCGGCGTGAGCCACCACCTTCAGGAGCACCGAATGCTCGGCTGCCACCCTTTCCAACTGAGCGATGTAGTGCACCAGTTGCGACCGCGGCACTGCAACGTCCTCACCGACCCTGAATTCGTCGTCGACCTCGTCCCCCCGGCTATGCCGTCGAAGATCGATCAGCCGCGCTGCCTCGCTAGCGTCCTGGGCGTCCACCGTCCCGCCCAGCGAGGTCAGAACACCGCGGACGACGACGGCTTCCGCTTCGGCGCCGAAGCCGTCGGTCTGGATAAGGAGCAGCGCGCCTCCCCGTTCACGCAGATCTGAGCCATGCACGCCGTCGAGCGCCGCGAGGGTCATCCCATCGAGCAGTTCCATGATCGCTGGCTGAACCCGAGCCTGGCCAACAGCAAGGACCCCTGCTGCTGCGGCCTGCACATCGGGAAAGAAGGCAGCGAGAGTCTGTTCGCTGTGCGGCAGGTATCTCAACCGCACAGTGATACCGACGACTATTCCCAGCGTTCCCTCGGAGCCTACAAACAAAGAGGTCAGGTCATACCCGGCCACCCCCTTGAAAGTCTGCACACCGGTGTGGATCAACGTCCCGTCGGCCAGAACAACGTCAAGGGCAAGGATAGAGTCTCGGGTTACGCCATACTTGGCGCACCGCAGCCCGCCGGCGTTGGTTGCGACATTCCCGCCAATGGTTGAGATCCGATAACTCGCCGGATCCGGGGCATACATGAGGCCATGGCTAGCAGCAGCGGCGTTGAGGTCGGCGTTGATCACCCCAGGTTCCACCACCGCGGTCTCATCAAGCGGCCTGAGATCCAGGATCCGGTTCATCCGCTCAAGATTCAGAACAAGGCACCCAGCCGTCGCGTGTGCGCCACCAGATACGCCAGTGCCCGCTCCCCGCGGGACTACATCCACCTGATGGGTATAAGCCCACCGGAGGATCAGCTGCACCTGCTCGGTGCTCTCCGCCCAGACAACTGCCGATGGCAAAGCGAACTCGACGATCGGACCCTGGTCACGGGCATAAGGCTCGACATCGGAAGGCATCGATACCACGGCGGCTGCTGGCAGGAGCCCTGCTAGTTCAGCAACCAATGCCTCGTTCATGGGGTACCGCCCATGAATCGGCAGAACTTCTCCAGGGCAAGCGGCCAGAAGGCCTCATAGATGGCTCGGTCCTCCCTGGAGGACGCCTCAGCGGTCCAACCACCGTGAACAAGTGACACCCGGCTACCGCTGTCGGCATCATCATGGAAGACGATAGTCACCTCGGTGGGTACGCCCCCGTCGGGTTGGTGGCGCCAGATCATCTCAAGTCGCCGACCGTCGTCGGCACGGCTAACTTCGGCCCACACTGCCTCCTCGTCGTCGGTGGACGTTTCGACCAACGCCCTATTTTCTAGGTCGAAGAAACTCTCCGAACCCCAGACGCTGAGTTCGCCAGCAGGCCACCACAGGTGGATGTGCTCTGAGAAACCCGCTGCCGCGTGCTCAGGTGGCACTGGAACCGTGATGCCAAACTCAAGAGCGGCTAACCGATCTGGGGCCGGTTGCGGTGGGGACGCGTCTGAGAACAAGTCAGTCATACCAGCGACTTTACCGGGTGTGTGGGTGGGGGGTTTAACGGTGAAAGGCCCCACCGTGGGTGGGGCCTTTCGTTAATGGTTGTCCGGCGGTGTCCTACTCTCCCACACTCTCTCGGGTGCAGTACCATCGGCGCTGTGGGTCTTAGCTTCCGGGTTCGGAATGGGACCGGGCGTTTCCCCCACGCTGTGACCGCCGTAACCCTGTGTCCCTGGTCCCCGGGGGTGTTCGTGAGAACACTCCCCGGGGGTGGGAAATTTGTGGTTACAACTTGTGTATGTAGTTGTGTGTTCCAGTGTTGTGCTGGATGGTTCCTGTTGTTGGTTGGGAACCGCATAGTGGACGAAAGCAGCATATCTTTACACTCACCGTGGTGTGAACGTCTTTTGACGCCGTTCACTGGTGGTGTGTGTGGTGTAAGTTATCGGCTTATTAGTACCGGTCAGCTTCACAAGTCGTTAGTCCTTGCTTCCACGTCCGGCCTATCAACCCAGTGGTCTGGCTGGGGGCCTCTCACACAAATGTGTATGGAAATCTCATCTCGAAGCAGGCTTCCCGCTTAGATGCTTTCAGCGGTTATCCCATCCGAACGTAGCTAATCAGCGGTGCACTTGGCAGTACAACTGACACACCAGAGGTTCGTCCGTCCCGGTCCTCTCGTACTAAGGACAGCCCTTCTCAAATTTCCTGCGCGCGCAGCGGATAGGGACCGAACTGTCTCACGACGTTCTAAACCCAGCTCGCGTACCGCTTTAATGGGCGAACAGCCCAACCCTTGGGACCTACTCCAGCCCCAGGATGCGACGAGCCGACATCGAGGTGCCAAACCATGCCGTCGATATGGACTCTTGGGCAAGATCAGCCTGTTATCCCCGAGGTACCTTTTATCCGTTGAGCGACGGCCATTCCACAATGTACCGCCGGATCACTAGTCCCGACTTTCGTCCCTGCTTGAGATGTCTCTCTCACAGTCAAGCTCCCTTGTGCACTTACACTCGACACCTGATTGCCAACCAGGCTGAGGGAACCTTTGGGCGCCTCCGTTACTTTTTAGGAGGCAACCGCCCCAGTTAAACTACCCATCAGGCACTGTCCCTGACCCGGATTACGGGCCGAAGTTAGATATCCAGTATGACCAGAGTGGTATTTCAACGATGACTCCCCCTGAACTAGCGTCCAGGGTTCACAGTCTCCCACCTATCCTACACAAGCCACACCGAACACCAATACCAAACTATAGTGAAGGTCTCGGGGTCTTTCCGTCCTGCTGCGCGTAACGAGCATCTTTACTCGTAGTGCAATTTCGCCGAGCTTATGGTTGAGACAGCGGGGAAGTCGTTACTCCATTCGTGCAGGTCGGAACTTACCCGACAAGGAATTTCGCTACCTTAGGATGGTTATAGTTACCACCGCCGTTTACTGGGGCTTAAATTCCCAGCTTCGCACCCCGAAGGGCACTAACCGGTCCTCTTAACCTTCCAGCACCGGGCAGGAGTCAGTCCGTATACATCGTCTTGCGACTTCGCACGGACCTGTGTTTTTAGTAAACAGTCGCTTCCCCCTGGTCTCTGCGGCCCCACAACGCTCACGACAGCTAGTGCCGGTCACGGGTGAGGCCCCCCTTCTCCCGAAGTTACGGGGGCATTTTGCCGAGTTCCTTAACCATAATTCTCTCGATCGCCTTAGTATTCTCTACCTGATCACCTGTGTCGGTTTGGGGTACGGGCGGCTAAAACCTCGCGCCGATGCTTTTCTAGGCAGCATAGGATCACCGGATCCCCGCATAACGGGGCCCATCGGGTCTCAGAGACGGTATCAAAACCAGGACCACGGATTTGCCTATGGTCCCTCCTACATCCTTAGACCGGGGCAACCATCGCCCGGCCCGGCTACCTTCCTGCGTCACACCTGTTAATACGCTTACCTCCCAGGATCAGGTCCCGCGCTCCACCAAAAACTACGTCACCCTAAAAGGGTGGGTAATCAGGTATTGGGCGGTTAGTATCCCCTGCTCAGTATGGGCGGTTTTTCGCCGGTACGGGAATATCAACCCGTTGTCCATCGACTACGCCTGTCGGCCTCGCCTTAGGTCCCGACTTACCCAGGGCAGATTAGCTTGACCCTGGAACCCTTGATCATTCGGCGGACGGGTTTCTCACCCGTCTTTCGCTACTCATGCCTGCATTCTCACTCGTGTAGGCTCCACCGCTGGTTTACACCGCGACTTCACCGCCCACACGACGCTCCCCTACCACTCCAGACGCCTGAACTCAGGAGAACACGTCTCCGGCTTAGCTATCATCTGAAATCCACAACTTCGGCGGTGTACTTGAGCCCCGCTACATTGTCGGCGCGGAATCACTTGACCAGTGAGCTATTACGCACTCTTTCAAGGATGGCTGCTTCTAAGCCAACCTCCTGGTTGTCTTCGCAACTCCACATCCTTTCCCACTTAGCACACGCTTAGGGGCCTTAGTTGGTGGTCTGGGCTGTTTCCCTCTCGACTATGAAGCTTATCCCCCACAGTCTCACTGCTACGCTCTCACTTACCGGCATTCGGAGTTTGGCTGACGTCAGTAACCTTGTAGGGCCCATTAGCCATCCAGTAGCTCTACCTCCGATAAGAAACACGTAACGCTGCACCTAAATGCATTTCGGGGAGAACCAGCTATCACGAAGTTTGATTGGCCTTTCACCCCTACCCACAGCTCATCCCCTCCATTTTCAACTGAAGTGGGTTCGGTCCTCCACGACGTCTTACCGTCGCTTCAACCTGGCCATGGGTAGATCACTTCGCTTCGGGTCTAGATCACGCCACTCACTCGCCCTATTCAGACTCGCTTTCGCTACGGCTTCCCCACACGGGTTAACCTCGCGACGTAACACTAACTCGCAGGCTCATTCTTCAAAAGGCACGCCATCACACCACCACCCCCGAAGGGATGACAACGCTCTGACGGATTGTAGGCACACGGTTTCAGGTACTGTTTCACTCCCCTCCCGGGGTACTTTTCACCTTTCCCTCACGGTACTTGTCCGCTATCGGTCATCAGGGAGTATTTAGGCTTACCAGGTGGTCCTGGCAGATTCGCACGGGATTTCTCGGGCCCCGTACTACTTGGGATACTCTCCAAACGGCAGCACGCATTACGGTTACGGGACTTACACCCTCTCCGGCCGGCCT
>NZ_AZRY01000187.1 GCF_000520515.1 Arthrobacter sp. H20
CGCAATATCGCCAACTACATCGCCCGCTCACTCCTGGAAACCGGCGGCTTCAGACCCCGACTACACCCTCAATTATGAAGAGCCGTTAATGCCTGCACCTCCCGGTACCTGAAGCTGCGCCTGGACGGCCAAGACCTGAAGCTACTCGGCCTGGATTCAGGCCGCTATGAAATCCCCCGTGACGTCGACGAGGTGCTGCTCGCTCCGGGTAACCGGGCTGACCTGCTCGTTACCGCTTCCACAGGGACTGCCAGATTACTCACCATGCCGGTGGATAGAGGCGGGATGGGATCAATGATGGGCAGCACTAGCGGGCGAGGGCACTCCCCGGCCGGGCCGGACGGGACGGTCTTGGCAACCTTTGCTGTTGCAGGCGCATCCGCGGCTGCGCCGGGACCGGTTCCGGCGCAGCCCGCGCAGCGCGACCTGCGCGCCGCCGCGGTCACCGCTCACCGGGAGCAGGTCTTCGCCATGGACATGGGTATGAACGGCGGTGGGACGGCGTCGGGGATGATGAACTTCACCATCAACGGCAGTGCCTTCACCGCTGACAGAGTAGACACCACGGTCCCCATCGGTGCCATTGAGGAATGGACCCTCAGGAACACGAGTCCGATGGACCACCCAGTGCATTTGCATGTCTGGTCGATGCAGATCATCGAACAGGCCGGTCGACCAGTGGACAACCCTGAATGGCAGGACGTGGTCAATGTGCCAGCCCGCAGCAGCGTCCGGGTACGGATAGCCTTCGAAGATTTCAGCGGGAAAACCGTCTATCACTGCCACATCCTCGACCACGAGGACAGCGGCATGATGGGCCTGATCGAAGCCCGTTAGCACAGCGGGCGCACAATCCTCTGCCTGAATCAGATGTGGCCCGACAACAGCACCACCGTCATCCAGACCGTCGACCCGCAAAACGGTTTGCTACTCAGAGACGCCCCGCCGGGTCCTGAAGCGAAGTCGCTTTCGAAATCCTTCGGTATCCAACGGGGGCCGGCCCGGTCGTCCTCGTTTCGGGGCGCCGGGCGGCGTCTGGCGGTATTGCCGCTCACCCGTCCCCTCGATAGTCGGCCGGTTGCTCGCGGGCCACCGGGCTTGGCCCGGCCCCGAGCACGGTCGTTTCGATCTGGACTTCGGCTTGCAGTGTGCGGTGTACGGGGCACTTGTCGGCAATCTCACGAAGTCTCTGACGCTGGCTGTCGTCCAGATCACCCTCCAGGCGGAGAACCCGTTCAATCCTGTCCACTTGCCCGGTCCCGGTTTCGCAGTCTGCGCAGTCCCTGGCGTGGATCCGGGAGTGCCTCAGTGACACGCTCACTCTCTCCAGAGGCCAGCTCTTGCGCCGGGCATACATCCTCACCGTCATCGAGGTGCACGCACCCAGCCCCGCCAGCAAGAAATCGTACGGGGCCGGTCCGGTGTCTGTGCCGACAGGTCCGGGTTCGTCGGCGGTAAGCCGGTGGTGTCCGATCTGCACCTGCTGGGTGTAGTCACCGGTGCCGCTCTCGGTGACCACAACGAGTCCCTCCGCCGGGTCAGCCGATTCCGGCTCCCGCCCCTCGCCAACGGACGTGGCGAATGCAAAGCGGCTGGCCCAAGTAGCGAGCATGGTCGCAACGAAAACAGCATCTGCAGGCTTCGTCAGGAGGTGGTCAGCGCCATCCACTGCAATGAAAGACTTCGGGTGGCGTGCAGCCTCATAGATGCGGCGAGCGTTGTCCACATCTACGGTGGAGTCGGTGGGTGAATGCATGACCAGCAGGGCCGCGCCAAGACCGCGGATGCGCTCTGTTTGAGGCTGGGCGGAGACGTCGTCGAGGAACTGTCGGCGGATGCGGAATGTCCGCCCGGCGAGCTGCACCTCGGCTTCACCAAACTCTTCAACTTCGGAGTGACTCCCCCGCATCAGATGCGCCACGTGATCCGGATCGGCTGGAGCCCCGATGGTTGCCACGGCCCGCACCTCCGGGATGCAGTGGGCGGCGCCGAGCACCGCAGCGCCGCCAAGTGAGTGCCCGATCAGAAGCGACGGAGCCGCAAAGCGCTCGCGCAAAAGATCCGACGCGTGGACCAGATCCTCGATGTTGGAACTGAAATTGGTGTTCGCGAAATCGCCGCCAGACTCGCCCAGACCGGTGAAGTCAAACCTCAGAACCGCGATCCCAAAATCGGTTAGGGCCCGGGAGATCCTGGCCGCCGCGAGCCCATCCTTGCTACATGTGAAGCAGTGGGCAAACAGCGCATATGCCTGGGGTGTTGCATCAGGAAGATCCAGCCTGGCTGCGAGTATCGCCCCCTGTGATCCTGGGAATTCCAGTCGCTCACTCCGAAGGTTCATGTCGTCCCGTTTCTCTGGATATTCCTAGGGATGGGCAGGATCTGAACTGGTGCCACCACAACATGTGTGTAGCCCGCCCTATGGCTAGACGTCGCTAGTGTAATCCTCGTCCAGCTGCGCCGGCGACGCGGGACACGGAGTAGTGGTGGTCTGCTGTCTTCATGCGGTCCGCCATTTTGGCGGGTGAAATTATCGGTTCCCAGGAATCTATGGGCGGTCCACGGTACCTGTCAACGTGTCGGTGACAGGTTGACCGGCACGGGACAGACTAAGGGGTTCGGACTGTCGACGCGAAGCTGACCGATCGAGGCGCTCCCTCGGTTGGGGTCGTTCAGGGGACGATAACGAGCTTGCCCACATGGTGGCGTCGGCTGAGTTCCTGATGAGCCTTTCGGGTTTCGTCAAGACCGAAGGTGGCAGCTATGACCGGCCGGACTTCGCCCCGGCGGGCAAGACCCACCAACAGCTCGAAGATCCGCGGCGTATGCATGGTGGATCCAAGCAGTGAGAGGTCGGAAAGATACAATTTCCTGACATCGAGCTTAACTGACCATCCGTCAAGAGACCCAGCCACCACCCAGCAACCGCCAGGGCGCAGCAATTCCAGACCGGGTCCAATCAGGGGCCCAGCAACGACGTCGATGGCTGCGTGGTACCCGTGGGGTGCTGCTTCCCGCACGTCTTTCAGGACCTCCCCTCGCTGGCGGTCGATGGTAACGTCGGCTCCGGCTCGCAGGACTTCGTCAGCTTTCCCCCCGCTGCACACCGCGACGACGCGGGCCCCGCGCGCTTTCGCTAGTTGGACTACGGCCAGACCCACGCCGCCGGAAGCCCCAGTGACAAGTACTGTATGTCCGATGTCCACCGCCCCCCGTTCGAGCATGGCCAGCGCAGTTCCATAGGAGATGGGAAGTGCGGCCAGCTCGATGTCGGTTAACGGCGAATCGTCGACCGGATGAACGCGGGCGGCTGGCACGACGACATATTCGGCGAAGCCCCCGTCGCGCTCTCTGGGCAGCACATCAACCGGTCGCGCGTCCTGGCCGGAATCCGAGTAGATAGCGGGATCGACGAGCACCCGTGTCTGGAGGAGATCGGAGGTGTTCCCGTCGCCGTCGGCAACCACTACTCCCGCCACATCGCCACCCTGGATGCGCGGGAAGGCGAGCGGTCCCAACCATCCACCCTTCTCATTCGACTCACTGCCCAAGCCGTAGGAACCCTCCCGGGTCCAAATATCGGTGTTGTTGCACCCGGCAGCACTGACCCGAACCAGGACCTCCTGAGATCGAGGTCGAGGCACTGGAACTTCCCGAACTTCAATCACGTCGGGACCCCCATGCCGTGAGATGACTGCCGCTCGCATCGTTGACGGAAGCTGGTCTGGTGGCGGTGGTCGGTGTTGCGGTAAGGGTGCCCAGGACATGATCGAATCATAGTCCCAGTGGTCCGCTGGCGCCCGATGGCGCTGTCGCCGTCACTTGCTGTCGGGGATGGTGAGGCAGAGACGGCAGGAAGACAAACGGGTGAACCTCCGTTGAACGGGTAGCGAACGGGTATTAGGCTTCTATGGGCCCGCAAACTGGTCGGATGTTGGAGCGGGGACGGCGGCGGAGGCGTAAGGCGGCAGCCGCGCGGAGGCGGGCACTAGACTCATGCCATGGCTGATCCAAAGACGAGGCCGACACAGGCTCACGTGCACCAGTTCCTTGACTCCGCGGCTACGGTCCGCCGCCGTGAGGAAGGGCATCTGATCGCCAGGATTTTCGCCGAGGTTACCGGGACGGATCCTGTCATGTGGGGTCCAACGATGGTGGGATACGGCAGCTTCCGCTATATCTCGCGAGCCAAACCGCTAGCGTATGCAGACTGGTTCAAGACGGGGTTCTCGCCCCGCAAAGCGCAACTGACCTTCTACGGTCTGAAGGACCTGCCGGAGGCCGGAGCCCTGTTGCCGAAGCTGGGCACCTACACCGAGGGGGCAGGCTGCGTCTACGCGAGGAAGCTTGAGGATATCGACCTGGAAGTGCTGCGCCAGTTGATCGCTATAGCGTGGTCGAGGGAAGACGACCCCGAACCGGCGTTGTGAAACAAAATCCGGTAGGTCACTTTTGATGGGCGTCCTGCTGACAGACCAGTCGCGACAAAATAGCCTTCCTGCGCAACAGTTCTTGCCCCGGGGGCTTCGACGTCTGGCCGATACTGGTCACGATACTTCCCGCCGACGCGGGGTCGCCCGAACTTGACGCTCACCACGCCATGAGGACGTGCAGCGATGCGCGAGTGGTAATCGGCAGTTCCCAGTCCTAAAGCTCGTCAGAGGGGCGAAAGATTTCACCCGTGCAGGATAGTGAGTGACCTGGCGCACACTGTGTCGAGAAACACTGCACCTCTGGGTGGGACGTAACCGAAAGCTGGGGGCTATGAGTTCGATCATGAGAGTTGCGGTATTCTCCCGCTCGACGGCAAGACCACCGAGACCGACGGCCCGTTAGTGCTCGCGCCGCTGCGGAAGAGGCCTATGGAATCATACCGTTGGTGGCTGCCCCGGATCTCCGGCAATGTCATGCTGGATCTCAGGATCTGGATGCTGGGGTTCGGACTCCTTACCGGCTTGGTGTTCCCGTTCCTCGTGATCGGGCTCGGCGTGTCGCATGAAGCTGCACTGCAGCCTGCTTTCTTTGCCGCAACAGTGGCAGCGGGACTCGGAGTCGCGGAGATCAACCATTTCCTGGTGCGTGTGGTGGTGGGGGTTCGGCTTCGTTCTCTGGTCGACGGAATGGCGCATGTCGAGGCTCTGTTAGTCGACGCGAGCGTGAGCGGGGACTGGGCAGGGTGCGATCCGGAGGCCTGCATGGTGACTGCGGACTCCGCCGACGAATTCGGCGACGTGGCCCATTCGTTCAATGGTTTGGTCGCCGGGCTATCGAGCAGCCATCAGGTTTCCGACGGGATCAAGAAGGTATCGTATGCCCTCGCTGCCCACCTGGAAATGGGCTCGCTCGCGGAGGTCGCGTTGCGTGAATTGTCAGGACAGACCGCGTGTGATGCTGCTGCTCTGCTTACGGTCAATAACGGGAAGGTCGTTGTGGCCGGATCAATGCGCATGCGAGATGGCGGGGATCTAGCAGGCGCAGAAATTGTGCTCAGTGTCTTGCACTCGGCGCAGCCCGCGGTGCTCAGGCTGCCCCAAGACCTGGTGGCGATTGGGCAACTGACGGAATTCGTTCATGAAGAGGTCCACATCCGACCCGTCCTGTTCGGCACAGTCACAGTCGGGGTCTTGGTGCTCGCGTTCGCCGAGCCTAGCTCCGCAGCGGCCAGGGCAGTATTGGGCGCTTCGCTCCCAGGTTTCGCGGTGGCCGTGAACAACGCCCTCACTCACGAGGACCTGCAACGGGTTGCTGCGTTGGACCCACTGACGGGCGTGTTTAATCGACGCTCGGGTCTGGTTCGTCTCGCGGAGGAGTTTGAACGGGCCAGACAATCCCACGAGTCACTCGGGGTTCTCATGTTCGACATCGACCATTTCAAGGCGGTCAACGATACCTTTGGGCATCTGGTGGGCGACCGTGTGCTGCGAAGCCTAGTGCAGACGGTACGGGAGGTCCTGCGCGACGCCGATGTGTTGCTGCGATTTGGCGGCGAAGAATTCGTCGTTGTTTCGCCGAGGGCGAGCCGCGTCGACCTCGCCTTCATGGGCGAGAGAATCCGACGGGCGGTCGCCGAAGCAGGCTTTATCGAGGATGGTCTGCCCAACCACCTCACGGTCAGCGTCGGCGGGTTCGCCTGCCACCCGGGGAGCTCCACTACCCCGCAAGAAATGATTGGTCACGCCGATCTGGCCCTCTATGCCTCCAAGAACTCTGGCCGGGACAGATGCATGATCGCGTGACGAGATTGAGGGCCCTATATAGGTGCGGAGTCCGGGAGCACCAGCACCATCGATCCCCTTCACCAAAGGGTTCCGAGGAAGCGCTGAATCCGAGCAGCAAAACGACGTTGCGCCGTGCCATCCCCTCCAACAGCAGCGCTCGTTCAGCATCTGTTCAGCCCGGATCCCCATGTAGCCGCTCGTCCCTGAATGTACGAGAAGAGCCGCGCCCCTCGCGGGTCGCGGCTCTTCGTCGGTGTAGCGCCCGGTTGGTGCGGGCGTTAGCGGTTGCTACTCGGATACTGGGATCGACTGCGCCTTCAGGGCATCGATCGTTTTCTGCTGCCCGGTCTCGAGTGCATCCATCAGGGTGCCGGAACCGCCGATGGCAGCACCGAAACCGTCAGAGACATCCGTGTAGGTCTGAGTCATAGTGGGGCCCCAGGTGAAGTCGGGGTTCACATTCGCGGATGCGTCGGCGAACACGTCGTAGATTTTCTGTCCGTCGTAGAATTCGACGCCACCCGCAAAGGCTTCAAGCTCGGTAGCTGACTCAGCCGCCGGGTACAGGCCGCCGAGTTCGTTGGCGAGTGCGAGGGCTTCAGGGTCGGTGTTGAGCCAGAGCGCGAACTTGGCCGCTTCGGCTGGGTGCTCTGAGCCCTTCAGGACCGCTGTGGAGGAGCCACCCCAGTTGCCGGCGGTTTGGCCGCCGTCTTCCCACTGGGGCATGGGAGCGACAGCCCACTTTCCAGCTGTATCCGGCGCGCCGTCTGCGAGCGTTGTCGCACCCCATACTGCTGAAACCCAGGTCCACTGATCGCCCTCGTTGAAGGAGGCATTCCACTCATCCGAAAAGGACGGGAGGGTAGAGACGAGGTCTTCAGACAGTAGGTCCTGCCAGTAGGCGGCGACTTCTTCGGACTCAGGGCTGGTCAGGTTGACGTCCCAGTTTTCGCCGTCATTGGCGAACCACTGGCCGCCGTTCTGCCAGACCATGCCGGCGAACCAGTTGACGTCGGTCTTCGGGAAGTTGGTGATGTAGGAACCCTCCGCCTTGATCTGCTCGGCGGCGGTAGCGTATTCCTCCCACGTGGTGGGAACGTCAATACCGGCCGCTTCGAAGAGGTCGGCGCGGTAATACATGGCCATTGGACCGCTGTCCTGTGGGACGGCATAGACCGAGCCCTCCTCGCCGAAGGTCACCTGACCCCAGGTCCAGTCCACGAACTGATCCTGTGCGTCGGTGATGCCTTCGCAGCCGGCAATGTTCTCGAGGCCGTCCTGGACACGGAAGTTCGGCAGCGCGTCATACTCGATCTGGCCGAGGTCTGGGGCGTTACCGGCCTGGATCTGGTTGAAGAAGTTCTGGTAGGTGCCCGAGTTTCCGTTGGGGCCGGTCTGGACCGTGACCTGGATGTCCTCGTTCTGCTCGTTCCACAGTTCGACCACCTGATCCATGCCCGGAACCCAGGTGGTGAAGCTCAGCTCAACGGGACCGTCCGAGGTCTCGCACGGTGCTGCTTCTGCTCCTGCTTCCGAGCTGTCTCCGCCGGCTGAACAGCCGGAGAGAGCCAGCGCAGAGATCATGGCAAAGGCCGCGGTGACTTTTCCGTAATGCGCGCGCATTGTCTTTCCTATCGGTGGTAGTGCGGTGGGAGAGCGGACGCTCCCACACCTGTGGTGCTGGTCGTGAAAGTGGTGGGTTTTACTTGACGCCGCCGGCACCGAGTCCACTGCTCCAGAAGCGCTGCAGCGCGAGGAAGGCGATGATCAACGGCACGATCGAGACAAGGGCTCCCACTATCACAAGGGAGCGCAGTTCGGGAATCTGGCTGATCTGGCTATTCCAGGCATAGAGCCCAAGTGTGACCGGGAAGAGTGCCTGGTCTCGGAGCATGATCAGGGGCAGGAAGAAGTTGTTCCAGATGGCAACGAACTGGAAGAGGAAGATAGTTACGAGGGCCGGAGCCATGAGTCGCGTTGACAGGGTGAAGAACGTGCGTATCTCCCCCGATCCGTCCAGCCGGGCCGCTTCAAGCAACTCGCCGGGAACGCTGGCGGCAGCGTAAATTCTGGCCAGGTAGACGCCGAACGGGCTCACCAGGCTGGGAAGGAAGACTGCCCACATGGTGTTCGTCAGATTGACCTGACTGAAGATCAGGAAGAGTGGGAGCGCGAGGGCCGTCGCTGGCACAAGGACGCCGCTAAGCACGACGTTGAAGACCGCCTCGCGTCCCTTGAACTCGTATTTGGCCAGCGCGTACCCGCACATTGCTGCGATGACCGTTCCGATCAGGGCTCCGACGCCAGCATAGATGGCCGAGTTCACCAGCCACCGACCGAAGAGCCCGTCTCCGTAAGCGAAGAGGCGGCCCAGGTTGTCGAGGAACGTCCCGAGTGAGTTTGAAGTGAACCACAGCGGCGGGGTGGACGTAATCTCGCCGCCCGTCTTAGTGGATGTGGTCAGGAGCCACCAGATGGGGGTCAGGAAGTAGAGGGTGAAGACACCCATGATGATCATCGCGGCACTGCGCGACATGATGCTCTGGCGGGGGCCGCGCGCGCGGTTGTCGGCGAAGTTCGCTCTTGAACTCCCGTTGCGCTGACGCTTGCGGGCGGTGGCTGGGATTGCGGTCACTGGGTAACCTTCCGCTGGGTCGACTTCAGGAAGAAGAAGGAGAGAATGAAGGTAGCGAGCGCCAGGACCACTGAGAATGCCGCGGCGAGGTTGTAGTTCGGCACGGATGCCGTGGTGTAGACAGCGAGGTTTGGCGTGAACGTGCTGTTGATCGCCGAACTGAAGCTCCGAAGCGTCTGCGGTTCGGCCAGCAACTGGAGCGTGCCGATGATTGAGAAGACTGCAGTGAGGATGATCGCCGGAACTACCAGGGGGATCTTGATGCGCCAGGCGATCTGGATGTTGCTTGCGCCGTCGAGCCGCGCTGCCTCATAGATTTCGGTAGGGATTGCCAGGAGCGACGCGTAGATGATCAGCATGTTGTACCCCACGTAAACCCAGGTCACGATGTTCGCGATGGCCCAGAGAACCAGTTCGGCCGACAGGAAGTTGACGTTCGAGGTCACGGCCTCGAAGGGCGATAGCGACGGCGAGTAGAGGAACCCCCACATGATGGCGGCGATCACTCCCGGGACAGCGTAGGGCGCGAAGAACGCGAGCCGGAAGAACTTCTTGCCCTTGAGCAGGGGGGAGTCGAGGAGCAGGGCGAACAGGAGGGCGAGGCCGAGCATGATCGGCACCTGCACGACGCCGAAGAGCAATACGCGCCCCACGGATTCCCAGAAGGCGGTGTTCTGGAAGACCTGCTCGTACTGAACGAGACCGCCGAAGACCTGGCGGGGCTTGCCAAAGGTGCCCTCGCGCTCAACGGTGAGCAGCGACTGCACAATCGCGTAAACGATCGGGATGGCGTAGAAGGCGAGGAAGAGCAGGGCGAACGGCGCAATGAACAGGGCCACGGCGCGGCGCTGCGCTACCGACGAGCGGTTCTTTCTCGCGGCCGGCAGCGCCTTGGGGCCTTCGGCCGGGGTGCTAGTGACTGTCATTTCTTGAATCCTTTCGGTCCTGCGCAGGGCCGTCGGTGTCGGAGATCCTTGGCGTGGTGCGGACGACGCGGACTGCTCCGGCGGGGATGACGACGACGTCGGCAACGGCCTCTGCGGTCAGCAGTTCCATACCGCTGACTCGGTGCTTGCGGTCCTCGGATGTGTGGTTGATCAGGAAGACGTACTCGTGCCCGTTTCCCCGCCGGGTTACTGACTCGAGACCTGACGGCGCGTCGGGGAGCTGGACGCCAGCGGCGGCTGCCGCGCGCAGCAGCAGGTCTTTGAGTACCGCGTTGTCGAGCACTGTGCCCGCGTACCAGGCCTCGCCAGCGCCGAAATGGTTGCGGGTGACGGCAGGGGTGCCGACGTGGTGGCCGGTCGCGTAGCTCAGCATGGCCTCGGCAGTGGTGAGATGCAGTGCCTCAGACCAGAGCGATGCCAGCGAGCCGTTGTCGAGTGTGAGCGGTTGCTCGGCGTCGACTGGGAAGAACTCCTCCGACCGGATTCCCAGCAACTCCCTGAATGCTCCCGGGTAGCCGCCGGCGCGTACCTTCTCGTTCTCGTCGACAATGCCACTGAAGAACGTAATGACGGCGGACCCGCCGTTGTCAACGAAGTCGCGGATCACTGCGGCATGCTCATCGCGGATCAGGTACAGGTTAGGAACCACCACAAGTTTGTAGCCGGAGAGATCCGCCCCCGGCGCCACGACGTCGACGGTGAGGCCTGCGTCCCAGAGCGCTTTGTAGGCGGCGTGGACCTGCTCGATGTATTGAACATCCCCCGACGGATGCGATTCCTGGTCATGTGCCCACCACGTCTCCCAGCTGAACACGAGCGCCACGTCCGCGTGCACAGTGGTACCCGCGATCTCGCGAAGCTTTTCGAGCACCGAGCCGAGCTCGACGACGTCCCGCCAGGTCTGTGAATCGGTGCCGGCATGGGGCACCATCGCTGAGTGGAACTTCTCGCTGCCCTGCAGGGAGGCGCGCCACTGAAAGAAGCAGAGGCCGTCCGCCCCGCGGGCGAGGTGGGTCAAGGAGGTGCGGAGCATCTCCCCCGGACCCTTGGCAAGATTTCGCGGCTGCCAGTTCACGGCGCCGGTCGAGTGCTCCATGAGGATCCATGGCTGGCCCTGGGCAAGTCCACGAGTGGTGTCGGCGGCGAAGGCGAGTTCGGCCAGCGGAGCGTCGAGGCGGTGATCGACGTAGTGGTCGTTCGCAATGACATCCATCGCCGGAGCCCAGGTCCAGTAGTCCTGATTGCGGATGTGGGCCGCCACCATGAAGTTGGTCGTCACCGGAATCTCGCTGTTGCGCCGAAGGACGGCTTCTTCGGCGCAGTAGTGGGCAAGCAGCTCATCTGAGCTGAAGCGGTTGAAGTCGAGGGTCTGTGTCGGGTTGGTGGTCGAGAGCGTGAGCCTTGGCGGGAGGATCTGTGCCCAGGCCGAGTAACGCTGGCTCCAGAAGGCGGTGCCCCAGGCTGCGTTGAGCGCATCGAGTGTTCCGTAGCGGGCGCGGAGCCAGCCGCGGAACTCATCGGCTGAGACATCGCAGTAGCACAGGGAATTGTGGCACCCCAGTTCATTGGACACGTGCCAGAGGCGCAGGCCCGGGTGGCTGCCGTAGCGGACGGAAACCTGCTCGACTAGCGCAAGGGCCCGCTCGCGGTAGACGGGGGAGCTCGGGCAGAAGGCCTGTCGGCCGCCAGGCCAGCGGCGGGTACCGTCAGCGGTCGTGGGGAGGACCTCCGGGTGGGCGGTTGTCAGCCAGGCGGGGGGGGACGCCGTTCCAGTTCCAAGGTTCACGCCGATGCCGTTCTCGGCGAGCAAATCCATAATGGCGTCGAGGTTCTCAAAGCGAAAAACGCCTTGCTCGGGTTCGATCTCGGCCCAGCCGAAAATGTTGACGGCTACGAGGTTTACCCCTGCGTCCTTCATTAACCGGACGTCCTCCTGCCAGACGGAGGCGTCCCACTGCTCCGGGTTGTAATCGCACCCATACACGAGCTGTCCGTTACCGGACAGCTCCGCCACGGTTGCTGCGTGTGTCAAAACTGCTCCTTGATGCTGCCGTGCCGATCCTCCACTATGCTCTGGGATGATCGGAGATATTCTCTGTGAACGCTCCCAGAGTAACCAAGGTCACATGCGCTGTCAACGCAATCCGATTCGAGTTGAGTGAGCGGCCGCACCCTTCAATGCTCGGCTAGAGTACAGATATGCCCCCGCCCCGCATCCGCAATCGCCGTGCGACTATCAACGACGTCGCCGCCGCGGCGGGCCTCTCTCGAGGCACTGTGTCTCGGGTCGTGAACGGTGAACGCTACGTATCCGACGGTGCCAAGACCGCCGTGGAGGACGCCATCGCCCGCGTCGGTTACGTGCGCAATTCGGCCGCAAGGAACCTGGTCACACGGGAGTCCCGCGCGATTGCCCTGATCATCCACGAACCCCACTCGCTTCTGTTCGAGGACCCTAATATCGGCTCCATCCTCCTTGGTGCCAACGCCGTGCTGTCCAAGGCCGACTACCAGTTGGTCTCCCTCATCATCGACTCCGACAGGGACAGCCGACGGGTCGCAGACTACCTTCGGGGCGGGCTTGTGGACGGTGCAGTCATCGTCTCCGCCCGAGCATCCGATCCGATCGCCTCCGCTGTGCGCGACATCGGGGTGCCCTCGGCGTTTGTCGGGCATCCGCCGGGAACACCGGATCTGCCGTATGTGGCCATCGACAATAAGGGGGCGGCCCGCACCATCACTGAGCGTCTCGCCGGTACCGGTCGCCAGCGCATCGGAATGATTGCTAGCGCCATGGACCGCGACTCCGGCTACGACCGGTTTACTGGCTTCCGGGACGCTCTGGGCGCGCGCTTCGATGCCTCGCTGGTGGTTGAATATCCCCTGTACACCTACGCCGCCGGTATCGAGGGAATGCAGGAGTTGCTGCGCCGCTGTCCGGAGATCGACGGGATCTTCGCCGCGTCCGACGCCGTCGCCGCAGGTGCCATGACAGTTCTCCAGGAATCGGGCAGGAGAGTCCCAGATGACGTCGGAATTGTCGGCTTCGACGACAGCAGCTGGGCCCTCAGGACCCGGCCACAGCTCTCAACGGTCAAGCAACCGGCTGATTCGCTGGGCCGTACTGCTGCGGAACTCGTCCTCGCACAGATCAGGGGCCTGCCAAGCGTTGCGCAGGTCCTGGATACCACAGTCGTCTGGCGCGATTCGGCGTAGCCTGGTTCGCGGGGAGCTCCCATTGATCGGACCCCGTGGGTTGGACTCGTTTTCGTTTTGCTGTAAAAATTACACATGCCTCTCACCATCGAAGGTTCCACGACGGCCTTCCACTTGTCAGTGGCGGGCACGAGCGTCGTCATCGACGGCTCCGGACCGGGCGTCCCCACCATCGTGCACTGGGGACCGTCGCTGGGATTTGTCAGCAACCAGCAGCTAGCAGCACTTGTTGGGTCGCTTGTGCCGCAGCGCGTCTCCGGAGGTCTTGATGTCCCTGCTTATCTGTCAGTCATCCCGCAGGAAGCGTTCGGATGGCAGGGAACCCCTGGGTTCACGGGCCACCGTCGGGGAACGCATATCTCTCCCGCCTTCCGACTCTTGTCGATTGAGTTCGCCGACGTCGACGGCGGCCAGCGGGTGTCCTTCGCCGCCCACGACGATGTTGCCCATCTCAGGGCCACTGGATCGATTCATCTCACCCCTGCTGGTGTTCTGCGCCAACAGCTCTCGGTGACGAACACCGGCAGTTCCGACTACGAAGTGCGGTCGTTACTCGCCGCGGTTCCGTTGCCGGATTCTGCCGTCGAGGTTTTGGACACCACCGGGCGTCATCTTCGCGAACGGAACCCGCAGCGTCACCTACTCACTCAGGGAAGTTATCGGAGGGAGAGCCGGCGCGGCCGGCCAGGCGCCGACGCGACCGTGGTGCTGGCTGCGGGTACTCAGTCTTTCGGATTCGAAGACGGCCTGGTGCACGCCGTGCACCTGGCCTGGAGTGGAAACCACCAGCTCAGCGCAGAGAAAACCGCGACGGGCCAGGCCTTCCTCAGCGCCGGTGAACTACTCCTGCCGGAAGAAATCATCCTTGCTCCCGGCGAAACCTACTCTGCTCCCGAAATGCTTGCCTCATGGGGCGACGGGCTCAACGAGCTCTCCGCCCGCTTCCATGACGAGGTGCGTTCCCGGCCTGTTCACCCATCGTCTCCAAGACCTGTCACGCTCAACACCTGGGAAGCTGTGTACTTCGACCACGACCTGGATCGCCTCATCCGCCTCGCGGACAAGGCAGCTGCTCTGGGCGTAGAGAGGTTCGTGCTCGACGACGGGTGGTTCGATGGCCGCCGCGATGACACCTCAGGTCTGGGCGACTGGTTTGTTGACGGCGACGTCTGGCCCAACGGCCTATCCCCGTTGATCGAGCAGGTCACTGCCCGAGGGATGGAGTTCGGGCTGTGGTTTGAACCGGAAATGGTCAATCTAGACTCCAAGCTCGCTGCCAACCACCCCGACTGGATCATCCAGGCCGAGGGCAGACTCCCGGTGCCCGGCAGGCAGCAGCAGGTCCTGAACCTCGCCAACCCGGGAGCCTACAACTACATCCTGGAACGCATCGACACCATCCTGGATACCCACGACATCTCCTACCTCAAGTGGGACCATAACCGAGACCTGCTCGACGCCGCGGATGCTACTACCGGAAACGCAGTCATCCACAACAACGTCGACGCCCTGTACCGGTTGATGCACACCCTCAAAAACCGCCATCCGGGGTTGGAGATTGAGAGTTGCGCCTCTGGCGGAGCCCGAGTGGACCTCGGGGTGCTCGAGCACACAGACCGCATCTGGACCAGTGACTGCATCGACCCCCTTGAGCGGTTAACCATCCAGAAGTACACCGGGATCCTTCTACCCCCCGAGCTCATGGGGATGCACATCAGCGGCCCGACATCCCACTCGACCGGCCGGACGCATACCCTCCCCTTTCGCGCAGCGTCGGCGATTTTTGGCCACTACGGTATCGAATGGGACATCTCCACGCTCACCGCCACTGAGACAGAAGACCTCAAGGCGTGGATAGATCTCCACACCAGTTGGCGAAACATTCTCCATACCGGCCACGTGGTCCACGCGGACCTGACGGACCCGGCAATGGACCTCCGCGGAACCGTCGCAGCCGACCGATCCGCAGCACTCTTCGCATATTCGCTCACGGCTTCAAGTGCTACGTATCCACCGGGAAAACTCACCTTCCCTGGCCTCGACCCGGACCGCGCCTACCGGCTGCACCTTTGCAGCATCTACTCGTCGCTCCCTGGCAACGGCCAATCGCCCCTGGCCTGGGCGGAAGCCTCGCTGACTGGCGCGCCCTTGGAATTGACTGGACGCACTCTTGCCCATGTAGGTATCCCGGCACCCGTCCTGTTCCCTGAACAATCAATCCTGATCGAACTTCACGCAACCGCTAGCTGATTCCAGCCGGACGTCGAACGATCCCGCCGCCTCGCTGCCCGTGGTCAGACGACTCGGCCAGCACCGGCGCTGGGCAGGACGCTGAAGATGACCGGTGCCCGGAATCCTGCGACAGAAAACGCTCGTACCACGGCTGCACGGATGGCAGGCATGTCGTCGACGCTAGCGAGAACGATGGCGGATCCGCCGAAGCCGCCGCCGGTCATGCGGGCGCCAAGCGCGCCAGTGTCGAGCGACACTTCCACAGCGGTATCCAGCTCTGGGCAGGATATCTCGAAGTCGTCGCGCATCGAAGCGTGGCTGGCGACGAGCAGCGGGCCGAGAGCAACGGGTCCCTTCGCGCCCAGGAGCTGGACCGCATCCTCGACACGCGCGTTCTCCGTCACGACGTGGCGCACCCGCCTGAACGTTTCTTCGTCGAGGACTCCAGCCCCTTCTGCGAGGTCACCCACAGACAGGTCCCGCAGAGCGGCAACGCCCATCATCTCAGCGCCACGTTCGCAGGAGCGGCGGCGGGCAGCGTACCCTCCGGTTGAGTGCGAATGGCTCACCCTGGTGTCGATGACCATAAGCTCCAGCCCGGCGCCCTTGAGGTCGAGGGGAACGAGCCTGGAATCCCCGGATCGGCAGTCGAGGAAGACCGCCTGGCCTGCCTCGCCCAAGAGGGATGCGGACTGGTCCATGATGCCTGTCGGCGCCCCGACCATCCGGTTCTCGGCGAGCTGTCCGATCGCAGCGAGCTCCCGACGTGACACTCCAGCTTCCGAGAGTTCGTTCGCAGCGATGGCCACCGCACACTCCAGTGCGGCGGACGAGGAGAGACCTGCTCCCACCGGCACCGAGGAATCGACCAGGAGATCCATGCCCGGGCAACGGTGCCCTGACTGCTCCAGAGCCCAGAGGACGCCAAGGGGATAAGCCGCCCAGCCCTCAACACTTCCTTCTTCGAGGGCGTCGAGGTCTGCAGTGACGGGATCGTCGTCGGGTGCGAAGGTCGAGGCAACGCGCACGATCCGGTTTGTGCGGACGGCCACCGCGATCGTCGTCGAATGCTGGATCGCGAAGGGCAGGACAAAACCGTCATTGTAGTCGGTGTGCTCGCCGATGACGTTGACGCGCCCCGGTGCTGACCACAGGCCGTCCGGTTCGTTGCCAAAGCGGCCAGCGAAGGCCGCCGCGAGGTCGAGGTGCGAGTAGCTCATGCCTGATCCTTCCGGGTTGTGGCGGGAGTGGCGGTGCGGAGTGCCTCGGCGACTTTCTCGGGGGTGGTGTCGTTGATGAACGCGCCCATCGCTGCCTCAGAGCCTGCCAGAAACTTCATCTTGTCGGCGGCACGGCGGGGAGAGGTCAGCTGCAGGTGTAGGTAGCTTGCTGACCGCAATTTACTGTCGATCGGTGCCTGCTGCCATGCCGCGATGTATGGGGTCGGGGTAGGGTACAGGGCGTCCAGCCGGCCGAGGAGGTCGAGGTAGACAGTGGTCAGCTCGTCGCGCTCCTCACCCGTCAGGCCCGCGATATCGGCTACCTGGCGATGGGGGACCAAGTGCACCTCCAGGGGCCAGCGCGCGGCAAAGGGTACGAAGGCGCTGAAGTGTTTGCTCTCGATGACCATGCGGTCGCCGGAGTGCCGCTCGGAGGACAGGGCGTGGCCCAGAAGGGTCTGCTTGCCACCGGACGCACTGAAGAATTCGGCAGCCTTGGCGGCGAGAGTCGCTGCACGGGGTGGGACAAACGGATAAGCGTAGATTTGGCCGTGCGGGTGCAGCAGGGTGACTCCGATGTCCGCGCCCCGGTTCTCGAAGCAAAACACCTGCGCGATGCCAGGCATCGCTGACAACGCCTCCGTGCGCTGGGCCCAGGCATCGATGACGGTCCTGGCACGCTCTGGGCTGAGAGAGCCGAAGGAGCCCTCATGCGAAGAATCGAACGCCACCACTTCGCATCGTCCGTACGCTGTCGCCGTCGTGCCCCATTCGGGCGTGGCCGGGAGACTACCGAGATCGGGGCCGAACGAGGAGAAGCGGTTCTCGAACACGACGACCTCGTAGCCGGAGGCGGGGATTTCGGAGAGGTTCCTCGGGGTCGTCGGGCACAGGGGGCACTGATCCGCGGGCGGCAGGTGCGTCCGGGATTGGCGGTGCGCCGCGACTGCGATCCACTCACCGGACAGCGCGTCATAGCGCGCGGTCCCGGCCGATTCGCGCGGCGGAAGCCCTCGGGAGTCGCGGGTGGCCGCGGCATCGCGATGCTGAGCGGCGCTGTCCTCACGGGCGTCGAAGTAGATCAACTCGCGCCCGTCGGAAAGGCGGGTCGGGGTGATGTGGGTCATGAGCGGTCTTCCAGGTGGGGGTCGGGAACGGGGTCGCAGAGGATGCGGGTGAGGTCAGAGTAAACGGCGTCGGGCTGTCGGTCCGTGACGAGGGCTGCAGCAGCGTCGAGCCTGGCCACCCGGGCGAGACTCACGATGCCGATTTTGGTGGCATCGGCGAGGATGACGAGCCGGCCACAGGTGCTCGCGAACGCCTTGTTCGTTTCCGCCTCAGCCAGGTTCGGCGTCGTGATGCCGGCAGAGGCGTCCACACCATGCGCTCCCATGAAGCACAAGTCTGCATGGAGGGAGCCGATGGTACCGGTCGAGAGGGGCCCCACGAGGGCTTTCGACGGCGTCAGCTGGCCGCCAGTGAGCAGCACAGCGGGTGCTCCGTCGCGCGGTGCAGCGGCTTGCAGCCTGTGGATTTCGTCCGCGAGGGGAAGAGAATTGGTAATGATGGTCAGTCCCTGCACGCGTGACAGGAGCGGCGCGAGAGCGTAGGTGGTGGTGCCCCCCGTGACGGACACCGTCATACCGGGCGTCAGGAGAGAGACAGCTGCTCGCGCGATGTGTTGCTTCGCTTCACCGCAGCGCGTCCGGTTGGCATCGAAGCTGGCCTCCACTGAGCTGAGGCTACTGGGGCGAACAGCACCCCCGTGCACCCGGACCAGCGCGCCGCGGGCCTCCAACACGTCAATGTCCCGGCGGACGGTCATCTCCGAGACGCCAAGGGCTAGGGCGAGTCCGCTCACCCGGACCGCGGGGCGGTGGGCCAGGCCTTCGAGGATGGCCGCATGGCGCTCTGCTGCGAGCACGATCCTCCTTCGAGTACATGATGCTGGCAAGGTGAACTAGTCCGCACGAAAACGAACAAAACCTATCATAGTGGATACTGCCGCCCTGCCCAGCTCAGCGGGTTCGGTAGCGCGCGGAGACCATCGTTTGATAGCTCAGTCGGCCGTGGAGGAATGTGCCGACGGGACGGAAGAGGTCGCCGATAAGGGTGTGCACCTCTTGATCCTCGGCACCGCGCCCGAGGTCCCCCCTCCCCTGCCCCAGCGTAGCCGTCGAGCGAGGTGATCACCGAGTAGATCGGGTTTGCCATCCGCATCCTTTGGCAACCAGCACGTCAGCCTGTAGCTGACGACATCCGGGCCGCAGAAAATGATAGGCCTGTGAGGTGGACCGGGACGTACGCTGGTCAGGAATGGCGCGCAGATCCCACTGAACGGCCCCCATCAGTGGGCATGTCTAGATATTCCCAGTGATGGCCTGCAATCGCTGGGACTCAAGACGAAAAACACGACAGCCCACGCTGGGGATGGCGTCGATGTCGCGAACCCTTGTCCGCCGCCCCTTCGACCAGATCGACAGCACAAGCCCTGGCCCTATCGAGAATGCTCCGGCGAAATCAGGAAGCGGTCTTCACCACAAGCACGTCGCACGGTGCGTTGTGCACAACACTCCAGGCAACACTTCCCAAGACCCGCCGAAGCCCTTTCATGCCCACGTTGCCGACGACCAGCAATTGGGCGTCTGCGCGCTCGGCTTCCTCGATGAGGACATCCTGGGGTTTGCCCCGGCCCGCAGCAGAGCGGACCGTTACCGAAGGGTGCTCTTCGCGTAGTTTTACCGCGACCCGCTCGGCCAGCTTCAGTGCTTGCTCGGCATCGTCCAGTATCCACGTGTCATTCCCGATTCGGACAACTTCCGTGTTTCCCGTCATATGAGCGCTCAGCACCACAAGTTCCGACCCCAGGCCCTCCGCCAGGGTCGCAGCCCGCGACGCCGCCTTGTACGCGGTATCGCTACCATCGACCCCCACAACCACATTTCCTGCCATGCTGTCGCCTCCTCGATCATCAAACCGCAATTGCAGCTGGCTTTCCTAAGCCGCCTACAAAAACCTTACTAGGCCGAAGAAACCCCAGTGGTCAGCCACCCTCACTTCAGTGTGAACCCGCAGCCCCAGGCCTGCGTTCGGCGGGTGCAGTTAGCGCGGAGAGATCCGGCATCGACGTTAACCGGCTCGGCGGCGACCCGGTCAACCGTGACGCCGCCGAGGCTTGAAGCGCGGCCAAGTTCGTTCTGTCAGGCAGAAACGGGGTTGTGCTCCAGTTGCCAGCTGATCCAGGCAGCGTAGCTACCGTCGAGTTCGACGACGTCGTACCCGGCACGGCGTAATCCGCTGGCGGCGACGGAGTTCCTGACGCCGGACTGGCAGTAGGTGACGATGGTGCCTTCGTTGGGCAGTTCGTCTAGGTGCCACATGGCACGACCCCCGCTGAGCTGGTGCGAGCCGGGGATGTGGCCCGCCGAGTGCTCGGTGCGGTTCCGGACATCCAGCACCATAGCGGCATCGAAGCTGTCGAGGTCCTCGGGCTGGATTAGCTTCGGGGTGCTCAGGGGCAGCCCTTCGATACTGGTAACGAAGCCGCCAACATTATCGATGCCGACGCGGACCAAATGGTCCCACATACCCTGCGCCGCTTCTCGATCAGGAGCGAGGAGCACCAGGGGTTTTTTGTCGGTTTCAGGATTGACCACCCACGCGCCGTAGCTTGCCACTGACCTCCCGGCCGGAACATTAAGGGAACGAATAACTGTAGCCTCATGAACTTCCGTGTGGGATCGGGTATCAATGAAAATGACTCTATCCTCAGCGAGATCCGCGACGACGTCGGACAGGTTGAGCTCCGCCAACGGGGCCCGCATGCCCATGACTACTGGGCCTTTCCTGTTCTCCCGCTTCATCCGACCGAAGTAGGCGTGAGCGTCGGGCTGGCCGTCCAGTAGCTCGTCGATGAAGCCTTGCTCATCGTTGGCGGCGAGGTATGGACCCCACCAGGCGTACAGGCGCTCGTAGCCGACAGTAGATGACGGGATAGCACCCAGAGCTTTGCCACAGGCACTGCCGGCACCGTGGGCAGGGTGAACCTGGACATAGTCCGGCAAAGTGAGGAACTTGTCCCGCAGACTGGTGAAAAGCTGTTTGGCTCCTTCGAACCGTGTATCAATGCCACCTGCCGCCTCATCGAGTAGGTCAGGCCGGCCCAGATCGCCCGAGAAAACGAAGTCGCCAGAGAGCAGGTAGCCGGGCTGGTCGCTGAACGCCCCGTCGGTCACCAGGAACGACAGGTGTTCGGGGGTATGGCCCGGGGTGTGGACGGCCTGGATACTGATGTTGCCAATGGTGATTTTGTCGCCGTCGTAGAGACGTTCGCCGTCGAATTCGTACTGCCAGTCAGGGCCACCCTCGCCGGAAACGTAGATCTTCGCGCCAGTGGCGGCTGCCAGCTCCCGGGTGCCGGAGAGGTAGTCAGCGTGGATGTGGGTTTCAGCGACGGCGATGATCTCCATGCCGTTCTTCTTGGCCAAATCCTGGTAAACGGCAATGTCGCGGCGGCCGTCAACAACTACAGCAGTGCCGTTGGCCTGGCAGCCGATCAGGTAGCTGGCTTGGGATAGGTCTTCGTCGTAAATGCGTTCGATAAGCATCTGGTGTGCTCCTTCGGATCAAGGGTGGAGGTGAAGTCTTTGGGGTGGGCTCTGCACCAATAGTAATACCCCCAGGGGTATCACTGCAAGTGGTCGTCTTCGGCTTTCTTGTGCAACTTAGGCCTTTGACGATGGGTCTTTCGAGTCTCGGGTGGTGAGGAGACCCGCACCAGTCCAGGCCGTCATGCCGCCTGCCATGGTGTCCGCGGCAAATCCGGCTTCACCGAGCGCGTCGGCAACCCGGGCAGAGCGGTTGCCGCTGCGGCAAACGACGACCACGGGAACCGCGGGGTTCAGCTCGGACAGGCGTCCCCGTAACTGCCCCATAGGAATGTGCTTGGCCCCGGGAATCATCCCTTCAGATACCTCAAAATCCTCGCGGACGTCGAGAATGAGCGCTGATGAGCGGCGCCGACCGGCGTCCCTGACGGTGATTTCAGCCATGGTTTTCTCCTTATTGTGGCTATTTCGAAAGTACTTACCGGACGGGCTCCCGTTCTCCGTAATGGACGGTGCCAAGTTCAGGCGGGTGTTGGAACGTTCTTGCGACGACGGCGGCCGTGTTTACGGAGGGGGCATGCGCTGACCAGGAACCAACAGACACCGACACTGATTGTCGCGAGACCAGCGATGCCGGCGACGATGATCCAGCGCAAGTCGGCGGGCGCTTGCTGGACAAGAACAAAGGTTCCCATCACCAGAACAAACCACCCGAAGCCCTTTCGGAGCGCTACCTCCGGAATACGCCCGGCCAACCTGGAGCCGACAAGGGTGCCGACGACGGCGGCGGCAGTTACGGCGAGGGTGATCCCCCAGTCCACTTCCACGGTGGTGAGATACCCGGCGAGTCCCGCGAAGGACTTCATGGCGATCACAACCAGGGATGTGCCAACGGCAACAGACATGGGCAGCCCGCCCAGAAGCGCCAACGCTGGGACGACAAGAAATCCACCGCCGGCCCCAACCAGTCCCGTGACAAGTCCAACGACAGCCCCGTCCAGGAGCACCCTGCCGAGGGGGAGCTCGTGGGCGACCGGCACACCGCCGTCGTTCGCCCTATTCTTGCGCCCGCGAAGCATCGCCACGGAGGTGGCGATCATCATAAGCGCAAAAGCGATAAGGAGGATCTGTCCCGGAATTTGGCCACCAAGGAGACCGCCGGCGAATGCGCCAACCATACCGGCCACGCCGAAGATCAAGCCGGTCCGCCAGCGCACCCTTCCTCCGCGTGCGTGGCTGACGACGCTGACCGCTGCGGTAACGCCGACAACAAACAGTGACGCAGCGATGGCTTCCTTGGCCTCGAACCCAGCGACGTAAACCAGGATTGGCACCGTCAGAATCGATCCACCGCCGCCCAGTACGCCGAGGGAGAGGCCGATAATCACTGACAGCGCAAGTACCAGGATCAGAGTGGTGGTCATGCTGCTTTGATCTCATCTCCGCTGGACGCGGTGGGAAGGGTCAGTATCGCGCTTTCGCGAGTGGGATCCACTGCAACCCTGTTCCATGGCATTGCCGAGATGGCTTTGCCCATGGCGCAGGTGTTGGTCGCAGCCGAAAAGGTGAGACCGCCGCCAATGACACCAGTTAACATCCGGATCTTCGGGGACACGAACTTTCCACCAGCAAGTCCCACCATCACCAGCGATCCCGCGACGAGACGGACTTGGCGCTCGAGGTCCCAGCGATCCTTACCCTTCACTACATCTCCGCCAGCAACAGCGAATCCTGGAACGCCGCCGGTCAAGACATAGGCGGTGTCGATTCCGGATACTGCTAGCCGCTGACGGGCCTGTTCTGACCGGGTACCGGAATGGCACACCAGCACAACACGTGAGGTAAGCCGGGCGGCCAGTTCGTCGGTGTGCTCCGAGAGCAGGGGCAGTGGCACGTTGTAGGAACCCCGGATATGCGAGGACTCAAATTCCGCCGCTGAGCGGACGTCAATGATGATCAGGTCCTCGTGGTCGGAAGCCCAGTCTCGCAGGGTCTCCGGATCGAGCGCCGTGATGGAAGCCGAAGTGGAATTGGGGGTCATGTGTGCCTCTTTGAAAGTCGTTGACTGGATACCCGACCGAGTATTACAGATACCCCAGGGGGTAGTCAAAAAACCCTAGGGGGTATAGTGTGGGGGCAAGCCCCGATACTTGGAGAAAACCCTTGGAACTAAATCCGTCAGAACTTACACCAGTGATCAACCGGCTCAAGCGCGCCCAGGGCCAACTCGGAGCCGTCACCCGCATGCTTGAAGAGGGCCAGGACTGCAAGGACGTCGTCACCCAGCTCGCGGCCGTGTCCAAAGCGCTCGATCGGGCCGGGTTCGCCATCATCGCCACAGGCCTGGAGCAGTGCATAGTTCAGAAGGACGCGACGATGAATAAGAAGGATCTGGAGAAGCTCTTCCTTTCCCTTGCCTAACCGACCCGCTCTCGAAACAACCTAGGAGAACCATGACCTACACACTCAGCACGACCATCGCTCTTCCTTGGGCCGAAGCCCTGAACCGCACCCGGGACGCCCTATCTGCCCAGGGTTTCGGAATCCTCACAGAAATCGACGTGCGATCCACTTTCGAAGCCAAACTCGGAGCCGAGGCCGCCGAGGCTGTGGGCGACTACGTCATTCTTGGTGCGTGCAACCCTGCTCTGGCCAGCCGCGCCCTGGCTGCTGAGCCGGAAATTGGTGCGCTTCTCCCCTGCAACGTCGTCGTACGTCATGGCAAGGAAGAGGGAACCACCACCATCGAAGCCATCGACCCGCAGACCATGGTCCAGCTCAGCGCCACGTCAGCCATCAAAGAAGTTGCCGACGACGCCGGCAATCGCCTACGAAAGGCCCTCGCCGCCCTGAGCGACTAAATGTATTGTTCCCTCTAAGAGCGATTCGCGCCGAGACCCGATCAGCGAAATTTCAGCCAACCCCGGGAGAATCGGATCATGCCGCACCGTCGAGCCGCTCTGTTGCTCGGCATCTTGGTGGCTTGTGCTATCGCGATCGGCGGGATGCTGTACGCCTCCCCATTTGTCACCTCTTTACCTGCCGATGACCATCCAGGCGCGAGCACCGGCGAGTCTGATCCTAACGTTGCCGAATCACCAATCGTCCGCCTGGCGATCGCCGGTGACACCGGAACCGGCGACGCGGCTGAACAGGCAACGGCTCAACGCATGATTGAAGAGGGCCGGGACGACCCCTACGACGCGCTTCTGCTGCTTGCGACCTGATCTACGAAGACGGAAAAGTGGAGCTAACCCGCCAGCTCGTTACCGAACCGTTCGCCGCAATCACCGACCGCGGTGCCAGACTGCTGCCGGTCCTGGGCAACCATGACTACCGCAGCGGGGAACAACAACAAATCCTGAACCAGCTTGGCCGCACCAATTCCTGGTATGCCGAGCAAGTGGGACCCATCAGGATAGTCGTGCTGGATTCCACTCTTGTCATGGAGGAAGAACAAACAGCGTGGCTCCGAAAGAAGCTGGGCGAGGCCCAGCCGCCTGGATCCTGGACTGTAGTCGCGATGCACCATCCCGCCTACTCTGCTGGCTCCCACGGCTCCGACCTGGCAATTCGAGATACCTGGAGCCCAATCTTCGCCGAAGCTGGCGTCCCACTGGTCCTGGCCGGACACGATCACGATTACCAACGCTCAACCCCCCAGGACGGGGTCACCTACATTGTCTCCGGTGCCGGTGCGAAACTGCGACCGGTTGGATATCAGGAGTTCACAGCTTTCGGCAGTTCGACCCTGCACTACCTCGACCTGCTGGTCTTCAAAGACCGCCTCG
>NZ_AZRY01000188.1 GCF_000520515.1 Arthrobacter sp. H20
CCCCTGCCGCTTCCGCATCGGGCTCCGCCGAATCAGCAGCCGGTGTGCTCGCAATGGCTCAGAAGCTCCACGACGAATACGTCAATGCTGGTGTCGAGCAGCGCGACAAGATCATCGCCGAGGCGCAGCTTGAAGCCAGCGGCATGGTCAGCGACGCCGAAGAGAAGTCCCGCAAGACCCTCGGTGCGCTCGAGCAGCAGAAGAGCGTGCTTGAGGGCAAGGTTGAGCAGCTCCGCGGCTTTGAGCGCGACTACCGCTCTCGGCTCAAGGCATACATTGAAGGCCAGCTGCGCGACTTGGACTCCCGCGGATCGGTTGCTTCCGAAACAAGCGGCTCCTAGCTTCAGCAACAGCGCCGGATCAGCTGCGCAGTTCAGCCAGAGGCAAGCCACGAGGCCGGCCACCGGGAATCCCTGGTGGCCGGCCTCTGCCGTAGGCTGGATACCAGCAGCGATGCGGTACCCTACCCCTCCCGGCCCGGCCAGTGGCAGTGCCCGACCTGAAAGTGTTATGACAGACCAGACACCCGAGCGCGGCATTCCGGCCGGCTCCGACGAACCCACCACCGATGACCGTGACGAGTCCACACCTGCAAGCCATCGGCGGCGAACCGGTGCTCGCTACGCGCTGCTGTTCGCTGCCTGCTTCGCTGTCATTTATGCCGCCGACCAGTTGACGAAAATCTGGGTGGTGTCGACCATGACCGAGGGCCAGATCACCCCTGTGCTCCCCCCACTGCTGAACTGGCATTTCATCCGGAACCCGGGAGCGGCATTCTCTATTGGCACCAACTACACCTGGGTGTTCACCATCATCATGGTTGTCGTTTCGATTGCCATCCTGACCCAGGTGCGCAAGGTGGCCTCCTGGTGGTGGGCGACCGCGTTGGGCCTGGTGTTTGCCGGCGCGGTGGGCAACCTGACGGACCGGCTGCTGCGTGAACCATCGTTCGGTCAGGGTCACGTGGTCGACTTCATTGCGCTCCCCAACTTCGCCATTTTCAATATCGCTGATTCAGCAGTGGTGACAGGGGTCGGCCTGATCTGTGTGCTCACGCTGCGCGGCGTCGGTTTGGATGGCAAGCGCAGCAATGATGAGCCGCCGGGCGACGGAACGGCAGATGCCAAGTGAAGGCCGTGGAACGCGACGAGCGGGTGCCCGGTGAGCTGGGGGGAAAGCGTGCCGACGCGGTGCTCACTGCTGTGGCCGGGGTGTCCCGGTCGGCCGCGGCCGCCTGGTGTGTTGCAGGTTTCGTTACCAGCGACGGCCAAGTAGTCGGTAAGTCCGACCGGCCGGCTGCCGGCGTGGTGCTGCGGATCAGGGTGCCCGCCAGCGTCGACCCCCTGGCGGTGGTAGTCGAGACGGTCGACGGGATGGGTATTTTGTACGACGACGATGACCTGGTGGTGATCGACAAGCCAGTGGGAGTTGCCGCGCACCCCTCACCGGGCTGGGTTGGCCCAACAGTTGTCGGTGCCCTCGCAGCCGCTGGCTACCGGATCTCGACGTCGGGCGCTCCCGAACGCGCGGGAATCGTGCACCGCCTCGATGTGGGAACCTCGGGTGCCATGGTGGTTGCCAAGACGGAACAGGCGTATACGGCGCTCAAACGGGCGTTCAAGGAACGCACTGTGGAGAAGGTGTACCACGCGCTGGTCCAGGGTCTCCCGGATCCGCTTGTCGGAACCATCGATGCTCCCATCGGCCGGCACCCCGCCCACGACTGGCGATTTGCTGTGCTTGAGGACGGTAGGCCCTCCAGGACTCACTACACGGTGATGGAGGCGTTCGGAAAGGCAAGCCTGCTCGAGGTAAATCTGGAAACAGGGCGGACCCACCAGATTCGCGTTCACTTCTCGGCGCTGCGCCACCCGTGCGTTGGCGATTTGACCTACGGGGCCGACCCGCGACTGGCGGCTCATCTGGGGCTCACCCGTCAGTGGCTGCACGCGCAGAAGCTGACCTTTGAGCACCCGGCCTCCGGGGAACAGGTCAGCGCCACCAGTCTGTATCCGAACGACCTCCAGTACGCCCTCGATGCACTAGCTGCCGGCACAGTCTGAACACCCGCAGCTTGGCCGGCGGTCGGCATGGCAGCCTGCAGAGCGGGTCTGCTGACCTAGACTGGAAGGGTGGTTTCAACAGCATCCCCCCAAGCTTCCCCGGCCAAGCCAACCCGCGAAGATTCGTTTGTCCATCTGCACAATCACACCGAGTACTCGATGCTCGACGGCGCCGCGCGGCTAACTGATCTCTTCAGCCACACCGAAGAACTGGGCATGAACGCCCTTGCGACCACTGACCACGGGTTCGTCTTCGGGGCGTTCGACTTCTGGGACAAGGCACGCGCCGCCGGAGTCAAACCAATCATCGGAGTCGAGGCGTATCTGACGCCTGGAACAGCTCGAGCTGACAAGACCCGCGTGAAGTGGGGTGGCGGTGGCCGTGACGACGTCTCGGGTGCCGGTGCCTACACGCACATGACCATGTGGGCTGAGACCACCGAAGGGATGCACAACCTCTTCCGGATGTCCTCCCTCGCGTCGCTGGAGGGTTACCTCTACAAGCCCCGGATGGACCGGGATCTGCTCCAGACCTACGGCAAGGGCCTGATCGCTACGACCGGTTGTCCCTCAGGAGAGGTGCAGACCAAGCTCCGCCTCGGCCTCTACCGAGAGGCAGTCCAGGCAGCCTCCGATTTCCGTGACATCTTTGGTGCCGACAACTTCTTCTGCGAGCTGATGGACCACGGCCTCGATATCGAACGCGCCGTCCAGTCGGACCTGATCAAACTTGCCCGCGAACTGGGCCTACCGTTGGTCGCCACCAATGACCTGCACTACACTCATGCCGAGGATGCCAAAGCCCACGCGGCGCTCCTGTGCGTGCAGTCCGGGTCCACCATGGCGGACCCGAAACGGTTCAAGTTCGATGCCGACGAGTTCTACCTGAAGTCGCCAGCCGAGATGCGGTCCATCTTCAGGGACCACCCCGATGCCTGCGACAATACGCTACTCATCGCCGAACGGTGCGACGTCGAGTTCAATACCAAGGCCAACTACATGCCCGGCTTCCCCGTACCCGAGGGCGAAAGCGAGCAGTCCTGGTTCGTCAAGGAAGTTGAGACCGGGCTGCAGTACCGCTATCCGGGCGGCATCCCCGACGCCGTCCGTAAGCAGGCCGAGTACGAGACCGGCGTCATCACCCAAATGGGCTTCCCCAGCTACTTCCTGGTGGTCGCCGACTTCATCAACTGGGCCAAGGACAACGGCATTCGGGTGGGTCCCGGCCGAGGGTCAGGCGCCGGTTCGATGGTCGCGTACGCCATGCGCATCACCGACCTCGACCCGTTGCAGCACGGTCTGATCTTCGAGCGTTTCCTCAACCCGGAGCGTGTCTCGATGCCCGACTTCGACGTCGACTTCGATGATCGGCGCCGATCGGAGGTGATCCGGTACGTCACCGAAAAATACGGGGACGAGCGGGTGGCAATGATCGTCACCTACGGCACCATCAAGGCCAAGCAGGCGATGAAGGACTCATCGAGGGTGATGGGTTATCCGTTCTCGATGGGGGAGCGGCTCACCAAGGCCATGCCACCGGATGTCATGGGCAAGGGCCTGGCCCTGACCGACGTGCACGACAAGGAATCGAAGCGTTACTCGGAAGCCGAGGAGCTTCGTGAGCTGCTCAAGTCCGACGCCGACTCAGCAAAAGTTTTCGAAACTGCCCTCGGCCTGGAAGGGCTGAAACGGCAGTGGGGCGTGCACGCGGCCGGCGTGATCATGTCGTCTGACCCGCTGATCGACATCATCCCGTTGATGCGCCGTGACCAGGACGGTCAGATCATCACGCAGTTCGACTATCCCACCTGCGAAAATCTCGGGCTGATCAAAATGGACTTCCTCGGGCTGAGGAACCTGACGATCATCACCGACGCGGTGGAAAACATTTTGCTCAACAAGAACATCGACCTGGTGCTGGAGGATCTGGACCTCGAGGACCAGGGGTCCTACGAGCTGCTGGCGCGCGGCGACACCCTGGGGGTGTTCCAGCTCGATGGCGGGCCGATGCGTGCCCTCCTGAAGCTGATGCGCCCGGACAACTTTGAAGACATCTCGGCCGTCATTGCGTTGTACCGGCCGGGCCCCATGGGTGCCAACTCCCACACCAACTACGCCCTGCGCAAGACCGGTGCGCAGGAAGTCACCCCCATCCACCCTGAACTCGAGGAACCACTCGCTGAGATCCTGGGGACCACCTACGGCCTGATCGTGTACCAGGAGCAGGTGATGGCCATCGCCCAGAAGGTAGCAGGCTATTCGCTGGGACGCGCTGATATTCTCCGTCGGGCAATGGGTAAGAAGAAGAAATCCGAACTGGATAAGCAGTATGAGGGCTTCGCCAACGGGATGAAAGACAATGGGTACTCGGAAGCTGCGATCAAGACCCTGTGGGACATCCTGCTGCCCTTCTCCGACTACGCGTTCAACAAGGCGCACTCCGCCGCCTATGGTTTGGTGTCCTATTGGACGGCGTACCTCAAGGCTCACCACCCCGCTGAGTACATGGCAGCGCTGCTCACCAGCGTTGGCGACGACAAGGACAAGCTCGCCATTTACCTCAACGAGTGCCGCCGGATGGGCATTACTGTTTTGCCGCCGGATGTCAACGAATCGAGCGTCAACTTCACTCCAGTCGGTACTGACATCCGCTTCGGGATGGGAGCCATCCGCAACGTCGGCGCCAACGTTGTCGGTGCCATGGTCGGCGCCCGCACCGAGAAGGGTGCCTTCACCTCGTTCAGTGATTTCCTCCAGAAGGTTCCGGCGGTAGTCTGCAACAAGCGGACCATCGAGTCGCTGATCAAGGCGGGGTCATTCGACTCGCTGAAGCACCCGCGGCGCGCCCTTGCCATGGTTCATGAGGAAGCAGTCGACTCGGTGATCGTCCTCAAACGCAACGAGGCCGCTAACCAGTTTGATCTCTTCAGCGCTTTCGATGAGCCTGGATCGGTGGGCGGGTTGTCAGTCGAGGTGCCGGATCTTCCTGAGTGGGAGAAGAAGGACAAGCTTTCCTTCGAACGCGACATGCTGGGCCTCTACGTGTCCGAC
The DNA here is from genome assembly GCF_000520515.1 of Arthrobacter sp. H20. Taxonomy (GTDB): domain Bacteria; phylum Actinomycetota; class Actinomycetes; order Actinomycetales; family Micrococcaceae; genus Arthrobacter_D. The sequence continues at coordinate 5,115 of NZ_AZRY01000188.1, forward strand.
CACCCGCTGCAGGGCCTTGACGGGATCCTGAGCCAGCATGCCGATTCATCAATTACCTCAATCATCAGCGACGAGGGCCCCGCCGACGGCGCCATGGTTACGATCGCCGGAATGATTACCTCGCTCCAGCGTCGGATCGCCAAGAACAGCGGCAACGCCTACGCACGGGCCGAAATCGAAGACCTTGCGGGCTCGATGGAAGTGATGTTCTTCGGCCAGGTGTACGGTCCGATCGCAGGCGTGCTCGCCGAGGACCTCATAGTTGTTGTTCGTGGGCGTCTGCAACGTCGCGATGACGGCGCTGTGACGCTCAACGCCCAGGAGCTCAGCGTTCCTGACCTGACCGAGGGGCATTCCGGTCCGGTAGTGATATCCATGGCGCATCACAAGGCCACTGAAACTGCGGTAGTCGCGCTGCGGGATGTGCTGCGGACCCACCCGGGTACCAGCGAGGTCCAGATCAGGCTGAACGGCAACCGGAGGGTCGAGGTGATGCGTCTCGGCGTCGAGCTGCGGGTCAATCCGACGTCGTCGCTCTTCGGCGACCTGAAGGTGCTGTTGGGGCCAGCCTGCCTGGACGTCTAGTGACTGGTGCTAGATGTCGTAATCCAGTGCCGTCGGCTGCCCGTAGGCGCCCCCGTGGTAAAGCAGGGGCACTCCGGGCGGCCCGACCTCGCCGGACTCCACCTCGGCGACCACCACAGCGTTGTTCTCGAAGGACAACCTCATGTTGATCCGTCCGATCAGGGACGCAGCCACGTCGTTCAGTAGCGGCACGCCGTGCGGTCCAGGTTTCCAATGGTCGCCATCGAAGCGGTCGCGGCTCCGCGCAAACCGGTCGGCCAGCTCCCTATTCGCCAGGTTGAGCATGTGAACGCCGATGTAGTTGGTATTCGCTATCGCCGGCCACGACGATGAGGTGCGAGCCATATTGAAAGTGAACCGGGGCGGGGCTGCGGAAAGCGATGAAACGGAGGTAGCAGTGAAACCGAAGGGCTTTCCCTGGTAGACAGCAGTGATGATCGCGACCCCTGCCGGATGGCGGCGAAAGGCGTCGCGGAAGGCTACTGCTGGGTCTTCGACGAGCGGGACCGGTGGGTGCTGATCATTCACTCACCCCACCCTAGAGGAGCCGCCGGCACCTCATAACTTTGTTAATGTATAAGTCATGCGCCCCTCCAATCCTGACGCCGAGCACCCCGGCAGCTATCCGCCTCCTGTCTACGCGGTGGCAACCGAGGACACTGCGGTTCCGCCGACATCCCTTGTGTGGTGGGCCTGTGCCATGGCGGGCCTGGGACTCCTGATGGGCGTGGTGTGGTGGTTAGCTGCGCCGGGCGGCGGGCTCTACGGTGACCCCGCCCCGGAAGAGGCTCAACTGCTGAACGATCTGACCCTCGGTGGGCTTCAGCTGGTCGTTGGTCTAGTGGTGGGCTGGCTTCTGGTTCAGCGAATGGATTTGCCGGGGGCATGGCAACGGATCAGCGCTGCAGTGGGCGGATCGCTGGTGGGCTCGGTGTTCGCCGTGGCCGTCGGTCAATGGTTGGGCATGATGTTCGGGGCAGACACCGATCCCGACTTTGTCCTTCGGTCGTTGGGTGCGGCAGCCATCTGGCCTGCGGCGGCTGCCCTGGTGGTTTTTGTCTCCTCCCTGATCGAACTGGCCTGGGGCAAGCGCCGGTCACCCGGCCATGAGAGCCCCTGACCGAGGCAATAGTCCGCGACGTCGGGGATTATCCGGGGGAATGCAGGGCGCACGCGGCTGGTTCCATCCTTCATGAAAGCAATCGTTTACTCTCTCACCGGCACCTCCTCAGTCCTCTCCCTCGTTGACCGAGAGGTCAGCCCTCCCGGTCCCGGCGACGTGAGGGTTCGCGTCGTCGCCTCCGGCGTCAACCCCACTGATTGGAAGGCCCGTGCTGACGGCGACCTCGCCTTCACCGAGGTTGTCCCGAACCAGGACGGCGCCGGGGTCGTCGACGCCGTCGGCGAGGGCGTTACCGATTCGGCAGTGGGGGATCGGGTGTGGCTGTACCTCGCGGCCCACGGTCGCCCGACAGGGACAGCTCAGGAGTTCGCGGTTCTCCCCGCCGACCGGGTGGTGCGACTGCCCGAGGGAGTCGGATTCGACGTCGCCGCCAGTCTCGGTGTGCCGGCAATGACCGCGCATCGGGCGCTGACCGTTCACGAACACGGGCCCTCCCGGCTCGCGCCGGATGCCCTCGCGGGACGGGTGGTCCTCGTCCAGGGCGGTGCCGGAGCCGTGGGCCACGCAGCGATCCAGTTGGCTGTCTGGGCGGGGGCAACAGTAATCGCAACGGTCAGCAGCGACGAGAAAGCCTGGCTTGCCCACGCTGCCGGTGCTAATCATGTGGTCCGCTACCCCGACGACGGACTCGCGGACCGCATCCGCGGGATTGCCCCCGATGGTGTCCACCACGTCGTCGAGGTGGCCCCTGGCCAGAACGCAGCCCTCGACGTCGAGGTGCTCGCCAATCACGGCAGCATTGCCTACTACGCGAACAACAACGGGGACAGCTTCACTGCCCCGATCATCGCTAGCTTCGCCAAGAACGTCCGCTGGCAGGGTCTGCTCCTCTACACGGTGGGGCAGGAGGCTCTCCATGCTGCGGTGGAGGACATCACGGCAGCGCTGCGCGCTGGCGCGTTGCCCGTCGGGGAAGCCGCCGGGCTCCCGCTCACCTGGTTCCCACTCGAGGAGACCGCGGCCGCCCACGACGCAGTCGAGAACGGTTCAACAGGCAAAATCCTGATCAGCGTTTCCGGCGGGACTGGAATCGCTGTCCCTAGGAGCTGAGGGGGCCGAGGTGGTCTGCTGGGCCGCTGGAGGAAGCCGGTGCAGTTTCCTTGAGTTCAACAAAAAGAGTGTGGGTGCTGGTCTGCCCGGTATTGAACCCCGAGTGGCTCTGGGCAGGTAACCAGCGCGCAGCTCCGGACGGAAGGTCGACGTCGACGGATTTTCCGTCGGCGGTGATACGGCGCCGGAAAGCGCTGAGGGTGATCATCACGCTATCCGGGTGATCGTGTGGCGTGGTCGCATGCCCGGGTACGTCGGTGTACTCAAGAACACGAACCCTGTCGTTCTCGAAGACAATACGATAGTTTCCTGGATTTGTGTCGACAGGGTCCCTTGCCATGGGAGGGAATATACGCCGGTTCGGAACATTCTCACAAGAGAAGCCAACGGTGAGGGCTCGTCGTCTAGGGGCGAATGGCACTGGTTGCTTGACCGCCCGAAGCGCATGCTGGGTACAACGGGACCTGCGACAGCCGGTTTTGCCTCCTTATCCTTCCGGTTGTCGTAGTGCTCCTGATCCGCAGAAAGGACCGGCACTGACCATGGAACCCACTCTGACAAGCTTGCGATTGCCCTTCTGCGCTAGCTGCGACACTGCTGAGTTTTTGCTCTACGAAGATTTTGTTCCCCCTCAGGTGCTGCCGTCGGGTCGGATGCGATCGAATAGTGTCGACTACACCTGCATGAAGTGCGGACAGTTCAGCGGTCACAGTGTGCCAGCGGGCTGGCATCCGCCGGGTTGGTTCTGATACGCCTGACCCTCGTGCTATCCGAGGAGCTAGTCCGTGAACCACAGCAGCGATTCAACAAGCTCGTGCCGCACCCCTAGTAAAGCACCTAGCTAAGGTGAAAGATTGGGAAATGGATCACCGCGAATCACCTTCACCCGGATCGGGCCACCCATGTTCGGCGACGGGGACTAAAATGCTCCGGCGCGAACCGGTATGACAGCGAGTGAGCTCGCGATCAGCGTTGAAGGTATTGTCCGCCGATTCGGGGATGTGGTGGCTGTCGATGGTGTCAGCCTAGCGGTTGCTCAGGGGGAAGTGTATGGATTTCTTGGACCCAATGGGGCAGGGAAATCGACGCTGACGAGAATTTTGTGCACTTTACTCAAACCCAGTGCCGGTCGCGCGACGGTGGCCGGGTACGACGTGGATTCGGAGCCCGGCCAGGTGCGGTTGCGGGCGGGTGTGGCGTTGCAGGAAGCGGCGTTGGACGATCTGCAGACCGGCTCGGAGATGCTTGCCCTGCAAGGCCGTCTCTACGGGTTGACCACCAAAGCAACGCGTGCGCGGGTGAAGGAGCTGACGGAGCTGGTCGATATTGGTGAAGCACTCGATCGCAGGATCGGCACCTACTCGGGAGGGATGAAACGCCGGCTGGATCTGGCTCTCGCTCTCGTGCACGATCCTGAAGTCCTCTTTCTCGATGAGCCGACCACTGGCCTAGACCCGGTCAGCAGGGCAAAGGTGTGGCACGAGGTACGGAGGCTGAATACTGAGTTGGGAGTGACTGTTTTCCTCACCACTCAGTATCTCGAGGAGGCGGACGAGCTTGCCGATCGGGTCGGGATCATCAACCAGGGTGAGCTGGTGGCTGAGGGCACGCCCACTGAGCTCAAGCGCAGCATTGGCACAGACGTGGTAATTGTCACCATTGCCGGGGAGCCGTTGAAGGCGCGCCACGTACTGGAGTCCCTTGACCTGGTTGATCGCATCGAAGGAAGTGGGTCAACGTTGACCCTTAGTGTCTCCGACGGACCATCGGCGATTAGTCCGATCGCCGTGGCGTTAGCAGCCGTTCCGGACGTCACGGTGATCGAACTGTCACTACGCAGGCCTTCCCTGGATGATGTTTTCCTTTCGGTGACCGGTGAGCACATCATCGATTCGGGCCAGGGTGCGGCAATTTCCGGTTCCCAGCAGTCTCAGGAGACCCCATGAGCACTGGAACCACACCGAGATCAGCTCGCCGGGTGGAACCCAGGAATGCTGGATTTCTTAGTGATCTGTTGACCGTTGCGTCACGGGCGCTCCGTGCGATCCCTCGGGAGCCAGCCGCAGTCATCCCGGCGCTGGTTATTCCCCTCTTCTTTTTCGTTGTTAACATCGGTGCGCTGGAACCGGTCGCACAGGCAACAGGAGTTCAGGATTTCCGTGCGTTTCAACTTCCCGTGGCCATTATCTTCGCTGTCACGGGGGTGTCCCGCGCCAGCGGCCTGGTCACTGACATCAGCAGCGGCTACTTCGACAGGCTCCTGCTCACCCCGATTCGTCGTTCAGCACTCCTGCTTGGGCTGATGGTCGCCGACTTGGTGCTGGTCATGGCGTTGTGCGTGCCCGTCTTGATCCTCGGGGTGATCGTCGGGGTGAACTTCGCTACCGGGCTTCCCGGGGTAATCGGGTTCGTGATCATCGCCGGGCTATGGGGGCTGGCCTTCACCGGGTTCCCCTACGCCATTGCGCTGCGCACAGGAAGTGCAGCAGCTGTTAACTCCTCCTTTCTCCTGTTCTTTCCCTTCGCGTTCCTGACGACTTCGTTCCTGCCCAAGGAAGCGTTGACCGGCTGGCTCGCGGCAATTGCTGACTACAACCCGATTACCTACCTGCTGGCAGCCCTGAGGTCACTGCTGACCGCTGGATGGGTTTGGACGGACCTCTGGCCAGGACTCCTGGCCATTGTCGTTGTCGGGGCGGTGAGCTTCACCCTTGCGTTCGGGGCACTGAGGGGCCGTGTCTCACGCGGATGAGGCAGCGCGGCAGGTCAGCGGGGGCCCCGAAGGGTGACGCCCGGTAGACTCGAGCCGTGAACAATTCGCTCGCCCAACAGTCCCCACCTGACTCTTTCACCGATTTCCGGACCATCGACCTGCGGGGGAGTTCCCTCTCCGGCGCTGCCCTGCGCGCAGTGATGCCGCGCCCGGACGCAGTCGGGTCCGGTGTCGAGGCGCCAGTCGCCGCGATCCTGGCCGACGTTCAGACCCGTGGCCTGACCGCGGTCAGAGAGCTCGCACTGACCTTTGATGGCGTTGAACAAACGTCGCCCCGCGTTCCGCGGGAGGCGCTGGCCACTGCGCTCGCCGAGCTCGCTCCGGATGTCCGGCTGGCCCTGGCCGAAGCAATTGACCGCGCCCGCAAGTTCGCCGCAGCCCAGGTGCCCGACGACGTCGAGGTGGAGATCTCCCCGGGCGCCGTCGTCACCCACAAATGGATTGCCGTCCGCCGGGTGGGTCTCTACGTGCCGGGCGGCCTGGCAGTCTATCCGTCGTCGGTAGTGATGAACGTGGTGCCCGCACAGGCCGCAGGGGTTCAATCAATCGCCATCGCGTCCCCGCCGCAAAAAGAATTCGGCGGACTTCCCCACCCGGTCATCCTCGCCGCCGCCGAGATGCTTGGCATCGGCGAGGTGTACGCCATCGGGGGAGCACAGGCCATCGCTTCGTTCGCCTACGGGGTGGACGGCGATTCCGAGGGCGACACCCTCGAGCAGGTCGATGTGGTCACTGGTCCAGGGAATATCTATGTGGCGACCGCCAAACGGCTGCTCAAAGGCACAGTCGGCATCGATGCCGAGGCTGGCACTACCGAGATCGCTGTCCTGGCCGACGCCGACGCCGACCCCCGGCTGATTGCAGCCGACCTGATCAGCCAGGCCGAGCACGATCCCCACGCCGCATCGGTCCTCATCACCGATTCCGCGGACCTCGCTGCCAAAGTCCGCAGCCAGTTGTCGGTGCAGATCGCGACCACCAAACACGCCGGCCGCGTTCAGGAAGCGCTCGCCGGACCACAATCAGGCACCATCCTGGTCGACGACGTCGAACACGGCATTGCCGTCTGCGACGCCTATGCTGCCGAACACCTCGAGATCCAGACAGCTGACGCTGCAGCGGTTGCGGGGCGGATCCGCAACGCAGGCGCGGTCTTTGTCGGCGAATACAGCCCGGTCAGCCTGGGTGACTACTGCGCCGGGTCCAACCACGTTCTGCCCACTGGCGGGACCGCCACCTTCGCCTCGGGGCTGAACGTCACCACTTTCCTGAAGGCGGTGCAGGTGGTCAGCTACAACCGGGCGGCTCTGGCGGAAGTCAGCCAGCACATTACCAGCCTTGCCAACGCGGAGGATTTGCCCGCCCACGGCGACGCCGTAACTGTCCGATTCAGCTGAAAACACTATATGTAGTAATGACACTGTTGTAGTTTCCCCATATCTAGTTCTAGAATGGTGGTGTTCTGCACGCTGGCTCTGCTACCGGTCACCACTGATGGAAAGGCGCGGCATGTTTTGTCCCTTTTGCCGTAACGCCGATTCCCGGGTGGTCGACAGCCGGTTGGCCGATGACGGGTCAGCCATCCGGCGACGCCGTCAGTGTCCTGAGTGCGGGCGTCGGTTCACTACGGTTGAGACGACCAGCCTGAGCGTCATCAAACGTTCGGGAGTGGGCGAACCGTTCAGCCGGAGCAAGGTCATCAACGGAGCGCGGAAGGCCTGTCAGGGGCGGCCGGTGACCGAGGACGACCTCGCGTTGCTCGCACAGGAAGTCGAAGAGTCGGTCCGCGCGAGCGGTGTCGCCGAGATCGATGCCCACGAACTAGGCCTCGCCATTCTTGGACCTCTGCAGAAGCTCGACCAGGTTGCCTACCTGCGATTCGCCAGCGTCTACCAGGGGTTCGACTCACTCGAGGACTTCGAGACTGCCATCGCGAAGCTGCGCAGAGAAGCAGACGAAGCGCCCACCGGCACCCAGAGGCCGCTGACCGCTCAATAACGACAAGCTCCGGTGGTGGCTGCGGAGGGGAAGCCGACGCCACCACCGGCACCACCCTAAATCCTCCCGGCTGACTACTCGCCGGGAGAGGTGCAGCGTTTGCCGACGGTCAGGAACCTTGTCCGGCTCAGTTACCGGGGAAGCCGGGGCGTTCAGGTCTCGGGGACTGCTGCAAGCTTCGCCAGGCGCTTGAAGTGCAGTGAGGCCTGCAGCCCTGCGCCGACGATGCCGGCCTGGTTCCTCAACTGAGCGGGGATGATTCGGGTGCGCAGATCCAGCGCGGGCAGGTACTCCTTGCTGCGCTTGGAGATTCCCCCGCCGACAATGAACAGTTCCGGCGAGAACAAGAATTCGACGTGGGAGAAGTACCGCTGAAGTCGGACTGAGTACTCATCCCAGTCAATGCCATCGCGTTCGCGGGCAACTGCCGAAGCCCTGGTCTCGGCGTCGTACCCGTCAATCTCCAGGTGTCCGAGTTCGGCGTTGGGGACCAGCTTTCCGTCGAAGATGAAGGCCGAGCCGATCCCGGTGCCCAAGGTGATGACCAGGACCGTCCCGTCCACCCCCTTGCCGGCCCCGTAGCGTACCTCGGCGAGCCCTGCCGCATCGGCGTCGTTGATGACGTGCACGTCGCGCCCTAGAGCCTTGCTGAACAGGCCGTCGACGTCCGTGTTGACCCAGCTCTCATCCACATTGGCTGCAGAGCGGGCGATACCGTGCTGGATGATGGCCGGGAAGGTGACACCAACCGGCACCTCGGGTGCTGGGGCACCCGGACGCGTCGACAATTCAGCGACGATCCGCGCTACTACCAGGGCAACAGCCCCGGGGGTGGATGGCTGCGGAGTGGGCACGCGGTAGCGTTCGCCGACGATCTCTCCGGCAACCAGGTCAACGATGCCCCCCTTGATGCCAGTTCCACCGATATCGATGCCGATGACAGTACTGGGCACTGCCTTTCCCTGCTTCTTGTCGCTACTCTTGCCCATGATTCTCCAAGGTTCTGTGGTGGTTCGCCTGCGCGGAACGAAACCGCGGGACCGATTGCTAGGGGACGGTAAGGACTTCGGCGCCGTTGTCGGTCACGAGCAGGGTGTGCTCAAACTGGGCGGTGCGCTGGCGGTCCTTGGTCAGCACTGTCCATTCATCGGACCACATGTCCCACTCGACGGTTCCGAGGGTCAGCATCGGTTCGATAGTGAACGTCATGCCGGGTTCAATGATCCGGTTGTAGGCGGGGGCCGCGTCGTAATGAGGAATGATCAATCCGGTGTGGAATGCCTCGCCGACGCCGTGTCCGGTGAAGTCGCGCACCACTCCGTAGCCGAATCGGCGGGCATAGGACTCGATGGTCCGTCCGATCACATTGATTTCCCGGCCGGGAGCAACCGCCTTGATGGCCCGGTTCAGTGATTCCTTGGTGCGTTCAACCAGAAGGCTGGATTCCTCGTCGACGTCGCCCACCAGAAAGGTGTAGTTGGTATCACCGTGGACGCCGTCCAGGTAGGCGGTGATGTCGATGTTCAGGATATCGCCGTCGCGCACCACAGTGGTGTCCGGGATGCCATGGCAAATCACTTCGTTGAGTGAGGAGCAGATGGATTTGGGGAAGCCGCGGTAGCCCAGGGTCGAGGGGTAGGCGCCGTTGTCGACGAGGAACTGGTGGCCAACCCGGTCCAGCTGGTCGGTCGTGACGCCGGGCTCGATGTGACGGCCAACCTCGACGATTGCCTGGGCGGCCAGAGTGCTGGCGCGGCGGATCTTCTCTATCGTTTCGCCAGTCTTGACTTCGGATCCGGTGAAGGGGGCTGGCCCGCTGCGGCCGACGTACTCGGGGCGGGGAATACTGGCCGGGACTGGCAGCTGGGGGCTGACGGTTCCCGGGACGAGTGTTCCAACTGGTGCGCTGACGGATTGCTGAGGCATACTCTTGATCCTATAGGCGGTAAGGCGTCCCGCCGAAAGTCACCATTGAGGAGGAGACCCATGGCCGAGTTCTGGTACAACGTGCAGACCCACGAAATTGAGGAGGGCGCGCAGTCCGACTGGCGGCAACTGATTGGGCCCTATCCCACCCGGGCGGGTGCCGAGCGCGCCCTGGAAAAGGTGGCTGAGCGGAACCAGGCGTGGGACGACGAAGACGAACAGTAGTTTCCTCGGCAGCAGCTTTGTGGAAGTTGTGCTCCCTAGAAGCTGTGTTCCGGCCCGGGGAACGTTCCGTTCCGGACTTCCTCACCGTACGTCGTCGCTGCGGCGGCAAGCACAGAGCGAACGTCAGCAAACTGCTTGACAAACCTGGGCTGCCGTCCTGTGCGCACGCCGGCCATGTCCTGCCACACCAGCACCTGCCCGGTGGTCGCGTTGCCGGCCCCAATCCCAATGGTCGGCACGCTGACGGAGCGGTCGACGGCGGCAGCTACCTCGGCGGGCACCATCTCCATGAGGACGCAGAAAGCTCCGGCTTCGGCGAGGGCCACGGCGTCGTCAATGACCTCCTGAGCCGCGTCCCCGCGGCCCTGCACCCGATACCCGCCCAGGGCATGTTCGCTCTGCGGGGTGAATCCGACGTGGGCCATCACGGGAATACCCGCGGTTGCCAACGCCCTCACAGTCCCGGCGTAGTGGCGGCCGCCCTCCATCTTGACCGCGTGAACCCCTCCCTCTTTCATCAGGCGCACCGAAGATTCGATGGCCTGGGCGGGGGAGACCTCATAGCTACCGAAGGGAAGGTCGCAGACCACCAGGGCCCGGCTGGCTCCGTTGGTGACGGCACGGGAGAAAATGATCATCTCGTCGAGGGTGATCGGCAAGGTGGTGGCATACCCCAGAACGTTGTTTGCGGCCGAGTCGCCGACAAGCAGCACCTCAATGCCGGCGTCATCAAAGATCTGCGCGGCATACTGGTCGTAGGCGGTGAGCATAGCGAACCGCCGGCCTTCGACCTTCGCCTGCTGCAAGTGGTGGGTGCGGATCCGGGTCGGTGTCCGTGCCTGCTCATCCGAGGTCTTTGCCCCGGCTCCGGCTTCGGCGGCTTGCGCACCCGTGCCGTACGGCGCTGGAATCTCTGCGGAAGTCATACAGTGAGCCTACGTCAGAAGCCCTGGGTCACGCGCGGGTGACTTCAGCGGGTGGATTAGGTGAAGGCTAGATGCCTCCGATACCGCGTGTTAGGTTGTGACCGGTAACACAACGGTATGCGGGAGCTGAATTATGAGTCACCAGTCGGAACCAGCCAGGACTAGCGATAGCACCTCGGTGGGTGTCAGCGACGGAGGGGAGCCAACCCGCTCGGTAGGGCGGCTGTGGCTGATGCGCGGGCTCGGTGTTGTGATCGCGGTTGTGATCTACCTTTTGCTTGGCGGTTCGGACCTGCCCAACGAAGCCCGTGCGGTAGCAGCTATCGCCGGGCTGATGGCCGTTTGGTGGATGACCGAGGCTCTGCCCCTTTCAGTGACGTCGCTCCTACCGATTGTCCTCCTGCCGATGCTGGCTGGATCGACGGTTGCCGAGTCGACGGCGCCATACGCGAACCCGATCGTCTTCCTGTTCCTGGGCGGCTTCCTCATCGCCATCGCTATGCAGAAGTGGAACCTGCACCGCCGGATAGCTTTGTTGACCCTCAGGCGTGTTGGGACGCACCCACGTCGGATCATTCTCGGGCTCATGATCTCCACTGCGTTCCTGTCCATGTGGGTCTCCAATACGGCTACCACGCTGATGATGCTGCCGATCGCCCTCAGTATCCTGACCCTCGTGGTTGAGAACAGCCACGGGTCCCGTGCAACTACCGGTCAGACCGCCGCGGACCTCGGTGCTGGCAAGTCCATCAGCGACGTCGTCAGTGACAAGGAGGTCCGCATCTTCGGCGTGGCCCTGGTCCTATCGATTGCCTGGGCGGCGACCATCGGTGGGCTGGGGACGCTCCTGGGCAGTCCACCAAACGCGATTGTCGCCGGGTACATCAGCACTGAACTCGGCGAGGATGTCGGGTTTGTCCAGTGGATGATGCTCGGGGTCCCGATTGTTGTCGTCTTTATTGGTCTCGCCTGGCTCCTCATCACCCGCGTCATCTTCAAATTCAAGCTGAAGGAAATTCCCGGGGGAAAGGAACTGATCGATACCGAAATCAGCAAGCTCGGCACCATGAGCCAGGGCGAAAAGACCGTCCTCGCGGTCTTTGCCAGCGCGGCCTTCCTCTGGATTTTCCCCGGTTTGGTGTTCAATATTGGAGCGGTCGAGTCAGCGATGCCATGGCTTGGTGCCCTCGATGACACGGCGATCGCCATCGCCGCTGGCATTGCGCTCTTCCTGATCCCGGCGGACAAACAGGGGAACATGACCCTGGTCTGGAAGGACGCTGAAGAAGGTCTGCCCTGGGGCGTACTGCTGCTATTCGGCGGCGGTCTCTCGCTTGCGGGAGCCGTTGCCCGGACCGGCCTGGACGCATGGTTTGGAGAGCAGGTCAGTGGGCTCGGAGCTTTGCCGATAGTTCTGCTGCTCGCCGTCGTCGTGACAATCGTGTTGCTGCTGACTGAAATCACGAGCAACACGGCAACTGCCGCTACGTTCATTCCCATCCTTGGCGGCGTCGCCGTCGGCATCGGCATCGATCCCCAGACGCTCCTCATCCCGGCGGCACTCGCCGCGACCTGCGCCTTCATGCTCCCGGTCGGAACGCCGCCGAACGCCATCGTGTACGCCACCGGGAACGTGAAGATCTCTGAGATGGTGCGCGGGGGCATCGTCCTAAACATTGTGGGCATCATCCTGATTACGATGTTCACCGTGTTGATCGGTCCATTTGCCCTGGGTCTTGTGCTCTGACACCACGCGTGTCCGACGTACGCCGGTAACACCGCCTGACTATCAGTAGAGTGAACTGGTGGACCGTCTCATGTGATGACACCCGGCACGCAACTGACACCATGGAAGAGGGTAGCAATGGACCGGCAGCAGGAATTTGTACTGCGTACCATCGAGGAACGCGATGTGCGGTTTGTGCGGCTCTGGTTCACCGACGTTGTGGGCTCGCTGAAGTCGGTGGCGCTGGCGCCAGCCGAGGTGGAGGGGGCGTTCGAGGAGGGGCTCGGCTTCGATGGTTCGTCAATCGAGGGACTGGCACGGGTCTTCGAATCCGACATGCTCGCGCAGCCAGACCCTTCCACCTTCCAGATCCTGCCGTGGCGAGGCGAGAAGGAGCCGACGTCGCGGATGTTCTGCGACATCCTCACCCCCGATGGGATGGCGTCGACGGCTGACCCGCGCGGCGTGCTGAAGCGGACGCTCGCTAAAGCCGCTGACATGGGGTTCACCTGCTACACCCATCCGGAAATCGAGTTCTATCTGCTTAAATCCGACGAACTTGGACCTGATGGGCAGCCAGTTCCCGTCGATCAGGCAGGGTACTTCGACCATGTGCCCGGAGGAGTGGCGCAAGACTTCCGGCGGACGGCCGTCGCCATGCTGGAATCGGTCGGTATCTCAGTGGAGTTCAGCCACCACGAAGCAGGGCCGGGCCAGAACGAGATTGACCTGCGGTACGCGGACGCCCTGCAGACAGCCGACAACGTCATGACGTTCCGCACCATCATCAAAGAGGTTGCGCTGACCCAGGACAGCTACGCCACCTTCATGCCCAAGCCGTTCTCTGACCATCCAGGCTCGGGTATGCACACACACTTCTCGCTTTTCGAAGGTGACGCCAACGCGTTCTACGAAGCGGGCGCCGAGTTCCAGCTCTCCAAGACGGCACGCCAGTTCATTGCCGGGATCCTGCGGCACGCCCCCGAGTTCACAGCTGTCACCAACCAGTTCGTCAACTCGTACAAGAGGCTCTGGGGTGGGGGAGAGGCCCCGAGCTATCTCTCCTGGGGCCACAACAATCGCTCAGCGCTGGTTCGTGTTCCGCTGTACAAGCCAAACAAGGGTCAGTCTGCCCGCATTGAGTACCGCGGAATCGACTCTGCCAGCAACCCGTACCTCGCCTACTCGGTCCTGCTTGGCGCCGGATTGAAGGGCATCGAGGAAGGCTACGAGCTTCCTCCTGGCGCCGAGGACGACGTGTGGAGCCTGACGGCTACCGAACGGCGTGCCATGGGCCACGACCCGCTGCCGGCAAGCCTCCACGACGCCATCCGGGTGATGGAGGACTCAGAACTGGTGGCGGGGATTCTCGGCGAGCAGGTCTTCGAGAACTTCCTGCGGAACAAACGCGCCGAATGGCACGACTACCGCATCCAGGTCACTCCCTATGAGCTGCGACGCAACCTCGGGATACTCTAAGCTGGCGCCCGCCATGAGCCTGAACCGCCAACTCATCAGCAGGGGTTTCACCGACCTCGAGAAGAGCTCCCGCTTCCTGGACGCCCCCGAGTTGACTGGCATCCCTGAGTCAGCGCTGTTCGGCGGTCTGGCGCGCTCAGCCAACCCCGATTTGGCGCTGCAGTCCCTGGTGCGCCTGCTGGCGGTCCGGCCGGACTTGGCGGCAGTAGTTGCCGACGGCGGTGTCAGCAGCGAGCCCCTGTTCCGGTTGCTCGGGGCTTCCGAAGCCCTGGCGGAGTTCCTGATGCGACGGCCGGAGCACCTTGGCGCCGTCACTATTACCCCGAGCAGGAGCCCGGGGCGGGTGCCGGCCGAACAACTGCGGTCCTCGCTGCTGGAGTCGGTGGGAGCTGACCCGTCGTCGGGAACCCCAGTGGCAGGCAGCGGCGGCAAGGCAGCCTATGCCCCGCTGCGCGCCTGCTACCGCGACCACCTGGTGCAACTAGCTATCCGTGACTTGTGCTCGGCCTCCCCGGTTGATTACCTGCCGATCGTCGGCCAGGAGCTGGCGGACCTCGCTGCCGCTGCCGTAGAGGCGGCCCTGGCCGTCTCCCGCGCCGAGCTAGCCGGCAGCTTCTCAGCTGCGGACGTTGCATCGGTCCGCCTCGCGGTCATGGGGATGGGTAAGTGTGGCGCGGGCGAGCTGAACTACATCTCCGACGTCGATGTCATTTACGTGATCGAAGCGCCCGATTTGGCCGAAGACCTGGCCGTGCGGATAGGGACATCGCTGGCCACGGGTATTTCGCGGGCCATCTCCTCGAGCGGCAGCGAGCCCGGCCTGTGGGAGGTTGATGCCAACCTGCGCCCCGAAGGGCGGGAGGGGCCGCTGGTGCGTACCCTTGATTCCCACCTGTCCTACTACGCACGGTGGGCGCAGAGCTGGGAGTTCCAGGCATTGCTCAAGGCTCGCACCATTGCTGGTGACGCCGATCTTGGCCGCCGTTATGAGGAATCGGTGGCACCGCTGGTCTGGAATTCCTCCGAGCGTGAAGGATTTGTTGACTCGGTGCAGGCAATGCGCCGCCGGGTTACCGACAACATTCCGTCCCACGAGGCGGAGCGCCAATTGAAACTCGGCCCCGGCGGCCTCCGGGACGTCGAATTCACTGTTCAACTGCTCCAGTTGGTGCACGGCAAGGCCGACGAGTCTATCCGGATTCGCGACACTACCTCGGCCATCGCTGCCCTCAGCGCGGCAGGCTATATCGGCCGATCGGACGCCCGGGCGTTTGACGAGTCCTACCGCTATCTCCGCGTCCTCGAGCACCGCATTCAGCTCGTCAACATGCGCCGCACTCACCTGATGCCTGAAGACGACGCATCACGCAGGGCCCTCGCCATGTCCTCACGGGGTGCCCAGTCCACTACCCGACCGGCTGCTGCAGCACTGATCGAACAGTGGCAGCGGACAAAACGGCTGGTCCGCGGGTTGCACGAGAGTATCTTCTATCGACCGCTCCTCAATACCGCAGCGAACCTCAGTATCGACGAGGTCAAGCTCACCCCGGAGGCGGCCAGGGCACGCCTGGCAGCTCTGGGCTACCTGGACTCGAAGGTCGCCATGCGCCACATCGAGGCGCTGACCTCGGGCATCAGCAGGCGGTCGGCGCTACAACGTAACCTGCTGCCCGTTCTGCTGGGCTGGCTGGCCGACGGAGTGGATCCCGACGCCGGTCTGCTGAGCTTCCGGCGTCTCAGTGAGGGCCTCGGACAGACCCACTGGTATCTCGGCATGCTCCGTGACTCGGAAGCCGCGGCGGAGCGGCTCTGCCATATCCTGTCCAGCAGCCGATTCATCGCCGATCTCCTGGAAGTCTCACCGGAATCGACCAAGTGGTTGGGCAATGACAAGGATCTGATCCCGGTCGATTTTGAGGCCCAGTGGGGTGAGATCCAGTCTAAGATGTCACGCCATCCGGAACCCCGCGAAGCTATGCGGCTGATCCGGTTGATCCGTCGGCGGGAGCTGCTGCGCATTGCTGTTGCAGATAGCTCAGGGCTGTTGAATCAGGCCGAGGTTGGGGCGGCGCTGTCAGCCACCGACAGGGCGGCTATCCTTGGTGCGCTGCATGTCTCGGAGGGTGCAGTCTTTGCCAACGAGGAGCAGCTGACCGACGTCGGCGTGGTCGCGATGGGCAGGCAGGGTGGTCGCGAGATCACCTACGGGTCCGACGCTGATGTGATGTACGTGCACCGGGCTCGTCCGGGAGCAGGTGAGGCGGCGGCACAGAACCAGGCAGAGCGGATTGTCAGCCAGCTGTCGGCGCTGCTGCAGCAGCCCTGTTCTCCTGCCATCCGGGCAGAGCGGGTGCTCGAGATCGACGCCGACCTGCGCCCCGAGGGCAAACAGGGACCCATGGTCAGGTCGTTGGAGTCATTCAGCGAGTATTACCGGCGGTGGTCGTTGATCTGGGAATCGCAGGCGTTGCTGCGGGCACTGCCCATCGCGGGCAGCGACGAACTGGCCGCGGCGTTCACCGACTTGATCGACCCCATTCGGTACCCGGAGACCGTCTCCGGTCAGGGGCTCCGCGAGATACGCCGGTTGAAGGCCCGGATGGAGTCGGAGCGCCTGCCCCGCGGGGCCGACCCGTCGCGCCACCTCAAGCTGGGCAGGGGAGGGCTAAGCGACGTCGAGTGGCTCGTTCAACTGCTACAGCTTCAGCACGCGCATGCGAACAATGACTTGAAGACCACCTCTACCCTCGCCGCCATGGACGCCATTGAGGCCGCCGAGTTATTGCCCGCCCAAGAGGTGCTGATCCTGCGGCAGAGCTGGTGTCTTTCGAGCCGGGTGCGGGCAGCCAACGTGATCTGGACCGGTAAGGCATCCGATCTCTTGCCGTCCTCACGGCGGGACCTTGAGGCGGTGGCGCGGTGGTGCGGGTACGGCCCCGGGATGGGCGCCCGGTTGGAAGAGGACTATCTGCGCCTCACGCGGCGCAGCCGTGCCATCTTCGAACGGGCTTTCTACGGGTACTGAGTCCTATCTCGGCCTGGTATTGGGCTGCGTCCTCGCACTATCCCACCGACCGGGTCCGGTCAGTGGGATAGTCCAGATTTGCCGTGCGGCAGGCAGCGCACAAGAACCACTGGAAGCGCTAAGGCCCGGTACATCGGCGACACGGTTCAGGATTCGTTCGGGGAGCTTGCACAGTTCCACCAGCATCAGCCGTTACCTTTTGATATCAGTTATGAACCCTTCAGGCAGGATGCTCGTGATGATTGACAACAGTGCAATGCCCCAATCCGGCGGTCGGTCACTGCTCGCTGTGGCTGGAGCGATCGGTGTTGAAGCGGCTATGCGAGTCAGGACTGCGGTCAGGGATGCCGTGATGGTGCTTACCTCCCTTGATGAAGCATCCTACTGAAGCGCCACTGAGCTAACGACAAAAAGAAGACCCGCACGGTGATCCGTGCGGGTCTTCAGCCATACGACTAGTCCGAAAATGAGGTGGGTTGGATGCTTAGGTGGGCACGGTCGCGGGACCGGGCGGTTGTCGGTCTTGTGAGGTTGGGCGGGGTCAGGCGGCTGTTGCAGGGGTGAGAGTGACGTTGTAGCCCAGGGCTTCGAGCTGGCGGATGTGGCCGCGCTTCCTGGTATCGGGGTTAGTTCGCTGGGTGTAGTGGTTGGGGCCGAGGTCGTGGAAGCGGGTGTCGGGGTTGTTCAGCAGGTGCCAGATGGCCACGAGGATGGAACGGCCGATGGCGACGATGGCCCGTTCTTACCGCGCCGTCGGGCGAGTCTGCGGTAGCGTTCGCCGAGG
>NZ_KI914744.1:0-15086 GCF_000520515.1 Arthrobacter sp. H20
AACCTACACCACCGTGCCCCAACCACCCCCGTTCTAAAGGACTGCGAGGGCCCCGTGGGACAGAACGGCAGGACAGAGCCGCAGGATTAATCGTCCCGGGCAGGTTCAGCCGGGGAGGACCATCTGGCCCTTGCTGAGAATGGTGAGTCCCGACTCGGTGACTGTGTAGCCCCGGCTGAGGTCCAGTTCCCGGTCCACGCCAATTGTGGCGCCAGCTGGCACCCTGACGTTCTTGTCGATGATGGCGCGCCGGATCACTGCTCCCGGACCCACCGATACCTTGTCCATGACTACCGAGTCGGTAATCGACGCTCTCTCGTCCACGAAAACATCAGTGGCCAGAATGGAACCCTGGACCTCTCCGCCCGAGACCACCACGCCGCTGGAGACAATCGAATCACGGGCCACACCCGAGCCGCCCGATGCACTACGAACAAATTTCGGCGGGGGAGAGACACTCTGCCGCGTGTAGATCGGCCACTGCAGGTTGTACAGGTTGAACAACGGTAGGGGGGAGATCAGATCCATGTTGGCGTCGTAGTACGAGTCAAGGGTTCCGACATCGCGCCAATACTGACGGTCCCGATCGGTGGAGCCTGGAATGTCATTGGCGGTGAAATCGTAGACTGCAGCGTCGCCGCGCTCAACGAAATAGGGGATGATGTCCCCGCCCATGTCGTGTTGGGTGTTCAGCCGGGCGGCATCCGCTTCGAGGGCGCTGACCAGTGCGTCGGCGGTAAAGACATAGTTGCCCATGGAGGCCAGGAAGCTGTTCGGGTCGTCCGGGAGGCCTGGGGTGCTGTCCGGCTTTTCGACAAACCCGGAAATTCTTCCGGAACCATCGGTCTGGATGACTCCGAACTGGTCCACCAGGTTCATCGGCTGGCGTACCGCTGCGACACTGGCTGAGGCACCGCTGGCGATGTGGGCCGCGACCATCTGCTCAAAGTCCATCCGGTACACGTGGTCGGCGCCGATGACCACCACAATGTCCGGGTTCGCGTCGTGGATCAGGTTCAGCGACTGATAAATGGCGTTGGCACTGCCCAGAAACCAGCTCTTGCCCCGTCGCTGCTGCGCGGGTACCGACGCCACATACTGCTGCAGCTGTGTGGACATGCGCCAGGTTTCGGAGATGTGCCGGTCGAGGCTGTGTGACTTGTACTGGGTGAGCACCACAATTTCGAGATAGCCCGAGTTGACCAGATTGGACAGGGCGAAGTCGATCAGCCGGTAAATGCCTGCGAACGGCACCGCTGGCTTCGCCCGATCTGCGGTCAACGGCATCAGCCGCTTCCCCTCGCCCCCGGCCAGGACAATCGCCAGTACCTTTTTCAATGCCACAAGTGGCCCCCTGCCCTGCTGTCGCTCTTCATCGAGTTGTTACCTGCTGACTGACTCACACTAGATGAGATCGCCGCGCTGCACTACGTTTGGAAACGTGCGTATAGACATTGTGACAAAAGAGTTCCCACCCGAGATCTACGGCGGCGCCGGCGTTCACGTCGCTGAGCTGAGCCGAGTGCTGGCCAGCCAGGTTGACTTGCGGGTTCACTGCTTCGGCGCTGCTCGCGATCCTGACTATTTTGGGGCCACCGTGAGCGCCTATCAGGCGCCCGCCGAGCTTGACCAGGCGAACCCGGCGGTGCAGACATTCGGCACCGACCTGGCAATGCTCGATGGGCTGGCCGGGGCGGACCTGGTGCACTCCCACACCTGGTATGCCAATATGGCTGGCCACCTCGCGTCACTCCTGCACGGCATTCCGCACGTTCTGAGCGCCCACAGTCTCGAACCATTGCGCCCGTGGAAGGCTGAGCAACTTGGCGGCGGATACGCGCTCTCGTCCTGGGCCGAGCGAACCTCCTACGATGCGGCGGCCGCGGTCATCGCCGTCTCCCACGGAATGCGGGCTGATATTTTGCGCAGTTACCCAGAGGTGGACCCCGACAAGGTGAAGGTAGTGCACAACGGCATCGATGTCAGCCTGTGGGAACGGGACGCCGACGCCGATGCCGTCCGGAGACTCGGGATCGACCCGGACCGCCCGAGCGTGGTGTTCGTGGGACGCAACACCCGGCAGAAGGGCGTGCCGTACCTGCTCCGGGCTGCAGCGCTGCTGGAGCCCGGAGTGCAGCTGGTTCTCTGCCTCGGCGCCGCCGATACTCCCGCGCTGGCCGCCGAAACCGCCGAGCTGATCGCTGAGCTGGAAGCCAAGCGCGGGTCAGTCATCCTCATCGAAAGGATGCTCCCCCGGAAGGAACTCAGCCAGGTGCTCAGCACCGCAACTGTCTTCGCTTGCCCCTCAATTTACGAGCCACTGGGCATCGTGAACCTAGAGGCAATGGCCTGCGGGGCAGCAGTGGTGGCCAGCGCCACCGGCGGCATCCCCGAGGTGGTGGACGACGGCGTTACCGGCACCCTGGTCCCGCTGGAGCAGGTCACCGACGGGACGGGGATCCCGCTGAACCCCGAGCGGTTTGTCAAAGACTTCGCGGCCGCAGTGAACTCGCTCGTCGCAGACCCGGACCGGGCCCGCAGGATGGGCGAGGCCGGCCGCCGTCGGGCAGAAGAGCACTTCTCCTGGGACTCCATTGCTGAATCCACCCTGGAGGTCTACAGCTCGGTGATCGACAGGTAGCCACGAACCATCGTAAGGTTGCTTACCACCATCTACCAGCGGAGGACCCACCAGTGACCGAGAACCCTAGCCCAGCGACAACTGACTCTCCTGACTCAGCGCATTCTCCCGACCTCATCGATCAGGCGAACGTGCCTGAGCTGAACGAAACTGAAGTGGATGAGGCGGTCATGGACGAGTCTGCAGAAAACCCGGCCCTGGATGTGGGCCACATCGTTACGCCAGTCGATGAAGAGAACGAGGATGACGACCCGCGGAAAAGTTAGCCCTGGGACTTAGCGCTTGGCCTTGGCCTTGCGAGCGAGGACCGTCTTCTCGTCAATCGGGAAGGTGCCGCTGGCCCGCTGCTTTCGTGCGTAGGCCATGGCCTCCTCCTGGCGTTCCTTCTCCGCTCCCGTCGCGATCTCGGCTCGCAGGTGTTCCGGACCGTAGCCGAAGGAATCGACCAGATCCACCGCGTGCGGCCGGATCTTCGCTAGGAGACGGTTGATGTAGGGCGAGAGGGTCCGCGCGCGCTGGGTGGAGAGCCGGCCATTCATCAGGTACCAGGCGAGGTTCTGTTCGATCAGGCAGAGTCCAAACAGGTCCCGCAACCAGGTGAGAACCTGCTTGGTACCAGCATCGTCAACGCGGTGAATGGCCGCGGTGAAGGCCTCCCACTGCAGCAACTCGGCATGTGCCTTGGCCGTTCCGATCAGCTCGTGCTGGTGCTCGTTGAACTTCGCGGCCGCTGCTTCCTGCGACAGCTTCCGCACACCCCGCAGCTCGCCGGCCAGGTCGGTGACCATTGCCTCAACCCGGTCGGACAGCAATTCGTGTTGCGTGTGCTCGTCTCGGAGTGCGATGGCCGATTTTCGCTCGGACCCGCCATCAACCACGGTCTGGACAACGCGACGCAGCCCCGACCGGTGCAACGTCTTCTCGGCCCGCTGGGTGACCACGTAGCGGGCCAGCACACCGAAGTCGACGCCACTGAACTCCTTGGCATAGTCAGCGAGCAGCCTTTTCGCCACGAGCTGTAACAGGACATTGTTGTCGCCCTCGAAGGTCGCGTAAACATCCATGTCCGCGCGGAGGGAGGTAAACCGGTTCTCGGTCAGGAATCCAGCACCGCCGCATGCTTCCCGGCATTCCTGCAGCGTGTCGAGTGCATGCCAGGTGGACAACGGTTTGAGTGCAGCCGCAAGTGTTTCCAGATCCTGCCGGTCCTCGTCGGTGTCGTGAGCACCGGAGAACACGTCATCGAACTTCTCCAACAGCTCTTCGTGGGCGAACGACGCCGCATAGGTGGCGGCGATGCGGGGGAGGAGCCTGCGCTGGTGCTGCTGGTAATCGAGCAGCACCTCCTCTTTGAGGTCCGATCCCGCGTTGAACTGCCGGCGCTCCACCGAGTACTGCACTGCTGTCTTCAGAGCGAGCTTGGTGACTGCCACCGCGGCGCCGTCGAGGGACACACGCCCCTGGACCAGAGTGCCGAGCATGGTGAAGAAGCGGCGGCCCGGTGAGGCGATCGGCGAGGTGTAGGCGCCGTCGCTATCGACGTCGCCGTAGCGGTTGAGCAGGTTGGTGCGGGGGATCCGCACCTTGCTGAAGTGGAGCCGCCCGTTGTCGATGCCGTTCAGCCCGCCCTTCAGCCCATCATCCTCGCCGCCGATACCCGGCAGGAAGTTGCCTTCGGCATCGCGAAGTTCGACGTAGAAGGCGTGCACACCGTGGTTGACCCCACCCGTGATGAGCTGGGCGAACAGCACCGCCGCGCGGCCGTCGATGGCGGCATTCCCGATGTAGTCCTTCCACGCAGCGCGGAAAGGGGTATGGATCTCGAATTCATCGGTGTCCGGCTGGTAGACGGCTGTAGTGCCAATACTTGCGACGTCGGAGCCATGGCCCGTTTCAGTCATCGCGAAGCATCCCGGAATCTCCATGTTCATGATGCCGGGAATCCAGGCTCTGTGATGTTCCGCAGTGCCCAGGTGCAGCACGGCGCTGCCGAAGAGGCCCCACTGCACGCCGGCCTTAATCTGCAGTGACGGATCAGCTACCACCAGCTCCTCAAAGCCAGCAATATTGGCTCCATGGTCGTCGTTTCCGCCGAACTCCGTTGGAAAGGCGCGGTGCACTGCCTGATTGTCGACGAGGTAGTACAGCTGGTCAAAACAGCGGTTCCGGTGCTCGGCGTTGGACTGGCCCTCGATCCGGTGCACCTCAGGGCGTCCTGCCAATTCGCGGGCGACCCGGCGGGTTGCGGCCCACCGGCCGAGGAGGAGCTCGCCCAGAGTTTCGACATCGACGACGGCGCGATCGTCGTCCGTAATAGCGACGGTCGCCGGAACTTTGAGTTCGGGTCGCGTTGCTGTCTGTGTCATGGGGTGTCCTCCAGAACTGAAGTGGTGCTCTCGGGTGATGGTGCGTGGTCGATGATGCCTTCAAAAAGCCAAGTGGTGAGTTGAGCGCTGAGCTGGGCTTCAGAGGGTTTATCCGGGCCCTCCGGGGTGGCGAGCCACAGCTCTCCGGCAGCGCGGACCATGCCGATGGCTGCTTGCGGCCAGAGCCTCAGTGCCGGGCCCCCACCTTGCTTCGCCAGGGGATCGGAGGCGAGGAAGGACTTCATGGGACTGGCCAGCATGTCGGTAACAGCCTCGAAGAAGTGACTCAGCAGCTCAGATGTCTGCGGATCAGCAGGGTTCGTGAGGGCGTCAGTGGCGCCCAGTCGGGCGACGAACGCATAGACACTAGGTGAGGTCTGAGCCATCTGCAGGTACGCAGAAACCATTGCGTGGAGGCCCTCGCGCGGCGAGGCCGCTTGGCGCGCCGCTGCCAGCACCTTGTCCTGCATCTGCGCGATCACCACCTCACCCATCGCCTGCTGCAACCCGGCTTTGTCGCCGAAATAGCGGTAGTACACGGATTTTGAGGTCCCGGCCGCTGCGGCGATGTCCTCCATCGACGCGCTGTAGCCCAGCGTTTGGACTGCTCTCCGCGCGGTTTTCACCAGCGCACGGCGACGTTTGTCACGGTGTGCCTGCCAGCGACTGGAACGCCCATCACCAGTCGCCGCGACGGACGATGCTCGTGATCTGGGTTGTGGGTCTTGCTTGTTCACGATACTGAGCGTATCAGGTACGCTGGGTATCGGTAACTCACCCATTCGTGAAGGAGAATCACAGCATGGTCGACCAGGCAGCAGGGCAGCGCAACGCGCAGCCCTCCACATCCGCCCGTAACGCGGTGGTCATTGGCGGGAACCGGATTCCTTTTGCGCGTTCCGGTGGCGCGTATGCGTACTCGTCGAATCAGGACATGCTGACGGCAGCTTTCGATGGTCTGGTCGCACGGTTCGGTTTGCAGGGAGAGCGGATCGGTGAAGTTGCGGCAGGCGCTGTTCTGAAGCACTCACGCGACTTCAATCTGACCCGTGAGGCAGTGCTCGGGTCTGCTCTGGCTGCCGATACCCCCGCCTATGACGTTCAGCAGGCGTGTGCCACCGGCCTGGAGACAGTGATCGGCCTGGCCAACAAGATCAAGCTTGGCCAGATCGAATCGGCTATCGCTGGCGGAGTCGACTCGGCGTCCGATGCGCCAATAGCTGTGAGCGAGGGCCTACGCCGAATTCTCCTCGACCTGTCGCGCGCCAAAACCACCCCACAGAAGCTCTCAGTGCTCAGCCGCCTGAGGCCCAAGGATCTTGCACCCAACGCGCCAACCACCGGCGAGCCACGGACCGGGCTCTCCATGGGCGAGCACCAAGCCATCACCACCAGCCAGTGGAAGATCACCCGCGAGGCCCAGGACGAGCTCGCCTTCAACAGTCACCACAATCTCGCTGGGGCCTACGAGCGAGGCTTCTTCTCGGACCTCGTCACTCCCTACCGTGGTGTCACCAAGGACGCCAACTTGCGGGCGGACACGTCGCTGGAGAAGCTCGCCAAGCTCAAACCAGTCTTCGGCAAGAGCCTGGGTGACGGTGCAACCATGACCGCCGGCAACTCAACACCGTTGACCGACGGCGCCGCCGCCGTCCTGCTGGGGTCCGAAGATTACGCACGCCGGAACACCCTGCCCATGCTGGCCAACGTTGTCGACGCCGAAGCCGCCGCCGTTGACTTTGTGCACGGCGCTGAAGGGCTCCTCATGGCTCCGGTCTACGCCATGCCCCGCATGCTGGCGCGCAACGGGCTGACCTTTGACGACTTCGATTTCTTCGAAATCCATGAAGCGTTTGCCGGTACTGTCCTTAGCTCGCTTGCTGCCTGGGAGAATGAAGACTTCTGCAGGAACAAACTGGGCCTGGACGGCGCGCTCGGCACCGTGGATCGCAGCAAACTCAACGTCAATGGCTCGTCCCTCGCTGCAGGACACCCGTTCGCGGCGACCGGCGGCAGGATCGTCGCAGCACTGGCAAAGGCTCTTGCAGAGAAAGGGTCCGGCCGGGGCCTGATCTCCGTGTGCGCCGCCGGCGGCCAGGGCGTCGTCGCCATTCTGGAGGCCCGCGAACAGTGACTGATAACTATCTGAACCTCGTCAACTCCGGTCCAGCCGGAAACCTCGCCAAGCGCCTTGGCCTCCCACGACCGGCAGTGCTGCGCCGGCACAGCCCTGGCGCGCCACTGGTACCTGGTCCACTGCTTGTCCTTGGATCGTCAGCAGCGGCAGACACCCTGGCCACCCTCTTACTCGAGTGGAACCAGGATGTCCGCCGTCACGCCCGCCCCGGCGAACGCCTCGGCGCAATTGTCGTGGTGCTGGAAAGCGTTACCGATCCCGGGCAGTTGGCCGCACCGATCCTCGAACTCGGTCAGGCGTTGCGACAATTAGCGCGTGGCGGCCGGATTGTTACTGTGTCACGTCCAGCTGTCGGGTGCACCAACCCTGCCGAGGCCGCCGCCCGGCAGGGCATCGATGGGATCGTGAGGTCAATCGGTCGTGAACTACGTGCCGGAGCGACAGCCAACGGCATCCTGCTCGGCAGCGACGCGCCAGTCCAGGCCGCCAGCGGGGCGCTCCGATTCCTGCTCTCCGGCAAGAGTGCCTTTGTCGACGGGCAGTTCATCACCGTCAGCGCCACCGAGCCCGCCGAGGCTCAGAATGAGGACCGCCCCTTAACCGGCCAGACCGCCGTCGTCACCGGGGCGGCCCGCGGCATTGGTGCAGAGATCGCTGCTGTGCTGAGCCGTGACGGGGCCACGGTAGTGGTGGTGGACGTCCCGGCCGCGGGGGAGCAGCTCGCCAAGGTAGCCAACCGGGTGGGAGGTACAGCTTTGCAACTGGACATCACCGCCGATGACGCGACGACCAGGATCCTCGACCACGTTCAGCATCGGCACGGATCACTTGACCTTCTGGTTCACAACGCCGGGATCACCCGAGACAAGTTGCTGGCGAACATGGACGCAGCCCGCTGGGAATCGGTGCTGGCGGTGAACCTTGCGTCACAACTGCGGGTCAACGAGGCACTGCTTGCCTCCGACGTCTTCGCCGGGTCCGGTCGGATCGTCTGCCTCGCATCGACCAGCGGCATTGCTGGCAACCGCGGCCAGTCGAACTACGCCGCGTCCAAGGCTGGAGTGATCGGTATGGTCCGCAGCACCGGTCTGGCCCTGGAAGGATCCGGCCGGACCATCAACGCCGTCGCGCCAGGGTTCATCGAGACAGAGATGACTGCGAAGATGCCCTTTGCCACCCGGGAGGTGGCCCGCCGGCTGAGCAGTCTTCAGCAAGGTGGACTCCCAGGCGACGTCGCTGAGACCATAGCGTTCCTCGCGTCGCCTGCCGCGGCGGGCATCAACGGAGAAGTACTCCGTGTCTGCGGACAGTCACTGGTGGGCGCATGAGTGAAGTAGTCCTTGACTCGGTCCCGAGCCTGCCGTCGCTGTACCGCAGCGCCTTGATCGGCAGTGTCCCCCTGCCCCGGATGGGCCGGCGCACCAAGGGCGCCGGAACGGCGGACCTCCCTGCCGTCAGGCATAGCGTGTCAGGCATCAAGGCTTCGGTCGGTGAGCTCACCCGTTTCCAGCAGCTCATCGGCGCTCCGGTCCACGACCTGTTGCCGTCCGGGTTCGTTCACACCATCGCGTTTCCTGTGGCGATGAGCGTGATGGCCCGCAAGGACTTTCCGCTGCCATTGCTGGGAATGATTCACTTGCGGAATTCAGTGGAGCACCGGCGGGCGATCCACTTTTCCGAGATCCTCGACGTGTCCGCCTGGGCCGAAAACCTGCGCCAGCACCATGCTGGAACACAGGTGGATCTGGTCACGGAGGTCACGGCACAGGGGGAGGTGGCGTGGATAGGACGCTCCACCTACCTCGCAAAAGGGGCACGGATCACTGGCACACCTACCGAATCAAAAGAGGGCAGGGAGCCTTTTGTGGCACCCCCGCTGACGGCTATCTGGGATCTTCCTGGCAGTGCCGGGAGGAGCTACGCGGCAGTGTCGGGGGACTACAACCCAATTCACCTCAACGCGCTGACCGCCAAAGCGCTCGGGATGAGACGGACTATCGCCCACGGCATGTATCTTGCCTCGCGCATGGTGCAGGAGGGCACTCCGGCGGGAGTTGAGTCCTTCGCCTGGACCATCGACTTCCGTTCACCAGTGCTGTTGCCCGCCCGGGTGTCAATCGCCATTGAGCCGCATGACGAGGCCGGCGTGTGGCACAGTTCAATAATCACTGGCTGGAACGCACGAAAAGGCCGTGAGCACTTCACTGGCAGCGTCACGCGTTTGCCGGTCCGGCCTTTCAGATGAGACGGCGGGCCTAAACTGGGAGCATGAGCGAGAACTTATCCCTGCTTGCCCGTGCCCGTGCCCGCGCCCTCGACGCCGAGGACCCCCTTGCCGGGTACCGGTCGCGGTTTGAGGGCCATGACGACCCCGACATTGTTGCCTATCTTGACGGTAACTCACTTGGCCGGCCCCTCAGCGACACCCTGGCGCGACTTGAGGCCTTCGTGCGCGAGCAGTGGGCCGGCAGGCTCATCCGCGGGTGGGACGAGGGCTGGTTGGAGCTACCAGAGCAGGTCGGGGATTTGATCGGGCGGGTGGCTCTCGGTGCGGCAGCAGGTCAATGCACTGTTGCCGACTCCACGAGTGTGCTGTTGTACAAGCTCGCGCGGGCGGCGATAGCCGCCCGGCCCGGGCGCACTGAGATCGTCATTGACCGGGACAATTTCCCCACCGATCGTTTCATCATGGAGGGAATCGCTGCCGAACGTGGCCTGCAGCTGCGTTGGGTCGATCTGCGGCACGACGGCGGTGCCACCGCAGCGGACGTCGCTGCCGCCGTCGGGCCTCAAACGGCACTGGTGGTCCTCAGCCATGTGGCGTACCGTTCAGCGCATCTTGCGGACGTCCCGGCCATCACCGAAGTAGTGCACGACGCCGGAGCGCTAGTGCTGTGGGACCTGAGCCACTCAGTGGGGTCGGTGCCCGCTGAACTCGATCAGTGGAACGTTGACTACGCCACCGGGTGCAGTTATAAGTACCTCAACGGCGGCCCGGGCGCCCCTGCCTGGGCCTATGTGGCGCAGCGGCATCTCGAAGACTTCCGGCAGCCTATCCAGGGCTGGCTGGGAAGCGCCGACCCGTTTGGCATGGGATCAGACTTCGAGCCGGCCGCTGGCATCCGGCGGATCATCTCAGGAACGCCGCCGATCATTGGGATGCTGGCAATGCAGGACATGCTGGGCCTGCTTGGCGAGGTGGGAATGAAGGCTGTCCGCACGAAGTCGGTGGCTTTGACCTCCTTCGCTATCGAGGCGGTCGACGAGCTGATGGCAGGGTCAGGCGTCGTCGTCACCTCTCCCCGGGACCCAGAACGGCGCGGCAGCCACATCACCATCGATCATCAAGCGTTTCGCGATCTGGTGCCGGAGCTGTGGGCGAAGGGAGTCATCCCCGACTACCGCAACCCGTCGGGCATCCGGTTGGGGCTCTCACCCCTGTCAACGTCGTTTGAAGAGACCTGCGTCGGCATTCAGCGGATCGCCGACAGCCTGCCCCGCCCCTGAGCCGGGGCCCATTCTGAACTGGGACTAGCCCTCACACTCGGCGCAGTACTTATCGCCCTTCTTCTCGCGGGCAAGCTGGGTCCGGTGCTTGACCAGGAAACAGGACATGCAGGTGAATTCGTCCTCCCGTTCCGGGATAACTGAGATGAGGAGTTCTTCCTCCAGAACTGCACCCGGCAGGTCAAAGCCCTCGGCGGTGTCACTTTCATCGGTGTCGATCGTTGAAGACTGGGTGGTGGCGCTGCGCTGAGCCTGGATCGCCTCAAGCGACTCGTTGACAGGCTGGTCTTCAGGCCTGACGCGTGGTTCGTCGTAGTCAGTTGCCATGCTGGCGTTGCTTCTCCTCTTGTTGTGTGATCGACCAGAATACAGGGAACATCAGCTTTCATTGGCCGGCTTACGCTAATAGCGTGTGGAAGGCTCATTAAGTTCCCTGAATGTCGGGAGATGACGAGTCAGTACGCGACCTAGATCACTTGTCTGACCGGGCAGGGAGTGCTCAGTTTCACCGCCGTCGAGTCGGTGGCTAGGGTGGGTGCATGGCGACAGTTATTCTCGTGCGGCACGGCCGCACCACAGCGAATGCCTCCGGGCTGCTGGCCGGGCGGGCCGTCGGCGTCAGCCTTGACCAGATCGGGTGGGACCAGGCGGCCCTGACCGGTGACCGGCTCGCGGCAGTGCCCGTCGTCGGCGTGGTGTCGAGCCCCCTGGAGCGTTGTCAGCAGACCGCCCAGCTAATCCTCGATCGCCAGCCCGGCACTCCGCCATCGCTTGTCGATCCCAATCTCACCGAGTGCGATTACGGCCAGTGGCAGGGTCGCATGCTGAGTGACCTCGCGACCGAGGATTTGTGGTCGGTGGTGCAGTCGCAACCGTCGGCCGTCACCTTTCCCGACGGCGAATCCATGGCGGCAATGCAGGCACGGTCGGTGGCAGCTATCCGAGGCCACGATGCAGCCTTCGAAGCCGAGCACGGGCCAGGGGCCGTGTGGGTTGCGGTAAGTCATGGTGACATCATCAAATCGATCCTCGCCGACGCTCTGGGCATGCATCTGGACCTGTTCCAGCGCATCAATGTGGGCCCCTCCTCCGTATCGATAGTGCGGTACGGCACTGGTCGGCCGAGCGTCTACGCCACCAACACCGACGGGGGGGACCTATCGTGGTTGTCGAATAGCTCCATCTCGGGCGACGCGCCAGTGGGTGGCGGCGCAGGGCAGCAGGCGCCACGAACCCCAATCGCCTAAAATAGTTCTATGCCTACAAAAGTTCATGAGTTCACCTGGCCTGACCGAGTCGTCGTTGGCACCATAGGCGTTCCAGGGGAGCGTACGTTCTATCTTCAGGTGCGCGCGGGGAAGCAGATAGTGAGCATTGCGATGGAGAAGCAGCAGTCGGCCCAGCTCGCCGAGAAGATCGACGAGATTCTTGATCAACTCATCATCCTTGAGGGCAACCCCTTCAGCGTTCCCACGAGCACTCCCATTGAACTTGTCGACAATGACCAGCTGGAACCCGTTGAGGAGCAGTTTCGGACCGGCGCCATGAGCCTGGGTTGGGACCCATCGACTGTGCAGCTGGTCATCGAGGCCTACCCGATGACCGATGTCGATCCCGATGGTAGCGATAACGATGGGTCTCCTGATGTTGATGAGGTTGACGTGCCTGAAATGCTGCGGGTGCGAATGCCGGTTGGTGCCGCCCGCGCATTCGCCATGCGCACCCGTGAGGTAGTGGGGGCCGGACGCCCAACGTGCCCGCTCTGCGGCTACCCAGTTGACGTTGGCGGGCACACCTGTACCCTTCCCGAGGCCTGATGCCGGCGCCTGACCTCGCGGCCTCGGAATTGACGCTCACCGGCCGCATCACGACGGCGTCAAACGCTAC
The DNA here is from genome assembly GCF_000520515.1 of Arthrobacter sp. H20. GTDB lineage: Bacteria > Actinomycetota > Actinomycetes > Actinomycetales > Micrococcaceae > Arthrobacter_D. The sequence goes on from NZ_KI914744.1 coordinate 12,539, forward strand.
CTTCGTGGGGAGCATCGACGGCGCGGTGGTCGTCTACAAGCCGATCGCTGGGGAGAACCCACTGTGGGATTTTCCCGACGGCACCCTGGCGCACCGGGAGGTGGCTGCCTATTTGGTCTCTCAGGCCCTCGGCTGGAACGTAGTGCCACACACCTGGCTGCGCGATGGTCCGATGGGTGAGGGGATGGTGCAGCTCTGGCAGAATCAGGACCCCGTCCAGAACGCCGTCGACCTGGTTGCGACGGACCAGGTGCCCGAGACCGGCTGGAAACACGTTTTGCAGGGTAGAGACGAGAACGAACAGAGGGTCACCCTCATCCACGAAGACTCGCCAGCGCTGCGACGCATGGCCGTTTTCGACGTGGTCGTCAACAATGCTGACCGTAAGGGTGACCACATTCTTGCGATGCGCGACGGACGCCGGCATGGAGTGGACCATGGGCTTACCTTTCACAGCGAAAATAAGCTGCGTACGGTCCTGTGGGGTTGGTTGGGCGACGCCCTGACCGACGACGAACTCGACGGCATAGACCGGGTCAACTCGGGGCTGGAGGGTGAGCTGGGGAGTAACCTGGCGGACCTGCTCAGCGCCGAAGAAGTCACTTCGCTCGCCGCCCGCTGCGCCCAGTTGCGCTCTGCAGGGCGGTTTCCCGCTCCGAGCGGTGAGATGTCGGCGGTGCCCTGGCCGCTGTTCTAGCCGAATTGCGCCCGCAAGCCTCGTGGGTTGTGTCACGCTTAAGGCATGGATCTTGAGGTGTCAACGGAACTGATCATTCCGGAGCGCGAACTCGGCTGGCGATTCTCCAGATCGTCAGGCCCGGGCGGGCAACACGTGAATACCTCCGACAGCCGCGTTGAGGTTTTCTGGAGTGTCGCCGATTCGACAGTGCTCTCCGACAACCAGCGAAAGCTGCTGCTTACCCGACTAGATCGCCGCCTAGTTGCCGGCACCATCACAGTCGCCGCCTCCGAGCAGCGTTCCCAGCTGCGCAATCGCGAAACGGCGTTGCGCAAGCTCGCCGATCTGGTGACTGCGGGTCTGTCCTCCGGCCCTCAGCAACGCCGCGCTACCAAGCCCACGCGGGGCTCCGCACGGCGGCACCTCGCCGCCAAGCAGCAGCGCTCTGCCACGAAACGCAACCGACAGCGCCCGTCGGTCGATTAGCATCATAGAGGTCGGGCCGAACGGACCTGCCACCGGGGCGCCAGTTGCCGTCTTCGCTATGTCATGAGGTCCGTGTGGTGCAGTGCTGCAACGTTTGGGTGGGCGCGGAGCCGGTAGCGGAGGGCGTTGTCGCCGTAGGTCTCAAGGATCGGGCTGTCGGTCGGATCAACCGACAGGCCGCGTGCTTTGGCCTGAAACCCTGGGCTCATGCTCAGCCCGGGTATGGTCGCATCCAGCGCCGGGTTATAGAAGAAGGGCAGAGAAATTCTGTCGGTGCCCCGGACCGGTGAGATGACACGGTGAAGTGTCGCCTTCAGGTAGCCGTTCGTGGCCAGTTCGAGCATCTCGCCGATATTAACAACAAATGCTCCCGGAATTTGGGGAGCGTCAAGCCACTTCCCTTGGTAGTCGACCTGGAGGCCGCCCTTTCCGGGTTCGACGAGGAGCAGCGTCAATACGCCGCCGTCGCGGTGGGATCCGACGCCTTGTTTGGGCTCGTGGTCCGATTCCCCCGGGTAGCGCACGATTTTGAGCATCGGGAAGGCCCGGGATCCAAAGGCGTCATCGAAACTATCCTCGGGCGCGCCGAGGGAGACGGCAAGCGCCCGCAACAGGTCGAGGGAGATGGCGCTCAGGCGCTGTGTCCATTCGGAGACAATCTCCCGCATGTCGGGCAATGCAGCCGGCCACAGGTTGGGTCCTTCGAGCCGCCAGTAGTCAGCAGAGCCTGCGCCCGGCGCCACAGGGTCGCGCTCGGCGCCAATGTCGATCTGCTCGCGCCAGTCGACCGCCCGATCGGTTAGTTCAGCACCCATCCGGGTGTAGCCGCGAAACTGGGGACTGTGAATGTTCTCCACCTCAAGTTTTTGTTCCTCAGGCAATTCGAAGAAGCTCCGGGAGGCAGCGAACATGGCATTGATGAGGTCCTGCGGGATGCCATGGCCAGCCAAGTAAAGGAATCCGACGTCGTGCATGGCATTGCGAAGATCGTCCCGAAATTGCGACGCATCCTCCGGCCCTGCGCTCAACTGAGAATAGTCCAAGACGGGCAACGATTCGAGTGACAAAATCTTATAGTCCTTTTCAGCGAATTTTGGAAACCGGGGTCCGTATCCGCTTCAACGTTACGACCCGGGCCGAGGCATCGGACTCCCACGTTGCGAATTATGTCCTCGCGGACGGCGCGGGGCCACCCATCCCGCATGGTTGACGAATGAGGCAGTTATCGGTGTTGTATTTTTCGGTGACCGGGACTTAGTGCCCTACTGCTGGGTGGGTGTTGGTTCTAGCGTTGGGAAGGTCGGGCTGGTTCGTATGGACGTTTGATGGCCCGTAAGCATCGGAGGGGGACTCCGATGTGGTTCGTCTTCACTCTGGGGGGGG
>NZ_KI914744.1:15186-22627 GCF_000520515.1 Arthrobacter sp. H20
GGGGGGGGTGAAGACGGCTTTCTGGATCTATTTATTGGCGACTTCCGGTCTCGAGCGTCGGAACGGAATGTTCATGAGCGATAACCGGCCTACTGTTCTGCAGCGTCCTTCGAGTGGTGTGGCTGGGTATTTGCTGGATCACGGGGGCCATGGCAATGCTGAGATGGTTCGTCTCGCAGGCTTTACGGAAGCTCAACGGAATGTCACCTCGTTGGAGCACGACCGGGTGAGATTGGCTCAAACTCTCCTCTACGTCCGACGGAACGTCATGGCACAGTCCTACACTTTGGACTTCGGACAACGGATACTTTCAGCCGCCGTCCACGATCTTGAACAACTAGACCAGAGCCTATTCCTCGCCCGGCTCGCTTCCGCAACGCGTAAAAACCCACCCGCGGATCATCAGGTGGGTACCAACCGGGGATGTCCGGACCTACACTAATCGCAGCTAATCGCGGCCGCCAGCGCGGTCCGCGGCGGCAAACCCTCTTACTTAGGGAGGTCGGGCAACCCCACGTCAGGCTCTAAGTCGTTCACCTCATTGGCGTCCCCTTCCGTGAGCTTCACTCGGTCATCCGCCGACGATTCGCGGTCGTCTTTCGAATTGGCCCGGTCGAAAGCTGCGGCTCGACGTGCCCCGTGACCCGTGTAGACCCCATCCGGGTTGGTGAACGCCCGGCGGTCCGCGGCTCTCTCACGCTCGTCAGAAACAGCGTCTCGGGCCGTAGCTTCTTCATCTCGTCGCTCGGCATCGACCAAGATCTTCTTCGTTTTGTCACTCCGTCGCGACCGGTCGTGCTCTCGAGAGTCCTCTTGCGTCAGAGCGAAGACCTCAGCGTCTGGCTCCTGGGTGGCGTCAGCGCTGTCAGCCGGGTCAGCAGAGGCGTTCATACTCCTATCTTAGCGATCCGAGGCCGCCCACCGATAGGCAGACCAATCTCCGGGGCGCATCAGGGGCTCTCACCTCCGAGACAAACCGTGAGTCCCCTTACCAGTCTGTGACTTTGGCGCTCTTTGGAAGAAGTCCTGTTTAGAGGTGCGTTCCTCGACGGCTTCTCAAAGCATTTCCGACCAGCCGGTGCGATCATCGTGTCCGCAGCACTCTTCGCCGCCGTTCACGTCATCCCGTTGAGTTTTACCTAGCTGTTCACACTCGGCATCACGCTGGCCCTCCTCCGACGCTTCCACCAGAACCTTTGGGCCCCGATACTCCTCCACGCAGCCAATAACACTCTCGTCATACTCCTCGCTTTCCTCATCGCTCGATCCGGCAGCTAGGCATTCCCCAGCAGATGGTTCAGCAATTCACCGTTGAGGTAGTCGAAATGTGAGTGTGTCTAGATTCGCTCAGCTCACAACAGACACGTCGCCCTGGTCCGGAATTTTTCTAGCTGAACGGTGAGGGAGCGGCATACGGGACAAGTTGATCGGACATAAAGCACTGCACAAACCGTGCCACTTACTGCTGCAACTCACAGCCGTGGTTCGAAATTCTCCTCACAGTTCAGGCTTCGCTCCGTCGGGCAGTCTGACGTCGAACACTTGTCCGGTCAGGCCTCGTTGATCTGTGGTGCTTGAGCTTGGCGAAAGGATCGGCTGATGGAGCCGCTGATCTGCGAAAGCCTGATCCAGATTAGGAATCGTCGGAGAGGTCGGAGAGGACGGCTTACGCGGGATTGCCATCCTTGGCGGCCGGACCAGTTCATCGTTGTGGTCAAGTGCGTGCCACCTGTGGTTGGACTCAGGGTGAAGGCTGTGATCACGGGTGGACTAGTCTTCGAGTCCGGGTAGGCAAAATTCCAGGCAATGTGAGTGGGGGGTGTGACTTGCAAGAGCTCGATTGTCCGTCGCCGATACTTTTCTTTCACCCTTAGGGGTTTGCCGTTCGGGTGAGATGTTTGCGCATGTCCCGTCCACTCGGTGCCTACTTGCCTCTGTCCCTCACCTGGTTTTGGGTCCTCAGTCGAATCGGTAGGGAAGGGAGGATTCGCGATGCAACTTTCAACTATGGCGATGGCAGGCTCCCATTCTGGGATCCGGCCCGGGTCACTGAGCATTGACCAGACGTCTTCCATCGGTGCCGGTATGAAGGATTCGTTGAAGCCAGTGAGTTCCCCACGTCGGGGCGCGGGCCCTCCTCTACGTATCGTTGGTGTCGTCGAGCTTCGCTCGAGGTCGGCGAGGATGGCGGCCGGCGTCGTATCGAACCGCCGCAGCAAATCCGTAATCAGCCCACTGGGTTCGTTCATCAGCTCACGGAGCACTGCGGCAGCGTCCGCCGTTCGCCCCTTCTGACCGGCACGACCGATGAGGTCCGATGCGCGTTTAGACCATTCGTATCCGCGGGTTTCGTGGAACACGATGTCCCCTGATGGTGGCAGGTCGGCAGTTATGCCTAGGGACTCGATCTGTTCTTTTCGATATTCCTCCACTGCGGCTCGGGCCGTGTGGATCGTAATGCCCCGTTCGCGAAGTACCCGACCCGCAGGCTGGTCGCTGAGTACCAACGCCAAGAACAAGTCCTCAAGATCCGCCACTCGTAACCCCCTCCGGGAGGCTTCCTCCATCGCTGTCAATGAGAGGGTCTGGCTAGTGGTCGCATACCGAGTAAATCTGCTCATGTTCGCCTCCTAGGCCGGGGAATCGACGCATCAATGCGCTTGGAGTATTTTTTGTGAACTGCCTGGCGCGTAACTCCGAGGGCGTCTGCAACCATCTGCCAACTCATTCCCGCTCGAAGTGCGGCCTCCACCTGACGCTGTTCCAGGACGTCCGCCAAGACGCGTAGGGATGCCACAGCCCGCAGGCCGGACCGCGGATCAGTCGTGTCCGCTGCAACAACCGTCACCTGTGATGACTCCATAATGTCAATCTAGGTTGCTAATACGAACCATGTCAACCGGGTTGCTTCCGGATCAGTTTGACCGGTTGAGATCGCTCTCGTGAACAGTCATATTGCGGCGAAGGTTCTCCCAGGGGGACGGTGCAGGCAAGGATCCTCGCTACCTTCCTGCCGGTGCTTCAAACGTGTCGGCTATTTTGGGGGTGCTGCGGGTCGAGCGGGTTGTCGCCAGCAGGATGAAGCCGACAGCCGCACCCCATATTGTGAGGGTGTCGAAGGCGATCCGCTCGATGATGCCCAGACCGAGCGCTGTCGATGGGCCGCCGCTGATCGCATCAATGAAGAGCACGAAGCCGATCATCGAAATAAGCAGGCTTACGATCGTCAGGGCCGCGGACCCTCGGGCAAGGGCTCTGCCGTGAAGTGCGAAAGCGAGAATGATCATTCCGACCCACTGCGCGACTGCTTGGGTGAGGGCAACCGCACCGTGGGCCTCAGGGAAGAGATCCCAGGGCAGAAAGCCAACCATCATGACGAGTACCCCGCCTATCGCGAGGAAGACCATAGCGATCTTCCCTGTCCGCGGTCGCGGCCAGACGGCCCACAGCAGGATGGCGCCAACAGTCAGGAACGCCCCGTTGGCGATTGTCGCTCCGTTGGCCGCGGCTGCTGCTGCAAAGGCACTTCTGAGCGAAGCATACGACGGCTGACAGCAATCGCCGATGGCGGCTCACCGGGCGAATAGGACTAACCCCGGTCAACTCGTGTAACCACCAAGTTTTCCGTGTGGAACGGCGCGTCTACGCATGGTCAACTCCATGAATACCGCCCCCAATCCTGCGCGTGGCCATCGTGGACCGGACCGGAACTGGCCAAAACGATCTCAACCGGCACCTCCGCGTCCTTGGCGTGGAAATTGTTCACCTGGACCCAGCAAACTTCACTGTCATGCCCGACCGGAACCTGGAATACCGATCCCGGCCACTACCGGACATCGACGCGGTCCTCTGGCGGTTGCCGTCGGAGACGTACCCGGCCATGGAAGGTATTGCCCGACACTTTGAGGGCAACGGAATCCTGGTCGCGAACCCCTTGCCGGCCCTGGAGACGGCCGCCAATCAGCGGGACACCATGCTGCGCTTTTACGTTGCCGGTCTGCGGACTCAACCTTCATTCGGGATCTACCCAGGCTGTACCGTGCCCGCAGGGATGACCGCCCGCCCCGCCTCGGGTCCAGGAGAACCGGTCACTGGGGTACGACTAGCCCCGGCAGTCAGCGTCCCGAAGGACTCGTGCGCGCCGTGGATCATGAGTGCGACCGTGGACCCCTTCGACGTCGTCCGGCAACTCGTCGTTGATGGGCGGGTCGTCTGTATCTACCTGATGAACCCCCGGCGCAGCTACTTCCAGCCCTCCGAGACTCAGACTCAGGCCGCCGTCGCAGCTGCCGAAGCGTGCGACGCCTTAATCGCCAGTGTGAGCTCCACCCCGGCCGGTGAAATCATCGGCCTCGACCCGGCACCGGTCATCCCCGCTGAATTCGCTGAAGCGGTTGCCGCGGACCTACTCATCGGCCTGACCCGGTTGCTGCGCGAACGGGATGAGGGGGCCACCCAGCTGCGGCCGCCGGCACTACGGCTCGTGCGCTGACGCACTGTACGGTCTGCAACTAGTCGAATGTAACTGATCGGTGACATAATTGGTACATGAAGGCATCCATGACTGACCCAAAAACGCTCGGCCAGCGGATTAGAGAGCAGCGGCGCGCCCTCGGCGCAACTCAACAGTCTGTGGCGGACAGTTGCGGTGTTTCCAGAAAATTCATCAACGAGCTCGAGGCAGGTAAGGACAACTCCTCCCTCGGCCTGGCACTCAAGGTAATGGGCGTCCTTGGGTTGGACATCGCTCCGACGCAACCTCAATCCCGCAGCGCCAAGGATTATGGTCGGGAGTTCGCTGCCACCCTGACCGCTATGGACTATCGGTTCGCTCTTCGCCTCCTGGGGGATTACGCTGCCTCATCCGTTGTTGACGGCCGAGCCAGCCTCACTTCGGCTCCTCGAATTGACGATGCCGACTACCTGGTTGCTCTGGCCGCTATCACCCGCTGGATCGCCACGACCACCGGATCGCCAGCGCCGGGATGGTCCCTGCGTACCAAACCGTCTGAAACCCCGGTCTTCCCCGCAGAAAAGATACACCCCGTCAGTTCTCAGATGAAGGAGCTGATCCGCCGAGGGACACCGCCGGAACTAGCGGCGATGAACGTCTGGATCCGCGAACGTGACCTCGCCACGGCATGAACCGGCCGGGACTCGAATCAGCGGATGTACTGAGGCTGCTTGCCGACCTGGAGGATCGTTTGAGCAAGCGTGGGGTTGCTCTCGACATACAGATCGTTGGGGGAGCAGCCCTGCTCCTTCACGGGGTGATTTATCGCGCGACCGAGGACATCGACGCCAGATACAGTAGCGCTGCCATTGTTGATCAGGTCGTCGAGGAGATGGCAGCGGAGCCCGGGCTGCCAAGCAAGTGGCTGAATTCAAACGCCGCGGCTCATTTGCCCGAAGGCATGGCCTGGGTCGCTGGGCCGCCTGGATCCTCCAAAGCAGTGCGAATAGCCGACCTGGAAACCCTGGCCGCCATGAAGCTCGCGGCAGAACGCCAGAAAGACATAGAGGATCTTGGCCTGATTGCACTGGTCCTGGGTATCGAAGACCCCGCGGCACTCGTCCGGCTTGCCTACCTGAAGTACGGGCAGGATTCCTTGTCGCTGAACGCCAGCCCGGCAAACTACCTTCTGGTAGCTGATGAGGCCATCCGGTCAGGGAAATTCTCTGCAGGCAAGGGCGGTACCGCAGGCGCCTAGCTGGCCTTGACGATTGGCAGCTCAGCCCAGTCGGTCGTGTACCGGGGCGAGGAATGCTTACTGCTCTACTGGTATGGATACGTGGAGGTCGATCAACGTCATCTTCACGGGTGGCCGTTCAATCTCTCAACGACTACACCGAACTCGAGGTCAACTAGGGCATAGCCGGTGAAGTCACTATCAAAAGTGTTCACCAGAGACCGACGTGCGAACCTGTCCTTTGACTCCGCAGAAGCGATACGCCAGTCGTCCATCGAGGCGCCCCATATTCGCATCTGTAAGGGGTGGAAGAGAGAGACCTCAGCTGGAAGCCAATCCTTGCGATCCTTCCCCGGAGACTCATCAGCGGTGGCTCCCTGGAAGATGACTCCATTCTCAGGATCATATGAAACTGATCGCTTATCCTCGTCCAGACGCCATAACCCACTTCCCTTATGGACGAAAACGGCCGCTGTCCTGATCCCGCCTCGCTGATCTTTGGTCACGACCGTACCCTTCAACGGGGCGTGGGTCGAAGCCGTGCGGACTGAAGCTATCACCTGTAGCAGCGTTCCAAACGAATCCCCTGACGGCATGATTTCCTCCCGAAGTGTTTGGGACTAAATTTAGCCGCGCCACAGCGCAATACGCTCATCTCGAACGGGATTTAGTCAAGCTCACTTCGACGTTGACGCAACCTTAGAACGATAGCCCTCTTGTGCGGCCTTAGCTGGCTTTGACGACCGGGAGCTCGGCCCATTCGGTCGTGTACCGGGGGGAGGAATGCTTCCGGCTCATCGTCCAGCCCGGTGGGGCGAGCATCCCAGCCCGGCCGAGCCCGATGCTCGCGGTCCCATACTTGTCTTTCACCTTGCCGAGCAGGACGCCGATGTTGCGGTGCTCATGCACGGAGACGAACTTGTCGAAGGCGGGTTGGTAGCCGGCGGGGAAGAGGTCGGTGAGCATGACACCGGCCCGCGCGTACGGGACGCCCTCAATCAGCACCCCGTCCAGGGCGCCGACGGCAGCTTTCGTGAGGATGACCAGATCCGCGTTCGGGGGGGGTGTCCCTATGTTCTTTGTCAAGCTGGTTTGGGGAGTTTCTCCTCGTAGAGAGTCATGTCTCTGAGCATGGCGAAGAGCGTGTCGGTGCGGCGGCGCGCGAGGGCTATGAGGGCCTGGTTGTGGCGTTTGCCTTCGGCGCGTTTCCGGTCGTAGTAGGTCCTGGATACCGGGTCTTTCAGCGCGGCGAACGCGGAGAGGAACAGGGCGCGTTTGAGGATCTTGTTGCCTTTCCGTGAGGGGTGGTCGCCGCGGATCGATGTCCCTGACCGCCACGTTACTGGGGCCAATCCGGCGTAGGAGGCCAAGTGTCCGGCGGTGGCGAAATCCTTGCCAACAATTTCGGTCAGGATGCGGGCTTCTGTCCTGATGCCGACCGCCGGTATCGACGTCAGGACGAGGTGAAGAGGGTGGGCCTCCACGAGGGCCTCTACCTGGGCATAGATTTCGGCGCGGGCGTCGCGCAGGCCGAGCAGCATCCCGGCCAGTTGTGGGAGCACGGTCCCGGCAGCTTTGGTGCCGGCTACCACGACGGTCTGTTCACCCAGCGCGGCGAAAATCTCCTCCGCCCACCGTTTGCCGGCCCGTGGAGCGAATTTGGTTAAGAAGGTGCCCACCCGAGTTCTGCCGGCGGCCGCCAAGGCCGCGGGTGTCGGGTATTTGCGTAACAGTTCGGCCATGGCTCGGTG
>NZ_AZRY01000191.1 GCF_000520515.1 Arthrobacter sp. H20
GCCCCCGTGGCTGCCAGTTCAATGGCAGCCTTCTCGCCGCCGTTGACACCCGCGTCGAGCACATTTTCAGCGGCCAGCTCGGTGAGGGGCACGTCGTCGAACAACGACAGTTCGTGGTCCTTACCGGCCACCACCACCGGCTGTTCATCGTAGAGCGGGATCACGCTGAGACCGTCGCGATCCACGGGGAGCCGGACAAACCCCAGGTCGACTGTGCCGTCCCGCAGAGCCAGTTCCTGGCTGGCGGCGTCGTACTCGCGGGTTTCCAGCGGTTTGTCAGGATGTCTCTCGCGCCACCGACTGACCCATTTCCCGGGGGTCACACCCGGAACGAAACCGACGGTGAGGACGCTGGGCTGGGGCTCGGACACCTGATCACACTAACCCACACGTAGGCGGGCGACCCCCGCCGATTGTGGCCGATACTGTGAGGAGGTCAGTAGCTGGCAGGGGAATCGTTGCCGGACACCCGCACAAACGCGGCGGCAAGCGCTTCCGATCCCCTGGCTAGCAGTGCGACGTCTGCCCCCACCAGGATGAAATGTGCCCCGCTATCCAGGTAATGGCGAGCGGTATCGGGATTGAATGCGTTCACGCCCGCGGGTTTGCCCACCTTCAGCGCTGCTGATAGACAGCGTTCGACGGCGGTGCGCACCTCGGGGTGCTCCTGCTGCCCCAGCAGACCCATCGAGGCGGCCAGATCGGAGGGGCCAACGAAGATGGCGTCGACGCCGTCGACCGCGAGGACCGCTTCGACGGCGTCGACCGCGGCAGTTGACTCGATCTGGACCGTCACGCTGATGGTCTGACCGGCGCGGGTCAGGTAATCGGGAACCCTGTTCCAGCGGGCAGCCCGGGCCAGCGCCGAGCCGACTCCACGCACCCCCTCCGGAGGATACCGGGTCGCCGCAACTGCGGCTTCCGCGTCAGCTACCGAGTTGACCATCGGGATGAGCAGGTTCTGGACGCCCAGGTCAAGATACTGCTTGATGAGTACAGTGTCGTTCACCGGGGGGCGAACCATTGTGTGGACCGGGTAGCCGTGAACGGCCTGGAGCTGGGCGAGGATTGATTCGACCCCGTTTGGGCTGTGCTCAGCGTCGATCAGCAGCCAGTCCAGGCCTGCTCCGGCGCACAGCTCAGCGATCAGCGGACTCCCCGAGCACACCCACATGCCCGCCAGCGGGCGGTCGGCTCCGGCGAGCGCTTCACGAAACGTAGCTTCTAGCGGAAGTGGCATGTCACCACTCCAAGCGGTCCATAGTCAGCGTGGATGGTGTCGCCCTTCTGAACCCACAGCGGTCGGGTGAAGGAGCCAGCGAGAATGATGTCCCCCGCCTTCATACTGTCACCGTGGGCGGCGATCTTGTTGGCCAGCCAGTGGACGCCAGCGGCTGGATGGTCAAGCACCCCGGCCGCCACGCCCGTTTCCTCGACGGTCTGGTTCTTGTAGAGGATGGCTGCCACCCAGCGGAGGTCGACGGCGTCGGGCTTTACCGGCCGGCCGCCCACCACCATTGCGCCCATCGCGGCGTTGTCCGAGATGGTGTCAACAATGGTTCTGCCCTCCATCTCAATCCGGGAATCCAGAATCTCAAGGGCAGGAACCACGTAGTCGGTGGCATTCAGGACATCGAAAATGGTGCAGCCCGGACCCGACAGATCATGCTTCAGCACAAACGCCAGCTCCACCTCAACCCGCGGGTGGGTGTACCGGTCCCAGTCCACCGAGCAGCCAGTGTCCAGCACCATATCGTCAAAGATGGCCCCGTAGTCGGGTTCGGTGATGCCGGTGGCCGCCTGCATGGCCTTGGAGGTAAGACCGATCTTGCGCCCCACCAGGGTGCGCCCTGCGGCCTCGTTGCGTTGGCACCACAACCGCTGAACCGCGTAGGCGTCCTCAACAGTCATCTCTGGGTACCGGGCGGTGAGACGGGGAATCGGGGTGCGGCTGCGGCCTGCCTCCACCAGTTCGTCAGCAATGGCTTCGATAGTTGTGGGATCCAGCATGGCTACAGCTGCGCTCCCAGCTTGAAACCCTGAGCTGCGCTATCTGCATCCTTGCGGGTATAGGAGAACCCGTCGGCGCCAACTGTTACAGCCATTTCGCTCTTTTCCTCGCGGACGACGACGGGCTGCGGCTTACCGTCGAGGTCCAGGACCAGTGAGGCCTCGCTGTACCAGGACGGAACCACCGCGTTGCCCCACCAGTCTCGACGCTGGTTATCGTGAACATCCCAGGTGACCGTCGGATTGTCCGGGTCGCCCGTGTAGTAGTCCTGCGTATAGATCTCGATCCGGTGCCCGTCAGGGTCGAGGATGTACAGGTAGAAGGCGTTCGAGACACCGTGCCGGCCGGGGCCACGTTCAATTCGGTCCGAAATGCGCAGCGCCCCCATCTTGTCGCAGATCTGGATGATGTTGTGCTTCTCGTGGGTTGCGAACGCGACGTGGTGCATGCGTGGGCCGTTACCCCCGGTCAGGGCAGTGTCGTGAACCGTCTGTTTGCGATGCATCCACACGGCGTAACTAACGCCGTCGGAATCCTGGATGTCTTCCGAGACCCGGAAGCCGAGATCCTCGAGGTACTTGCGTCCACGGGGCACGTCGGGTGTCACCTGATTAAAGTGGTCCAGACGCACCAGCTCGCCAGCCGAGTAGAGGTCGTAGCGCTGGGTGAGACGCTCAACATGGTCAACCTCGTAGAAGAACTCGTAGGGGAACCCCAGCGGATCCTCGACACGAAGCGAATCGCCGATGCCCTTGGTGAAGCCGCCCTTGCGCCGCTGCGTGCGGCAGCCCAGCTCGGTGTAGTAAACCTCGGCAGCGTCCACTTCGGCAGGGGATTTAACCCGGTAGGCGAACGCAGCAACGGCTGCGACCGGACCCTGACGCAGCACCAGGTTGTGGTGGATGAACTCTTCAAGGGAACGCAGGTAGATAGTTGACTCGTCCTCCTCGGTGACGTGCAGGCCGAGGACGTCAACGTAGAACTCCCGTGACCTTACGAGATCAGTGACAACGATTTCCATGTAGGCGCAGCGGACAATGTCCGGGGCCGGGGCTTTAGGGGTGGGCACGAAGTTGGTCATGATGGTCTCTCTTCTTTGAGCAGCGCGGAGGAGGAGGTGTTACCCCTGCTGGGGAGCATGGGTGGTAATACTGCCGAACTTCGGGGTGTGCACCGCGCCCAGGGAGATGTGCACGGCCTGCTGGTCGGTGTAGAAGTCGATGGAGCGGTAACCACCCTCATGGCCCAGACCCGAGGCCTTCACTCCGCCGAATGGGGTGCGGAGGTCACGGACATTGTGGCTGTTGAGCCACACCATTCCGGCCTCGATGTTCTGGGAGAAGGTGTGTGCCCGGGTCAGGTTCTGCGTCCAGATGTAGGCGGCGAGCCCGTACTTGGTGTTGTTCGCGAGCGCCAGCGCCTCGGCGTCGGTCTCAAACGCGGTGATGGTCACTACTGGCCCAAAGATTTCTTCCTGAAAAATCCGGGCCCCCGGCGCGACGTCCGCGAATACCGTCGGCGCGATGTAATTACCCTCGGGCAGGTGTGCTGGCCTGCCACCACCAGCCAGCAGGCGACCCTCTGACTTTCCCAGCTCAACGTAGGAGGCCACCTTCTCGTAGTGCTCGGGGTGGACCAGTGCGCCGACCTCGGTGGCGGGATCGTGGGGATCGCCGACGACGATGGCCTGCGCCCGGGCAGCGTACTTCTCGCAGAACTCGTCATAGATTGCCTGTTCCACCAGGATGCGGGACCCAGCCGTGCACCGTTCACCGTTGAGGGAAAAGACCCCGAAAAGCGCCGAATCGATTGCGGCAGCCAGGTCAGCGTCGGCGAAGACCACGCAGGGGGACTTGCCCCCGAGTTCCATGGAGAGGCCCTTGAGATTGGTCGCTGCGTTACGGAAGATCGTTTGCCCGGTAGTGGTCTCGCCGGTAAAGGAGATCAGCGGGACCTGTGGGTGCTTGACCAGCGCGTCCCCCGCTTCCTCACCGAGGCCGTTGACCAGGTTAAAAACACCATCGGGTAGGTCCGCATCCTTGAAAATCTGGGCCCACAGGGACGCGGACAGCGGAGTGAATTCGGCGGGTTTGAGGACCACTGTGTTACCGGTGGCAAGTGCTGGGGCGAGTTTCCAGGATTCGAGCATGAATGGTGTATTCCATGGAGTGATCAAGCCAGCGACGCCGATGGGTTTCCGGTTCACGTAGTTGATCTGGACGCCTGGAACCTTCATGGCGTCGTCGAATTGGGCCACTATGAGATCGGCGAAGAAGCGGAAATTCTCGGCTGCGCGCAATGCCTGGCCCTTGGCCTGGGTGATGGGCAAGCCGGTGTCGAAACTCTCAAGATCGGCGAGCCGGGTTTCCTGCGCCTCGACGGCGTCCGCGATCCTGTTGAGGATCCGGGCACGCTCGCGCGGCTTCATCCGCGGCCACGGGCCGTTGACGAACGCCTCACGCGCGGCGGCGACGGCGAGGTCGATGTCTTCCCGCTGGCCGGCGGCAGCGGTCGCGTAATTGGCGTTGGACACCGGATCCAGTACGTCGAAGGTCTTGCCGCTGACCGAGTCAACGAACGACCCGTTGATGTAGTGCTGGAGATGTGTGGGCAGGTTTTCAGGGACGTAGTGGGTGGTTTCGGGGACGGTGGACGTCATTGTTTCTCTTCCTGGCTGCTGAGCGGGACTTAGTCGGTGAGGGCGGGAGCGTGAGCGAGGTAGGCGTCGAGGGTTGCGATGCGGTGCTGTCGGGCTGCGCGCTCAATGGTGTCGGCGTCGGCTGCTGCTTCGATCAGCTGCAGCAGCGCCTCATGTTCGAGAACCGATTCCTTGGCACGTCCAGGAACAAATCTGAAGGTGGAGGACCGGAGGGTGGCCAGCCGGTTCCAGCCCCGATGCACCAGGTCAAGGATGTGCGGATTGGGACAGTGTTCAAACAGAATGCTGTGGAAGTCCTGGTTGAGCGCTGTGAAGCGGACCGGGTCGAAGTGTTCCAGGCACTCCCGCATGTGGGCATTCACCGCGCGTGCCCGCGCGGTCGCCACCGAGTCAATCAACGGCGCGGACAGCGCAGTGGCGGCGCCCTCGACAATGCTGAGGGTCTGCATGGTGTAGAGGTACTCGGTGGGGTCGATTCCTGAAACGGTGGCGCCAACGTTGCGTTTGAAGGTCACTAGTCCTTCGGCCTCAAGCCGTCGGATCGCTTCCCGGACGGGGACCACACTGAACCCGAGATCTGCGGCGATCTTCGCCAGCACCAGCCGGTATCCGGGGGTGAAGGATCCCTCGAGAATCCGCGCTTTGATGGCGGTATAGGAGCGCTCGGATTTACTACTCCCCGGCGCGATCTCGGCACCGTCCTGCGTCACGGGCACAGGTGCGACGGCGGCGTCAGTCACGTGTTTCGCCTGCCGCGACCCACTGCGTGTACTTGGCCTTCCAGCCACTATTCATTGGGTAGAGACCGTCCACGCCGTTTCCCTGCTTGACCATCTCCAGGATGAACGTTTCCTCCTGCTCCTGGAGGATGCAGTCGTCGACGAGTTCCTCGGCGAGGGAAGGCGGAATCACAAGGATGCCGTCCGAGTCAGCCACAATGATGTCGCCGGGCTGGACTGTCGTCCCACCACAGGCGATCGTGATGTCGGTGTCCCACGGGATGTGCCGCCGTCCCAGGACCGCCGGATGGGGGTTGGCGAAGTAGGTGGGCATGTCGAGGTCGGCCACCGCCGAGTAGTCACGGACTCCGCCGTCGGTGATGATTGCTGCCGCCCCCCGTACCTGGGCGCGCATGGCAAGGATGTCCCCTACAGTTCCGGTGCCCTTCTCGCCGCGTGCCTCCATGACGAGAATCTCGCCGTCATTGACTGAGTCAATCGCACGCTTCTGGGCGTTGAAGCCCCCACCGTAGGTGGTGAAGAGGTCTTCACGGTTGGGGACGAAACGCAGGGTGCGGGCCAGTCCCACCACGCGACGGTCCGGACGGGTGGCCTGAAGGCCGTCGATGCTCACGTTGTTTAGTCCGCGCTTGCGCAGCTGGGAGGAGAGAGTGGCGGTGGCGACCCTTTCAAGCTTGGACTTCAGTTCCGGTGACAGCGTCCGCGGGAGCGGATCCAGCCCGGCCGCCTCACGTGAGCCGTACGCCTCTTCGCGCTGGATGTCATCGGTTGTGGGTTGGGCACCGAAATCAGGGAACGGCGTCATTCCGGCCAGCACACAGGTTCTGAGCCGGCCGCTGGTGTAGCTACCCGCGGTGACCTCGATGTCAACGATGTCGTCCGGGTGGGCAACAGAGGCACCGGCGGGGGTTCCGGTCAGAATGATGTCACCCTCCTCAAGGGTGAGCAGCTGGGACAGGTCGGCGACAAGTTGCGCGAAGGGGAACAGCAGGTCCTCAGTGGTGTCGTCCTGGACAAGGTTGTCGTTGTGCCAGGTGCGCACCCGCACTGCCATGGGATCGACGTCGCGGGCAGGAATCAGCTGCGGTCCAATGGGCGTAAATCCGTCGCCGCCTTTCGAGCGAACGTTTGATCCCTTGTCTGCAGACCGAAGATCGTAAACTCCCAGGTCATTACTGGCCGTGATCCACTCGACGTGGCTCCAGGCATCCTCGGGGCGGACCCGGCGTGCGGGTGTGCCGATGATGAGGGCAATTTCACCTTCGAACCCAAGCAGTTCGCAGCCCAACGGGCGTTCGACGGTCCCCGGGGCTTCAATTGATCCAAGCGTGAGCGACGACGGTGGCTTGAGGAAGTAGGAGGGCTGCAGTGGGATTCGCCCACGCTGGGCGGCACGGCTCGGATAGTTGATGTGGACAGCGATGACCTTGCGGGTGCGGGCAAGCAAATCAGCGCTCACTGGCTGGATCCGGGACTCAATGGTCATGCAGCGTTCTCCTCATCGTTGCGGCAACTGGTACATCGATTGGTGGCGCCAATAGATGTACGAAATCGTATACGATACATCCTCCCGTGTGACTCACTGCACGTCAACTCCTCCGTTGGATGCCGAAGTGTTGTGCCGTGGGTCATATCCGTCGTACAGTCTTAGCACCGTCATTCGATTATTGGACTTGCTGTTCAAATAAAGAACACAAACGGTCATAGGAAGAATTTCACAAAGAAGTGAGGAGACCGTGCATTTTCACCACCACGGCTACGTATCAGGTGACCCGCGGGTCCAGCCAGCTGCCGGCGTCGGCGTCGACCGACCTGATGAGCTTCCTGACCAGGTTGATGTCCTGATTGTCGGCAGCGGTCCGGCGGGAATGCTCGCTGCAGCCCAGTTGTCCCAGTTCCCAGCTATCACGACGCGCATTGTGGAGCGTCGGCCGGGACGGCTGGCCATTGGGCAGGCGGACGGCATCCAGGCCCGGAGTGTTGAGACCTTTCAGGCATTTGGGTTCGCCGATCGCATCACTGCTGAGGCGTACCGGATCACCGAGATGGCGTTCTGGAAGCCAGACCCAGCGGATCCCTCGAGCATCATCAGGACCGCCCGCCCACTCGATGACCCGGCTGGCGTCAGTGAGTTTCCGCACCTGATCGTCAACCAGGCCCGCGTCCTCGACTACTTTGCCGAGTTCATGGCGAACTCCCCCACCCGCATGAAGCCTGACTACGGCCTGGACTTCACCGGCCTCGAGGTTTCAGAAGAGGGTGAGTACCCAGTTGCCGTCACTCTGACCCACACCACCGGACCCCGCGAAGGAACCGAGCTGACGGTCCGGGCAAAATATGTGATCGGCGCTGACGGAGCACGCAGCAAGGTCAGGAGTGCCATTGGCTGTACGCTGGCCGGCGATGCAGCGAATCATGCCTGGGGAGTCATGGATGTTCTAGCTGTCACTGACTTCCCCGATATCCGGTTAAAGTGCGCGATCCAGTCGGGGACTGGTGGAAGCATCCTGCTGATTCCCCGAGAGGGTGGCCACCTGTTCCGGATGTACGTTGATCTCGGCGACGTCGATGCGCACACCAAGGGCGAGATCCGCAGCACCACAGTTGAGGAGATCATCAGCAAGGCCAACGCGATCCTGCATCCCTACACACTCGACGTGCGCAACGTCGCCTGGCACAGCGTGTATGAGGTGGGCCATCGTCTCACTGACAGGTTCGACGACGTCCTCCCAGAGGAGGTGGGCACCCGCACCCCGCGCGTGTTCATCACCGGGGATGCCTGCCATACGCACAGCGCGAAAGCCGGCCAGGGGATGAACGTCTCAATGCAGGACGGCTTCAACATCGCCTGGAAACTTGGGCATGTCCTCGAAGGACGTAGCCCGGAAAGCCTGCTCTCCACTTACTCGGCTGAACGTCAGGTAGTAGCCAAGAATCTGATCGACTTCGACAAACAGTGGTCTTCGTTGATGGCAAAAAAGCCAGAGGAGTTTGAGGACCCTACTGAACTCGAGAACTTTTACACCAGCACCATGGAGTTCCCCGCCGGGTTCATGACCGAGTACACGCCGTCCCTCATCGTCGGGCAAGCAACGCACCAGGCACTAGCCACCGGGTTTCCCATCGGTAAACGGTTCAAATCTGCGCCAGTAGCACGCGTCTGTGACACCAACCCACTCCACCTTGGTCATCAGGCAACAGCTGACGGGCGCTGGCGGATCTACGTTTTCGCTGATCAACCCCTGCCGGGCAACCCGTCGAAGGTAACCACCTTCGCCGACTGGCTTGCCAGTTCACCAGAATCTCCCCTTGCCGCAACCCCCGACGGCGCCGATCAGGACGCGTGGTTCGATGTGCGGGTGATCTACCAGCAGGATCACCAGAGCCTGGACATCAACGCTGTGCCAACCGTCTTCAAACCAGAGGTGGGACCGTTCAAACTCAACTATCTGGAGAAGGTCTTCGGCGTTGACACGAACGAGGATATTTTCGACTTGCGGGGGCTGGACCGGGGCGGCGTCGTCGTGGTCGTTCGACCGGATCAGTACGTGGCCCAGGTGCTTCCGCTGACCGCGACGGCTGAGCTTGCCGCGTTCTTCGCTCGGATGCAGGCCGGGCGCGGGTCAGAAGTGGCGGGGGGAGCTAGGGTTATGGGATGACCCCCGCAAAAAGCCCCCAGACCATGAAGCCCGCTACAGCGGCCAAGAAACTGGGAATCTACCTGCCAGCCGCTCCACAAAAGTTCCAGGACAATGACGTCACCCGCGCGGAGTTCAACGAACTGCAGCAGAATCCTCCGGTATGGCTGGCTGAATTGCGCCGGGGTGGCCCCCACCCCCGCCCAGTGGTGGCGCAGAAATTGGGCATCTCCATCAGTGGTCTGGCACGTGGCGGAGTCACTGAACCGCTCAGCACCACTGACATCACCGCCCTGTTGCAGGAGCCACCAGCATGGCTGGTGGCCGAGCGTGCTACCCACGCTGCAGTCCGCAAACAGGACCTGATTGTCAAAAACCTGCACGCGGAGAAGTCCGACCAGTAAGAGCAACATCTCGACTCCGGGTCGACTTTTCGCGGAAATGAAGCATACTTACCTTTATGCCGCTCGCACAACCGCTCACCATTGCCGTCATGGCTCATCTGCACCACCCGATCGCCAGCCCCTTTCCCGGCGGGCTGGAAATGCATACCGCCCTGCTGACTGAGGAATTGACGGCCCGGGGCCACTCAGTGACCCTCTTCGCCAAGGGTGGCAGCGACGGGTCCGGCACTGTAGTGCCTGTCCTGGATGCTGGCTTCGTCTTCGCCAAGCATCCCGATGGCCCATCTCGCGACGCGCAGACCCGTCTTCTCGATACCGCGCAGCGAACGGCATTGGATCTGATCAACGAGGGTGACTTCGACGTCGTCGTGAACAACTCCCTCAGTCCGCTGCCCCACGCTGATCCGCCAAAAGCGCCGATGCTGACTATCCTTCATACTCCGCCGCTGCCACGGGTTACCGCTGTCCTTGAAGCAGCTCACTTCTTCCCCTCGCCCCGGCACCGGGTTGTTAGTGTGTCCGCAGCCAATGCGCGGCAGTGGCAGCATCACCTCAAGGACATCAGCATTGTCCACAATGGAATCCGTCTCGAGGGATGGCACACCTCACTGACGCGCAGGCGCCCGAACACGGCAGTCTGGGCCGGCCGCATCACGCCCGAGAAGGGCCTCCACGTGGCAATCGAAGCGGCGGCCCTTGCCGGAATGCGGATTCGTTTCGCTGGTCCTATCAGTGATCAGGACTATTTCGACAGGACTATCGCACCGCTGCTGAGCGAATCGGTTCACCATGTAGGTCACTTGAACCACAGCCAGCTGGCGTCCTTCCTCAGCTCGGGGACGGTCTTCATCGCCTCACCGTTGTGGGCAGAACCATTCGGTTTGAGCACCGTTGAGGCGATGGCGTGCGGCACTCCGGTGGCCGCTCTCCCCTGCGGTGCGATGGCGGAAATTATTGACGATCGTGGCGGAGTAGTCGCCGAGGGATTCTCGGCGGCTGACCTTGCCCTGGCCATCAAAAAGGCCCGACGTGCAGACAGCGGCGGTGTGCGAGCATCAGCGGCACGGTTCGCCGCTGGCGCAATGATCACCAAGTATGAGCAGCATCTCAGGGAACTGGTGAGCCAGGACGTGCTTACCGCCCCGGGAATGCTGGCGTCCTGAAGCACCAGTGACACTCTCCCGCGTTGCCTACTACACCCACCATCATGGGTCGGGACACCTCCGCCATGCCCTGGCCATTGCGCGCCTGCAAGCCGTTGATCTCCTGGTCACCGGGTCAGTCGAACCTCCTGGTCTACGCGAGATTCCCCACACCAGGTTCGTGCCGCTCACTGGGGATACAGCGCCCGGCGGCGAACCTTTCCGGGTGCCCGGAGAACCGTTTCTGCACTATGCGCCCACCACTGCCAGAATCCGGCGGCGGTTCGCCGAACTACATACTGCCTGGCAGGAGTTCGATCCGCAGGTGGTGATCATCGACGTGTCGGCTGAAGCTGCTGTCTTTGCCCGGCTCTGTGGTTATCCGGTCCTGTACCGGCGGATGCCAGGCGACCGATCAGATCATGCGCACAGGCTCGCCTATGCCGCTTCCACTGAACTATTTGCCTACTATCCCCGGCCGCTGGAGGATCCTGCCTTTCTGTTGGAGTTGGGTCACCGGACCCAGTATCTGGGGATGCTTGAGCCATCAGATGGTGTCACCCCTGAGATGGATGCCCCAGGCCGGAAGGTTGTCGCGGTACAGACCAGCCTCGGCGGCAACGGAGTAAACGTCACCGAGATTGCCCGGGCGGCTCAGTCATGCCCCGAATGGCAGTGGAACGTGGTGGGCCTCAGCACCGGAAACGCAGACCTGCCTCCGAATGTTCGCCTGCTCGGCGTGCTCCAGGATCCACGGCCGGAGCTCGCCGCGGCGGACATCATCATCACCTCAGCTGGCTACCACGCCGTCGCCGCAGCAGCAGCCGCGGCACGACCCACCATCCTGGTCCCTGAACACCGGCCCTTCGATGAGCAGAAAGCATTTGCCTATGCCCTGAACGCCAAAGCAGGCATCCCCATGGCCGAGACCTGGTCGAATGCGTCATGGCCGGACCTCTTGCGCCAGGCGGCGGGATCGGATGCCCGGGCGCTGCGAGGGGCACTGTTTGTCAGCCGGGACACTTTCAGGGACGGTTTGCTGGACCTTGTCTCCAGGGTCTCGGCAACTGGCGTCTAGCCCTATGAGGAACTGTCAGTAGGGAGCGTTCACCCGTGCCGCAGCAATATCATCGGCGGTGGGGTGGCTGTGCACATCGATCGAGTCGGCGTCGGAGGTCCAGGTGATGTATCCGGCGTCGGTGAAGCCCTTAAGCCAACCGGTCATTGGCCATAGGCCCCATTTGCCATGGAACACCTGAGAGTTCGTCACGATGTCGATGAAGTGCTGCAAAGGAGGGCGGATAACCCCATGATGTTGATGGAACATGGTGGCACCTGAGAAGGAAAGCCTGACTCCGCAACCCCTTGCAGCAAAGGAAAAATCAGTGTCTTCCCCGCCGTACCCGGTGAACGATTCATCAAAACCGCCAATTCGATCGAAGTCTTCGGCAGTTACCGCAAAGCCCAGGGACCAAAACAGTTCATACCTATCAGTGGCGGTCGGTGGCCCGCCGCCTGCCGGTGCCAGCGAGGTGCGGGAGTGGTGCGGGATCGAGGCGCGCATCAGGCCGGCGTCGCCGTCGTGCTCGGGGAACCCGGTCTCGCTCAGGTAGCGGGGCTGGGCCATCACGAGCCCTCCAACTTCACCCACATCCCGTAAAAGGGTCTCGCACAGCGTGCTGGCAGGGATGCAGTCCACGTCCAGAAAGATGAAAAAATCTGTAGAAGCTGCAACTGAAGCAGCGTTACGTGCAGCGGCGAGCGGCAACGTCGAGTTATCTGTCGCTGGCAGATGGACAATACGCACCGGAATTGTTGAGTCCAACGGGGCGGGATTCGGCTGGCCCATATACGCCACCACCAATTCGGTGGGCAGCACAGTTGACCGGTGAAGACCTGCCACCAGGTTCGCGAGATGATCATCCCGGTTCGAGCTGAGCACCAGGACAGAGAACTCTTGGATTGAATTGTCAGAGACTGCCATCCTAGGCAACCGGTTCGATCAGTTGCGGCCCGTTGTTTTTTACCGATCCGACAGCGCTACCCACAATTCGGGGAACAAGCTTTGGCTCAGGAATTTCATCGATCAGGGCCTGTACATCGGAGCCGCCGGTCATTCTTGGGTCAAGCCAGTCCGAGTAGAGATCAGTCGGAAGAATCAGAGGTGTTCGGTCGTGAATATGGCCGAGTGTATCGCTGGCAGTGGTGGTGATGATGGTGCAGCTACGCAGCCATTTATCCGGATGGCCTTCAGGGAGTTCCGGGTCAGGCCAGTACTCGTACAGGGCGGCAAAGGCGAGCATGTCGCTCGTTTGACCATGGAGGTAGGTAGGAATTTTTCCGTCAGGACCTTTCTCCCACTCGTAATAGCCATTGGCCATCACAATGCCCCGCCTCCGCGATGCAGCGGTACGAAACGAGGGTTTCTCCAGGATGGTCTCGGCTCGGGCGTTAATCAGTGGCGGGCCTTTTTTGGGATTCTTCAGCCAGGACGAAACGAGTCCCCACCTTGCAGTAGTTAACCGTCGGGCAGGCCTGCCCGTGGGGTCTTCCACTCGCTCCAGCAGCAGCCGCACAGTGTCTGTCGGAGCCACGTTGTAGGAGGGCTCAGGCAAATCCTTGTCCACAAAGTCCACGTCAAACAGGTCAATGAGGTCCTGGTCAGATCCCGCAACCACAAAACGTCCGCACATGAGGATAGGCTACTCCGGGGTACCCCCAAACCTTGAGTTGAAGGGGTTTGTGGGGGCGCCGAACCGATTGAC
Organism: Arthrobacter sp. H20; assembly: GCF_000520515.1. Lineage (GTDB taxonomy): Bacteria > Actinomycetota > Actinomycetes > Actinomycetales > Micrococcaceae > Arthrobacter_D. Next base: position 13,360 of record NZ_AZRY01000191.1, read on the forward strand.
TTAATAGAACATATCTTCGAATATTAAGGAGTGAGTTCTCCAGCACCCAACCCTCTGATGTCCCCGGGATACGCCCCGGATCAGAACATGCTGGTGCCCGGAACCGCTAGTCAACCGGAGCATGGGCTGGGCCTGCAGGAGAAAATCAACCAGATGCAGGGTAGCCGTCTAGGCTCTCGGCGACTGCCCACCATTCCGTCTCTCGGTCGGATCCTCCCGGGCGGTGCTCTACTGGCTGGGGCGGCCTACTCGGTTGAAAACTCCACCACGCTGGCCATGGCACTGCTTGCTGGCCCATCGGGCTCAGGTGCGTGGTGCAGCGTGATCGGTATCCCCGACTTTAACGTTGAGGCTGCAGCTAATCTGGGTATAGATCTGGATCGCCTCATCCTCATCCCCCATTTGGACGGCCAATGGCTCGCCGTAACCGCGGCAATGGTTGACGTGGTGTCTATCATTTTGACCATTGCCCCGGCGACCATCACTGGTTCAGATGCGGCGCGGCTCAGGGCGCGGCTCAGGCAGCGTGGCGCAGCATTGATCACCATTGGTGCCTGGCCGCAGAGTGAAGCTGTGCTCAGCGTGTCAGAAAACACCTGGGGGGGCTTGGGAACCGGGTCGGGCCACCTACAGACCCGCAGGTTGAAGGTCACCGCCAAGGGACACAACGGCCGCTCCCGCAGTTCTGAACTCTCGCATGCCGAGCTCCGGCAGAGTATGTGGCCCCAATTATCCGGTAGCGACAACGGCAAAAATGATCGGCACTTCATCCCCCGGGTGGTGAGTGCCTGATGAGTTTGCAGGCACTCACCCCACCACTCAAGAGCGCCACCCGGATCATGATGCTTTGGTCACCTGACTGGCCCATCACTGCAGCCCTGCGTGAACTCGACCTCTCAGCCGCCACTCCCCTAGCCCTCATTGATAGGGGAGAGGTGTTTGCCTGCTCCCCTGCAGCACGGGCCGAGGGGGTAAAACGCGGGCTCAGGGTCCGTGAAGCCCAAGCGCGGTGCACTGATCTGATCGTCAAACACTATGACCCGGACCAAGATGTACGGGTCTTTGAACCGGTAATCGCAGTTATCGAAAAGATCATGCCCGGAGTCCAGCTCATACGGCCGGGACTGTGTGCCATCCATGCCCAGGGTCCGAGCAGGTATTACGGGGGCGAGCCGAAAGCCGCCTCCGTGCTGATCACCACGCTGGCATCGCTCGGTCTGACCACTGCAAGGGTAGGTGTTGCCGATTCCCCGTTCGCAGCTGAGCATGCAGCCCGCGCTACTGAAGTACTGGAGGGTGCTGAAAAGGACCCAATCTGGGTTGTTCCACCAGGGGAATCACCACAATTCCTGAGCACCTTCCCCTTGGATGTGCTTGAGGAACCCAAACTCGCAGTCCTACTGCGACGCCTGGGAATCAGGACCCTGGGCGACTTTGCAGCGTTGGACGCCTGTGACATTCGGAACCGGTTCGGTGTCGAGGGTGCACGAGCTCACCGGAAAGCCAGCGGTCTCGATCACCGCTCGGTGGTGGCGCGGAAGCCTCCAGTCGAATTGGACGTCGTCGTCGACTTCGAACCGGCGCTGGTGCGAATTGATCAGCTAGCTTTTGCCTTCCGCACCGCAGCTGACCGCTTTGTGGAACGGCTCCGTGCCACTGGCTTGGTCTGTACCGCCTTGCGGGTGGTGATGCATTCAGAGTCGGGTGAGGTATCCGACCGCCTCTGGCGGCATCCTCGATGGTTTGATGCCGACGACGTTCTCGATCGGGTGCGGTGGCAACTGCAGGGTGGTGGATTGATTGAGCACGGGCTGCAATCAGGCATCACGCGGGTGCACACCATTCCGGCCACTGTTGAAGACCTAGGCGACCATGCTGACGGCTTGTGGGGTACCGGACCGGAAGAGAGCATCCACCATGGGCTGGCCCGGGTGCAAAGCATGTTGGGTCACGTTGCTGTGCTCACAGCCGTTGTTGCAGGGGGCCGAATGCTCAAGGACCGCAGGGTGTTCATTCCCTGGGGCGACTCGCCGACCAGCCATCCAACAGCTGCGAAGTCTGAGCAGGGAATACCTTGGCCGGGGAATGTACCCGGACCAGCACCGGCAACTGTTTTTGACGAACCCCTTGAGGTACTGGTGGTGGACGCTGCTGGGCGCAGCGTTGACGTTGACGCCCGAGGAATGCTTACCAATGCACCGGCGCTGTTCACTCCGCCCGGTACAACTACCGGACAGCACGCGGTTCAGCACTGGGCCGGACCGTGGCCGATCAATGAACGCTGGTGGGATTCCTCAGGACGTGCCCTGAATCGTTTCCAGTTGGTGGATGACACGGGTGCGGCCTGGCTGCTCCTCCTGGAAGATCACCGTTGGTGGGCTGAGGCCAGCTATGACTAGGTCAACAATGCAATTAAGAAAGCTGGTGGCAGCAGGCCATGGGATGGAGTAATCCGGCCATCCCATGGTCAGAATTCGAGCGAAGCCTCTCTGACCGAAGCCGCCCCGGGGCACCACCCGTTGGCGCTGACGGTGGTGACAGCCCGGCCTGGTCACAGAAACGGCAACCGTACCGGTTGCCAGAAGCTGAAGATCCCGAGCCAACCGGACCACTGGTGCCCTATGCGGAACTGCATGTCCATTCAAACTTCAGCTTTCTGGACGGCGCCTCAAGTCCTGAACAGTTGGTCGAGGAGGCCCATCGATTGCGTCTGCATGGGCTGGCGTTGACCGATCACGATGGGTTGTACGGAGTGGTCCATCTTGCTGAAGCTGCTGAAAAGCACCCGCAATTGAGTACTGTCTATGGCACAGAACTCTCTCTGGATCTGTCGAAACCCCAAAATGGTGAACCTGACCCTGAGGGCAGTCACCTGCTGATCCTTGCCCGGGGAACCGAGGGATACCGGAAATTGGCCGGTGCCATCACAGCGGCGCAACTAGCCGAGGGTGCAGAGAAGGGAAAGCCTCGCTACAACCTTGACGGGCTTGCCGCACAGGCGTCAGACAGTTGGATGATCCTCACCGGCTGCCGTAAAGGCCCGGTCCGTCAAGCGTTGGTGCGCGACGGCGAACGCGGCGCCGAGTCCGCCGTCGCGGAACTGGTTGAACTCTTCGGCAAGGAGAACCTCGCCGTCGAGCTCTCCGACCAGGGAAATCCATTGGATAGTGCGTTCAACGACGCGTTAGCCGCCGTGGCCGCACGGCTGAAACTTCCAGTTATCGCTACCAATAACGTCCACTATGCTTCCCCCGCCCAACACAGGCTGGCCACAGCGCTGGCTGCAGTACGAGCACGAAGGAGCCTCGATGCGATGAACGGCTGGCTCCCTGCGGCGGGTTCCGCTCATCTGCGCAGCGGAGCAGAAATGGCGGCTCGGTTCGCTGCCTACCCAGGCGCCATTGAACGAACTGTGGACCTGGCGGACGATCTGGCGTTCAGGCTGCGGAGCGTCAAACCGGGGCTGCCCAATCTGACCCTCCCGGACGGACTCACCCAGATGAGTTATCTGCGGAAACTGGTGTGGGAGGGTGCTGACAAGTTTTACCCGGGCCGGCGTGACGTAGTGGAGCGGATAGAGAAGGAGCTCGGTGTCATTGAGGAGAAAAATTTTCCCGGCTACTTCCTGATTGTTCACGACCTGGTGAGCTTTGCGCGGAACAAGGGGATCCTCTGTCAGGGGAGGGGATCAGCAGCTAATTCGGCGGTCTGCTACCTTCTGGAGATCACAGCTGTTGACTCAATTCTCTACAACCTGCCGTTTGAGCGGTTCCTGTCCAGCATGCGTGACGAGGAGCCTGACATTGACGTCGATTTCGATTCCGACCGTCGGGAGGAAGTCATCCAATATGTGTACGCCAAGTACGGCAGGTTCAATGCTGCCCAGGTGGCCAACGTCATCACCTACCGGCCCAAGTTTGCTGTTCGGGATATGGCCAAAGCCCTGGGTCACAGTCCAGGGCAGCAGGACGCCTGGTCCAAGCAGGTGGAGCGCTGGGGTGGCCTGGTCTCCAGTGACGACCATGACATCCCAGAGGCAGTGGTTCATCTGGCTCAAAGTGTCCTGAAGTTCCCGCGGCATCTTGGTATCCACTCCGGGGGGATGGTGCTCACCGACCGGCCTGTCGGTGAGGTGTGCCCGATCGAGCATGGACGAATGGAGAACCGGACCGTCCTGCAGTGGGACAAGGATGACTGTGCGTGGATGGGGTTGGTGAAGTTCGACCTGCTGGGGCTGGGAATCCTTGCCGCCATCCAGTACAACTTCGATCTAGCTGAGAAGCATTTTGGTGAAAAGTGGAATCTGCACAGCATTCCAAAGGAGGAGCAGGGCGTCTATGACATGCTCTGCTTCGCAGATTCCATCGGCGTATTCCAGGTGGAAAGTCGCGCCCAGATGGGCATGCTGCCCCGCCTCCAACCACGAGAATTTTACGACCTGGTGATTGAGGTGGCCTTAGTGCGACCAGGACCCATTCAGGGTGGAGCGGTCCACCCCTACATCAAACGGAAGCTGAAGGAGGAGGAGGTCACCTACCTCCATCCCAAACTGGAACCAGTGCTGGAACGAACCCTGGGGGTACCGCTCTTTCAGGAACAACTGATGCAAATGGCCATGGTGGTGGGTGACTGCTCCGGGGCAGATGCTGATCAGCTGCGCAGGGCCATGGGGTCCAAGCGTGGGCTGGAACGCATCGACACGCTGCGGGACAAGCTGTATGCGGGGATGGCAGCCAATGGCATCACTGACGAGACGGCCGATTCGATTTATCTCAAGATCCAGGCTTTCGCTAACTTCGGTTTCGCTGAAAGCCATTCAATCAGCTTCGCGCTCCTGGTCTACGTCAGTGCCTGGTTGCGATTGCACTATCCCGGGGCCTTCCTTGCCTCACTGTTGCGCGCTCAGCCCATGGGATTCTATTCTCCGCAGACGCTGGTGGCGGATGCCCGTCGGCATGGTGTGACAGTCCTTCGGCCAGATCTGTTGCAGTCAGGAGTGCACGCAGACCTTGAGCCCCTCGACGAACACACTGGTGCGGCTACAGGGCAAGCCACAGGGATGAACGCCTGCTGTGATCCTCATCAACCACCTGTTGGACCTTTTGACCGAACTATCCCTTTCGACTCGACACGTCACCGGCGGGATGCCAACTTTGCCGTGAGGTTGGGCCTGGACAGCGTCCAGTCCGTCGGGACCAGGGTGGCAGCACTGATTGTTTCCGAACGTGAAACCAACGGTGCTTTTGCGGATATGGCTGACCTGGTACGACGCACTGCACTCAACGCCGCCCAGCTCGAATCGCTGGCAGCTGCGGGAACATTCGAGTCGATGGGACTCACTGAACGTGAAGCGCTGTGGAACGCCGGTCCCGCCGCCACCGAACGGGCAGGACAGCTCAAGGGCACCACCGTGTACATCCAACCACCGCTGTTCCCTGACCTCACTGCGGCTGACCGGGTGGCCTCTGACCTCTGGTCCACAGGCATCACGCCCGATGACCACCCGGTACGGCACATCAGAACAACACTCACCAAGCGCGGAGTTCTGACCGCCGCAGATCTTTTGCAGGCGGAATCAGGGCGGCGGGTCGAAGTGGGAGGTGTGGTCACTCATCGGCAGCGACCAGCCACCGCCAGCGGTATCACCTTCATGAATCTCGAAGATGAAACTGGCCTCGTCAACGTCATCTGCTCAGTGGGAGTGTGGCAGCGTTACCGCCGTATTGCCCGCGAATCGAGTGGTGTTTTGGTTCGAGGAATGCTCGAACGTTCCTCGGAAGGTGTGGTTAATATTGTGGCGGATAAGTTTGAAGTGCTGAAAATGAAGGCGACCACCAAATCGCGGGACTTCCGGTAGTGGAGCAGCCTGTTAGAGCTGGGGCGGAGCACCAACAATCAGATTTGAGAGCCACCGGAAGATCGGCGGCACGTTCAGACGGCGCCTAACGAAAAAGACCCCCGGATAACCGGGGGTCCAAACCGTGCGCGAGGGGGGATTTGAACCCCCACACCCTTTCGGATACTGGCACCTGAAGCCAGCGCGTCTGCCGTTCCGCCACTCGCGCGCAACCGCTTTCGAACTCTTCAACAAACCTTCGAAGACCTTCGAGAACAGCAGAAATAAGCATAACGGAGCACCATCGAAATCACCTAAACGCCCTGCCTGGTCTCAACTATCCAGAGAGCTTCTGACAGGCGTCCACTCTGGCCGGTGCCGGAATTGTTATCACATGGTGGTTGATGCCAGACACACGGTTAAGGCCTTTTACAGAGGTCCCCAGTAGTATCGAATTGATCGTGTCGCACGTTGACCATGCCCTCGCGCACAACCGGGGGCTGTGGGTAGCTGTGCGAAACAACTAACCAGTCGAAGGGTGAGGAGGCTACACATGGGTATCTTGGACAACGTGGAACGCGGCTTGGAAAAGATTGTCCGAGGCGCCTTCTCCACCGGATCGCGGTCCCAGGTGCAACCGGTCGAAATCGCCAGTGCCCTGCGACGGGAGTTGGACAACAAGTCAATCACCCTTGCCGAGGGCCGCACCCTTGCCCCTAATGTGTTCACTGCTCGGCTCTCGGATTCTGACTTTGTTCAGGCCCAGGAATGGGGTGCTCCACTCGCTGAAGAGTTGTGCGACGTCGTCATCAAGCACGTCAACAGCCAGGGCTACACCCTGAGGGGTCCGGTCAAAGTGTCATTCACCCGGGACGCAGATCTCAAAGCCGGGGTCTTTGAGATTGATTCTTCGACTGAGAAGCAAGAGGCCCCCCGCCGGCAGGCAACCCCTAACGCTCCCACCCGCCAGCCAACGAGATTGCAGCCGGTGCTCGACCTCGATGGTCAGCGCTACTCGCTCAACGCTGGATCGATCATTCTTGGTCGCTCTTCGGAAGCGGACATCCTTGTCGACGACACCGGAGTGTCCCGCAAGCACCTCGAAATCCGGATCCAGAATGGCACAACCAAAGCCGTTGACCTTGGGTCCACCAACGGCAGCTATGTCAATGGCCAACGCGTCCAGAGCGAAACCGGACTGACCGACGGATCGATCATCACCATGGGACGCACGCGCATTACCTTTCGGCTTGTTCCGCTCCCGAACGGTGGACGCTAGCAAATGAGCGACCTCAGTGAACTGACCCTCACCGTGCTGCGATACGGCTTCCTGATTCTGATCTGGATTCTTGTCATCAGCGTCGTCAGCGCCCTACGACGAGACCTTGTGGTGGGTAGCAGAAACCGCCTGGGGACTCCCTCCGCCCGTCAGGCACGCAAACACCCTGAGCTAGTGCAGGAGGCTCCATCCCGCGCGACTGCACGCACCCTGATTGTCACCGAGGGTCCGTTGAAGGGCGCCATCCTTGAGCTAGCCTCCAGTCCTATTCTGTTGGGCAGAGCACAGGAAGCCACCCTGGTGCTGGAAGATGACTACGCATCGGGGCGCCACGCACGCCTGTTCCCCCAGGGGAGTCGATGGTTCATTGAGGATCTGGGCTCTACCAATGGCACCTTCCTGGCAGGCAGTCAGCTAACCCGCGCGTTGCCAGTTGAGCTGGGTGTTCCTGTCCGGATCGGTAAGACGGTCATTGAATTGAGGTCATAGCGTTGGCCTACATCATGCGTTTCGCGGCGCGCTCGGACGTCGGAATGGTGCGCGCCAAAAATGATGACTCCGCTTACGTCGGTCGCTACCTCGCGGTAGTTGCTGACGGTATGGGCGGACACGCTGGCGGGAATATAGCGTCCGCATCAACAGTCCTGGACCTGGTTCATCTAGACCGAAAAGACTACGACGACGGCGACGCCGGTAACCAGCTCGCTGACGAGATTCAGACTGCTAATACCCTCCTCTCGGAACTCGTGAACTCCAATCCACAACTCGCTGGAATGGGCACCACTGTCACTGCCCTGCTGCTCAACGGCACCAGGCTGGAGTTAGCCCACATCGGAGACTCCCGCGCCTACCGTCTCAAAGATGATGTGTTCGGGCAGATCAGCGTCGATCACACCTTCGTGCAACGGCTCATCGACGAGGGCCGGCTGAAGCCCGAAGAGGCGGACGTCCACCCCCACAAAAATGTTCTGATGCGGGTACTTGGCGACGTTGACGCGAGTCCCGAACTTGATCTTGAGTCGTTTGAAGTTGCAGACGGAGAACGCTGGCTGCTGTGCTCCGACGGGTTGAACGCCGTCCTCGGAGACTCACTCATCGAGCGGATCATGCGCGAGACGCCTGACCTTCAGGCGTGCGTTGACACCCTCGTTGACCTGACCCTGGCTGGCGGCTCCCCTGACAACGTGACTATTGCCGTCGTCGAGATAGTCGAAGCGACCCCGGAGGACCTCCGAACTGCAGCGCTAACAACCCTCCCGCCAGCCAAGGAAGCGGCTGGCGAAAAAGATGACGATGAACCACGGGACCCGACACCCGACACCGCGATCCGCGCTGACGTGATCCGGCAAGACCTCTCGTCCAGGCCGCATATGCTGGTTGGATCAGCTGCCCTGGCCACTGAAACAGGCCAGATCCCCATCGTCACGCAGTGGACTACCGAGCGGCGTGCGGCACTGATGCTGACCCACAAGGCCGCTGTCGATGCGGAGAGGTCCGACGACGCCGGTGAGCCCGCCAGCAATCGTAAACGCTGGCTCATCCCAGCGTTTCTGGGATTGATGTCACTGATCCTTGTTGCGGTCCTGTGGTTCGGGTACGCCTGGACCCAAACCCGCTATTACGTCGCCGGATACGAAGACAATGTTGCGATCTTCAATGGAGTGTCGCAGTCGATTGGCCCCATCAGGCTCAGTCACCTGGATCAGGAAACGGACATCCCGGTTTCCAACCTCCCCGAGTATCAGCGTGCCCGGGTGGCAAGTTCCTTACCCGCCACCGATCTTGAACATGCCCAACGAATTGTCGAAGACCTCCGAGGGGATCTGCGCGCAGTAGCATGCCCACCCGAAGACGAGGCTCCCTCC
>NZ_KI914745.1:0-31555 GCF_000520515.1 Arthrobacter sp. H20
GCAACGTCAGCCCCAACGCCAAACTTTCTGTCGTGCCCGCGAAAGCCCGCCACCCCAATATCTTTCTGTAGTCACACCAAAAGAAGGAATACCCATGACCCGTATTACCGTCCACACCCCCGAGACCGCCCCCGAAGAAAGCCGCAACGAACTCGCTGCCCTCGGGAAACAGTTCGGGAAAGTCCTCAATATCCACGGCGCCATGGCCCACTCCCCCGTTGTCCTGCAGTCCTACGTCGCCCTTCAGCAGGTCATCGGCGACTACGGCACCTTCGACGCACGCACCCGGGAAGCCATTGCCCTGGTCGTCGGCAACGTCGACGAATGCACCTACTGCCAGTCCGCACACACCATGGGCGCCAAAGCCGCCGGACTCACCGAGGATCAGACCATCGCAATCCGCAAGGGCGAAATCGACTTCGACAACAAACTCTCAACGCTGCTGGAACTGGCCCGCCAGGCCACCGCAAACAAGGGAGCCGTCAAAGACGCAGACTGGCAAACCGCCCTAGACGCCGGATGGTCCGACACCGAACTCACTGAACTCTCCACCCACGTGGCCCTGAACCTATTCACCAACTACTTCAACCACCTCGTCGAAACCGACCTCGACATCCCAGCCGCACCAAGCCTCTAACTCCCCCACAAACCCATGTAGGCCCTGCCGTCCGTTCGCGGCAGGGTCTACATGTCCTTCAACGGTGTGATGATGTGCCCTGATATCCGCGTCGAAACAATCAGCGGAGTCAAGGCCCCGACTCGTCTCGATCAGCTCGCTGATCTCCGCGGACAAGGCAGCAAGTTCGCGTTGACGGACCTGAACATCGACAAGTTTCTGTTCGAGGAGAGCCGAAACGTGGGCGCACGGCACCTCACCTGCATCGCGTAGCCGCAGCGTGCTCGAAATCTCAGCCAACGTCAGACCTGCTCCCTGAGCCGACCGGATGAACCGCAAACGACCCACAACCGCGGAACCATACCTGCGGTAGCCGTTTGAGTCGCGGCAAGGACCCGGCAGGAGACCCTCACGCTCATAGAACCGGATGGTCTGACTATCCACGCCCGCAAACGCTCCGATTTCCCCAATACGCATGCCCTAGTCTAACCCTTGACCTTATAGTCGACTATGAGGTTTACAGTCGAGACATGAAGATCACCCTGCAGTATTTCGATGACTGCCCCACCTGGACCCTCGGCCACGAACGACTCGTCGCGTTAGCTGAGGAACGCACCGACATCGTCCTCTCACTCCAAAAAAACGAAACCGCCGACGACGCCGAACGGGCTGGCTTTCACGGGTCGCCGAGCATCCGGATCAACGACATCGACGTTTTTGCCGCCCCTGGCGCACCAGTCGGACTGGCCTGCCGTCGATACCTCACCCCAGACGGACCAGCCGGCGCCCCGACCATCGACCAGCTCAGGGCAGCACTACCACCCGCTACAGCCACGACTACGACTCCACTTTCAGACCAGAAAGAAATATGAAATGACTACCGACGTCGACCTTCTGGTCATTGGTGCCGGGATGGCGGGAATCGCCGCCGCGACCAAATGCGCGTCGCATGGGTGGAATGTTGTAATCGTGGATTCTCTTCCCTACGGCGGAACCTGTGCCCTGCGAGGATGCGATCCCAAGAAAATTCTCAGGCGTGGCGCCGAAGTAATGGAGGACGCCCGGCTCATGAGCGGTAAAGGGGTGAACCCCGGAACCCTGTCCATCAACTGGCAGGACCTGATGGAACACAAACACGGATTCACCCAACCGATCCCCGCGACCATGGAGGAAAACCTCCAATCACACGGGGTGCAGACCCTCCACGGAAATGCCACTTTCACCGCCCCGACACGAATCGACATCGCCGGAGCATCGTATGGAGCCGCGAAAATTCTTGTAGCAACCGGTGCCGCACCCCGACCGCTGGGTTTCCCCGGGACAGAACATGTCATAGACAGTACCGACTTCCTCAACCTTCAGCGCCTGCCGCCCCGGATCGTTTTCGTCGGTGGAGGTTTCATTTCCTTTGAATTCGCTCATATCGCCGCCCGAGTTGGAAGCTCCACCCTCATCCTTGATCGCGGCGCCCGGCCACTGAAAAACTTCGACCCGGACCTCGTTGACCTGCTCATAGCGCGCGGCACAGACTCAGGCGTCATAGTTCAGGCCGACACGAGCATCACAGGCGTCGTCAGGTCAGACAACGGATTCCACATACACCTCAATCAAGGTGGAAAGTCGTCAACGATTGGCGCCGACCTTGTCGTTCACGGCGCGGGCCGGGTCCCAGACCTATCCCGGTTGAACCTCGAAGCAGGCAACGTCGCCTATGGGCCTAAAGGAGTCCAGGTCGCCGACCATCTTCAGAGCACCACCAATCCCACCGTCTACGCAGCAGGTGATTCAGCTGACACTCCGGGTATGCCGTTGACCCCGGTCGCAGTGTTCGAAGCCAAAGTCGCAGCTTCGAACATGCTCAAATCGACCACCACGATACCTGACTACACCGCCATCCCGACGACGGTCTTCACCATTCCTGAAGCTGGTTCGCCTCGGCATGCTCGAAAAGGAGGCTGAAGCGAACGGTCTGGACATTGACGTCCGCTACACCGATACCAGCCGCTGGTACTCGAACTACCGCACAGGGGAAACAAGCGGTGCATCGAAAATCCTGATTGACAAGTCAACCGATCAGATCGTCGGCGCGCATCACTTCGGCACCGGATATGCCGAACTAGCGAACACCATCAGCGTGGCCATGAAACACAGCCTCACCACCCGGCAGCTGAAATCAACAACAGCGATCTACCCATCGGTCGGATCAGATTTAGGCTCGCTCCTCTAAGTGTCCGGAACAGCTGTGCCAGGCAACACCTGGCATAGCTGTTTAAGCTACCGGTATTCCGGATTCGCCTCGAGACCAAACCGGTCGCCTTCTTTCCACGCTTCAGGTAAATTCCCCTGGGCGGGGATGCCTCCAGCCATTTTCAGGATGCGAGCCATATGAAGCAGGTTCCACGTCATAAAAGTGGTGTTGCGGTTGGTGAAGTCATTCTCGGGACCACCCGAGCCTTCGTCCAAATAGCTCGGACCCGGTCCGGCTTCCCCGATCCAGCCAGCATCCGCCGCCGGAGGAATGGTCACCCCAATGTGCTGAAGGCTATAGAGAATGTTCATCGCGCAATGCTTGACGCCATCCTCATTCCCCGTCACCAGGGCCCCGCCCACCTTCCCGTAATAAACGTACTGCCCCCGAGAGTTAGTCATCCCCGACATCGCGTACAGCCGTTCAATGATCTGTTTCATCACCGAACTGTTATCCCCAAGCCAGATTGGGCCCGCCAGCACCAGAATGTCTGCCTGTTCAATCTTCTCGAAAATGGTCGGCCAGGCGTCTTCGTCCCAACCGTGATCGCTCATGTCCGGGTACACACCCGTCGCCACCGGAAGATCAACCGGTCGCACAATATCCACATGGACACCCTTCGCCCGCATCAAATCAGCACTCAGGCGGATCAACCCGGACGTGTGGCTCAACTCGGGACTACGCTTCAAAGTGCAATTAAGGAACACTGCCCTCAGACGAGCGAACTCATCGTCACCGCTCACGGACTTCGCGCTGTCGGCCATCTAAAAAGTACTCCTATCTAGGTAACGGAAAACCACAGATCGCCCTCAACAATCCGTGGCTCGGTCGCCAATCCAGCCTGACCGAATAGACACCACGATAGGCCCAACGAAGTCCTCACTATGTAACCCAGAGCACAGACTTTACGACCACTTCCATCAGCTCAAGCATCTTTGATGCTTTCGTGAAGAAAGCAACTCTCAGGGGATGACGTAGGCACGCCCCAGCTCTGAAGAAATGCACAGCCCACCTTGTGTCAATGGCCAATAGTCTGTGCCCACGGGCGACCAGCAAAAACGCCCGCTGGTGGCCATGAAAACTGCCCACCGGGGACTGTGGAATTAACGGTGTATCCGGCTCGACACGCCGGGCGGCGAGCCTGGCGGGGAGGAGCCCGATATGGCCGCAACACTTGAGGCTGTGCCGAGTACGAAAACTGATGAAGAGAAGACAGAGATAACTGAGGCTGACGCTGCCCGCGAACTGGTTCGTATGGCCAAAGAGCAGGGCCTGTCCTTGACGGGTCCCGACGGATTGCTCAAGCAGTTGACTAAAACCGTGATCGAGACCGCGCTCGATGAGGAAATAACCGAGCACCTCGGATAAGAAAAGCACGATACGGCGGGGAAGCAGACCGTGAACTCCCGTAACGGGGTGCGCCCAAAAACGGTGTTGACGGAGACCACCGGCCCGGTGGAGGTGGACGTGCCGCGGGACCGGGAAGGCGCGTTCGAGCCGGTCATCGTCAAGAAGCGCCAGCGCCGCCTGAGCGGGGTCGATGAGATGGTCCTCTCGCTCTACGCCAAGGGCCTGACCACGGGGGAAATCAGCGCGCACTTCGCCGAGATCTTCGGCGCGTCCGTCTCCGAGGAGACGGTCAGCCGGATCACCGACAGGGTGCTCGAGGAGATGGCCGCCTGGCAGAACCGGCCGCTGGACCAGGTCTACGCAGCGATTTTCATCGACGCTATCGTCGTGAAGATCCGCGACGGGCAAGTCGCCAACCGCCCGATTTACGCCGCCATCGGCGTAAGCCTCGAGGGTGAGAAGGACATCCTGGGGCTCTGGGCCGGGACCGGCGGGGAAGGCGCGAAGTCTTGGATGAGCGTGCTGACCGACATCAAAAAACGCGGCGTGAAGGACACGTTTTTCCTGGTCTGCGACGGGCTCAAGGGTCTGCCTGAAGTCGTGACTAACGTCTGGCCGCTCACGACAGTGCAGACCTGCATTATTCACTTGATCCGGAATACCTTCCGGCTGGCGTCGAAGAAGGACTGGGACGCCCTCAAACGGGATGTGAAGTCCATCTACACCGCCCCCAACACCGCAGCGGCTAGAGCTGCGTTCGAAGAGCTCACGGAGCGTTGGGGTAGGAAATACGGGGCCATCATCAGGCTGTGGGAAAACGCGTGGCAGGAATTCATCCCGTTCCTGGACTACGACGTGGAAATCCGGCGCGTGATCTGCTCGACCAACGCCATCGAATCCCTCAACGCCAGGTACCGGCGCGCCGTGAAGGCCCGAGGGCATTTTCCCACCGAGCAGGCTGCGCTAAAGTGCCTGTACCTGGTCACCCGATCCCTCGATCCGACCGGTGCTGGCAAGACCCGATGGGCCGTGCGTTGAAAGCCCGCTTTGAACGCCTTCGCCATCACTTTCAGCGACCGATTCCCGGCCGCTGAAAGCTACTAAAAGAAACCGCCGGATACACCGTTAATGAGACAGTCCCGCCCACCGGGTGTTTGGTGGCGTTGGCCATGTTGGGTAACGGGTTTAGCTCATCGGCGTGACTCCTTTTTCGGCGGGGGCCTGGCTGAGGCGGATTGAATCTCCTGAGGTTTGGCAGAACGTGCGCGTGGTGCAGCAGCCGGTCGACGGTGGCTGTGGCCAGGGTTTTAGGCATGAGCTCGTCGAAGCCGGCGGGGTGCAGATTTGAAGAAACCGCGATGGAGCGTTTCTCTAGGCGGCGTCGACTAGGCGGTAGAACCCCTCCGCCGCGTCCGTGCCGACCAACAACAGGCCGATGTCATCGACGACCACTAAATCCGCCCGCAGGATCCGGGCGACGACTTTGGTGACGCTGTCATCGGAGCGGTGGGCGCGCTTGAGGGCCCCGAGGTCCTCGAGTCGGAACCAGGCGACCTGCATGCCGGCCTCCACGGTCTGCTGCCAGAGGGCTTCGAAGAAAAGTGTTTTGCCAGTGCCTGAGGGGCCGCAGATCACGATATTCTCCTTCCTTCCGATCCATTCCAGCGTCCGCAGCGACTGCTGCGTCGGGGCGGGAATTGAGGAGGCGGGGGGATCCCAAGTGTCGAAGGTTTTCCCGGTGGGGAAGCCTGCGTCCTTGCGTCCAGTGGCGAGCATGGACCGGGATCGGCCGGCGACTTCCTCGACGAAGAGTGCTTTGATGACTTCGGCCGGTTCCCCGCGCTGGGCGCGTGCGCGCCGCCGAACAGGCCAACGCCTTCCTCAGCAGGTCGGCTCGACCTTCGCTGACGCCACATACGACACAGCAACAGCGGGAACGCGGTCTGTGACGGCCGAGATGTGCCGCAGAGGATGTTTTGGTCCCCATTTGGTCCCCTGGACTGGGGAATGCCGCGTTCAGAAACGACGAAACCCCGATGAGATTTGCCGTCTCATCGGGGCTTCTCTACTGTCGGGATGACAGGATTTGAACCTGCGACCCCTTGACCCCCAGTCAAGTGCGCTACCAAGCTGCGCCACATCCCGATTGGCCAGCCGATGAAGGCTGAACCACCTGAAGAATCCTATCGCATACCTTGGCCCTGAACGAACCGGGCCAGGGCTGCAAACAGGTTCCGCAGACAGAAGCTGCCCGCAGGCTCAGGATCGCCGATTGCAAGGGGCGCTCCTGGGCCTTGGGGCCGTTTCTGGCTACTTCTTCTTGCCGCGCTTCTCACGGACACGCATGGCGACCTCGATCGGGGTTCCTTCGAAGCCGAAGGTCTCCCGCAGACGACGCTGGATAAAGCGGCGGTAGCCGGGATCCAGAAACCCGGTGGTGAAGAGTACAAACTTCGGCGGACGAGAGGAAGCCTGCGTGCCGAACAGGATGCGGGGCTGCTTTCCGCCACGGACCGGGTGTGGGTGGGCAGCAACCAGTTCACCAAGGAACGCGTTGAGGCGACCGGTCGGGATGCGGGTGTCCCACGATTCAAGTGCACGGTCAAGGGCCGGGGTCAGGCGGTCCTTGTGCCAGCCGGTCAGCGCCGAAATGTTTACCCTGGGCGCCCATTCGACGTGCGCCAGGTCCTGTTCGATTTCGCGTTCCAGGTACTTGCGGCGCTCATCGTCCATCAGGTCCCACTTGTTGAACGCCAGCACCAATGCGCGGCCGGACTCCATGGCGAGATTCAGGATCCGGATGTCCTGCTCGCTGAGCACCTCGTCCACGGCCAACAGCACGACTGCCACTTCGGCCTTTTCCAGGGCCGACTGCGTCCGCAGCGACGCATAGAAGTCAGCGCCCTGGGCCATGTGGACGCGTCGGCGGATGCCGGCGGTGTCCACAAAGCGCCAGACGCGACCGTCGAGCTCGATCATCTCGTCAACCGGGTCGCGGGTAGTACCGGCCAGCGGATCCACTACTACCCGGTCGCTGCCGGCCAGCTTGTTCAGCAGCGATGACTTGCCCACGTTCGGGCGACCGATCAGTGCCACACGACGGGGACCACCGGAGCGCTCCAGCCCACCGTGTGCAGAGAACTTCGGCAGCACCTCAAGCGCCTGATCCAGCATGTCGCCGGTACCGCGGCCGTGAAGGGCCGAGACCGGCCACGGCTGGCCGAAGCCCAGGCCCCACAGGGTGGCGGCGTCGGCCTCGTTCTGGATGTCGTCAACCTTGTTGGCGACCAGGATGACCGGCTTCTTCTTTTTGCGGAGCATCTGCACGATGGCTTCGTCGGTGGCGGTGGCGCCGACAGTGGCATCGACGACCAGCAGCACGGCGTCGGCCATGTCGACGGCGATCTCAGCCTGGTCTGCCACCCGGGCGTGGATGCCCCGGGCGTCGTGTTCCCAACCGCCAGTGTCAACGAGGGTGAATCCACGGCCGTTCCAGGTGGCCGAGTACATGACCCGGTCACGGGTAACGCCCGGCGTGTCTTCAACTACCGCTTCACGACGGCCGAGGATGCGGTTGACGAGAGTGGACTTGCCCACATTGGGGCGTCCGACGATAGCGAGCACGGGGTCGAGCTGCAGCGGCGCGTCGGGGTCGTAGTCCTCAGGCTGCAAGGCAAGCAGCGCCGCGTCTTCCTCGTCAAGCTCGTAGTCGTCGAGGCCGGCCCGGAGCGACCGCGCGCGGACCTCTGCCTCATCGTCGTCGATCCTGGCCAGGCGCTCCGCAATCGAGTCCTCGCCGGTCGGCTCAAACTCTTCTGCCCCTTCAGTGTCAGGGCGTGCCTGGTTGTCAGTCATGAGTGCATTCCTTCGTCTCAGTGTGCAACGGTTCGAACGACGTCGAGCACAGCCGTGATGGTCTGCTCAAAATCGAGTTCCGATGAATCTACGGTAACCACGCCATCTGCGGCCTGGTGAAAATTGACTACTGTCGAGTCCTTGGTGTCCCGGCCGATGACCTGCTCCTGCAGCTGCGCCTCGGTCTGCGTACCGCCGAGCTGGTCGCCACGACGGCGCAGGCGTGCTGCTTCGCTGGCAGTGAGCAGGATCCGCACTTCGGCATCGGGTGCGACGACGGTGGTGATGTCCCGGCCCTCGGCCACGATGCGGTGGCCTGAGTCGGCGATGATCTGACGCTGCCGCCGGATCAGCTCGCTGCGGGCGCCCATCGTGGTGGCCACCGCCGAGACGGCGACGGAGACCCGCGGTTCACGGATCGCGTCGGTCACGTCCTGACCGCCCACTGCCACAGCTTCGTTGTCAGCGCGGGTACTGATGTTCAGGTCGATCGTGCGGGCGGCGTGTTCGACTGCGGCGCCGTCGCCCAGATCGACCCCTTCGGCCAGGCAATGCCAGGTGACCGCGCGGTACATCGCGCCGGTGTCCAGGTAGGCGGCGTGCAGCTGGCGTGCGGCTTCACGGCTCACGCTGGACTTTCCGGAACCGGAGGGCCCATCGATAGCCACTACTAGAGACTTGCCGATGCGGAAGAGGGAATGAGGGGTGTTCACTGAACCACTTTCCAACCGTTGGCAGTAAGAAATTCGAGGAGGTCGTGGCGTTTGCCGGGCACCACTGATATTTCGGCCATGCCGACCTGACGCCCCGGCGAGTGTTCAAGCCGCAGGTCCTCAAGGTTGATGCCGGCGTCGCCAATTTCGGTAAGGAGCCGCGCTATCTGGCCAGGCACGTCATCGACCAGCACTGTCATGCGGGCGAAAGCCTCCGGCGGTGTACCGTGTTTTCCGGGGATGCGGGCCTGGCCCACGTTGCCCTCGGAAATCAGTTGCGCCATGTCGAGCCGTGACCCGGCACCGGTCGGGTTCTCGAGGGTGCCGATCAACCGGTTCAGGTCCTCACGGACCCCGTACAGAATCTGCACCAAGCGGTCAGCGTTCGCCGACAGGATCTGCACCCACAGCCGGGGATCGCTCGCGGCGATCCGGGTAACGTCCCGCAGCCCGTTGCCGGCCAACGCCAGCGCGTGCGGCGGTGAGTCCTGCAACCTGCTGGCCACGAGCGATGACAGCACCTGTGGCAGGTGCGAGATCAGCGCTACCGACTGGTCGTGCTCCTGCGCACTCATGCGCGCCACGACCGCGCCCAGGTCGATTGCAAGTGCCTCTGCCGTGCGAATGGCAGCAGTAGTGCTGTGCGCCCCGGCGCACACCACCCACGGCATGCTGGTGAAAAGCTGCGCGCTGGCGGCAACTGGCCCGGATTTTTCGCGGCCAGCCATCGGGTGGGTCCCCACATAGCGACTCAGTGCCGCTTCATCGACGGCAGCGGTCAGGTGGTCAAGCACTGAAGCTTTAACACTGGCAATGTCGACGACGACGGCGCCCGGGTAGTCGGTAAGCAACCTGGCGCTCAGGTCCGCTGTCACATCCGGTGGTGCGGCAACGACGATCAGCTCGGGGTTGAGCGATTCCGCCGGGATGAGGGACCGTCCAGCGCCGATGTCCTCGGCAACCGCCTGGGTGGACGGCGAGATATCGGTAAGTACGACGTCGATCCCGCGCGCCCGGAGCCCCAACCCAATACTGGCGCCCAGAAGCCCCGTACCCACAATGAGCACGGGACCCCTCAGGTGGGTACCGCCGTTGTTAGCGCCAGGCATGTATTAGAGTCCCACCGCTGCCAATAGGTGTCCGACTTCCTGGTTACCCAGGACCCTGATGCTGCCCTGGCGCTGGTCGTTGACCCGGATCGGGCCCACCTGGGTGCGCACCAGACGCTCGACTGGATGACCGACGGCCTCGAAAAGGCGACGGACCACGCGGTTGCGGCCTGAGTGAAGCACTACCTCGACCAGGATGTGTCCCGGTGTGGAGTCGACCAGCCGGAACGAGTCGACGCTCGCGATGCCGTCTTCCAGTTCGATGCCTTCGCGCATCTGCGCGCCAATGCCGTGGGCCATCGGTCCGCGCACCTGCACGAGGTAGGTTTTGGGGACCTCGTAGGAGGGGTGGGTGAGGCGGTTGGTGAGTTCGCCGTCGTTGGTCAGCAGCAGCAGACCCTCGGTGGCGACGTCGAGACGACCCACGTGGAAGAGCCGCTCGTTTTCGTTCTTGTTCTTCAGGTAGTCGCTGATGCATGGACGACCCTCGGGGTCCTCCATGGTGCAGATGACGCCCTTCGGCTTGTTGAAGACGTAGTAGACCAGGTGGTCGTTGAGCTGCAGGCGGATGCCGTCGACGTGGATGGCGACCTGCGTGGGGTCAACCCGGACACCGAGGTCGGTGACGATGGTTCCGTCAACCTCAACGCGCCCGTCCTCGATCATTTCCTCGCAGACCCGGCGTGACGCCACTCCTGCCGACGCCATGATCTTCTGGAGGCGCACGCCGTCAGGGTTGTGGACATCGAGCCGGTCGACGGGTAAGGCTTTGGGACCCTGGACCTTGGGCCGGCGGACCGGCCCAAGGCTCTGACCGAAGCGTTCCCTGCCGAAGGCCTTGGGGCCGGCCGGCTTTTGCCGGTTCCCGCTTTTCTTGGCTCCCGCGGGCTTGGGTGTGCGGGCAGCGAAGGGACGTCCTTCGGCCGAGCCCTCTGAGGACCCGCGGTAGCCCCCGCTGGTAGGGCGGCCACTGGTAGGGCGGCCGCCGCCACGTGAAGAACTGTCGCGTGAGTAGCCGCCCTCGCGTGGCGCTCCCTCGCGACCCGGCTTCGCGCGGGCCGCACTACCGCGGGCAGGGCCCTGGCGCTTTGCGCCGTCGCGGGCTGGTCCCCTGCGTTCGCCGTCGCGGTCTGAACCGGAACCACGGCCGGCCCCGTCACGGGAGGAACCCTGGCGGGCATCGCCGTCCCGCCCGTCGCCAGCCGTTGAACCGCGGCCAAATGCGTCGCGTGCCGACCGGCCGCGGGCAGACCCCGATCCGGCACGAGGCGCGCCGCCGCGTGCTGATCCGCCGCGTGGCGCACCCTCACGGGAACCTGACTCTCGGGGAGTGCTGTCACGGTTGGACTCGTCGCGCGCCGAGCCGCCTCGCGCGAAACCCTCGCGGCCGCTGGCAGGGCGTGCGGACCCGTCGCGATTGGGGGTGTTGCGTCCGGAGCCGGAACGTGGCGCCTGTGTCATTGAATATCCTTCTAGCTAGCGTATTTAGTACGTGGTGTCATCAAAGTCACCGAGATTTTCCAACCCGGGTAGATGTGGTGAAAGCTGAGGTAGGTCAGCAACGCTGCCAATACCTAATCTTTGCAGAAAGTACGAAGTTGTTCCGTACAGAATTGCGCCTGTCTCAGGATCTGTTGCCTCTTCGGCGATCAGACCGCGCAGTGCCAAGGTGCGTACCACCGAATCCACGTTCACTCCGCGGATCCCTGAAACTCTTGCCCGAGACACCGGTTGCCGGTAGGCGATGACGGCGAGGGTTTCCAAAGCTGCCTGTGACAGGCGGGCGCTTTGTCCTTCGAGCACGAACTTCGCCACTACCGGCGCAAACGTGCTGCGCGAGAAAATCCGCCATCCTCCGGCGACGCTGCGTAACTCGAAGCCACGCGGCTGTGAAAACGCCGGATCGGTGGTGTGCCCTTCCGGGCCCTGACCAGTATAGCCGTCATACTCCTGCTGGAGTTCCACCAGTAGGCGCTGAACTTCCCCGACGGGCACCAGGAGCGCTGTGGCGAGCTGCATATCGGTGATTGGTTCGTCGACGACCATGAGCACCGCCTCCAGAGCGGCCTTGATCCCGCCCGGCTCCCCCGAAGCATCAAAGACGGTTTCGGCGGCAGCAGGCTCCTGGTCTTTCAACGTGATCCTTCAGTGGCTTCGGCGGCAGGACGTGGCTGGTCATATTCTTCGCTGATCGATGCCGGCGACCAGTCGGTTGCGCCCGCCGACCACCGCACGATCAGGGTGCCCAGCGGGGCACCCTGATCAAAGCAGATCACAGCATCGCGGAACATTTCCAGCAGGGCAAGGAATCTGACCACGACGGTCAGCATGTCCTCGGCGTCCTGTGTGAGCTGCCGGAAGGAGAGCGGGAGCCCCTGCCTCAAGCGGGTTCCCAACAGTTCAGCCTGTTCACGGACGCTCACTATTGACCCGTGTAGATGGTCGATTCCCACCTCGGTGGGCGCCGGTTCGCGCGGCTCGAGCGCTTTGGCCGCCAGCGCGGCGAATTGCTCCGGGGTGGTACGCCAGGCGAGCTCCGGCATCATCGCTGCGAACTGGGGTTCGAGGCTGACCTCCCGAGGAAGCCGCGTGCCCTCGTCAGCCAGCCGCTCACCCAGTTGCCGAGCGATTTCCTTGAAGGCCTTGTACTGCAGCAATCGGGCAAACAGGAGGTCACGTGCTTCTAGCAGCGCCACATCCTCATCGTCTTCCACCTCACCGGCGGGCAGCAGTCGCGCCGCTTTCAAGTCCAACAAGGTGGCAGCGATGACCAGGAATTCGCTGGCTTCGTCAAGCGAGAAATCAGCGTCGGTTCCCTGAAAGGCACGAATATAGCCGATGAATTCATCGGTCACGGTGGCGAGGGCTATTTCGGTGATGTCCAGCTCATGTTTGGAAATGAGCCCCAACAACAGGTCAAACGGTCCATTGAAGTTGTCTAGCCGGACGGTAAAGCCTGCAGGCTCTAATGCGGCGTCGTCGCTGTCCGGCGCGGCGCGCTGCATAGTTAGGGGGCGCCGCCGCGGGAGATCAGTTCCTTCGCCAGCCGGCGGTAGGAATCTGCACCTGAGTGGTTGGCTGCGTAGGAGGTGATCGGCTCGGCGGCTACCGTTGCGTCAGCGAATTTGATGGTCCGCTTGATGACTGTTTCGAACACCTTGTCGCCGAATGCCTCAACCAGCCGCGCTATGACCTCACGACTGTGCAGCGTCCGCGCGTCATACATGGTGGCGAGGACGCCGTCGACCTGGAGACGAGGGTTGAGCCGGTCCTGCACCTTCTCAATGGTTTCGACCAGCAGCGCAACAGCCCGCAGCGCGAAGAACTCGCAGATCAGCGGGATGATCACTCCGTGCGCCGCAGTGAGTGCGTTCACAGTCAGCAGTCCGAGCGAGGGCTGGCAGTCGATCAGAATGACGTCGTAGTCATCCGACACCTTCCGCAACGCACGGTCAAGCACCTGCTCGCGGGCAACCTCGTTGACCAGCTGCACCTCGGCGGCCGAAAGGTCAATGTTGGCGGGCAGCAGGTCAACATTCTCGAACGCAGTTGTCTGTATGGCGTCCTGAATGCGCACCTTCCGATCCATCAGCACGTTGTAGACGGTGACGTCGAGTTCGTGCGGGTTGGTGCCAAGGCCAGCGGACAGGGCACCCTGCGGATCGAAATCCACCAGCAGCACCCTTCGGCCCGCTTCCGCGAGCGCCGCACCCAGGTTGATGGTGGAGGTGGTCTTACCAACGCCACCCTTCTGGTTCACCATCGCTATCACGCGGGCCGGTCCGTGGGAGGAAAGAACCGGCGGTTCGGGGAACACGGTTACCGGGCGACCAGTGGGCCCGATCTCGGCGTCCGTCAGAGTTGTGGAACCCTGTTCGCTACTCACGTATGTATCCACGCTTCCGTTTAATCGCTGTGCTGAAGTTATTGCTTGCTTACCTGCACTCAACGTTACAACCGGGGCTGCATTCCGACGGGTAAATCCGCTGACACCTACCCGCGAGCCTTTAGTTTCAACCTGAGGTTCAAGCTTCTTCGGGCGGCTCATAGACCGCACCGGTACAGTTTCCCACTGACCGACGTCGTTCGCTGGGACGGTCAGTTCTAGCGATTCCCAGTCATGGGGCCCGATCAGTGGGAAAATACGTCGAACAGGGCAGGCTTCAGACTTGAACCGGTCGATACCGAGGATCTGGACCGATGCCAGCCACGAGATCCGGGCGGTGCGACCCCAGACCGCGACCGCAGACCGCGGGCTGCCAGCCAGTGGCAGGGCGGCCTTGGACACCCCCTCCCGCCGAGAAGCGAGTTTTGGCGATTCTGGCACCCCCGAAGTCGCCAGAGCTAACTCCTGGGCGGGGTGGGTGAGGGTCGCAGCACCGGTTTCATGGCATCCAGAACACTCTGATCCTCGATGGTCGAGGGAACTACATAGTCCTCGCCGGCGGCCATTTGCCGCATGGTCTTGCGAAGGATCTTGCCGGACCTTGTCTTCGGTAAACCGTCCACCACCACTGCGTGTTTGAAGTCGGCTACCGGCCCGATCTGGGTCCTCACCAGGTGAACCAGTTCCTGTTCAAGTGCCACGGGACTGATGTCAGAACCCGCTTTCAGCACCACGTAGCCGCTGGCGCGCTGGCCTTTTAGCGCGTCGGCCAGCCCGATGACCGCGCATTCGGCGACGGCGGGATGCTGCGCCAGTACCTGCTCGATGGCACCGGTGGACAACCGGTGTCCAGCAACATTGATGATGTCGTCGGTGCGGCCCATAACGAAGACGTAGCCGTCGTCGTCGACATAGCCCGAATCACCGGTGACGTAGTACCCATCGAATGCGCTCAGGTAGGAGCTGATATAGCGTTCGTCGCTGCCCCACAGGGTCGGGAGGGTCCCGGGTGGCAACGGTAGCTGCAACGCGATGTTCCCTTCGGTTCCGGCCGGGACCACCCGGCCGTCGGCGTCGAGAATTCTGAGGTTGTACCCGGGCTGGGGCAGCGTCGGCGATCCAGGCTTGATGGGAAGCTCTTCGACGCCGCGCGGATTGGCGCAAATGGGCCAGCCGGTCTCGGTTTGCCACCAGTTGTCGATCACCGGAACATTCAGGGTCTCGCCAGCCCACCGGTAGGTGTCGATGTCGAGCCGTTCACCAGCGCAGAACAGCAGACGCAGGCTCGATGTGTCGTATGCCCGGAGGAGCGCTGCCTGCGGGTCGACCTTCCGCACGGCACGCAGCGCGGTGGGCGCAGTGAACAGCACATTGATGCTGTGATCGCTGATCAGCCGCCAGAATGCCCCGGCGTCCGGCGTTCCGACCGGCTTCCCCTCGTACAGGACTGTTGTCGCCCCAGCGAGCAGCGGAGCGTAGACGATGAAGGAATGACCCACCACCCAGCCGACGTCGGACGCCGTCAGCATCACGTCTCCGGGGCCGACGTCGAAAATGTTGGTAATTGCCCAGGTCAAGGCGACCGCGTGGCCCCCGTTGTCCCTCACGACTCCCTTCGGTGACCCGGTGGTACCCGAGGTGTAGAGGATGTAGAGCGGGTCCGTGGCTTTAACCGGAACCGGATCGGCCGGCTCGGCGGTGGCCAGAGCCGTATCCCAGTCCAGCCAGGTGGTTCCCGACATCGAACTGAAGTCCGACGCGTGGTTGACGAACCCCTCGCGCAACTTCACGATCACGGCACCCACCCGGTGGTCGCACAGTTCGAGGGCCTCGTGCACTGACGGCAGGTACTCGATGGGACCGCGGGGCTCCAGGCCACCGGAGGCTGTGACCACCACGGTGGGCCGCGCATCCTGGATCCGTGAGGCTAGCTCCCTGGCGGCGAACCCCCCGAAGACCACCGAGTGGACCGCCCCGAGCCGGGCGGTGGCCAGCATGGCGATCAGCGCCTCAGGCACCATCGGCAGGTAGATCACCACCCGGTCCCCTTTGCCGACCCCCTGCGAGCGCAGGACGCCTGCGAAACGTGCCACCTCATCCCTGAGCTCGGTGTAGGTGTACTTCAACACCAGGCCGAGCATCGCCGAATCGTAGATCAGGGCTGTGCTGTGACCCCGTCCGGCCTCAATGTGGCGATCAAGTGAGTTGTAGGACGTGTTCAGCTCGCCGTCGGGAAACCACCGGTGGAGGGGCGCGGCTGTGCTGTCCAACGCGGTGGTGGGTTCCTTACTCCAGTCCACTCCCCTGGCCGCCTCCAGCCAGAACTCCTGCGGTGCTTCAAGGCTTCGGCGATACAGCGTGCGATAGTCCTGGCTCATCGGGTTCTCCTCCACGTCAGTGTGTTGTGCTGACATCCTACTGATGAGCGCCATCCGTGTATACACAGGGGTCACAAGATCGTCGGAATTGGCGTCTAATCTTGCAGATGACCCGTTGTCTGTATACATTAACAGGTGAACATCAGCGGCAGAGCCAGCGTCGGCAGGAGGATCAGTGCGAGCAAGCGACAGGGCCTACGCGGCACTGAAGTCCGACATCATCGAATGGCGGCTGGTCCCGGGCACAGTGCTGGCGGAGGTGGAGCAATCCGCCCGGTTGGGCGTATCTCGGACTCCCCTGCGGGAAGCTCTGGCCCGGCTCGGCGCTGAAGGCCTCACTGCCGCGCAGGCTGGCCGCGGCGTCGTCGTTACCGATATCTCGGTGGAGAAGATGACCCAGCTCTTCGACGTCCGATTGGCGCTGGATTGCAAAGCGGCCGAGCTGGCCGCTGTGCACCGGGACCCCGCCGTCTTCGCCGCTCTCGGACGGAGATTCGACGCCGCAGCTCACCTCATCACCGGGAACGACCCTGACCAGCGTGACTACTACGCGCTGGTCTCCGACCTGGATTCAGCAGTCGATGACGCCGCAGACAACCAGTTCCTCCGTCAGGCCCAGGGCCAGCTCCGAGCACAGTTGGTGCGCATCAGGCGACTCGCCAAAGATAATAGCGACCGGCTGCTGTCGTCCGCAGCCGAACACGCCCAGATAGCGCGCTCGATCGCCGGCGGCAACACTGACCTTGCATCAGCTGCCACCAAGATCCATCTCCACAACAGTCTTGACCATCTGCTGGCATCGAAGAATAGTTTCGACTCCGGTTCCGTTCCATCCCGAAAGGCTCACCTCAATGGTTGAACATCATCTGGTCCGTACCCACCGCAGCGACGAGAACCTCGTCCGCGAACAGCAACTCGCCTACCGGCTGGCGTTGGTTGCCGCCGACCCCGTGGAAGTAGACGCTGACGTTGCCGACATGGTGATCAACCGCATCATCGACAACGCCTCAGTTGCAGTTGCCTCGTTCACCCGTGCCCCGGTGGCCGCTGCACGCGCACAGGCGACCAGCCACCCGGCCTCGTCGAACGGTGCAGGGGCAACCATCTTTGGGATTCGCGAGAAGACCTCCCCGGAATGGGCCGCCTGGGCCAACGGGGTCGCCGTCCGTGAACTGGACTACCACGACACTTTCCTGGCAGCCGACTACTCACACCCCGGAGACAACATTCCCCCTATCCTCGCCGTGGCCCAGCACACCGGGCGATCGGGACGGGACCTGCTGCGGGCCATCACCACCGGCTATGAGATTCAGGTGGATCTGGTGAAAGCCATCTGCCTCCACAAGCACAAGATCGACCATGTAGCGCACCTCGGCCCATCGGCGGTTGCCGGTATCGGCACCCTGCTGGATCTCGACGTCGAAACCATCTTCCAGTCCATTGGCCAGGCGCTGCACACCACCACTGCGACCCGCCAGTCACGCAAGGGCGAAATCTCCACCTGGAAGGCCCACGCTCCGGCCTTCGCCGGGAAGATGGCGGTTGAGGCAGCGGACCGTGCCATGCGCGGCCAGACCTCCCCCACTCCGATCTACGAGGGCGAGGACGGCTTCATCGCCTGGTTGCTGGACGGCCCTGACGGCAGGTATGAGGTGCCGCTGCCGGCGGCGTCCGAACCCAAACGGGCCATCCTCGACACCTACACCAAGGAACACTCGGCCGAGTACCAGGCCCAGGCACTGATCGACCTCGCCCGCAAGCTCCACACAGCACACCCGGAGGCCACCAACCCCGACCTGGTGAAGTCGATAGTGATCCATACCTCGCACCACACCCACAATGTCATCGGCTCCGGCGCGAACGATCCGCAGAAGTACGATCCCACAGCGTCCCGCGAGACCCTTGACCACTCGATCCCCTACATCTTCACCGTGGCGCTGCAGGACGGTTCCTGGCACCACGTCGACTCCTACACGCCCGAGCGGGCCGGCCGAAGCGACACCGTTGCACTCTGGCAGAAGGTCACCACCCGCGAAGACCCAGAGTGGACCAGGCGCTACCATTCGCTGGACATCAGCGAAAAGGCTTTCGGGGGTCGCGTGGAGATCACCCTGACCGACGGCACTGTCATCACCGATGAGCTGGCAGTCGCCGATGCTCATCCGTTAGGGGCCCGCCCGTTCGCTAGGGACCAGTACATCAACAAGCTGCGCACCCTCGCTGCGGGCCAGGACGGCCACCGGATCGTCGACGAAGCAGAGATCGACCGGTTCCTCGGCGTCGTCGAGCGCTTGCCCGAGCTTGCTGCTGGCGAACTCGAACAGCTCAACCTTGTCGCGTCCGCCGGCGTCATCGACCCATCCACCGCACCGAAGGGACTCTTCTAAATGTTGTACTCCTCAATCACCCCCGAACAGAAGCGGATCGCCTTCCGCGAAGGGCTGGCTTCAGGACGGATCCAGCAGTTCCCGGGTGCCTTCAACCCACTCTCAGCGCGACTGATCCAGGACAAGGAGTTCGACGGCGTCTACATCTCTGGTGCGGTGCTCGCCAACGATCTGGGTCTGCCTGACATTGGCCTGACCACCCTCACTGAGGTGGCCACCCGAGCAGGGCAAATTGCCCGGATGACCGATCTGCCCTCTATTGTCGACGCCGATACCGGTTTCGGGGAGCCAATGAATGTGGCACGGAGCATCCAGGAGTTGGAGAATGCCGGCCTGGCCGGCTGCCACATCGAGGATCAATTCAACCCCAAGCGGTGCGGGCATCTGGATGGCAAGAACGTGGTCGACCTGGACACGGCGACCAAACGCATCCGTGCAGCAGCTGACGCCCGGCGCGATCCGAACTTTCTGATCATGGCGCGTACTGACATTCGCGGTACCGACAGTCTCAAGGCGGCTCAGGAGCGTGCCCGTGCTCTGGTGGATGCTGGCGCCGACGCGATCTTCCCCGAGGCGATGCGCGACCTGAGCGAATTTCAGGCAATGCGCGACGCCGTCGACGTCCCGATTCTGGCGAATATGACCGAGTTCGGGAAGAGCGAGCTGTTCACCCTTGACCAGCTCGCCTCCGCGGGGGTCACCATGGTGATCTATCCCGTCACCCTGCTGCGTAGTGCAATGGGCGCGGCGGAGCGTACGCTGGAAACGATCAAGGCCGATGGCACCCAGCAGGGGGCCGTCGGTGCCATGCAGACCCGAGCCCGTTTGTACGAGCTCGTCGACTACGAGGCGTACAACCGTTTCGACACCTCGGTTTTCAATTTTCAGGTGCCCGGTTCGCCGGAGCAGACCCCGTCCGCAGTTGAACAGGAGTCCCCATGACAGAAACGCAGATCTACAAAGGGTTGGCCGGTGTCACGGTCGACACCACGGCAATCTCAAAGGTCAATTCCGACACCAACTCGTTGATGTACCGCGGGTACCCGGTGCAGGAGCTGGCCGCCAAGTGCAGCTTCGAGGAGGTGGCCTATCTGCTCTGGCACGGTGAGCTGCCCTCCGCCGATCAGTCGGAAGAGTTCACAGCGTTTGAACGCAGCCATCGAGATCTCGCTGACAATGTGAAGGCCGCCATCGATCTGCTCTCTGTCTCCTGTCACCCGATGGACGTTGCCCGCACCGCCGTATCGGTGCTCGGCGCCAACCACCCCAAGGCCGGTGACTCCTCCCAGGAGGCAAACCTTGAGAAGGCGATGGAACTGTTCGCAGCATTTCCCGCTGTCGTCGCCTACGACCAGCGGCGTCGTCGTGGTCAGGAAATCGTCGCCCCGCGGGACGATCTTGACTATTCAGCTAACTTCCTGTGGATGACCTTCGGTGAGGAAGCGGCACCGGAGGTCGTTGAGGCTTTCAACGTGTCAATGGTGCTCTATGCAGAGCACTCGTTCAATGCTTCCACCTTCACCGCACGAGTCATCACGTCAACTCTCGCTGACCTCCACTCGGCGGTCACCGGCGCCATCGGTGCGCTGAAGGGCCCCCTGCACGGCGGGGCCAACGAAGCGGTGATGCACACGTTCGAGGAGATCGGGATTCGCCCTGACGAGTCACGGGAAGACGCTGCTGCCCGCGCCAAGGCCTGGATGGAGGATGCTCTGGCCCAGAAGAAGAAGGTGATGGGATTCGGACACCGGGTCTACAAGAATGGCGACTCGCGGGTACCCACCATGAAGGCCGCGCTGGACGGAATGATCGAGCATTTTAACCGCCCTGAACTGCTCGGACTGTACAGCGGTCTGGAAGCCGCCATGGACGAGGCCAAGAGCATCAAACCCAACCTGGACTACCCAGCAGGGCCCACCTACCACCTGATGGGTTTCGACACGGAGATGTTCACCCCGTTGTTCATTGCCGCCCGGATCACCGGGTGGACAGCGCACATCATGGAGCAGACCGAATCCAACTCCCTGATCCGTCCGCTCAGCGCCTATAGCGGCCCCGAGCAGCGCGAGGTCCCCTGACCCACTCTGGCCTGGACCTAACCCTCAAGGGTCCGGGTTTTGAGGGGGTCAGGCGAATACGGCGCTGAGCACCGTCTCGTTGTCAGAATTGAGGGTGACGAGCACATCCAGCTGATCACCGGCGATCACCGACCCCAGCCAGTGTCGCGCATCGTCCCACATGCCCTCCCACGGCAGGTCATCCACCGGGTACCAGGCGGGGACCACCTCGACAGTGGGCTGCGGGGTTCCGGTCCACTCGACGGCGGTGAAGATGGACGCGTCCATGTCGGCTGCGGGCTGTGCCGGGAATCGCCAGCGGACCCGTCCCAGATGAGCCAAATGGGCTTCGACGACGACGACGCCTGACTCCTCGGCCACCTCACGCACGGCTGCCTGGGCTTCGGTTTCGCCGGGTTCCACTCCCCCGCCAAGCGTCACGATCCGCCCGGCGCCGAATCCCGTCTTCTTCAGCCCAAGCAGCACTTCGCTCCCTGCCGCCGTCTCACGGAACAGGAAGCACAGCACAACGGGGCGGGGTTTCATGAGGCCCAAGTGTAGCCTCCAAACCCTCCGCCGAACCGTGAGCTCTGGCGACTCATGGACGTCCCAGGGCGCCAGACCTCACTCCTCGGCGGAGGGTTTGGAGGGTTGGCTAGTCGGTGATGACTATCGACTCGGCGATGGCAACCAAGGCGCCAAACTCGGCCGACCCCGCGTACGTCTCAGCATCCGCGAGGGCCGGGAAGACCGTCCCGTTGCCTTTCTCATCGGGGGAGAGCCTGAATTCACTCGTCAGGGAGAGCAGGCCAACCACGGGAGTGGAGATGGCGTTGTAGAGCATGCACCCCTCGCCCGACGACGGCGCGTCCGCGAGGACCAGGCCCGTCGCCCCGACCAGCTGCTCCCCCTCAAAGACACGCAGGGCAAACCTGGCACTCACTGGGCCGCTCGGCGTGTCAATCGAGACCGGAACCGACAGCAGTTCACGCCACGGCACGGGCGCCTCAGTACATGTTCCGCCGATCCCAGATTCCCTGGACCGCTGCAGGGTGGCGACCGGAGTGCCTGCGGTGTTCACCAGGTCCACCCCGCCGGCCACGTCCACAGTGCCCCAGGCGAGTGGGATCTGGTACCGCAGGCCCAGCTCCCGCGCCTCAAGGCCCCGCACCAGCTCATCGGCGGTGGGCCCCGCACCCACCAGTTCCTCACGCAGTTCCACCGGGAAGCCCGCCTCGATGAACCGTCGGTCCATCAACTCCTGCGGCGTGCCGTTAGGGTCCTCCATGAGGAACTCCCAGCGGAGGATCGCACCGTAGGTGTCGGGGTCGATGATCCACTGGCCGTCGACACGTTTCGCGATGAAGAACCACGCGTTGCCGCCATCCTTGCCTTCCACCGCGTACCCTTCCTCGGTCATCTCCATCGACATCCATTCATCGGTGCACCCGATGACCGGGTAATACTGCGGATTGGTGGTCCAGGGTGTGAGCGAGGCAAAGTCGCTCCCCTGTTCCATCAGCCGGTCAACATCCTGTGGCTGGCACCCAACGTCGGCTGGGGGCCCGGTGGGCACAACAGTCGGTTCGACGACGGGGTCGACCGTGGGATCCCCGGTCGGGTCCGGGGCTGGATCGGCTGTGCCCTCACCGGCGGTGGTCGGCTTGGGGATCGGCGCGGGATCAGTGGTGCCCGCCGGTAACGGACTCTGGACCCCCATGGTGCTGCCCACCACGATCGCGCCTGCCACAGCAGCCGCTGCAGCCGCGCCAGCGAGCACGAGGACGACGGGCCGCCTCCGCACCAGCGGCACCACCACGGGGCGGTCGTCGCTGAACACCCCGGTGTCGTCGTCGTCCGCTGCCGTCACCGGACGGAAAGCGGCGATCACTTCAGCATCAGTGTCAGTCGCAGGGTCGGTAGCGGGATCGACGGCGGATTCAGTCTTCGCCCGGTCCTCGGCACGTACCGGGTCAAGTCCCCGGATCAGGTCTTCGATGCGGTCCATCTCAGGCAACTCCCTCGGCCATCAGTGATGTGGGCAGCAGGGCGGCGAACGCCTTGCGGGCCCGATGCAGGCGGACTTTCGCTGCGGACGGGCTACAGGTGAGTACCTGGGCGATGTCTGCCACGCTTAGGTCATCCCAGTAGGCGAGCAGGAGAATCTCCCGTTCCTTGTCACGCAACTGCAACAGTGCGTCCGCCACCGTTTGCTGCTGGGCGCTTTGCGCGGCCCTGGATTGCAGGACTGCCGTGGAACGGATGCGTTGCATCAGCTGTTCGGAGCGTTCCCGCCGGCGGTACTCGTTACCAATCAGGTGGTGGGCGACGGCGAGCAGCCAGGCAATGGTCAGGTCGGCAGGATCCGGGTTGCGCTGCCAGGCGACCCTGAACACGTCGTTGGTCAGCTCATCGGCAGCCTCCCGGCTGTTGACCCTGCGATGGATGTAGTTGAAAACGCGCGGGCGATGCGCCCTGTGGAGTGCGGCAAAAACGCCTTCGTCATGCTGCAACCTTGGCCCCCCTGGAGTGAGTAACCTGTTCATGCACAGTTAGTTTCCAGCGGGCTCGTCGAGGTTACACAGATCCGGGCTTAGAGTGCGCGTGGATGGGCAGCAGCATATACCTCGCGGAGCGTCTCAGCAGTAACGAGGGTGTAGACCTGGGTGGTGGTCACCGAGGCGTGGCCCAGTAGTTCCTGGACCACCCTCACATCAGCGCCGCCCTCCAGCAGGTGGGTGGCGAAAGAATGCCGCAGGGTGTGCGGTGACACCTCACGGGTGACCCCAGCCTTCTCCGCCGCCGACTTCAGGATGGTCCACGCGCTCTGCCGGCTCAGCCGCCCGCCACGCAGGTTCAGGAACAGGGCCGGATTTCCCTTGCCAGTGGCAGCGAGAGCCGGCCGCGCCCTGACCAGATATGAGTCAATGGCCTTCGCCGCATACGAGCCGAGCGGCACCATCCGTTCCTTTGACCCTTTACCAAACAACCGGACGACGGCGGGCCCCTCCAGCGCCGCATCGACCGATACGTCGTCGACGTCAAGACCCACCGCCTCGCTGATCCGCGAACCCGTTGAGTACAGGAATTCCAGGAGCGCCCTGTCGCGCTGACCACCAGGCGAATCGGTGTTCACAGCCTCGAGAATCCGGGTCACCTCGTCGACAGAAATGGCCTTGGGCAGTCGTTTTCCGGCAATCGGCGGGTGGACGTCGTGCGCCGGATCAGCAGTACAGATTCCCTCAAGCGCCCAGAACCGGTGCAGGCCCCGGACTGCGACGACAGTGCGCGCCGCGGACCGCGGGCTCAACTGGGCAAGACCATCCGATCCTGTCGAGAGGGCCTGCGCAAACGCCGAGACGTCATGCCGGGTGATTCGTTGCACCTCAGCGACTGAGCGGGCGGCGAGGAACCGGTGATACCGCAGCAGATCCCGTCGATAGGCGGCGAGGGTGTTGACCGACAAGCCGCGTTCCACAGCCATGTGCTGGAGGTACTCGCTCATCAGCCGTCCGGGGCCGGTCTCCCGCAGCTCGTCGACTGCGGTCCGCGTTGCAGGAGCCGCCATGATCAGTTCTTCAGGACCGACCCGTTGGGCCAGGTGTGGTGCTGGCTGGCATGCTCGGGCCAGGGCTCATCTGCCGGCCGCAGCTGATCGTAGCCGCCACTACGTGCGGCCGAGGCTGCAAGGACTGCAGCGATTGCCGAGGGGCTGTGGATCCGCCCGGCGAGAACTGCGGAGACGGCGTCGTCCAGATCCACCCACGCCGTCGTGATTTCGGCTTCCTCATGGGTACGCTCATGGCGTTCATCAGGGTGGATTTCGGCGACGCCCCGCGCCAGGTAAATGCGCAGGGCCTCGCTCGACGAGCCGGGAGAAAGAAACAGGTCGGTGAGGACATTCCACCGCTCTGCTGTCAGATCCGCTTCTTCAGCCAGTTCGCGCGCGGCAGCAGCCACGAAGTCCTCGTCAGGAACGTCAAGCAGGCCGGCAGGGATCTCCCACAGGGTCATCCGCACCGGGTGACGGTACTGGTTGATCAGCAGCACCTGTCCGGCGTCGTTCATGGCAAGAACTGCAACAGCACCGGGGTGCTCGATGTAGTCGCGCACCAGCGGTTCGCCGTCGGACTCGTCATCGGTGAGCGAAAACGTGTCGCTGACGACGTTCCAGATGCGGCCCTCGTACACCACCTTTGAGTCCAGCAGCCGCCGGGGACTTTGCTGGTCGCCCAGCGGCTGGTCCGACGGATCGCCCATGCTCAGGCCGTGACTCATGTCAGGCCTTGACCCCGCGGCGGAGCAGCGCTGCCTTGACCAGTCCCGCGAACAGCGGATGCGGCCGCGTGGGCCGCGAGCTCAGCTCAGGGTGTGCCTGGGTGGAGACGTAGTACGGGTGGGTTTCCTTGGGGAGCTCAACAAACTCGACCAGCGTGCCGTCGGGCGATGTTCCGGAGAACACCATGCCAGCGGCGGCGATCTGGTCACGGAAGTCATTGTTGACCTCGTAGCGGTGGCGGTGCCGTTCGCTGACAGTGGTTTTCCCATAGGTGCGGGCAATAACCGAGCCTTCCTCAAGCTTCGCTTCCCACAGGCCGAGACGCATGGTGCCGCCCATGTCGCCGTCGCCGTCGACAATGTGCAACTGCTCGGCCATGGTAGCGATGACCGGGTACTGGGTATCAGGATCGAATTCGCTCGACGATGCGCCCGTCAGTCCCACCACGTTGCGGGCGTACTCGATGACCATGCACTGCAGCCCGAGGCACAGCCCCAGCGTGGGGACCATGTTCTCGCGGGCGTACTGCAGCGCGCCCAGCTTGCCTTCGAGGCCGCGGATACCGAACCCACCGGGCACGCAGATGGCGTCGGCACCGTCAAGCGCTTTGGCCGCGCCGTCAGGCGTGTCGCACTCGTCCGAGGGCACCCATCGGATGACGACCTTGGACTTGTTGGCAAAACCGCCGGCCCGGAGCGCCTCGGTCACCGACAGGTACGCGTCCGGTAGGTCGATATACTTGCCGACCAGCGCTATTTCCACAGTGTGCTTAGGGTGATGGACTACGTCGAGCAGCTTGTTCCACTTGGTCCAGTTGACGTCCTTGAACTTCAAGTCCAGCGCCTGCACAATGTACGCGTCCAGCCCCTGTGCGTGGAGGGTCTTGGGGATATCGTAGATGCTCGCCGCATCGGCGGCATTCACGACGGCGTCGACGTCGACGTCGCACATCCGGCCGATCTTTTCCCGCATGGCGTCCGGAATTTCACGGTCGGAACGGATCACTATCGCGTCTGGCTGGATACCGATCGACCGCAGCATGGCAACAGAATGCTGCGTCGGCTTGGTCTTGAGCTCCTGCGAGGGGCCGATGTACGGCACGAGGGAGACGTGCAGGAAAAACACGTTGTTCCTGCCAATGTCCTGGCGGACCTGCCGGGCCGCCTCAAGGAACGGCTGCGATTCGATGTCACCGACTGTGCCACCGATCTCGGTAATGATGACGTCGGGAGCCTTCTTGACTTCGACTGGCTCGGAGGGCAGCCGCATCCGACGTTTGATTTCGTCAGTGATGTGCGGGATAACCTGGACGGTGTCGCCGAGGTACTCACCGCGGCGTTCCTTAGCGATGACCGTCGAGTAGATCTGGCCGGTGGTGACGTTCGCTGAGCCGTCGAGGCTTTCATCGAGGAAGCGCTCGTAGTGGCCAATGTCCAGATCCGTTTCGGCGCCGTCGTCAGTCACGAAGACCTCGCCGTGCTGGAAAGGATTCATGGTGCCCGGGTCCACGTTGAGGTACGGGTCGAGCTTCTGCATCGTGACTGATAGGCCACGCGCACGAAGAAGATGACCGAGGCTTGAAGCGGTTAGTCCCTTCCCGAGGGAGGAGGCTACGCCGCCCGTCACGAAGACGTGCTTGGTAGTCTTGGCGGACTTCTGGAACCGGGAATTTGTTGATTGCACCACGGAGTTTGAGCCTAGCACTTCGAGGCAGTCCGCGCTGCGTCCGCGAGCAGTTCCTCGGCGTGTGCTTGGGCCGTGGCTGATTCTTCCTGCCCGGCAAGCATCCGTGCCAGCTCCCGCACCCGCTCGGCCTCCGGCAGGACTTCGACGTCGCTGGCCGTGACGCCGTCTCCTTCGGCGGTGGCAGATAGGTTCTTTGTCACACGGATGTGCTGGGAAGCGAACGCCGCCACCTGTGGCAGGTGGGTCACCACAATGACCTGGACATGTGAGGCCAGCATGGCCAGGCGGCGCCCGATCTCCACTGCCGCCTTGCCACCTACCCCGGCATCCACCTCGTCGAAAACGAACGTGGGTACCGGGTCGACGGCGGCCAGCACCACCTCGATGGCGAGCATCACCCGGGAAAGTTCGCCACCTGAGGCGCCCTTGCCCAATGGGCGAGCGGCGGACCCCGGGTGCGGTTGCAGGAGGAACGCAATCCAATCCGCGCCGAAGACGGTCCGCTCTCCTGGCGTCACCTCGATCACCAGGGTGGCGGCGGCCATGGCGAGGGCCGAGAGCTCATCGGTGACCTGTTCTGCCAGGGTGGCGGCGGCGCTGGTGCGCAGTGCCGTCAGCTCCGCCGCGTGCTCGGCTACCGTCTGCTCGAGCGTGGCAATCTCGTCCCCGAGCGCCTCAATGCGGGTTGAGTCGTCGCCCAGCTCACCCAGCCGGAGCTGGCCAGCCTCTGCCCATTCCAGCACCTCGTCGATGCTTGGCGCATACTTACGGACCAGGACGGCAAGTTCAGCCCTGCGTGACTCGACCTCGGCGAGCCGGCCCGGCCCATCGCTGTCGAGGGAGGCAGTGTAGCCGGAGAGCTCGGCGGAAATGTCGGTGAGAATATACCCCACCTCGGCGAGCCGTCCGGCCAGTGCGGTCAGCGCAGGATCGTGATCGCCCGCTGACTCAAGCTGACGCTTGGCGGCGTCGACGAGGACAGTGGCATCCTGGTCGTCGGCGAATTCTCCCGAGACCAGGGCCTGATGGGCGTTGAACGCTGCGGTCCGCAACTCCTCGACGTGGCCCAACCGGATGGATTCTGCCTTCAGGGCGTCATCTTCGCCGGGCTGGGGTGCCACGACGTCGATCTCCTCCAGGGCAGCCTGCAGTGATTCGGCCTCGCGCACCCGCTCACGGGAGTCGGTGCGTAGTTGCTCCAGCTCAGCTACCGCCGCCAGCAGGCGGCGGTAGTTGACCTGGTAGCGGCCCAGCACCTCGGACAGGCCAGGTCCAGCGAATTTGTCGAGGGCTTCGCGTTGGGCAGCGGCGGTCTTCAAGCGCAGCTGGTCCGATTGCCCGTGAACTACCACCAGCGCGGAGCCCAGGTCAGCGAGCACCCCCGCCGGTGCAGACCTGCCACCAACGTAGGCCCGGCTCCGGCCGTCACCGCTGACTGTGCGTGCCACGATGAGCTCGGCTGACCCCCCTGATTCGTCCAGTTCCGCGCCGGCCTCGGCGGCCCGGAGCGCAGCGGGACTCTGTGGGGCGATCCGGAGGACAGCCTCAGCGGAGGCAGCCTTGGCACCCAGGCGCACCGCACCGGCGTCGGCCCGGGCACCGAGCAGCAATCCCAGGGCGGTGATCACCATGGTCTTACCGGCGCCGGTCTCCCCGGTCACCACCGTGAAGCCGCCGGCGAGGTGAAGGGTCGCGTCAGTGATGACACCGAGGTCACGGATACGGATTTCTTCGATCACTGGCCGGTGCCTCCTGTATGGCTGGTAGGGCCGCGCCAGCCCTGGGTGGGGAGCGTGAATTTCTTCACCAGCCGCTCGGAGAAAGGAGTGAGCTGGGTACGTGCCAACCGAACCGGGGTGTCGGCCCGGCGCACCTCCACCCGCGCCCCGGGTGGCAGGTCGACTGTCCGGCGGCCGTCGCACCACAGGACGCCGGCGGCATCGGTGCGGGTCAGGATCTCCACAGCGAGGACCGACGTCGGTGCAATCACCAGGGGCTTGGTGAAGAGTGCGTGCGCGCTGATCGGCGCCATCAGGAGCGCCTCTACCTCCGGCCAGACCACTGGTCCGCCCGACGAGAACGCGTAGGCAGTCGACCCGGTGGGGGTTGCCATCACCACCCCGTCACAGCCAAACGAACTCAGGGGGCGGCCATCAACCTCCATCACCACCTCGATCATCCGTTCGCGGCTGGCCTTCTCGACCGCCGCCTCATTCAGCGCCCAGGTCTGGGCGGCAAGGACGTCACCGCGCCACACCTGGACGTCGATGGTCATCCGCTCCTCGACTGTGTAGTCCCGGTCCACCACGCGGCGCACTGTCTCGGTGAGGTCTGCCCGCTCACTTTCGGCGAGAAACCCGACGTGACCAAGATTGACGCCGAGCAGGGGGACCTCGGACCCGCGCACCAGTTCAGCGGCGCGCAGGATCGTCCCATCACCGCCCAATACCATTCCAAGTTCGACCTCGCCCAGGGCAACGTCGACCCCGAGTTTTTCGGTCGGCGCGGTCAACACCCCATACTCGTCCTGGATATCCTTTAGTTCTTCGACCCTCATGACGGGGATCAGCCCAGATTGGTGCAGCTGGGTACACGCTTCCTGGGCGGCCGCCATCGCGTCGTGTCGCCCGGTGTGGGCGAGAACCAGTATCCGTCGTGTCATTGAAGCTCCGTCGTATCCCGTGCGCCGTCTGGCACGCCGGCAACCAGCCGGGCATCGGTAAAGGCAGTGCTGGAGTCCAGCACCTGCCGGGTCAAGCGATCAAGCTCCTCCTCGATCCTAGGCACCATCGCGCCCCTGGGCACAGTTATCCACACAAAGAACTCAATATTTCCGTCCTGACCCGGTAGCGGACTGCGGATCAGCCCTGACACGGTCAGCCCATGCCCCAGCGCCTTATTCACTACCAGCCCGACGGCGCGGCGGCGCTCCGCCTCAGTTCCAACCACGCCGCTGGAGTTCAGCTTCCCCTTGCCCACTTCAAACTGGGGTTTGATCAATAGCACCATGTCCCCGCCGGGTTTGGTGGCCCGGGCCAACGGCAGCAGCACCAGGGTGAGGGAGATGAAGGACAGATCAGCCACCGTGAGGTCCACCGGGCCACCAATGGTGTCGGCTGCCAGCTGCCGCACGTTCTGGCCCTCGACGACGTCGACCCGCGGGTCGCGGCGTAACTCATCGACCAGCTGCCCATGCCCGACGTCGACGGCGGCCACGTGGGATGCGCCGGCCCGGAGCAGGACCTCGGTGAATCCCCCGGTGGAGGCACCTGCATCGAGGCACCTCTTCCCTCCCGCAGACACACCGGTGAAGGCGCGCAGCGCACCGTCGAGCTTCACGCCGGCACGGCTGACGAAGTCCGGGACTCTGCCGCCGTCAACCGTGAGCCGGTCCACCTCAACCACCTTGGTGGCGGGCTTCTGCAGAATGACGCCTGCCCGCCGGACCCTGCCCGAGGCGATCAGCGCGGCGGCATGGGACCGGGAGCGCGCGAGTCCGCGCGCCACCAGGGCCTGGTCAAGACGCGTCATGGTCAGCTGACAGATCGGCGTTGAGTTCAGCGAGGAGACCGTCGTGCAGACCCGTGTACAGGGCGTTGTGTTCGTCAATCGGGAGCCCAGGGATGCCAGCAAGGTGAGTGATCAGCCCATCTACACTGGTGTCCCCGGTAATGCCCGCCCCGGCCGGGAAGACTGGGGCGTCCTCGGCTGCCGCATGCTCGTCCGTTATGCCCTTGGGTGACAGTACGTTTGGGGGCTCGCTGGTCATCGGCGACCCGCGGAGTCCTCGAGAACCGGGCTACCCGCGGACCTCACTTCGGGCAGCTCGGCGGTGCGTGTGTCAGGGTTCGCGCTCCACCAGGCGCTGCAGGCCGCGCGCCAGCTGTCAAGGCTGGCGGGGTCACCGGTCAGCTGGACAGTTCCGTCGTCGACAGTTGCCGACGACGAGCCGCACCGGTGTACCCCACCGCTGTGGGTGGTCTCCGGGTAGGGTTCGTGCAGGCCCTCGAGGCTGGCCAGGAGGAACGTTGGACGTTGGTCGGCGACTGCCGCCAGGGCGGTCCGCACCGTGTCGACGCCGGTAAGCACCAGCGCCGTGTCCATGCCTGCCCGGTTGCCGCCCAGGATATCGGTGTCCAAACGGTCACCCACCACCAGCGGATGGGAGACGCCCAGATGGCTCGCAGCAGTTGCGAATAGCGCTGCCTCGGGCTTGCCGGCAACGACTGGCGAAGAGCCGGTTGCGGCGGTGACTGCAGCAACCAGCGACCCGTTCCCGGGAGCGATTCCCCTGGCCTGTGGGATGGACAGGTCGGTGTTGGTCGCTACCCACACCGAGCCGCCCGCGACCGCATAGGCGGTCTCAGCGAGGTCCTTCCATCCGAGGCTCGGGTCAAAGCCCTGGATCACTGCAACGGGGATCGGATCGGCTGTCGTCACCGGGACCATCCCCTGGGCTTTGACCTGGTCGATCAGGGTTTGGCTTCCGGTGACCAGGACGGTAGATCCGCTGGGTACCAGGGTGGCCAAGAGCTCGGCACCCGCCAACGCCGATCCGAACACCTGACCCGCTGTTGCAGGAACTCCCAGCTCACGTAGGTGCGCAGCTACCTGTTCGGCTGAACGGGACGCGTTATTGGTGATGTACGCCAATGAGACGTCCACCTGCGCCAGCTGCTCCAACGACTCAACTGCGCCGGGAATAGCATTCGCGCCCGAGTAGACGACGCCGTCAAGATCAGCGAGCAAGGCGTCGTAGGAGGCGATCAGTGAAACCTCAGTCATTGTGCCTTCCGGTGTCCTGCCCGTCGTCGGCGTCAGGCTCGGCGTCGCTTGGATCGACGGGTTCGACGGGTTCGGCGTTGGTGTGGGTTCGCTCGGTCGGCGCGGTGTGCGTGCGGACCGGGGCAGGACGGTTCAACGAGCGCCAGGTGACCGGCGCGCGGCGCGCCTCCTCGACTGGCTCCCCATCGGAACCGGCCGCCGCTTCC
>NZ_KI914745.1:31655-33399 GCF_000520515.1 Arthrobacter sp. H20
GGAACCGGCCGCCGCTTCCACTGGTTCCTGGGCAGCAGCCGTCTCCGCTGCTTCCTGTCCGGCTGATTTCTCTTGGACCGACCGATTGTCGTCCGACTCAGCGGCGGTGTCCTCCGGGGATACGTCGCCTGCTTCGGACCGGCGTTCTGCCACCGGGGCACTGCCCGGACTGCTCACTGGGGCGGACGCCACCCGGCGTCGTGCGGCTGAGGCATCGGGGGCTTGGTCCTCGTCCCCGGCGAGATCCACAATGTCGGGTTCAGCGAACTCGCCCAATCCGAGCGCGCTGTCAGCTATACCTGCCTGGCGGCGCCACTGCTCTGCTTCTGCGGCCCGGCCAACAGCGGCAAGCGCTTCGGCATAGGCGCGGAACAGCCGCGGGCTATAGCTGAAAGCGCGATTGCGATCGAGTTGGCTTATTTCCAGTGAGGCAACTGCTGCCTCATGTTGTCCGAGGTCCGAGCGCGCGCCCGAGACCACCATGGCAAGTTCGACCTGGCCCGCTGTGCTGAGCGCCGCTGCTTCCTCCAAACGCGCCAGATCAAGTGCGCGATCGGGGCGCCCAAGCCCGCGTTCACAGTCCGCCATAACCGGCAGGTGGTCATTGGAGCCGCTGATTCGACGGTAGGTTCGGAATTCCCTCAGTGCCTCTCCGTAGTGCCCTGCCGCATAGGCAGTGAGACCGACAGCTTCGCGCACGACGGCGAGCCTGCCGCCACGGCGGCTGGCAGCTAGCGCATGCTGGAAAGCCAGTTCTGGTTCGTCCTCAAGGAGTCGCCCGGCCATCACCAGATGGCGCGCCACCCACTCGGCACTCTTTTCCTCTAGGTTGCGGATCTGCGCGCGGGTGACCCGATCCAGCTCGGCGCCGGTGACGTCTTCATCGATGTCGGGTGACCGTTCACGGTCGGGCCTGTTGGCGCTGCGCAGGTCCCGCGCGTTGAAGGAGCGTTTTCCGCTTTCGGTTCGTTCGGATCCGCCACGGTTCTCATCACGTGGGCCTCCCCCCCGGGTCTGGCCACCAGCGGATCCACGGCCGGCAGCGGAACCAGCAGTGCCCCGTCCACCACCTGACGATCCGCCGCGCTGGCCGTCACGTGAAGCCGATGATCCGCCGGTGCTCGGGCGTGCACTCCGGTAGCCAGCCGACCTATCGTCGCGGGAAGCCGAACTTCGCGGGGTGTCACTGCGCCCGTCAAAGGACCGGCCGCCCTGACTGCCTGTTCGATCGGGCCGTCGTTCTCCCCGGCCCGCTCCTTGGTTGCGGTCTTGGTCGGCCATGGCTGCGCGGTTCCTCTCATTACGAGCGGCCCAGCACTGAATGCGGTGCCCACTCGGTTTCTCTATGAATCTATGTGGCCGGCATGCTTAGCCGCCCTATCCATTGTAGGGCCTGCCTCATACCAGCGACTTTACCGGGTGTGTGGGTGGGGGGTTTAACGGTGAAAGGCCCCACCGTGG
The DNA here is from genome assembly GCF_000520515.1 of Arthrobacter sp. H20. GTDB lineage: Bacteria > Actinomycetota > Actinomycetes > Actinomycetales > Micrococcaceae > Arthrobacter_D. The sequence goes on from NZ_KI914745.1 coordinate 33,117, forward strand.
GTGGGGCCTTTCGTTAATGGTTGTCCGGCGGTGTCCTACTCTCCCACACTCTCTCGGGTGCAGTACCATCGGCGCTGTGGGTCTTAGCTTCCGGGTTCGGAATGGGACCGGGCGTTTCCCCCACGCTGTGACCGCCGTAACCCTGTGTCCCTGGTCCCCGGGGGTGTTCGTGAGAACACTCCCCGGGGGTGGGAAATTTGTGGTTACAACTTGTGTATGTAGTTGTGTGTTCCAGTGTTGTGCTGGATGGTTCCTGTTGTTGGTTGGGAACCGCATAGTGGAC
>NZ_KI914746.1:0-8938 GCF_000520515.1 Arthrobacter sp. H20
CGGCCACATCCGCCATCTCACCCGCCGGCGAAACCTACCTCACCAAACCCGACCCACCGCCAGAACCACCGGAACCCCAACCACCAGACCCACCACCCTTCTAAGCGGCTGCTGTTCTAAAAACCTCCCGTTCTAAGCAGCAGGTCCTAAGATGCCTTCCCAACACGGACAATTCGTCCGCGAGGTGGTGAGACGGCACTAGCTCTCGGCCGGCTCCTCATACTTCGGGAAGATGGGCGACGGCGCCGGCAGCGCCGTGCCAGCTACCAGCGGCGTGGTAACAGCGCTGAACTGGCGGGCGACGTCGTCGGGCTCCGTTCCCTGCCCTAGGACGGTTAGGAGCCGGCCAGCGCCCTCAGGCATCACAGGCTGCGCGAGGATCGAGACGATCCTCAGCACTTCGAGCGTCACGTACAGCACAGTATTCATCCGCTCGGGATCAGTCTTCCGGAGCACCCAGGGCTGCTGGTCGGCGAAGTAGGCGTTGGTATCGCCCAGCACCCCCCAGATGAGTTCGAGCGCTCTGGAGAATTCCTGCCGGTCAAACGCGGCGCGGGCGGCATCGAGCAGTCCGTTGACCTGTGCCAGAATTGCCTCGTCGGCCGGGGCGAACGACGACGGCGCCGGTACCTGCGCGTCGCAGTTCTTGGCCACCATCGACAGCGAACGCTGAGCGAGGTTACCCAAATTGTTGGCAAGGTCGGAGTTCATCCGACCCGCGATTGCCTCATGGCTGTAGGACCCGTCAGCGCCGAAAGGCACTTCACGCAGCAGGAAGAACCGAATCTGGTCGAGGCCGTACTGGTCCACCCAGTCCTTGGGCGCCACCGTGTTCCCCAGCGACTTGGACATCTTGACGCCCTTGTTGAACAGGAACCCGTGGATCATGATTCGTTTGGGCAGCTCAAGTCCCGCAGACATCAGGAAGGCCGGCCAGTAGATGGCGTGAAAGCGCGAGATGTCCTTGCCGATGACGTGGACGTCGGCTGGCCAGTATTTCTGGAACCGTTCCGATTCGGTGTCTGGGAACCCAACGCCGGTGAGGTAGTTCGTGAGGGCATCCACCCACACATACATCACGTGGTCCTTGTTGCCGGGCACCGGCACTCCCCAGTCGAAGGTGGTTCGGCTGATCGAGAGGTCCTCCAGCCCGCGCTTGACGAAACTGATCACCTCGTTGAACCGTGACTGCGGCGCGCCAAACTCGGGCTGGTCGGAGTACAGGGCGAGGAGTTTGTCCTGGTAGGCGGACAGGCGGAAGAAATAGCTTTCCTCCTCCGTCCAGGTCAGCTCAGTGTCCGTCTCCGTGGCGTAGCGGACCCCGTCGTCGCGGACCTCGGTGTCGTCCTCGCTGTAGAAGGCCTCATCCCGCACCGAGTACCAGCCGGCGTACTTGTCCAGATAGATGTCGCCGCTCGCTTCCATCAGCTTCCAGATCGCGGTGGCCGCTGCGTAGTGGTCGGCGTCGGTGGTGCGGATGAAGCGGTTGTAGGAGCTGCCGACGTCGTCGTTCATCGCCTGGAACGCCTGTGCGTTTCGCGTGGCCAGTTCGCGGACGGGAATGCCCTCCCGGTCGGCGGTCTGCTGCATCTTCAAACCGTGCTCATCGGTGCCGGTGAGGAACATGACGTCATAGCCGTCGAGCCGCTTGAACCGGGCCAGCGCATCGGTAGCGATCGCCTCGTAGGCGTGGCCGATGTGCGGGATCCCGTTGGGATACGAGATGGCGGTGGTGAGGTAATACGGGGGCAGCTGCTCTGTGGATGTCACCTAAAGAAATTACCCTGTTTTCCTGTCGGTTGTCGCTTCGTGACCGGGCGACCCGCTGGCACCCCCACCACTGTCGCGGCGAGAGCCTCCAAACACCTGAGTGGCTAGCTTTGGAGGTCCACTTCGCGTGCCACAGTGGCGCCGATCGCTTCCTTGACGGCGTCGAGCACCTCCTGTGGAACTGAGCTGTCGACTGTGAGAAGGGACAGGGCCTGGCCGCCCTCGGTACTCCGCGCAACCTGCATGCCAGCGATGTTGATGTCCCTCTCCCCCAGCAACCGGCCGAGAGTGCCAATGACGCCGGGACGATCCTGGTAAAGGAGTACCAGGAGGTGCTCGCTGATAGGAATCTCGAGGTCATAGCCATTAACGCCGACCAGCTTCTCTATCTGCTTGGGTCCGGTCAGGGTGCCGGCGACTGAAATCTGTGAACCGTCGGACAGTGCCCCGCGGATGGTGAGCACATTTCGGTACTCTTCCGATTCGGGGGTAGTGACCAGGCGCGTGTTGATACCGCGCTGCTCGGCGAGGATCGGTGCGTTCACGTACGATACCTGCTCGGAGACGATGTCGGTGAAGACACCCTTCAACGCTGCGAGCTCGAGCGCCTTCACGTCCAGGGAAGCGATTTCGCCGGCTACCTCGACCTCGATCTGGGTGAGTGAATCGTGGGTCAGCGCGGTGAAGATCCGACCCAGCTTTTCGATCAGTGGAATACCCGGGCGAACCTCGGGTGCGATAACGCCGCCCGCTACGTTGACGGCGTCGGGCACCAGCTCACCGGCGAGGGCGAGGCGCACCGACCTGGCGACCGATACCCCTGCCTTCTCCTGGGCTTCGTCAGTGGACGCGCCAAGGTGGGGGGTGACCACAACATTGTCGAGTTCGAAGAACGGCAGATCCGTGCTGGGCTCGGTGACGAAGACGTCGACGCCGGCGCCGGCAATTTCGTTCGCCTGCAAAGCCGTGAACAGCGCAGCCTCGTCGACCAACCCGCCGCGGGCCACGTTGACCACATAGGCGGAGGGCTTCATCTTCTTGAAAGCGGCCTCGCCGAGCATGCCGAGTGTCTCGGGGGTTTTGGGCATGTGGATGGTGATGAAGTCGGACTGTTCGAGGAGCTCATCCAGGGTGACCAGCTGGACGCCGAGCTGGGCGGCGCGCGCTGAGGTGACATACGGATCGTAAGCGAGGATCTCGGTGTCGAAGCCCTGCAGGCGTGCCGCGACGAGGGCCCCGATGCGGCCAAGACCGATGATGCCGACCTTCTTCTCGTACAGTTCGATACCCGAGTACTTGGAGCGCTTCCACTCGCCGCCCTTGAGAGCTGCACTGGCCTGCGGGATGTGACGGGCAAGGCTGAGGATGTGGCCGACTGTCAACTCGGCGGCCGAGATGATGTTGGAGGTGGGTGCGTTGACCACCATGACGCCTGCCTGCGTCGCAGCTTTGATGTCCACGTTGTCCAGGCCGACACCGGCGCGGGCGATGACCTTCAGCCTCGGTGCCGCTGCGATTGCCTCGGCGTCCACCTGGGTGGCCGAGCGCACCAGGATGGCGTCGACGTCGGCAATCGCGGCGAGCAGCTGCCCACGGTCCGAGCCGTCGGTCTGCCGGATCTCAAAGTCGGGCCCCAGGGCTTCAACTGTGGCAGGAGAGAGCTCTTCGGCAAGGAGAACTACGGGTTTGCTGGTCACAGGTGTGGTCCTTCGCTGCTGTGCTGTGTGAACTAGAGGCGGTGTGGCAAGTCTAAATGGGCAGTGCTATTTGACCTGCTTTGTTACTAGCCGGATGGTAGGTCACAGCACTCGGCCAGGACGCGGGAGCGCCCTGGCCGAGTGTCGGTTGCTGTGCCGATCCAGCCGGCTTAGCTAGCGGGCTACTGAGCCCTCGTTGTAGTCGTCGTTCGTCTTGATCCAGGAGAAGAGCTTCCGCAGTTCGCGGCCGGTGGACTCGATCGGGTGGTCCTCGCCCTTCTTCCGCAGTTCAGCGAATTCCTTCCCGCCGTTGTCCTGGTCATCGATGAAGCGCTTGGCAAAGGCACCGTTCTGGATGTCAGCGAGCACCGCCTTCATGTTCTCCTTGACCGAGGGCTCGATGACGCGGGGGCCCGAGACGTAGTCACCGTATTCGGCGGTGTCGGAGACGCTCCAGCGCTGCTTGGCGATACCGCCCTCAACCATCAGGTCGACGATCAGCTTCAACTCATGCAGTACCTCGAAGTAGGCGACCTCGGGCTTGTAGCCAGCCTCAGTCAGGGTTTCGAAACCGTACTGGATCAGCTGTGACGCGCCACCGCAGAGAACAGCCTGCTCGCCGAACAGATCGGTTTCAGTCTCTTCGGTGAAGGTGGTCTCGATCACTCCGGCGCGGGTGCCACCGATAGCCTTGGCGTAGGACAGCGCGAGTTCGCGTGCCTTGCCTGACGGGTTCTGCTCGACGGCGATCAGGTCGGGCACGCCCCGACCCGCTTCAAACTCGCGGCGCACAATGTGGCCTGGGCCCTTCGGGGCGACCAGCGCGACGTCGACGTCGGCGGGTGCCTTGATGTACCCGTAGCGGATGTTGAAGCCGTGGCCGAAAAAGAGCGCGTCGCCGGCCTGGAGGTTAGGGGCGATGTCCTCAGCATAAACGTGGCGCTGCACCTGATCCGGTGTGAGCACCATGATGAGGTCGGCTTCTGCTGTCGCGTCGGCGACGCTGAGGACCCGCAGGCCCTCAGCCTCAGCCTTGGCCCGGGACTTCGATCCCTCTTTGAGACCAACACGGACGTCGACGCCGGAATCGCGAAGGCTCAATGCATGCGCGTGTCCCTGGCTGCCATAGCCAATAACAGCCACTGTCCGGCCCTGGATGATTGAAAGGTCTGCATCGTCGTCGTAGAACAACTCAGTCACTTGTTTGTCTCCTGTGTGTTTTCGTGCTGGAGTCCAGCTTGTGGTCTAGGTGTGATCTGCCGGGTGTCTTAGGCGCTGCGCAGGGCGCGGTCGCTCATCGACTTTGCCCCGCGGCCAACGGCCAGGGTTCCGGACTGAACAATTTCGCGAATCCCGAATGGCTCAAGCACTGATAGAAGCGCTGTGAGCTTCTCGGCGGTGCCAGTGGCTTCGATGATGAGAGCGTCGGTTGAGACGTCCACCACCGAGGCCCTGAACAAATCGGCTGCCTGGGTCACCTGCAGCCGTGTTGCGGCATCCGCCCGTACCTTGACCAGAATATGGTCCCGCTGTACCGAGGAATCGGGAATCAGCTCAACAATCTTGATGACGTTGATGAGCTTGTTCAATTGCTTGGTGACCTGCTCCAGCAGGTCACCCTCGGCTTCGACCACCACTGTGATCCGGGACATGCCCTGAACCTCGGTGGGGCCTACTGCCAAAGAGTTGATATTGAACGCGCGACGGGCAAAGAGACTGGCGACGCGGGTCAGAACGCCGGGGACGTCCTCTACCAGAACTGAAAGCGTGTGACGTGCCATGTTAGTCCTCCTGCTCCCAATCCGGGGTCATATCGCGGGCAATCTGGATGAGGTCATTGCTGACCCCCGAGGGGACCATTGGCCACACCATTGAGTCGCGGCTCACCACGAAGTCGATGACGACCGGGCGGTCGTTGATCGCCAACGCCTGGGCGATGGTGGCATCTATATCCTCGTCACGTTCGCAGCGTAGTCCCACGCAGCCGTAAGCGTCGGCCAGTTTCACGAAGTCAGGCACCCGCGCCGTGTCATGTCCGGTGTTCAGGTCCGTGTTCGAGTACCGGCCCTCGTAGAACAGGGTCTGCCATTGACGAACCATCCCTAGGGAAGAGTTGTTAATGATCGCTACCTTGATCGGGATGTTGTTGATCACGCATGTGGCAAGTTCCTGATTGGTCATCTGGAAGCAGCCGTCGCCGTCGATCGCCCAGACTACGCGGTCAGGGTTGCCCACTTTGGCGCCCATTGCTGCGGGCACTGCGTACCCCATGGTGCCGAGTCCGCCGGAGTTCAGCCAGGCGTGGGGGCGCTCATATTTAATGAACTGCGCGGCCCACATCTGGTGTTGCCCAACGCCCGCGGCGTAGACCCCCTCGGGCCCGGTCAGCTCGCCGATGCGCTTGATGACGTGCTGGGGCGCCGAGAGGCCGTCGTCGGGCTGCGTATATCCCATGGGATAGGTCTCGCGGAGCCGGTTGATCATGGTCCACCACGCCCCGATGTCCGGCGCGCCGGTGGCGGCGAACTGCTCCCGCAGGGCATTGGTGAGTTCCGGCATGATCTCCTTGACTGACCCCACGATTGGGACGTCAGCGGTGCGGTTCTTGGAGATCTCAGCAGGGTCGATGTCCGCGTGGATCACCTTAGCTCCGGGGGCGAAGGTTGACAGTACACCTGTCACCCGGTCGTCGAACCGGGCGCCGAGGGTGATGAGCAGATCGGACTGCTGCAGCGCAGTCACTGCAGACACGGACCCGTGCATGCCGGGCATTCCGACGTGCTGCTCGTGCGAATCGGGGAAAACGCCGCGCGCCATAAGCGTAGTGACAACCGGTGCGCCCACCAGCTCAGCCAACTCCAGCAGTTCAGCAGCGCCGTGCGCCTTGATCACTCCGCCGCCGACGTAAAGCACTGGCCGCTGGGATTCGCCGATCAAGCGTGCCGCTTCGCGGACCTGCTTCGAGTGCCCGCGGACTACCGTCCGGTAGCCGGGCAGGTCTATCTTGGGCGGCCAGGAGAACATGGTGGTCGCCTGCTGTGCATCCTTGGAAATATCGACGAGGACCGGACCGGGGCGGCCGGTCGACGCGATGTGGAAAGCCTCGGCGATGATCCGTGGGATGTCTGCTGCGTTGGTAACCAGGTAGGAGTGCTTGGTAATGGGCATGGTGATACCCACGATGTCCGCCTCCTGGAAGGCATCCGAGCCAATTGCCGCGCTGTTGACCTGTCCGGTGATGATCACCATGGGGACGGAGTCCATGTGAGCATCGGCGATCGCTGTCACCAGGTTAGTGGCGCCAGGGCCGGAGGTGACAATGCATACCCCCGGGCGCCCCGTAACCATCGCGTAGCCCTGGGCGGCGTGTCCGGCACCCTGCTCGTGCCGAACCAGGATGTGCCGAAGCTTCGTGGACGCTAGCAGCGGATCATAGGTCGGAAGGATTGCACCTCCGGGAAGGCCGAAGATATCGTCTACCCCGAGTTCCTCAAGTGAGCGCACAATCGCTGCTGAACCGAGCATCTCAGTCGGTGGAACTACAGTGTTTGAGCCACGGATAGCAGAGGGCTGGACGGCCTGCACTGCGTCGCGGGGCTGGCTGCGCGCCGGCGCGGCCGGAGCGGTTGGCTTGGCCATCAGCGTGGGGCTGGAGGGCGATCCCTTGGACATTGGTGACTTCCTTGATGAATCGGTACTGCTCGTGTACTTCGGGTGTCGTGCGCCTTGCGTCCGGTGGGAACAAAAAAACCCCTCAGCCTGGTTGGCTCCGTGAGGGGTTGCGCGTGACGTAGTGCTACCAGTCGGGCTTTAGGCCACGCGCTTGGTAAGAAGGACTACTACGGATTCGAACTGCATATCTGTAGTTTCCACTCACGCTTTGGGGGTGTCAAACGCCAGCCCCTCTCATCTCACTATGTGGACACTTCGTCCAGTTAGTGAACACTAACTGGAAATGAAACGGGCGGTATATGCGCCTTTTTGGCCCGGCATCTCCACCAGCCCGGCCCCCCTGCCACTCCGTGCCGCCCTATGGGCTCCGCTCGCTCCGCACCGTCAGCGGCGAGGCTTGGCGAGTCAGCAGCCGATTCCGGCAGGATTCTCCAGACAAGTCTCCGCGACGCTGTGACGTTCGCTTCGCCAAATACTCATCAGGTGCGGTTCGGACGGTACACGGGCCAGACCAGCCACCGGCAGCCACGGCCCACCGTCCACCGAATAGTCCCCGGCGAAAAGCGTATCCAACCCGACAAAGTAATCGCCCGTCGCTGCGTACAAGTGGCTGGTGGGTGTCTCGGTGTCAAACCCATCCCCGGGCAACACCGCCCCGGGTTCAGTGGTCACCAGGTGTGATCCGTCACCATAGGCCCACTCATAGGAGACCGGCCAGGCACGCAATTGGATCTGGGCGTTCTGAAACTCGAAGGAGAATTCCTGTTCTCCTGCCACAGCGTAGAAGTTGCTATGGGCATTCCGTAAACCAAAGTGATCCGGCTGGGAAAACACCCCGGCAGCGATGATCGGCTGACTCTCAAACTCCGTCAGGGTGATAACAATCGGAGCCTCCTCCACCGTCCCTGCGGTTGGAGGGGCTGGAGGCGCTCCGGGGTACAAACAACCGCTCCGGCCTGTTGCAGTTCGAGTGGGCGGATTCGCATTTCGATTTACCTCGATCCACTGCACCAGCACACCGTCCGGCTGCGCGTCACATTGTGCGTTTAGCTGGACACAGTACGAAGGATCCATGAAGTCCTGCGACCCAGCAGTACAAACCCGCTCATACACATAGTCGATCCCGTCATCGGTGGGCAGATTGGCCGACTCAGCTTCGGTTGAGTCTGAATTGTCCGATCCGGCTACGGAAGCCCGTGTCACGTTCTGTGCGCTTACGTTCGATTCATCGAAGGTAATTCCAGTCTTGCTATCGGCCTCGTGATCCGGGTCGATGCTGAACAACGGACACACGATGCAGATAGTTGCCACAGCCGTGTAGCTAGACCTCCCTCGTCTCATTGAAATCACGTCCCCTCGGGTGATCCGAAATCGAGCATAATCCACTTCCCAGCCTCATAAATGGCAATTACGACGTCAATCCTCGGATCCGAACTCGCTGACTCACTCGCTACCTCCCCAGACGAAGAGAACATCGTTACTTCCCCTTGCCCCACCTCGACAAAGGAATTGATCGAGCCCGCAGTGTTCAGTTCAAATTCTGACGAGAAGCTGACCACATCGGCGTTCCCTCCTGCTACCCATCCGCCAGTCGAAAAGTGGGCCTGCACTCCACCTACGACGTTGCTACAGGTCCCGCAACCGGGATCTGTTACAGAGTCAAATTCGGCCCAGTCGTTTGTTACGTAGCCGTAGCTGAAGAGTTCGAACCAGTACTCCGTGAACGCTTCCAGACCCTCGAGCGAGTTCTCGTCCGCCAGGGACGACTTCTCGGGCACCGGGATGTTCGCGGCAGGGCC
>NZ_KI914746.1:9038-9752 GCF_000520515.1 Arthrobacter sp. H20
GGAAATGGGAGTGTCTGACGGTGCCGGCGACCTCGACTGCGTGGGAGCCGGAGCAGAGGTCTGGGTGGAGTCGAAGACCGGCGGGGAGGGATCGCCCTCACAGCCGGAGGTCAGCAGGCCAACCATGATGACCAACGCGGCGCTCAAACTCCGCGAACTATAGCTACTGCGAGGCTGTGACACTGTGACTCCCGGGAACAACGGGCCGAGTCGAAGCAATCGGAGACACCAGAATAGCCCGAATCCAAGAATTCGTGACCGGTTATCCACACCCAAAATTACTCAGTGTGCAGTGGAAGAAATTGCTTACACAGCAGCCGACGACGCAGCGGTCGGCTCAGTGGTAGAGGGTGGAGTGGAAATGGGAGTGTCTGACGGTGCCGGCGACCTCGACTGCGTGGGAGCCGGAGCAGAGGTCTGGGTGGAGTCGAAGACCGGCGGGGAGGGATCGCCCTCACAGCCGGAGGTCAGCAGGCCAACCATGATGACCAACGCGGCGCTCAAACTCCGCGAACTATAGCTACTGCGAGGCTGTGACACTGTGACTCCCGGGAACAACGGGCCGAGTCGAAGCAATCGGAGACACCAGAATAGCCCGAATCCAAGAATTCGTGACCGGTTATCCACACCCAAAATTACTCAGTGTGCAGTGGAAGAAATTGCTTACACAGCAAAGCCTCATGGAACCCCCGCCGAGAAGCGAGATCTGGCGGG
>NZ_KI914746.1:9852-20104 GCF_000520515.1 Arthrobacter sp. H20
GGGGAGGGGTAGAGCTCGGCGGGAGGGGTAGAGACGGACGGGCTAGCCGCAGTAAGCGCCCTCGGATGCCGAGTGCACCAGCTTCGCGTACTTTGCCAAAACGCCCTTGGTGTAGATAGCCGGCAATGGCTCCCAGCCCACCTTGCGGCTTTCCAACTCGGCCTCGTCCACCAACAGGTCAAAACTCTTGTTGGGGATATCGACGCGGATCCGGTCCCCGTCCTTCACAAACGCGATCGGCCCGCCGTCGACCGCCTCTGGCGCAACGTGCCCAATGCACAGTCCTGTGGTGCCACCAGAGAAACGACCGTCGGTCAGCAGCAGCACATCCTTGCCCAGGCCAGCACCCTTGATCGCACCGGTGATGGCGAGCATCTCGCGCATTCCCGGACCACCCTTGGGGCCTTCATAGCGGATGACGACGACGTCGCCGGCCACCACCACCCCGTCGGCGAGCGCCTTCAACGCGGCCTGCTCCCGTTCGAAGACCCGAGCCGTTCCTTCGAATACCTCGGCATCGAATCCGGCGGTCTTGACGACAGCGCCGTCGGGGGCCATCGACCCCTTCACGATCGTGATGCCGCCGCTGGCATGGATGGGGTTGTCCAGGGCGCGGAGAATCTTGCCGTCGAGGTCCGGCGGATTGATCAACGCCAGGTTCTCGGCGAGGGTCTTACCGGTGACGGTCATGACGTCTCCGTGGAGCAATCCGGCGTCGAGCAGCGCCCGCATGATGACCGGCACACCGCCGACCTTGTCGACGTCGGTCATCACATAGCGGCCGAACGGCTTCAGATCCCCGAGGTGAGGAATCTTGTCGCCAATCCGGTTGAAGTCATCGAGTGTCAGCTCAACCTCTGCTTCGCGGGCAATTGCCAGCAGGTGCAACACAGCGTTGGTCGACCCACCGAAGGCCATCGTTACTGCAATGGCGTTCTCAAACGCCTCGCGGGTCATGATGTCCCGCGACGTGATACCCAGGCGGAGCAGGTTAACAACTGCCTCACCTGACTTGCGGGCAAACTGATCCCGACGGCGGTCGGCCGACGGAGGCGCGGCCGAACCTGGAAGCGACATGCCGAGGGCCTCTCCGATGCAGGCCATCGTGTTGGCCGTGTACATACCACCGCAGGCGCCTTCGCCAGGACAGATTGCCTTTTCGATGCGGGTGAGGTCTTCCTCGCTCATCTTCCCGGCGGCGCAGGCGCCCACTGCTTCGAACGCGTCGATCAGCGTGACTTCCCGCTCTGTGCCGTCCTCGAGCTTCACCCAGCCCGGCATGATCGACCCGCCGTAGAGGAAGACACTCGCGAGGTTCAACCGAGCGGCAGCCATCAGCATGCCGGGCAGCGACTTGTCGCAACCAGCCAACAGGACCGAACCATCAATCCGCTCGGCCTCCATGACTGTCTCCACCGAATCCGCAATCACCTCACGCGACACCAGCGAAAAGTGCATCCCCGAATGGCCCATGGAGATGCCGTCCGAAACGGAGATGGTGCCGAACTGCATGGGGAACCCGCCGCCGGCATGAACGCCTTCCTTGGCGCTCTGTGCCAGCCGGTTAAGGGAGAGGTTGCAGGGAGTAATCTCGTTCCACGAGCTCGCGACGCCAATCTGTGGCTTTGCAAAATCGTCATCGCCCATGCCGATCGCACGGAGCATTCCGCGGGCAGGGGCCCGCTCAAATCCATCGGTGACGGCCCGGCTTCGCGGCTTGATATCAGGGGTAGTTTCCATGCTCATGGGTCAAAGTCTAGGCGTACCGGTTTTCACTTATCCCATGTGACCAGCCTGTTACGGCAACACCGAACTAGTCCCGACTCTCTCCAGCTGAGCCATGGCACGTAAACTTGGCCCTATGTCGACGCCTCCATCGGACCCTGACCAACGAGAAGTGCCCGACCGGGCTCCCGATAGCGACCAACTCAAAGACGACCTGAGGAAAATCTTTGACTCCCAGATCCCCAATTACGGTGACTACAACCTGGTCCTCGCAGCCAACGAACGCTATCAACACCGAGAGCCCCATGGCGCGCGCGTGATCACGCCCAAGTACTACGTGGTGGGCTACCGCTGGAAACCGACCGAGATCATGATTGCCCCTGTCGACTCGCACACACTGGCAGCGTCCGGGATACCCGTAGAAATTAACATGACCAACCTCTCACACGTCCTGCGCCTCAATGACGGTCACTTCGAGGTAGGAACCAGTACCGGGCGAACCTTCCGGTTCGGCGTCCAGCCAGAAGCACGGTTCAGCTCGGGCCCCCACTCACAGCTCACAATCGATCAACTAGACGATCAAACGGACTTTGACGCCTTCATGACGGCCTTCATCGCGATGGTCTAGGTCACATCTGGTGGGTCCACATCAGCTGACCAACTGGATCAGCTGAATAGGGATCCGCGCTGCACCAGGTTGGCTGGCTCCTTGCCAGCCGCGAAGCTATCCAGCTGACGCTTCAACAGCCTGATCATCCGAGGCCAGAACGCACCGGTATTGCCACCACTGTGAGGAGTGATCAGAGCTCCAGGTGCCGCCCACAGTGCATGCCCTTCCGGCACTGGCTCCGGATCAAATACATCAAGCGCTGCCGATAGCCGACCGCTCACCACTTCGGCGGTCAGGGCCTCGCTATCCACCACCGCACCACGGGCAACGTTGACCACCAGGGCGCCGTCGGGCATCGCCGCCAAAACCTCAGCATCGATGAGGCCGCGGGTAGCCCCAGTGAGCGGGGTGATGACGATCAGGACGTCTGCCTGCCCGGCCAGCACCACCAGTTCGTCGCTGCCGTGCACACGCCCCCACTCGTCGTCGCGGGCTGAACTACCCACCCGGGTCAGCTCCACCTCAAAGGGTTCGAGGCGCCGGGCAATCTCGACGCCGATTCCTCCGACGCCCACGAGCAACACTCTGCGATCTGCAAGGCCTGGGAAGCGTGCGGGTTTCCACTGCCCGAGGGTCTGGTTACGGACCGCATCATCGATGCCCCGAAGCGAGGCGATCGTCAGGCCGATCGCGAGTTCAGCAGTCGCCGCGGCGTGGACCCCTGCTGCGCTGGTGACCGCGACGTCGTCGCCAACCAGTTCCGGGATGCCTTCATAACCAGTGGACTGGGTCTGCACCAGCAGCAGGTTCGGCGCACTTCGCACGGCATCACCGAACTGATCGGGGGACGCCATATACGGCAGGACTGCCGCGTCAATGTGAGCGAGTTCAGCCCCCACTGGCTCGACGTCGAAGTCCCACACCACCAGGGAGATTCCTTCGGGCGCTGGCTGCAGCGCCTCAAGCATTTCAACACTGGGCACCGAAACTGTTCTGATCCTGACCATCATGTGAGCCTAGTGCCGATGGCCCGCACACGACACCTGCCGCCGGTAGACACCCGCGAATCATGGTCGTAACGTCGAAGGCATCCGGGTTGCCACCACAGGAGGAGGACGAGGGATCTTGCGAACCACAATAAAGCTCCTCACCATAGTCGCGCCGACCACTCTGGCCCTACTAGCCGTCTCGGCCTGCACCGGCGCCGCGCCTGACCCGATCGTCGGTGGGACTGCAGCGCCAACCAGCAGCACCGGCTCAGCTCCAGTGAGCAGTTCACCGCCTGACTTACTTCCGGTCCTCTCCCCTGTCGAGACCCTAGTCGATTCTCTTAGCGTGCCCTGGGCCTTGGTCAGGCTGCCCGACGAGTCGCTGCTCGTGACAGAACGCGAAACCGGTGAGATTAAGCGGGTGGCAGACGGGTCAGTGAGAACCGTCGGCACACTTGCCAGTGAAGTGGCAGCGGCGGGTGAGGGCGGGTTGCTCGGCATGGCAATCGGGCCGGATTTCGAGGCAGATCCCCGGCTCTTCGTCTACTACACCAGCCCCGCTGACAACCGGATAGCCAGCCTTGACTACAGCGAGGATGGCTTGGGCGAGCCCCAGGAGGTGCTGACTGGCCTTCCGAAGGCGAACATTCACAACGGCGGCCGGATCAAGTTTGGCCCCGACGGATACCTATATGTCGGAACTGGGGACGCCGCTGCACCAGCTGCAGCGCAGGACCCCGGAAGTCTTGCCGGGAAGATTCTGCGCATCACGACCGACGGCGATCCGGCCCCTGATAACCCATTCGGGGATTCTCCGGTTTACAGCCTGGGGCACCGCAATGTGCAGGGCCTCGGCTGGGACTCAGCTGGCCGGTTGTGGGCCAGCGAATTCGGCCCAGAGATTGACGACGAGCTAAATCTCATCGAGCCCGGAGGGAACTACGGCTGGCCAGCAGTCACCGGAGCCCCTGGCGCTGACGGCTTTATCGACGCTGCGGTGGTGTGGCCCTCCACTGCCGCGTCCTCGCCGAGCGGAATGGCGATCATTGACGATGTGGCCTACATCGGCGGGCTTCGTGGCGAACGGCTGTGGCAGGTACCGCTGGGGACCGGAGTTGCTGAAGCACCAATCAGCGCCTTCGATGGGGAGTATGGTCGGCTACGCGACGTGATCGAAGGCCCAGACGGGACCCTGCTGATCGCCACCAACGAGGACTCACAGTCACGGGTGCTCAGTGTCACAGCCGACTAGCTGAGCGGTCACTGGTCAATTTCGGATATCGGTCAAAGTGCTGGTAGAGTTTCATGCTGTTGCGGTTGGCCCGATGGGCACAACCAACACGCACCTCTAGCTCAATTGGCAGAGCATCTGACTCTTAATCAGAGGGTTTCGGGTTCAAGTCCCGAGGGGTGCACCAATTAAATGACCGTCTGACTAGGCATAATGCCAGGTCAGGCGGTTTTTTTGTGCCAACGACGAAAGTGAAAAGTGTTACTTTGCGGGTTACTTTGGTCAGAAACAGGCACGAGCTCGCCGGCTGCTGAGGCCGCACCGCCCATGAAGGGTAGTGCGGCCTTTCCTGTGAGACCAGAGTGGCTAGACCCCCTGAGCCGACTGACCTCTTCGACTTCCGGTGATCGGTTGGCTGCCGGGGTCCACGCCGTTTCGTGCTGGCGCCTCTCGCGAAGGTTACCTGTGGGCCGGTCGCGGGTGGCAGGGGTTTGCCGGCCTTGGCTGCGGCGATCCTGAGACGCGAATCGGCGATGTTCTCGGCGGCCTCCTGGCACATGACGGACACGGCCAGCGCAATGATGGCGCCAATCAGAAACGGGTGCGGGGTAAACATGGCCGCGACAGCGACCAGGTAGCCAGCCGCGGCGAACACGACTGCGCAAAACCCTCTTCACCGCGGCAACCTCCTGGAGCATGGTCCAAGCTGACGCGCACGGCGGGAATGCGATGATCTCGATGGGTCAGGCAGTGCTGTTCGACTTCGATACGGTCTGCTGGGCGCCGCCCGTCTGGGACATCACCCACCTGCTCAAGAGGGCCGGCAACGCCGAGAATCCCGGCTTCACCGCAGCGGAAATCATCACCCGGTTCGATTTCTCCTCGGCTGAGGTGAATGCAGCGATGGAGCTACGCCGGACCGCGTCCCTGATCGACCAGGCCCATCACCGGTTCACTGGCGGGCAGATACTCCTTCCGCAAGCAGCCTGAGCGGCCCTATCCTGTGGGAATGGCTAACCCGGCCGGTATCGAGGCGGAAGGGGACCCCGACGAGGACTGGGGTCCATGCATCTCCGTGGCGGAGTGGAGGCTCATGTACCTGCGCGGGATGAGTTCCGAGCAGATTTCGCGCCACTGCCGGGTTCCCCTCAAACGGGTCCGTCAAGTGATCAGGACCTTCGAGAGGACCCACCCAGAGTTGGCCGGCAAGCGCCTGATGCTCCACGACCAGCCTTCCCTGCCGACGGCCGCCGACCGTGCGAGTAAACCGCGGCGCCCGTCCTGGGAGAAGCGTCTCCAGGAGGTGCGGACCTTCTACAGGCGGCACCGGCGGATGCCCCGCGCACTCTCCAAAGACCCGGCCGAGAAACGCATGGCCGAGTGGGTTGCTGGCCAACGCAGGCTGATCCGCCGAGGAACTACGGGAGAGCAACGCCAAGCTGCATTGCAGGATGCTTTCGGAAACTGGGTGGGCCGGCCGCGTGCGGAGGCCGAAGTGGAGCTGTGGGCGGAGCGTCTGGATGAGGTGGCAGGGTTCCAGGCGGTAGAAGGGCACCTCCCCCGGTTCCGCAGGGGCGAGGACCGGTTCGAGAACATTCTGTCGACCTGGGTGACGACGCAGCGCGGCCTGCATCGGGACGGCACCCTGAATCCGGACCGTCACAGGCGGTTGAACGAGCGGATACCAGGATGGGAGACCTGGCCGCGGTGAGCCTAGTCCTTCGATTGTCCCGGCTCAGGCTTTCTCAGCTGACTCTGGCACATGTACTGCTTGCGGTCTCAGGCGGGCGTCCATACAACGCTGGTTAGCTACATCCGTGCGACGTTCGTATTGCGGACCATCACCGCAAGATCGGCGAGGGCAATGGCGAGGACCACTTTAGGCACAGAGGGATGCCGAGCTGACAGCAGTTCTATTTCTTGCCTACGGATACACCTTCGTGACTCGGTGGCAGGTTGAGACTATGTGCAGTTGTTTCGTCGCTCAGGCTTCCAGCTGTCGGTTCGATTCTTGGGATGACGACACTACAAACAGCTCCTTTTACTCACGGGTTCACAAATCCAGGTGCTTGCTGAATCAGTGCTGGAGAAGGGTAGCAAGGCTCGCCATGCCGCCATGCCGCCGCCATGATGCACCGATCTCGCCGAACACTGTTTCCGCTGCTTCGCGGCAGACCTTTCGCACTTCGCGGTCCTGCAGGACCATGGAGCACACCCTGCGCACGTCAGGATTATGCAACACAACACCAAACCCGACGGCAACTATCATTCCGAGCGAGGCGAGAGGGATTGCGTCGAGCGTCAGCGTGGGACTCCCGCCGCTCTCGGTAGAGGGCTTGGCATCGGTTGACCCGCTTTCTGCACCAGTCGTCCCTCCCCCGTGCGTGGCGTGTGTACTGCTGTTATCCGAAACGTCCATGATCACTCCCTGTTATATTTAGTGTTAGCTACGGGCTGATTAGCCCTAAGTTAGCCCGAGTATAGGCATCAATAGGAAGTTGCGTCAATAAATGGCTACTGAACGCCCTAATTTGGACCCGCGCCTGGCCGCACAGGGGATGGTTCTGAAGGAGTGGGGTAAAGAATGGCGAAAGGCGAACGCTAAGAGTCAGCAGGATTTGGGACGTGCTGCCGGGTACGGAAGTGACGAGAGCCCGAAAAGTGCGGCCGTCGCGATTTCGCGTATCGAGTCAGGAAAGACTGATCCGTCCGGCCGGTATCGTCAACGACTCCTCGATACGCTCGGGCACAAGGAGACGGAGCTTCAAGCTGAGATGGAGCGCGCACTCGTGGCCCCACAGCGGCGCGGAGCAGTCGTCCGAGCGCTACACGGGCCGGTTCACCAAGAAAATGACACGCGGCGAATGCAGATCATCGGCAGATCGAACCTGCTGACCGAGCGTGTCACGATTCAGCTCCGGAACTCCGAACAGACGCTTGAACTAGCCCGCAACAGCTTCGTCCTGCCGTTCCTTGAGACCGCAGCCATGATCGATTGGCAACCTTTGCTTGACCTCCAACAGGACGGGCCATTTGATGGAAGAGCAGGATCGCAAGAAATTAAGATTCGAAGTCTGAGGGAGCAGACGCAAGTCAGCATTCTCAGGACATTGACCGAGAGTGCTGCGGGAGGCATCGCTGGTGCCGGTGTGGGTGCAGGCACTGCGGCCGGTGTGTTCGCTGCCGTTTCGGCCGTGGCGACCGCGTCGACGGGGACCGCCATCGCCTCGCTCTCGGGCGCCGCCGCCTCCAGTGCGACCCTTGCCTGGCTGGGTGGCGGTTCGCTAGCAGCCGGCGGCCTGGGCGTTGCAGGCGGCACGGTTGTCCTGACAGGCATCGTTGCGCTACCTGCTCTGCTTGCCGTGGGCAGCGTACTCTTTTGGAAGGGTCGGAGGCTTCGACGAGAGGCTGGGGCGGAGGCCGAGAAGCTTGATGCTGCGCAGCAGGCGTTGGAGGACATGGAGAGCGCGTTACCGCGGGCGGAGCGATGGAACGAAAGCCAACAGTCCGTCATTCAGCGAGCCGCATTGCTTGGACGCACCATCCAGTCGCAGTATATTGAACCTCTCGCGTTCGACTGCACCGCAGGCGGCCCGGGCGAACGACAGATCAAGTGGAACAAGTTAACTCATGACGTTCAAAAGGCGCTGAAGGTCCAGCTAAGGCTGCTCAGCATCATTCTCGACACACGGGCGCTGCCAGTTTGGTTGCGGGTTACGACCGTCAGTGAGCCCGAACTTTCTGCCACCCAAGAGAGTAGCGCTGCGGTATCCGAGGACTGGATTGACGAAAGCCTCGTACTAGCGCAGTTCGACCTCGACGAACACGAGGAGTGGGTGCGTAGCTTGTTGTCTAGCGAGTCGCTTGACGACCGGTGAAGGGTAGCGGAGCCACCCGGAACGAAGGTCGAACGTGCTCGTCGGCCTTTAGGCAGGCGGTATCCACGACCCTCGATGTCGCTCTGGTGACGCCTTACCTTATGCGGCCATCCGGTGGTTCCTAGTCGCGATGAACTTGAGCACATTCTCACGGTCCTCGACGCAGTCATCTTTGGTAGCTAGCTTCGAGAAACACTACGGTTAGAAGATTGGGGTGGTGAAGTCGCCCGCCACCCTGCACACACCCACTATGTCACCGACACTGACATTTTCACCTCGTGCGAGCGGTGGGCGCCGACAGCCCAGTCCTCTGCGGCTTCGACGCTGACCTGACCATTGAAGGCACCCGCGCGATCAACCGGTTGCGGTCCCTGCTGCTGCAGATCTTTCCGTCCCTGGAACGGGTCTCCGTCGGCACGATCCTCACCCGCGGGCTTATGCTCGACCTGTTGATCACACACGCCGGGCTAACCAGCTTACGCCCCGCAGGCGTGGCAACAAGCTGCGCTGTGCAAGAAACCGCAGCCGCAAGGATCCGACCAAACTCATCGATGAAATCGTCACCGCCCTCGGGGAACGAACGGTTACCGCGATCGGCACCGACGCGGTGGAACTAGTTATCCCACGCGTCGCTATGCAGGTCAAAGAGCTCAAACACCAGCGAACCATCGTCGCCGCCGAATTCGAGAAAATGCTGGACGACTTCCCTCTTTCCATCGTCTTGATGTCCATGCCAAGAGTCGGCATCATCTGCCTCGCCCGCCGCCGCGGCGACGCCATCAAAACACTCCAAGAGATCAAGACTCCGAAAGCTGCTTGACTAAGAGCTGCTGCCGCTCAGAGGAGGACCTGCGGACACATTCGACCTTAAACCGATTCTGCAGTCAGGCTACGCCCTGTCCGGGTCCAACCGGTATCTCCCCGATGCAAACAAGCGGTCGAATACGCGCGATCATTTGAGCCATCCTTGCAGGATTTCCGTAGCCCGCGGCTCGTAGGGCGAGACATCAAAACGTGACGGTCCGCGAAGCTTCAACACTTTGGCAAGGAAGGCGACCGACTCGCCCACATCAGCACGAAGCGCCTCAAGTCCTGTTGCAAGAGCCGCGACGTCATCTCCTTTATGGTAATCGCGCATGAATGTCTTGCAGGCAGTTTCGATGTGCCGAACTTCCTCCATTACTTCGAGGCTTTCGACGAGCGACACCGTACTTGTTGCTATTCGCCTCACCTCTTTGACTGAGTCGATGACCTCATCTGGGATCTCGGTTTGGGGGGCGACGACAAAAACATCCTTGCCATCGATAACATCGACGAGCACTTGGCAGTGGTGTCCGTCCGTGGGGACGAGAGTTGTATCAATCGATCCACTTATTCCCACTCCCGTGAGAACTCTTCTCCATCGCTTTGAACCGCCCCGGGTTTAATGGAGGGTGTTGGTTCCTTGAAAGGATGAGCCCTTATGGCAGCAC
The DNA here is from genome assembly GCF_000520515.1 of Arthrobacter sp. H20. Taxonomy (GTDB): domain Bacteria; phylum Actinomycetota; class Actinomycetes; order Actinomycetales; family Micrococcaceae; genus Arthrobacter_D. Next base: position 19,758 of record NZ_KI914746.1, read on the forward strand.
CTAAGAAGTATCCGGATGAGCTTCGTGAGCGGGCGGTCCGGCTGGTGATGGACGCGCAGAAGGACCCGAGTGGCCGGCGGGGCGCGTGTACCAGGATTGGTGCTCAGCTTGGTATTCCGGCGGACACGATCCGTGGCTGGCTGCGTACCGTCGAGATCGATCAAGGCCTGAGGCCTGGGACCACAACCGATGACGCTGCCCGGCTGGCGGAGCTCGAACGTGAGGTCGTTGAGTTGCGGCGGGCGAACGGGATCTTGAAGTCGGCGTCGGCTTTCTTCGCGGCGGAGCTCGACCGCCCCTCACGACGATGATCGCCTACATCGACAAATATAAGGACGAATACGGGG
>NZ_KI914747.1:0-13118 GCF_000520515.1 Arthrobacter sp. H20
CTACTGGCTCTCAGACCTGCCCGCCCACACGAAACTGAAGACCCTCGTCCGACTCGCAAAAATGAGGTGGCGCATCGAGCACGACTACCGCGAACTCAAAACCGGACTCGGACTCTCCCACTTCGAGGGACGCTCCTTCACCGGCTGGCACCGCCACGTCACCCTCGTCACCGCAGCCCACCTCTTCATCACCCGACTCCGCCTCAAGAACCCAAAAGCAGCTGGGGCAGCCTGAGCCTGTACGGCATCATCAGAGAACTCCAACAAGTCCTCGCCGTTTGGTTCGGTTACTGCCCCCACTGCCGCTCACGAGCCCCCACCTAACAAAGTACTACTAGGGACGAGAGGCTTATCGAAACTCGAAGGGACACCCGGATAGCCGCAAAGAATCTGTGGGCCACCATACAAGGGAAGCCGAAGCCTGCTCGGCACGTTTGTGCGCAGAACCACCCCATTCAGCCGGGGGATAGCATCTGCGCCTACGGGCACGCGGCTGGTTGAACGCGGGATGCCTGTTCAGCGACGCGCTCCAATCATGCCAATTTGTTCCATCACTGCTCTCTAGTAGCCCATCGGTGGCATTCCCTGTGCCTTAGCCGCCTTGGTGTTGAACTTACTGCCACTTCTGCACACGCCTGGTCAGGCTGACTGTCCTTAATTAGTGACCTGAGCTGGTTCGCCGCATCCAAGCATTGCTCAGTTCGGGTTCAGGCCAAATTCTCGGCTGATGAGATGCGTTCTAAAAAGCGTGTACTCATCGAAACGAACCATCGCCGGCGCCGGCTCCCGTACGTTTTCCCCCATTAGCTTCGTCGCCGGCACCGTTCACTCGACGTACGGCTCATTTCTCCTCCGTTCGAACACGTGTATTGGGCATCTGCTTAGCCGAAGTAGGCTGAGTGCAGTCAGCTCCACGCGCTAGGATTAGCTGGTGACTGCGATGGGGAGAGTGGAGTTCGGGCGGCTTACGGAGGCGTGGAAAGGCGAGGCTTCTGACTTTACGCCGCTCCTAGCCGAACGTCTCGACGAGATTGGCGCTGCCATCGGGGTGGATCTTGTTGCGATCGGCAAGACCGAAGTTCCGACGATCGGCGGACGCCGAATCGACATCGTCGCCGAAGGCGTAGACGGCACCTCGTTCGTGATCGAGAACCAGTACGGTCGCGCTGACCACGATCATCTGACCCGCGATCTCGCATACGCGGTTGCTCCCCCTCGTGCCCGCGGCCTTGTGGTCATCGCTGAGGAGCATCGCGATGAGTTCCGTGCCGTTGCCGACTACCTAAATGACCTGGCTGAACTGGATCCGGACAAGGGCATCAAAGTATGGCTGGTCGAGGCTCGGGCCGTCCGGATCGGCGACAGCCCCTGGGCGCCGCTGTTCGACACAATTGTGCGGCCGAATAATTTCACCGCGACCTTGGGTGCAGTCAAGCGCAGCGAGGGCCTTGCCGCTGCCGACGAGTTCTGGTCTCGATTCGCCGACACCTCACTACGACAAACGGTCGAGCAGATCATCAGTAGGTGGCAGTCGTTGGGCCACGGGGTCTGGTACTACAGGGATGGCCACGCGACGCTAACCGGCCGCGCACCGGTAACAGGTGGGTTCGGCCAACGCTCAGTAATCGCACTTTACCCGGACGGACGTGTCGGCATCCCATTCAGCTCGTACGCCGGCAGCAACAGTGGCTTTCCTGTTCCGGCGCTGACGACAGAATCATTCCGCAACCGGGCGGATGCACTCTTCGGTTTCGATGGCAGGGGACAGCGGGCCAAGACCGGCCCCGGTTGGATTTCCGAGGCCAGGACCGACGACCTGATCATGTTCTCGACAGAAGTGGCCGAGGAATATCGTGCCGAGGTCGAGCGGATGACCGCTGACCCAGTCGAGCGGCGCGTTCTCCCAGACGGTGATGGCTGAGCGCAATAGATCCGGCCATGTACCGAATATCCAATTTCGGCGGTGATTCTTGCCTAAGGGATCAGCATTGGCACTTCTCACGAGAACTTGGAGCCGCTTGGCGCTGCGCCTACTGTATAAACACTGGATGTCTTAATGCAGGGGGTCTTCAAATGCGTCCGGACGACAAATTATCAGCGTTGTTGCGGAAGGCGTACCTACCCTGCAGCAACTTCGGCACATGCCGCCAAGCGCAGTGGGACCCGGAGTCGGGGCACATACCGCGCGGGTTCCTAGGCGCGACGGGTGCGCTCGAGGACGTCGAGCTCGTAATGGTCTTTGCGGAACCGGGGCATCCGCATCGCGGGGAGGTTTATGACTCCGAGGACAGTCCGGACACGTTGCTTGAAAATGGGATGCGTCATGCTTACGAGTCTTTTGCGAATGGGACGGATCTATTCCATCGCAATGTCCGCTGGTTTATGGGGCAGCTCTACCCCGATCTCACCTTCGATGAGCAGCTTCGGCACGTCTGGCTCACCGATGGCCGCCTGTGTTCGATCGATAACGAGATTGGCAGGGTGAGTGGTCGCATCTGCGCTGAGCGCTACCTTCGAGCAGAATTGGAGATGCTCCCGAACGCTACAGTCGTCGCCTTCGGCGGGAAGGCGCACGACTATGTTCGGCGCTTGAAAGTCGAACATGTGAAGGCGTACGCATTGGCGCCTCCCGGGGCCAACCACAAGCCGGCGCGACCGAGCTGGGAAAAGGCGCTCGAAAACATCGAGTCTCGGCGGGTTCGGGGTTAGAACTACACTCGTGGTTATCCTCGTACTACGGTCGCGTTTACGGGATAGCGACTTTGGTCCGGTATCGATGATGTTTGCCACTTTACTGGTGCTCGGTTAGCTCCCGGAGCGCCTCAAGCTCGGCCGCCCAATCACGCACCTCACTGAATGTCCGAATTCCGGCGCTATTTCGCCGTGTTTCCTGATCGGTAAATGGCCCCTAGAACCGTCGCGTAGGCGGGCCCCGGGTTTAGTCCCTCCATCTCGTATCCCTAGGAACTGAGATACTCAAGTCTCGAGACCGTCAACATGTACGACAAAGAACGCTCGTTGCATATCCATCCTTTGGATAGGAAGAATGACCTAGTGGTACAACGCAAACCTGACGAACCGACCGGGGCAACTGTCAAAGAACATCCCTTGCCGACTGTGGCAACTGTAAAACAGCTGTACGCCTCGGCGTTCCGCTGCGCGAAGCCCGATTGTCTCCGCCCGCTCTACAAGACGAATGACGACACCGGTGACCTCGTCTTGAACAGCCGTATCGCACACATTCACGCCCGTCGCGCCGGAGGGCCGCGGTGGATAGAAATGTCTGCAGAGGACAACCGGAGCGCCTCAAACCTCGTGCTCTTGTGCATAGAGCACTCTTATGAGGTGGATGACTTCCCCATTCTGTTCCCGGCCGACATCCTCCGCCAATGGAAAGCCGTTCAGTTCGAGGAGTATCAGCAAGTCCAACGAGGCTGGCCTCTCAATGATGCAGAAGCCGGCCAAGCAATCGGTGCGTCGTTACAATCGGTCGACTTTCATCATGCAGGTGCGATTCTAGAGGGAGTCCGCGCCGCGGAGCGGCTAAGCCTATCGGCTCGAAACGTCCGCCGCGGGCCGGCGACACAAGCAGCCGCATGGCTTGCTACCAGAGCCCGCGCACGTAGGAGCACCGCATGGGACCAAGACGGCAACACGATTTATGCGGAACCGTCCTCGCACGAGACCCGACAGCACAAGGCGGCACTCCAGGAGGCACTCACCCAAGCCTGCGAAGACCTCATTCCCGCCGTGCACAATGTTAAAGTCGAGCTTGCGGCAGCCAAAGCGAGTCGCCCGTCTGTCGCCCCTTGGGTTTGTTGGGTATCCCGTGCCGCCGACGATGTAGTAGCCGCATCAGGAACATGGCCCGACACACCTGAACTGGACGACGATGACCAGCTCGAGGCCACCTTAGACAAGCTTGCTCAGGCCACAGATGCTCTCAGCGCGGCCTGGCGCGGTGAGCTGGCCCAGTCGCCTCCACCTGTACCGCAACCGAAGCCACCTGCAGTTGAACACAACCCTATGAAGGACCATCTGGCACTGCTTGAGAGGGCTCGCCCCTACGCGAGGGTTCAACATCGTCCCTACGACGCAGCGCTGCGCGCAGAGCTTGCGGAGGCCGCCTCTGCCGCTTCCGAAATTCCACCTGTAATGTCTGCCTTCGCCTTGGGACTCGATGCGACATGCAGTCTCGCCGCTGCGGTCGCCGCCAATGCAGAGGATGACGAGCTAGCGATCCTGACAGATCAAGACGCCAAACACCGACCGTTGTCTGTAGCGTTTTGCCTGCTCGCCGAGACCGCCCGGATTTCCGAGCAACGCGGCCGTCTCGTTGCACAAGAGCATGCTGAGACAGCCCTCCTAGCCCTCTGGGACAGCGTCGATTGGTCCGACCCCAGTTCTTGGGACCCCATTGATCTGAACCTACAATACGTAATTTGGACCGGTGCGCGACTCACCTCGCCCGAAGCCGTCGCGAATAGGCTCACCCTCGCGTTGAAGCAGCAGCCGGGCGTTCTCCTCCTCCTCGTTACGGCTTGCGCGGGCTGGGTTGAGACGCTCGACTCAGAGACCATGAAGGTGCGCGATTACCGCCGCCGGTATCGGCAGCTCCCTCCGTGGTTCCCGGTGCAAGCTGTTGTTCGAGCAGCCGCCTCCGCGACGCCGGTGACCGTGGATCAGTTCGGTGAGACCGTCTCTGACGATGCCGAATCGCTACTGGCTCAGGTACTTTGGGCTGCGAAATACGAGCCCGCCTAACTGTAAATCGAACATGGAAGCCCAGCAGCCCCTTACCGCCGGGGTCCTAGTGGAAGCGTGCTGAGCGGTCGTAGCTGCATCAAAAACAGGTCAAATGATTCCGATCTGGCGGGCGCAGCTGTCGATCAGCCTCTGCTCCGAGGAATGAGTGTTGCGGCGGTGGGACCGTTGTGTGCTGAGTCATTTCGTGCCTGCGACAGTGCAGGGCTTGTCCGACGCTGATGCAGTGACCAAGATTTGCACGCTTCCGCTGTTGGCTGGTGACAACATTTCCAGTGCCTTCGTTGTGCCAACCGTGGCGTCCTGTATCGACCTTGTCGTGCACTGCCAACGTTTCAGCGACGGACGCCGCCGGGTCACCGAGATTCTGTCCCTCGGCAACAGAGTTGAGAACGGAATTATCGAGTCCTCATCGGTATTTCGAAGAATAGACGGTGACCTAGTTGTCACCGCGTCGGCCATGCCAGCCGAAGAGAAGTTTGCAGGCGCAGGCTTTCAGGTTGCCCGGCTCCTGGACTCTGTCCCATGACGGCGGTCATCGGGGCTGCTCTTGGCTCCGGCCTATTCATGATCTGGTGGTCCTGGTGGGCGGAGCCCGTTCGACCCAGGCAAGCCATTCGCCGGCGCAGCCCCGTCGAGGAACTGCTTTTGCGCGCTGGCATCGAGACGGTCTCGGTCGGAGGGCTCGTGGCATCCTCCGTAGGCGTCGGTGTGGTGGTCTTTCTCGCGGTGCTCATTGTGACCGGATCGCCGCCAATCGCCGGCTGTTTTGGCTTGTTTGGGGCACTGCTTCCCTTGGGCATCGTCAGATGGCGAGCGCACCGAAGGTCGGCCGTGCTGCGGGAACTCTGGCCCGACGTAGTTGATCATCTACGGTCGGCAATCCGCGCGGGACTGTCGCTGCCTGAAGCTATCAGTCAACTGGGCGAGAAAGGGCCAGTAGAGCTGCGGCAGGCCTTCACGGCGTTTGGCTCCGATTACCGGGCGGGCGCGCGGTTCGATGATGCGCTTGGAAGACTGAAGGCACGGCTCGCCGATCCCGTAGCGGACCGCATCATTGAGGCACTCAGAATGACCCGTGAAGTGGGAGGCTCTGATCTTGGGCGACTCCTGGGCACGCTCGCCGAGTTCCTTCGGGATAGTGCGCGCACCAGAAGCGAACTGGAGGCACGCCAATCGTGGACCATAAACGCTGCCCGTCTGGCAGTTGCGGCTCCATGGTTGGTGTTGATGCTGCTCTCTACCCGTCCGGAGGCGGTCAGGGCCTACAACACGCCAACGGGTGCCGTGGTCCTGGTGGGCGGGCTGGTTGTCTCGGTAGTCTGCTACCGGATCATGCTCCGGATCGGCGCCTTGCCCCAGGACGAGCGGGTGCTGCGGTGATGGACCTCAATGGGCTCGCGATCCTGGTAGGCGGAGTGCTCGGTGTGGGTCTCTGGCTCGTTGTGGTCCGAACACCAGCACTCAGGCGGACCCGATTCGTTGACCGCGTCGCTCCGCAGCTGAAATCAATTGACGTTCGGTCCCGTTTGCTGGACAGTCCCCCAGCGTCGCTTACACCTTTTGGTTCGATCGAACGCATCGCTCGCCCGTTAGTGGACGACGTCGTCGGCTGGCTGAGCCGATTCAACCCTGCGTCGGCGGTGTTGGCGCGACGGCTGGCTCAGGCGGGGAAGGTGCAACAGGTAGTCGATTTCCGGGCTGAGCAAATACTGTGGGCTGCACTGGGACTTAGCGTATCCACTGGCGTGGTGGTATTGCTTGCTGCATCGGGGAGCATCGGACCGGTGCCTGCATTGCTGGTGGTGATCGGTTGCACGGCAGGATCCTACGGGCTGCGGGACTATGTTTTGTCGGTCCAGATCAGGCGGCGCGAGGCGAGAATGTTGGCCGAATTCCCCAGCCTGGCCGAGCTCATGGCGCTGGCAGTGAGCGCGGGGGAGAGCGCCGCGGGTGCTCTTGAACGGATCTGCCGTACAGCACATGGCGACCTTGCCGGTGAGTTTGAACGCGTTCTCGCCGAGACTCGCGCTGGAGCACCGTTGATGTCTGCGCTTCAGGATTTCTCGAACAGAACCCGGCTCACGCCTTTGGTGCGCTTTGTCGATGGAATCACTGTCGCTGTGCAGCGCGGAACGCCGCTAGCGGACGTCCTCCACGCCCAGGCGCAGGACGTCCGCGATGTAGCCAAGCGAGAGCTGATGGAATCCGCGGGTAAGAAGGAGATCGCGATGATGATCCCACTCGTATTCGGGGTGCTTCCCCTGACAGTACTTTTTGCCGTGTACCCGGGCATCGCGCTGATTAGCCTTGGCCTGTGATCGTTCAGTCATGTACCAGAGACGATGGAAGAGGAACAACATGAAACCGAACCCAGCGATCCATCGGATCCTTCCCGCACTGTACCTTCTTCTGGTGCTCACCCTTAGCCGGGTGGCTGGGGTGGTCCGCAGCGTGGACGATGATCCACCCGAGCGAGGCGACGTACCCGGCTGGGTAATGATCACCCTTATGTCAGCGGTACTGGTGGCGGCCTTGCTGGCCCTGGCGGGCCCGGCGCTGGAGAGCATGTTCAACGACGCGATCAGTCGCGTCAACCCGTAAGCGGTCCGCGGTGCTGGAGGATCCGGGCGGGAAGACCACTTCTGAGCGAGGCGCAGCGGTAGTGGATTTCGCGCTGATCGGAGGGCTGTTGACGGTAATCTTCATTGCGCTCATTCAGCTCACTATGGTGCTGCATGTGCGTAACACCCTGATAGATGCGGCGTCCTCCGGAGCAAGGTATGGAACCCTCGCCGACCGATCAGCTGACGACGCTGCGCAGCGGACCGAGGCCATCATTTCCGCTGCCCTCAGCGACGGGTATGCGGAGGAGATCTCGGTGGGAGAGGTCGACCGAAACGGCATGTCAATGTTGGTGGTGACGGTGCGGGCACCGCTGCCGGTTATCGGCCTGATCGGTCCCGCGGGCGTGCTGGAGGTGACTGGCCATGCGGTGCTTCCCCGCCCGTCCATCGACTGATGAGCAGGAGAGCGGGAGCGCGGTCCTGGAGTTCATCTTCCTGGGACTCGTTTTGCTGGTACCGGTCATTTACTTCGTCCTGACGATCGGTCAGCTGCAGGCAGGTTCTTTCGCCGTAGTCGGGGCAGCCGATCAGGCGGCAAAAGTCTATGTGGCCGAGGCATCCGCCCCGGAGGCGACAGCACTGGCGCATCAGGCAGCGGCCCTGGTGTTGGGCGATTTCGGATTTGAGTCGTCAGATGCAGAGATTGACATCCGGTGTAATGGCGAGTGCCTCGCGCCGGGCTCAAGCGTGACGGTCGATGTTCGGCTGGGCATTTCGCTCCCGTTCGTGCCATCCGCACGCGGCATGCACGATTCGGCGGCCACAGTTAGTTCGACGGCGACACAGTTGGTTGAGCGATTCCGGTGACGCACCGCTCGCCCGTTCCTGCCGGTGGCATCGAACCCTCCGATCGTCAGGAGGGACAGGTGACAGTCCTGGTTATCGGCTATCTGCTGCTGTCCTTGCTGATTCTCACGGTGGTGCTGGGAGCATCGGCTGTCTACCTCGACCGGCAGAAACTATTGTCAGTAGCTGATGGAGCGGCGTTGACCGCGGCGGATACCTTCGGATTGGCTGATCCTGTGCCCGGTGCAACGGCTCCGGTCCCTCAACTGGATGCGGGGACAGTCCGATCGACAGTGCAGGAGTACCTGGACTTGACCGGCGCCGGAACACGGTTCACTGGATTGGCCATAGACCCAGCAACCGGCGCGCCGGACAGCAGGACTGCACGGGTGGTGCTCACCGCAGTCGTCCATCCCCCAATAGTGAACTTTCTGGTGCCTGAGGGGATTCCCATTGCGGTGACAGCCGATGCCCGGTCAGAGCTCACCCGTTGACCGCAAGAGCATCGAATCGCCGAAAGCTCTCTCTCACGTCCGGAGGAATAGTCCACACTTCGCGGCTCTTTCGCCAATTATCAGCGGTAAAATGGAGGCGGTGGATGAGGTGGTTCGCATGATGGTTCGCTCGCTCCGGCGGATGGTGATGGCTGTCGTGACGTCGCTTGCGCTCCTGCTCGGATTCGTGACCGAAGCGCCGACGGCTCAGGCTGCACCTCTTTACGGCCACGATGTTTCCTGGCCCCAATGCCCACCCAGCGGTCGGTGGTTTCGGGTTGCCCATGCCGCCAGCCTCAACCCAGTTCGTCGTCGTCGGGTTGACCAAGGGTTTGCCTTTTACCGAGAACCCCTGCCTGGCGAGCCAGGTCACCTGGACCAAGACCAACAACAAGAAAAGCCACGGCTACGCCATGGCTGGGTTTCCCACTGCCGCCCAGCTGAGCACCTATGGCACCCGGGGGCCGTGGGCCAGCACTACCCGTGCGGGTCGGCTCTCGAACGTGGGGTACTCCGAAGCACTATTCGCCGTCGCCAGCATGAACCGGGTCGGCTTCCGGCCACCGGTGGTGTGGATCGACGTCGAACCTCGCCCGGCTCAGCCGTGGCCCGTCAGCACTACAGTGCAGCAACGCGACAACCGGCTCATCATCGAGGGACTGATGCGCGGGCTCCGCGACGCAGGGTTTTCCTATGGTCTTTACTCCTACGCCTCGGGATGGGCCGAGATCACGGGTTCGTGGCGGTTGCCCGGAGTGCCAGTCTGGGCCACTGCTGGCAGGCTGGACTATCCAAACGAGGCGCTGGACCGGTGCCGCCAGCCGAGCTTCTCCGGCGGCCGGGTCTACCTTTCGCAGTGGTACGACGACACCCGCGACTACGACCTGACCTGCGAGCCGTATGCCTTCACACCCTTGGCGATCCCCGCTTCCACACTGTCCCTGTCCACCGCCGACTTCAACGGGGACTGGAACAACGACATCCTGGCCCGCGTCACCGCGACCGGTGACCTGCGAATGTACCGGGGGAAAGGGAGCGGCACAGCGTGGAGTGGAATCCGCATCGGCGTGGGCTGGCAGGGATTCAGCACTCTTGAGACACTTGGGGACTTCACCGGCGACGGCCCAGCCGACGTGTTGGCACGCGAGGCAGCTACCGGGTACCTGTGGCTCTACCGGGGGAATGGTAAAGGGGGGTGGCTGCCACGGATCCGCGTCGGTCACGGCTGGAACGTATTCAACACGATCGTCGGACCGGGGGATTTTAACGGTGACCAGTTGGTTGACGTCCTTGCCAGGGAACGGGCCACCGGGTATCTGTGGCTCTACCGGGGGAGCGGCACCGGCGGGTGGTTGCCGCGGTTACGGGTCGGCTCTGGTTGGAACGTTTTCAACAGCATCGTGGGTCCCGGTGATTTCAACGGCGACGGTCGGGTGGACCTGCTCGCACGCGAAGCAACGACAGGGTATTTGTGGCTCTACCCGGGCAATGGGAGGGGTGGGTGGCTGCCGCGCGCTCGGGTGGGGCACGGCTGGAACTCGCTGACGGCGGTGATGAGTCCTGGGGATTTCAACGGTGACCGAACCGCTGACGTTCTGGCTCGGGATTCCCAGGGCACCCTGTGGCTGTACCCAGGAAACGGATCTGGGGGCTGGCTACCGCGTGTGCAGGTCGGCACCGGGTGGAATGGATTGAACCTTATCTTCTGATGCCGCACCCGTGGCGTTTGTGCCCGTGAGTTGAAGGCGCTGCACTGCCGCGACTGCCGCAGCCCTGCCTGCGCGGGTCGCGCCGAGCGTCGAGGCAGAGGCCCCGTAGCCCACCAGCAGCACCCGCGGGTCTTTGATCACCTGAACCCCGTCCATCCGGATTCCACCCTCAGGCTCCCGCAGTTTCAGTGGGGCAAGGTGGTCCAGCGCCGGACGGAACCCGGTGGCCCACAGGATGACGTCCGTCCGCATATTGGCGGGTCAGTGGGAGGCCCGTTGTCGACACGACACTCGCCGGAGGGAAGCCAGCCCTGGTCCGTTCATTCACCAAAGCTTCGACCTCCCGGCCCCACTCGGCATTGAATTCCCGCCCCGTGAAGGACCGTTCTCGGCGCGTGACCCAGGAAGTGGTGGCGCGGCCGTGTGTAGTGCTAGCAATGCATCCCCCGTCACGGCGCTTGGGGCCGACCGTGTTCTCGATTACACCACCACCGACTTTGCCTCTGGCGACTTCGCCGCGGGTGACTTGCGGTACAACATCGTCATGGACTGCGTCGGCAATGCCCCGGTGTCGCGGGTGCAGTCCATCGTCGAGCCTGGGGGTGCCGTGCTGCTCGTCTCGAGCGACCTGCGATCTCTCTTAAGGGCGTCAGCCGAGAGCAAGCGACACGGATTCACTGTGGTCGCCACACCCGGTCAGCACTTAGCGACTGACCTGGAGTATCTAGTCGACCTGTTCGACGCCGGTCAGCTTCGGGCGGTCGTCGACGGCACCTACCCGCTTGCCGAGATTTCTGAGGCGCACCGCCGAGTCGATAGCCATCGCAAGCGTGGCGCCGTCGTCTTGGACCACGGTCAGCCGGGCCACTTTCCGATGGGCTAGTCAAGCACTGAAGCGAAAGGCAGCGCTAGGAGTTCTCATCATTAGCTCATCTGTCGACAGTTTGCTGGCTCGCTATTCGGCGAGACAACGCAGGAAAACCCCCGTCGAAGTTCTGCCTACTCGCCGCATTGAAGTGCCCTGGTTCTAATGGTGACTCGCGCTATTTGATTTCCACCAGTTGAGCGGTGTTGGTTTGGTCAGCATAGAACGTCTGCTCGAACTCGGCGGGTGGGATGTCGCCGAGGTAACCGTGGAGGCGCTGCGTGTTGTGCCAGTGCACCCAGCCGAGGACATCGAAGCTGTCGCCCACGCCTTCAACACCCGGCCCCGCAAGACACTTGGCTGGACGACCCCCGCGGAAGCATTCAACGAGCAGTTACTGTTGCTCCAACAAGCCAGTGTTGCATCGACTGGTTGAACCTGATGTCAAGGAATTGCCTCAGTCCGCTGCAGTTCCTTCCGGCCCCGCCACGGGCCGCTCCTCTGGCGGCGGTGGATTCTTCAGTTCTCTAGGCCGGGTTTTCTCGATACCAGGCGACTGTCGCCGCAATCGCGTCTTGCCACTTCGTTGCGGTCACGCCGAGCAGATAGCGCGCCATGATTACGCCGCGCACCCCCGCGTCCACTCCCTCCGCCATGTCGCGGGATCACGTGATTCGACTTGCAAAGTCGCAGGGGTGGAGCTTCACTCTCGACAATCCCGGTATCGATGCTGCGGCGCGAGCTCTTGACGGACTGCGCGCCATCGATCTCGATCTGACCGACGCGTATCTCGGTGCCTATGCGGCTGCAGCATCGACCGCCGCAGCTGCTGACCTTCACGCACTTACCTCACTGTCCGACCCTGACGAGCTGGCTGAGCTCATGGTTGTTGGCAGCATCCTCGGCGACCCACTGTTCGCTGGCCTGCGACGCCTCGCGCACGAAGATGCCACCCACCACCTTTTCCCCACACCACCGAGTCGAGGCAAATCGTGAGCACTCACGCCAGCCGAACTGCGATGGCCTTCGTCGTCACAGCGACCGGGGGTTTTCGGCTGGACTCGTTCGCTATCCTTCCGCTGAAGATCCTGGTTCCGTGCGAAATGGAGGCCGATCGTCGCGACCCATGACGAATGGCGGATGCTCCCAGGGTGGCTCCATGTCGGAGGTTGACGACAGCGAACGCTCCACCAACCCCGCCTCGTAGGCGGCGATCACAAGCTGCGTGCGGTCGCGTGCGCGCAGCTTCGTGAGCAGTCGACCGACGTGAGTCTTTGCCGTCGCGGCCGACATGTGCAGAGCACCACCGATCTCAGTGTTGCTCAGCCCGCGCGCAACCTCACTCAGCACCTCAGCCTCGCGGGGAGTGAGCGTCGCCATCCACGCTGGCGGAGCCGGCACAGCACTGGTCTGCACGAACGCGGCCATGAGCCGGCATAGCAACGTCGGTGAGAGCACCGAGTCTCCCCGCGCGACGGTGTGCATCGCCGCGAGTAGTTCGGTCGGCCGAGCATCCTTCAGTAGAAATCCGCTCGCCCCTGCACGCAGCGCCGCGCTAACATACTCGTCAACATCGAACGTAGTGAGGACGATGACCTTTGTCGCGCTGAGCGCCGGGTCAGCAGTGATAGCGGCGGTAGCGCTCACGCCGTCGCGGCCGGGCATCCGGATGTCCATCAGCACCACGTCGGGCTTCTCGCGCCGCACGACTCTCAGGGCGTCGTCACCCGTCTCAGCCGTGCCCACGACCTCGATCTCGGCATCCGAGCTTAGGAGCGCCTCAAAGCCCGAGCGCACCAACCGCTCGTCGTCGACGATGACCACCGAGATCATCGCACCGGCTCCGTGGGAAAACTCGCCGTGACCTCAAACC
>NZ_KI914747.1:13218-19917 GCF_000520515.1 Arthrobacter sp. H20
CCCGCCGGCAGGATGGGGCTCGGCCGAGAGAGTGCCACCCAAGGCCTCGGCCCGCTCGCGCATGACCGCAATGCCGTGGCCCGACCCCGCGCCGCGTAGGGGTGGCGGGGCCGCTCCCTCACCATCGTCGCAAACTGTGAGCCCGACGCGGCGCTCGTCGAGGGTAATGGATACATCGACGCGAGTTGCGCCAGCGTGCCGAATCACGTTGGTGAGCGCCTCACGCACGACACGATAGACGGCCGCACCCACTTGCCGGGGCATCGCATCGGCGTCGCCATCTAGAGTGAGCGTCACCTGCAGCCCGGTCGAGCGCGTCGTCTTGACAAGTTCGTGCAGGTCAGCGAGTCCCCGGAGAGGCTCGTAGCTGGTACCGCCGCCACGCAGGGTCGCCACTACCGAGCGCATGTCTTCGAGCGATCGGCGGCTGACGTCGGAAATGTGATCGAGGGCATCGGCGGCGCGCTTTGGGTCGTGATCCATGAGGTACCTGCCCACCCCCGCTTGTACTGCGATGATTCCCAACGAGTGCCCGACTATGTCGTGCAGCTCGCCCGATACGCGCAGTCTCTCTTCGCCGGCCCGACGCAAGGCTGACTCTTCGACAGCCTGTGCACGGGCATCCGCCAACTCACCACGCAACAGGCTCGACCGACCCAGCGCGAATACCATGCCGAGTGAGACGATGGACGCAAGCCACTGAAAGAATGAAAAAGGTGCACCGTTGACGAATAGCAAGGTCGTCACGCTGATGAGCACCAGCGCACCGCACAGTGCAGCCTCTCGTAGCAGTCGAGTGCTTGAAACCCAATAAGCGCCAACCAAGAGAATCAACAGCGCCCCGCTGGCGTTGTACCCAAGCGACCACAGCGCGGTCAAGGCGGCGAGAGACACCACGAACGCTGCAGTCGGCCAGCGTCGCCACGCGAGGCCGGGCACGGTGGCGGCAACCAGCAGGACGAGAAAGAGTCCGTCGCGGGGCAGGTACTCGTAGGTAGGTTCGCTCGCCGGCGCGTCGGCCGCGCCGAACCACCCAATCGCAAGAAACCCCAACATGAGGGCGACGTCGACCACGAAGCCCAAGCGCGAGGTTCGAAACATGGCTTCAGAGTAGCGGCAGACCGGTGCGGCCGCGTCGCCCTACAGGCGTATACGGGGTCACCTGTGGGGGTAGCCGCGCGAGCATTCTCGCGACTGCGTGGTGATGCGGCACTACACCCACCGCGGGAGGCTTGACACCATGACAGTCAAAACACCCCACACATCACCGGCTCCGCCACGCTCAGGCGGAGACTCGGCCCAATATTCCTTGGTCACCATCCTGGGTATATGGGCCTCAGCGACCGCGCCGATGGGCCTGCTCGCATTCGTTGTGGCGCCAGCCCTTATCGCTCGGAGCACCATGAACCCCGGGCTGATCTACTGGATCCTGATGGTCGTCGGCATGATGTGGCAGTTCGTGGTTTCACTCATCGTGCTCCGGCTGGAGCTGAAAACTCTGCAATGGTCGGTGCTGAAGACGCGGCTGTGGATCAACCGTCCCCTGCACCCGAAGACAAAGCAGCCCCGCCACGTTCTCTGGCTGTGGATCATCCCCGCCCTGGCCGCGAACGCATTGGGCGGCCTGCTTGCGACAGGCCTGGACGGAGCGTGGCTCAGTTGGCTGGCCGGAGTAATGGATCCCCGTCTCATCGAGCCCGTGTACACGACGTTCGCCGCCCTCGACGATGCATCGCTACAGGGTCAATGGTGGATCCTGGGACTGGCAGTCACCAGCGCCCTGTTCAACTACCTGCTAGGCGAAGAACTGCTCTTTCGCGGAGTGCTTCTGCCGCGCATGTCCGGAGTCTTTGGGCGCTGGGACTGGGTCGCCAACACCGTGCTCTTCGCCCTCTACCACGTGCACAAGATCTGGTACTGGCCAAGCCTCATCCTCGGCTCGCTCGGCATCGCCTGGGCGACGAAGCGCTTTCAATCAATATGGGTGGCCGTCATCATGCACGGCCTCGAGGCATTCTTTCTCGTCGTTGTGTTTCAGGTGGTAATCGGGAACCTGCCATGATGAACGAGCACCCTCGCCACACGGCGGAGCCAATTGCCCGGGCCACTATCTGTCACGCATCCCGGCGGGAGGCGAGGGGCCTTGGCCACGCCGACAGAGTCCGCTACTTTTCAAACTCACGAGTTTGCGCTGAGTCTCCGCGACAGCGCGTGCGCCTCGTCGAGCAGGATGCGACCCAGAGTTTGCCGACGCTCGCCGGAGAATCGGCTTTCTATACCGTGAAGATTTGGAACGCATAGGGGCGCGCGGGTTAATCGATCCATCACCTAAGCGGCCCCACCTCTGGCATCTGACGCTCTTCACATGGAATACCGAGGGTGCACCTAGAATCCGGGAAGCGCCTGTCCGGTAGGGGTCTCTGACCGATGCAGTGCGGCCGTCTTCGGGAAAGGGCATATGACCGACCGGAAACGATGGTTATCGATCGGGAGTAGTGGGTTCCAGCGGGTCGCCCGTTTCGTGCGGTGGTTGTGCTGTAACGAGGTCGCGTCGGTTGAGCTCGGTAGTGAGTTCTTCTAGTCGTCCTTCAGTTTCAGGTTCAGGATTTGAATCGAGGTATTCAGCGTCCAGTTCACGGCGAACCTTGCTGTTGAGCACTTCCACCTCGGTGTCATCCAGGATGGTTAGATCCGCCGGGAATAGCTCTTCTGGCGTGATCCTACTGTTGTGGTCCATCGGTTCTACTTTCTACTGAACGCGTTCGGGAAAGGGTGTGGGGAGCGGATTGCGGGATTCATCCAGTTGATCGTCTATGGCCACTAAGTCACGTATTGCTGCGCTGAGTAGTCGTTGTGTATTTGGTGTGATGTGCGCGCTGGGGTCGCAGATCGAATCGGTGTTTACGCATCCTGCCAAGAAGCTAAGGACGGTGCGTGCCAGGTGGGCGCGGGCTGACTGAAGATCGGCGAGCCGCCGTGCCGGTTCTTCCATCGAGGGGGTCTGCTCGATGTTTGCTGTCTGGTTTTGAAGGAGAGGGGTCACTTGGTTGGGCCCTCGTCTAGGCAGGTTCTCAGGTGTTTGAGTCCGTCTCGGATTCTGGTTTTGATGGTCGGTAGCGGGATGGACAGACGTTCGGCGACTTCGCGGTAGGTCAGGCCGTTGTAGTAGGCGAGGCTGATTGCTTCTCGTTGGGCGGGAGAGAGGCTTCCCAGGCAGGTGGTGACGGATTGGGCTTCTATTCTGGTGGTAACGGTTTCGGCTACGACGTCGTAGTCCGGGCTGTGGTTGGCGACACCCCAGCGTGCGTCCCGGTCGGTTCTGGCTTGTTCTGAGCGGACTTTATCAACGGCTCGGCGGTGGGTGATGGTCATGAGCCAGGCCATGGGATTACCGATTGTGGGGTTGTATTTGTGGGCGTCCTGCCAGACGAGCAGAAAGATTTCCTGGGTGACGTCGTGGGCTATCTCGGTATCGATGATGACTCGGCGCGCAAGACCATAGACCCGGCCCGATGTGAGTTGGTAGAACGTGGTGAAAGCATCCCGGTCTCCTTCGCCCGCACGGTGAAGAAGCTCGGCTAGTGGTTTGTGATCTGCCTGAAAGTCCACTCCGGCGGATCTACGCTCGGACGCTTTCGAACTCAGCGAACGATTCCTGGCCCAGTGGTGTGTACTGGCACCACTTTTTCATGGTCGGCGGTGTTGAAGTGTGCGTCGTCTTGTCTGTTCATAACGAGTGCCCTTTGGTGGTAGCTCGCCGTGCGGTCAGACGGAAAATGTGGTGAACAGTGAACAACGGTAACCGAGGCCGTCCTTTGATCAACATACCCCATGGCATTCCAGGCGATCTCAGGTAGACCGAGGAAACTACTGGCAGAGATAAGTCATAGAGAGAGTCCGATAACGATGGATTGGTGGAGACTCTTTGCCGAGGCTCGACACGCCGAGGATATTTGTCTCGCTACTCGTGCCCGTTTGTGATGGTGGTGTACCTACGTTTGTGCGACTACCGCCAGGCGGTAGCCCATCCCGGGATCTGCTCATCCAAGCGGCTTGCCGGGCCGGGTCCAGGGTGTTGCGGTGGTGAAGTCCACGTTGGGTGACCAGCCAGGTCGCTAAAGTGTTTTCGTGCCGGGTGGTACCTCTCCGGAATCGGGGTGGACGCCCCTCACCTGCGATCGCGTTTGCCACTTCGGTCAGGTGTTGGTCCCACATGCTGGTTTCTACTGTTGGCCGCGGAGGCCCTATCCAGTCTCCGAGAGCAGCCCCTAGCAGCTCCTCCCGGGCAGTATCTATCGATCCATTGCGAATTTGCTTGCGTTGGCCGGCGACCCACACGGCAAGACGCTGTTCCACTGGGTCTTTGGAAAGGATACGAGGCAGCCGCTGGTGCCGTTGATGGAAGTTTTTAACTTCATCGAGGTGGGTGTCCCAGGAAGCCCGCGGTGGTTTTCGGCGCAGCTTCGCAGCGGTTGGCGGAGCGGGGCGATCATTGAGTATCAGACGTTTACTGGCCAGCTCAGGGTGGGCTTTTTCGGACGCTCGGAGGACTCGGCGGACCCGTTTTGCTGGCACCCGGCATAGTCGGGCTATTTGTTCTGGTGGTAGCCCCCGCAGGTACATCAGTTTCCACTCTGCCGTGGAAATGCACGGACCCCAGTCGTCGGGGTCCTCCACCTCTGTACCGGCGGGAAGGGTCACGTCCACACAATATTGCTTTCAGGGTGGCTTGCGGAAGGACTATCCGCTTCGCAGTACTCGGTGCTTGTTTATAGCTCGCAGGTCATGCTCTGCCGGGTACCTTGGGGCGGATACCGGATCTCCATGGTGGGATGTGGTTAGGGGCGTGTGAGGCGGAATTCGGCCCAGAGGGGGTAGTGGTCGGAGATCCGCCAGGACACTTCGTTTTTGGTGTGCCCGGTGAGGACATGGGGGAGGGAATCGACGTGACCGGCCTTCCCGGTGTAGGTGAGGGTTTTGAGCAGGGTGGTGCCGTCGGGTTCGGAGAGAGCCTGTCAAGGTGATTGTGTAAGTGTTACCCATCGCGTTATTTGACGATGGCGGCGTCATATCGGGTGACGGCGGGCCGGGCATGGAAACGCCCCGCCGGCGGGTTTCGGCGGGGCGTTCGTTGTCAGGTTGACGTGGTGGCCGTCTTTGGTGACGGCGGGTTTTATTCGCTGTTTTCGGTGATCGCGGACTGGGCCGCGGAGAGGTCCACGATGGCCTTGTTGCCGGCGTAGGTCGCGATCAGGGCGGAGACGGCGAGGTTGTTCACGGCCCTGGGGTAGCCGCGGGCGGCCTGGTGGATCGCGGCGACGGCGTCGTCGGAGAACAGGGTGTCGGATCTGCCGGCGTATTTGAGGTGGTGACGGATGTAGTCCGCGGTGGCGGCGAGGTCCATGCCGGTGATGGAGAACCTGGTGGAGATCCGTTGGTCCAAGGCGGCCAGGACCGCGAGTTTGAGCCGGCGGCGCAGGGTGGGTTGGCCGACGAGCAGCAGTGCGAAGTGGCTGCCGGTGTCCATCTCGGTGTTGGTGAGCATCCGGAGGGATTCCAGGTCGGTGTTGCCCAGCAGGTGGGCCTCGTCGATCACGACCACGGGCAGGCGCGATCGTTCGTCCAGTTCCCCGGCGAGCAGGGACGCGGTCTGGTGCGCGAGGACCCCGGAGTAGAACGCAGGGGTCCCGCCCAGGGCGGTCACGATCTGGGACTGGATCCCGCGCATGCCGATCGTGGGGTCGGCGATATAGATCATCTGGTGCCGGGAGGCCTCGAGCTGGGCCAGTGCGGCGCGGACGGCGACGGTCTTGCCGGCACCGACTTCCCCGGTGATGACCCCCATCTGGCGCTGACTGATGCACCACTGGATCCGGGCGATGGCCTCACGGTGCCCGGGGTGGGGGTGCAGGGCCTGGGGCGGGATGGAGCGGCCGAAGGGCATGCGGGTAAAGCCGTAGTGCGACTGCAGGTTCTCGATGCTCATAGGGCCTCTTCCGTGATCCGGGCCGCGGCGGGCGCTGCGGCTGTGGTGATTTTGTCGTAGCTGATCGGGGCGCCGGTCATCGCGGTTTTGTGGCGGGTTTCGACCAGGCGCAGATAATCGATCCCGGAGGCGGCGTTCCTCGCTCCGGCGTCGGCGTCTTTGGCGGCGTTGACGGCCTTGGGGTGGACATGCCGGCGGATGTCCAGCAGGACAGCTTCCCCGGCCGGGACGCCGCCAGCGGCGGTGACCGCGACGGGCCCGGCCAGGTCGAACGGGTCATAGACCAGCTCGACGCGGGTGCCGGCCAGGCCCGGGTCGACCTGGTAGGTGTTGCCCTGCAGGGACACCGTCGCGGTTTTGGTGACCTTCCGGGCCGCGGACCAGCGGAACGCTTCGGGGGGGTGTCAAATAGTCTGTGTAAGCGGTCTTCTTGAGACGAAGGAGTTTCATTGTGAGCATGACCGAGACCGATGGAAAGAACATAGGGATCGCGCCGGACTCGGTGCCTGCTGCGCGGGCACTGCGTAAGGAGTTGTTTTCCGATGAAGTGATCGATCGGCTGATGTCGCGGGTCGATGAGGACGGTGTGTCTCTGACGGGCGTCGGTGGATTCCTGCCGGAGTTGGTCAAGGCGGTCCTTGAGCGCGGGATGGACGCTGAGCTGACCTCTCACCTCGGATATGAGCGCGGTGACCGGGCCGGCCGCGGAAGCG
>NZ_KI914748.1:0-80798 GCF_000520515.1 Arthrobacter sp. H20
ACGTCCCGCGGATAGGCAAAGGCAGGGCTCGGACCAGGCCGGACCGGGCGTTGGGAGATAAGGCGTATTCTTCCAAAGCTAACCGGAACCTCCTGCGTTCCCGCGGGATCCAGGCGGTCATCCCGGAACGCTCCGACCAGCAAGCGAACCGTAAACGCCGCGGCCGCAGTGGTGGAAGACCCGTCGGTCTCGACAGGGAAGCCTACAAACGGCGCAACGTTGTTGAACGTTCCTTCAACACCTTCAAACAATGGCGCGGTCTGGCCACCCGGTACGACAAACTCGCCCTCACGTACCGCGGAGGAGTCGTACTCCGAGCCATCACTATTTGGCTCAAAGAATTAGGAGACACGCCCTAGACCGCAACGCTGCCGGTGGCCAATGTTGACATGAGCGCACCGGAGGAGAAGACTGAAAGTGGTGTCGGACCGTGGAACCCCCGGGCTTCAACATTTAGCCGCTTCGAGCGGCCTTCCGCCGAGAGGCGCTCCCGGTTCGGCACCATTTTTGCGCCAACAGCGAGATATTTCGAGTGCCACAGCCAGCTCAACCGGTCACCGTGACGCGAGCGGATAAACCAAAGTGAGCCTCAGCGGACCCGTCAGTTATTCTTAGGCAGCACCTCATTGACTCGACGCCCGGCAGGTTAGGTACCCACGTGAAGCTTCGCCTCTTTCCGCAGGAGGACGCTGGCCTTGTGCTGCTCTCCGACATGGCGCAGCAACTTGTACTGGGCGTGAGCACCATGTCGGGAATCCTCGGCGCCGCGACGCGCGACTACGATCGATTGGCCGAGGAACTGCATCAGCATGAGGCCAATTCGACAGACCTCCACTTTGCCCTGCTCACCTCGATGCGCAGCAGCTTCGTTAACCCGCTTCCTCGGGAGGATCTCTACGCCCTGTCCCGGCTCCTGAACGAAGCGATTGAAAAACTCGACGGAGCAGCCGAGCTCATCTCCCTGTATCAGCTCAGCAAGCTGAGCCGCCGGGCCACCGAGCAGCTGGAGGTGATTACCCGCCAGGCGGAGCTGACCGCTGGGGCAATGAAACGCCTTAACTCGATGGACGAGCTGGAGGAGTACTGGATCGAGATCCTCCGGCTGGCGAAACGCGCCGAGCGTACTCACCGGATCTGGTGTTCAGAAATCCTCAATGATCACAAGCCTCTGGTTTACGCCCGGCACCGCGATGTCGCCAATCAGCTAGTCGATGTCACCAAGGACATCCGCAAGGTCGCTACACACGTGGGCAGCATCCTCGTCAAGGAATCGTAGATGGAGTTTGTCCTCCTCGGCATAGTTGTGCTGCTGGCCGGAGGGTTTGCTTTTCTCAACGGTTTCCACGACGTCTCCAACTCTGTCGCCACTGCCGTCCGCACAAGAGCCCTCACTCCAAGCGTCGCGGTCCTTTTGGTGGCCTTCTTCAATCTCATCGGCGCACTCCTCGGCACCGGGGTCGCTCTGCTCTTCACCGGTGACGCGCTGCGTGTTCCACCCGGCCGGGTGGGGCTCGGAATTCTGATTGCTGGCCTGATCGCGGCAATCAGCTGGGGCCTCTTCACCTGGTATCGCGGCAAACCGTCGTCGTCCACACACGCTCTCATCGGCGGATTGATCGGTTCCGGCGGGGCCTCGGCCCTGGTGGGTGGGGAATCGATTGCGGACTCCGAGCAGGTGTTCCTCCTGCAGATTGCCCTACCCCTGCTTCTTTCACCCCTGGTGGCTTATCTGCTCGCCTACCTGGCAGTGTTTCCAGCCATCTGGCTGGTTCGCTACAGCCCGCCACGGAAGGTGAACTCGGGCAGCCGGATGGCCCAGTCAGTGCTGGCCGGCGTGTTTGCGCTCGGTCATGGACTGCAGGATGGGCAGCGGACCATGGCGGTGGTGGTCCTCGCTCTGATCGGAAGCGGAGTCGCAACAGGCTCCGACATTCCACTCTGGGTGCAAATATTCGCAGCGGTCCTGCTGGCTACCGGATCGCTCTTCGGCGGCTGGCGAATTACCCACACCCTGTCCCACCGTCTGGTGCGGGTGGACCCGCTGCGCGGTATGACCGCCCAGGGTGTCAGCTCGGCCATGCTCTTCGTCGGCTCCATTTCGCTGGCGATGCCGCTCTCCAGCACCCACACCATGACCTCGGCCATCCTTGGCGCCGGCGCCAACCAGAGGTTCCCTACGGTCCGGGGGCGCGAAGTGGTGAAAGTGCTACTCGTGTGGTTCTCGACGGCGGTGGTGACCGCCCTGATCGGCGGCATCCTCTTCCTGGCGATGAGCCCGCTTCTCTAGTCAGACCCGTCGAGGACCGGGTCGGCTCAGCCGAACCGGCCGGAGACGTAGTCCTCGGTGGACTTCTCCTTCGGGTTGTTGAAGATATCTGTTGTGGGTCCGAACTCGATCAGCTTCCCCGGTTTGCCGGTTGCGGCGATGTTGAAGAAGGCAGTCTTGTCAGACACTCGGGCTGCCTGCTGCATATTGTGGGTGACAATCGCCACCGTGTAGTCATTCTTCAGCTCGTTGATGAGGTCCTCGATGGCGAGCGTGGAGATGGGGTCCAGCGCTGAACAGGGCTCGTCCATCAGGATTACCTCGGGCGACACTGCGATGGCCCGCGCAATACAGAGGCGCTGCTGCTGCCCACCAGAGAGACCGGAGCCCGGACGCGCGAGACGGTCCTTAACCTCGTTCCACAGATTGGCGCCGCGTAGCGACTTCTCCACGAGGGCATCGGCATCGGATTTGCTGATGCGTTTGCTGTTGAGCTTCACACCAGCGAGCACGTTGTCACGGATGGACATGGTAGGAAACGGGTTGGGCCGCTGGAAGACCATCCCGATCTGGCTTCGTACGTGCACGGGGTCCACCCCATCGTCGTACAGGTCATCGCCGTCGAGCAGCACCTCGCCCTCAACACGCGCACCGGGAATGACCTCGTGCATCCGGTTCAATGTCCTCAGGAAGGTCGACTTACCGCAGCCGGATGGCCCAATGAAGGCAGTGACAGAACGGGCCTCAATGGTTACGTTAACATCCTCAACGGCAAGAAACTTGCTGTAGTAGACGTTCAAATCCTTGACGTCGATACGCTTTGACATCTAAATCCTTAGTGGTTGTGCAGCGCCGGTCAGCGGCTGGTTTTTGGAGCGAACATCCGGGCAATGAGGCGGGCGACAAGGTTCAGGAGCATCACGAGGATGATCAGAATCAGAGCGGCCGCCCAGGCTCGCTGCGTGCTGGGGTCGGTGCTGGTTGGCGACGTTGGGGTAATGATCTGATAGTAAATATAGGTGGGAAGGGTACTCATCCACCCACTAAAGACGTCGAGGTTGATTCCCCGGGCGAAACCCGCCGTGACCAGAATCGGTGCGGTTTCACCAATCACACGGGCGATCGCCAGCGTAACGCCGGAGGCGATGCCCGAAATCGCTGTCGGAATGACCACCTTCGTAATGGTCCGCCATTTTCGCACGCCCAGGGCAAACGAGGCTTCACGAAGCTCGTTCGGTACGATCTTCAACATCTCCTCGGTTGCACGAACCACCACCGGGATCATCAGCACCGACAGGGCGGCCGCGGCCACAAATCCGGTCCGGGTGCCTGGGCCGAAGATCAGCCCGAACAGGGCCGCAGCGAAAAGGCCGGCGACAATTGAGGGGATGCCGGTCATGACATCGACAAAGAACGTGATTGCCCTGCTGAGCGGACCGCCGGTAGAGTACTCAACCAGGTAAATTGCAGCCAGCAAACCCACAGGTACCGAGATAATCGTGGCCCACAGCGTGATTTGCAGGGTGCCCAGGATTGCATGGTAAGCGCCGCCTAGTACTGGAGTACCGTCGATCACAGTCTGGTTGTCGATGGCGCCAGTAAGCCCGTTCATTGAACGGAAGAGGAAGTTGTAGGTTAGTCCTGGCATGCCACGTTCAAGCACTGTCCAGATCACCGAGATCAACGGTAATACCGCTACAATAAACGCGCCGTAGACCAGGTAGGTAGCGAGCCGGTCGCGTGCTTTACGTCCGCCTTCCACCGCGGCCGAAACCCCTGTGCCGCCGACGACAAAGAAGACCGCCGCGAAGATTGCCATAGTGATCGGGCTGAACCCGAGTAGAGCCGAAACAGCTGCACCGAGGATCAGCGCGCCAGCCAACACGGCCCAGATGGACCATTTCGGAAGCTTGTTCTTGGTGAACTGGGAAGGACGCCGGGTCATGGTTGCGTTAGACATTAGTTGGCACCTGAGAATTCCTTGTGGCGGCTGATAATCCACCGGGCGATAACGTTCACGGCCAGGGTGATGACAAAGAGCACCAGGCCAGCGGCGATGAGTTCACTCAGTCGAAGCCCAAATGCTTCAGGGAAATTGAGAGCGATTTCCGCGGCGATGGTCTGGTTACCTGTCTGGATGAGGCTGGCGGTAAGCGCCCCGCCGGAGAGGACAAGTGCAACAGCCATGGTTTCGCCCAACGCTCGCCCCAACCCCAGCATGGCGGCGCTGATGATCCCCGGGCGAGCGAACGGCAGCACCGACATCTTGATCATTTCCCAGCGGGTGGCGCCGAGCGCCAGCGATGCCTCTTCATGAAGCTTGGGAGTCTGGAGGAAGATCTCCCGGCTGAGAGAGGTAATAATTGGGAGGACCATCACAGCGAGAACTATCCCCGCAGTGAGCATTGTTCGGCCGGTATTACTGGCAGGCCCCTCGAAAATGGGAATCCACCCCAGGTTGGTTGCCAGCCAGTTATAGGCCAGCGCCAACTGAGGTGCCAGCACCGCATAGCCCCACGCTCCATAAACTACCGACGGGATGGCCGCCAGAAGGTCGATCAGGTAGCCAAAGCCCTGGGCGAGCCGGCGTGGTGCATAGTGCGAGATGAAGAGTGCGACGCCGATACCAACCGGTGTGGCGAGGATCAGCGCGATGGTCGCGGCTATGACAGTACCGATGACTATCGGCCAGATGTAGGAGAAGAATCCGTTGCCGCCGGATATATCGGCTGGGTCGGCAGCGAAGGTGGGGAGGGCTTGGCCCAACAGGAAAATTGCCACACTGAAGAGCACGGCAAGGATCAGACAACCAGCTAGCAGACTGGCGGTCGAGAAGATCTTGTCCCCTGATTGGCCGCTGCTGCCGGCGTTGCGCAACGCGTTCGTTGACACCGTCTTCGTGGACACTAGTGAACCCTTCGATGCACGTGAGGCTGGACTGTTCCGGCTGAGCCGCCAAAAGTAGGCGTTGTCAGTGGTGGAGGAGGTGACTGCATACCCAGCCTAGTAGCTGAGCGCAAAGGACAACCCCGCCAGGTCGATAAAGACCGGGCGGGGTAGCCGAAGCATGCTAGGAGGCAACCGTGATCGAATCAATTGCGGCCTGGGCCTGCTCGCGCAGCCCCTCGGAGATCGGAGCGTTGCCGGCCGAATCAGCGGCATCCGCCTGCCCGTCTTCACTGATGGCGTAGGAGCCAAATGCCTTGACCAGGTCGACCGTCTCCTGGTCTGGGTAGGCAGTGCAGTAGACGTGGTAGGAGATCAGCACAATTGGGTAGGCACCAGACTCGGTGGTGTCGCGGGTCAGGTTGAAGGACATGTCGATCTCAGGTGCGCCTTCTACCTCCGCGGGCTCGGCAACCTCTACGGCACGCGAGGCAGCTTCGGGGGTGAGAGCAACGTACTCTTCGCCAACCTGTACCAGGACCTGACCCAGGTCACCGACAGCTGAAGCGTCGGTGTAGGTGATTGCCCCTTCGGTGCCGGAGGTGGTCGAGACCACTCCGTTGGTGCCCTGAGCGTTCTCGGCAACGATCTCGGCTGGCCAGTCACCCGAGACCTCATCGGTCCACACGTCAGGCGCGGCCGCGGCAAGGTAGTCGACGAAGTTCTCGGTGGTGCCCGACTCGTCGCTGCGGTGGACAACCGTGATGGCCAGGTCGGGGAGTTCCACTCCCTCGTTCTGGGAAGCGATTGCCTCGTCATTCCAGTTGGTGATGTCGCCGCGGAAGACTGAGGCGATGGTCTCGGCATCCATGTTCACTTCGTCAATACCTGGCAGGTTGAATGCCACGGCAATCGGTGCGATGTAGGCAGGGATGTTGAAGGCGCCCTCGGGTCCGCAGACCTCCTGCGCCGCAGCGTGCTCTTCCTCATCCAGGTAGGCATCCGAACCAGCGAACTGCACGCCACCGGCCAGGAAAGCTTCGCGTCCTGCGCCGGATCCATCCGGTGAGTACTGCACTGTAGCGTCGGGGTTGGCTTCGGTGAAGCCGGTCTGCCAGGCGGTCATTGCCGCGCCCTGAGAAGAAGCACCAGAGCCTGTCAGCGTGCCAGTGACGGTGCTTTCTACCGAGCCGTTGTCTCCGGTGGTCTCTGCTGGCTCGTCGGTTGCACTGTCAGTGCCGCAGGCGGTCAGTGCGAGCGCGGCGACGGAGATTACTGCCGCTGCGCGGCCAAAGCGAAGAACCTTCACTTGATGTTGCCCCTTCCAGGGAGTCGAAAACCAGTGCTGTGGGCACCTTTGAAGCCGGAAACGTGAGCAATCCGGTGTGCGTACCAATTCAAGCTAGGCCCCACAGGTAAAGAGACTGACTGACCAAAGTTAACGGAGGATGAACGAGAAACGTACAGTTGCGATCGGCCCGTTCAGCAGTCTTGCCAAACCGCCTCCGGTGCTGTGCGGATCCCATCGGTTGGTATCGGCTCCACACCCGGGAAACCGGGGCTAGGCTGGGTTCCATGCCGCGGCCATCATTTCCCTCGCGAGCCCGCTCCTTTGTTCGCAACCGGACGCGGGTGGGCTTCCGGCGCAGTTCCAACTCGGTGATTCCAGCGATCCAGATGACTGTCTGTGCGGTGGGCGCCTATGTGTTCGCTGAACGGGTCCTCGGCCACAGCGGCCCGTTGTTCGCCGCTACCTCCTCGATGATTGCGCTGGGCTTTACCCGCGACCCTCGGCTTCGGCGGGTGCTGGAGGTTGGATTGGGCTGCACCCTCGGCATCGCCCTCGGGGATGTTCTGCTGGCCGTTTTCGGCACCGGAATCTGGCAGGCGGCAGTCGTCTTGTTTGTCTCGATCCTCCTGGCCCGATTCCTTGACAGCGGGACCATTTTCACCACGCAGCTGGGCCTGCAATCGCTTCTTGTCGTGTTGCTGCCAGCCCCTGACGGTGGACCTTTCACCCGCAGCGTCGACGCTATCGTCGGCGGGCTGTTCGCCCTGGTGATAGTTGTGCTCGCGCCAAAGGATCCACGCAGAGAGCCCAAGACCAATGTCAGGGAGCTACTCGGTGAGCTGTCAGCGGTGCTTCGTGAATCCTCATCGGCGCTCACCCGCAGCGATCCCACACTCGCTTGGCATGCATTGATCAAGGCGCGCAACTGCCAGCCCCTGATGGAGGGGCTTTCAGGCAGTATGGGTGCAGCACAGGAAGTGGCGCGGCTCTCCCCCGCCTACCGGCGGCACCGCCAGGAGCTGGGCGAGCTCAGCGGATCAATCGAATCGATCGATCTCGCCGTCCGGAACTCCCGGGTGTTCACCCGGCGGCTGACCTCGGTGATCAACCACGCTGCACTGACCGACGAGGCGGTCCAGGAGCTATCGCAGGTTATCGAGGACACCGCCGACGCCGTCGACGTGCTGGGTCGCGCGCTCTCGGCGTCCAGTGCCCCCGAACGGGAGCTGTCCCTCCGGCAGGCCCGCGAAGACCTGGCAGCTATCGCCACTCTGCTGCACCCGCGTCTCCTGAGAATCCAGCGGCTCGAAGGGGAGGGGCTGGTGCTGCTGTACCGCCCGCTCATTGTTGACCTCCTCGAATCGACGGGCCTCCCCCACGACGAGGCCGCCGGGTACCTGCCGAAACTGTGAGCCTGGTCAAAGCTGGCGTCAGCGAAGGTGTCTTTGCCGCTGCATGTCACTACCCGCCGGTACGTTAGAGATCATGGCAACAAAGACAGCACGTCCGGCACGAACATCTGCCCCCGCCTACCGGTGCGGTGAATGCGGGTGGACCACCGCCAAATGGGTAGGGCGGTGCGGCGAGTGTCAGACCTGGGGGACGGTTGAGGAAACCGGCCAGGCTGTTGCGAGGACGACGCCGGCGGTCGCTGTAGCCTCCCCCGCCCTTCGTATTTCACAGGTGGATGCAACAGCTGCGTCCTACCAGCCAACCCAGATTGGTGAACTTGACCGAGTACTCGGTGGGGGGCTGGTCCCAGGCGCGGTGATCTTGCTCGCTGGAGAACCGGGAGTGGGCAAGTCCACCCTTGTTCTCGACGTCGCAGCCCGGGTTGCGCGGCTCGGCAAGGATGTTCTGTACATCACCGGCGAGGAGTCCTCGGCCCAGGTCAAACTGAGGGCTGAGCGAATCGGTGCTCTCGCTGAAACCCTCTACCTCACCGCCGAATCCGACCTGGGACAGGCTCTGGGGCAGGTGGAGCGACTGTCCCCGTCGCTACTTATTGTTGATTCAGTCCAGACGCTGAGCAGCGCCGCCGTCGACGGCACCGCCGGAGGAGTGACCCAGGTACGTGAGGTGGCGGCATCTTTGATAGCCGCCGCGAAGTCCCGAAGCATGACTACCATTCTGGTCGGGCATGTCACCAAGGACGGGTCGATCGCCGGGCCTCGCCTCCTGGAGCATCTGGTGGATGTGGTGTGTCAGTTCGAGGGTGACCGGCACTCACGGCTCCGGCTGATGAGGGCCATCAAGAACAGGTACGGCCCTACCGACGAGGTGGGGTGCTTTGACCTGACCGAGACCGGAGTGGAGGGACTTGCAGATCCCAGCGGACTTTTCGTTTCACGCACCAAGGACCCCGTGTCAGGGACCTGTATTACTGTGACACTTGAGGGCCGCAGACCCTTATTGGCCGAGGTGCAAGCCCTCCTTGCCGAGACCCCGAACTCGCAGCCACGGCGGGCGACCAGCGGCCTCGATAGCTCACGGGTTGCCATGTTGTTGGCGGTGCTTCAGCAACGGGCCTCCCTGAGCCTTCACAAAGATGACAGTTACGTGGCGACAGTTGGGGGCGTCAAACTCAGTGAGCCAGCAACGGATCTGGCTGTCGCGCTTGCCATTGCGTCGGCGAAAACCAACCAGCCCCTTGCAGCCCGGCTGATTGCCTTCGGCGAGGTGGGCCTCGCAGGGGAGGTGCGGCCAGTCCCCGGCATTGCCCAACGGGTCCAGGAGGCCGAACGGCTCGGCTTTACCCACGCTGTGGTGCCAGCATCACCCAACGGTCCCGGCAGGATTCCGGCAGGATTTAAGGTACACGAGGTCTCCACCCTGACCGAAGCCCTGGAGTTGCTCTTCTAACCCGTCAACCCTGCCGCGCAGCAACTGTTACACATTTGCGCCCATAACCGGTATCAGGGTTTAGGCGGCACGCCCACTAGGATTGGAACGGCTGCGCTGGTGCCTGCGCGGTGGGGCCTTGCTGATCCGGATAACGGTTGGCAAGGTCGGTAGCCGGAAGGAAGTAGCTATGGTTCGCAGCCCGGAAGACGCGTTAAAGGCCACTTTGGCGCGCGTAGCGCCCGGCACAGCGCTACGTGATGGGCTTGAACGCATCCTTCGCGGTCGCACAGGTGCACTGATCGTTCTCGGTTTTGACCGCACAGTCGACTCGATCTGCTCCGGCGGATTCGATATTGGCATCACCTTCTCGCCAACCCGGCTCCGCGAACTCGCAAAGATGGATGGTGCGATCGTCTGCGACAAGGACGCGAGCAACATACTGCGGGCTGGCGTGCAGTTGGTCCCCGATCACACGATCTATACCCAGGAATCGGGAACCCGGCACCGGACCGCGGAGCGGGTGGCCATCCAAACCGGTCTGCCAGTCATCTCAGTCAGCCAGTCGATGCACATCATCGCCCTCTACATCAATGGGCTGCGGCACGTACTGGAGGGGTCCGAACCAGTTTTGGCGCGCGCTAACCAGGCGCTCGCAACCCTCGAACGCTATCGCGCGCGCCTCGACCAGGTCACCGGATCCCTGTCAGCCCTGGAAATCGAAGCGATGGTCACGGTCAGGGATGTGGCAGTTACCCTGCAGCGTCAGGAGATGGTCCGGCGTATCTCGGAAGAAATCTCGCAGTATGTCCTTGAGCTCGGCGTGGATGGACGGCTACTATCCCTGCAGGTCGAAGAGTTGACCACCGGGCTCGGCCCCGGCAGTGAAATGGTGCTCAGAGACTATCTCGACCTCGGTGCCGCCTCACTGGTGGTGGAGGAACAGCTCGCTACATTGCAGGAGTTCAGCTCCACAGACCTGATCGACCTCGGCACTATTGCCAGTGTTGTCGGTTTCAACCCCTCGATCGACTCCCTCGACGCAGTGGTCCAGCCCAAGGGATTCCGGCTGGTCTCGGGCATTAAGGCTGTCCCACCGGCGGTGGCGAATCGGCTGGTTGACCACTTCGGTGGCCTGCAGAACCTGATGGCCGCGAATATCGACGACCTGATGGCTGTTGACGGTATTGGAGAGCAACGGGCACGCACAGTGCGCGAAGGATTGTCGAGGATTGCCGAGACCAGCCTCCTGGACCGCTTCATGTGATGATTACTGCAACTCGAAAGTCGCCTCTTCACTGGTGAGTTCACCGAGCGATACTCTCACATCATAAGAACCCGGGGTGGCGTTCTCCTCGACCTCCTCGCAGCCTGGTACGCTGCGGTTCCGCTCCCACGTGAACTTGGCTTCCTCGGAACTTCCGGGCGCTATGTCCCGGGAAAGGTCCTCGGCACCGTCCTGGCAGTCGGCTGACGAAAAGATGCGATCGTCGCCACTGGTAACCAGAAACTCCATCTGCGAGGTCCCAACATTGACCGGGCAATCCACATCCCCGGTGTTGGTCACAGTCAGGGTGAGCACCGGGTCTTGATCCGGTGCATAGGACTGCGCATCGGTTGACGCACTGACCTGGACCAGGTCGGGGTCACAGGACGGGTCGGACGGCGATGGTTCAGCAGGTACAGCTGATTCTGTTGCCTGCGCCGCGGGCGCTGATGGAGAAGCAGTTGGTGCGGGCTGAGCCGATCCGGTCGGTGCCGAGGCGGAATCGTCAGCATTCTGGCTACCGCTGATCAGAGAGGCCAGGACGATCCCTGCCCACACCAGCCCGCCAACGGCCATCAGCGCCAGGACCAGCACCACTATCCTGCGGCGGCGGTACACCCGAGGGCCGGGTCGGCGCGCGCCGGCTGGCCGCGGTGGCCTGTCCTGTGGCCCGCCCCGTGGCGGGCCCCCCTGGGAATCCATTGCTTAAGGCTAGGGACCTGAGCACCGGATATCTGTCACACCACGCCGGTCAGTACAGTATTGATGGTCAACTATCAGGAGTGTCTATGGACCCGCTAACAACAACCCTGCTGCACCAGCGCATCATCGACTGGTTCGACGCTGCGGCCCGGGACCTGCCGTGGCGCGGGCCGGGGCGCACCCCGTGGTCGGTAATGGTCAGTGAGTTTATGCTGCAGCAGACACCGGTGGTGCGGGTATTGCCTGTGTTCAACGACTGGTTGTCACGGTGGCCCACACCGGTGCTCCTCGCCGACGCGCCGTCCGGCGATGCTCTGAGGCACTGGGGGCGGCTCGGATACCCGCGCCGGGCCCTTCGCCTCCACGCAGCTGCCGGCAGTATTGTCGAACATCACAACGGCACGGTACCCGAGACTTTCGAGGAGCTTCTCACCCTGCCGGGGGTAGGCACCTATACAGCGGCAGCTGTGGCAGCGTTCGCATTCGGTAAGCGTGAAACGGTTGTGGACACCAACATCCGTAGGGTCCACGCGCGGTTGGTCGGTGGGGATGCGCTGCCCGCGCCCGCGCTCACCGCCGCCGAAATGCGGCGGGCAGCTGAGCTTCTGCCCGACGACGACGCCCAGTCAGTGCGGTGGAACGCTGCCGTGATGGAACTCGGCGCGTTGGTCTGCACCGCTCGATCGCCCAAGTGCTCTCAGTGCCCGGTCCTCGATAGTTGCGCCTGGGTGGCCGCCG
This sequence comes from Arthrobacter sp. H20, assembly GCF_000520515.1. Lineage (GTDB taxonomy): Bacteria > Actinomycetota > Actinomycetes > Actinomycetales > Micrococcaceae > Arthrobacter_D. Next base: position 11,992 of record NZ_KI914748.1, read on the forward strand.
GGCGGCCGGAACCGCACTTCACCCCCAAGGGTCAGTCATGGGCAGGGACCGACCGCCAGGTCCGCGGGGCGATGATGGGCGTGCTCAGGGACGCATCGGTGCCGGTGGTCAGGGAACTACTCGTCGCCAAACCAGTTGACCTTGCGACCGGGCCGAACCCTGGCGCCCAGCTGTCCCCGCTGATGAAGCTGCACGGTCTGAAGGCACCGAAGGACCAGCTGGAACGGGCATTGGACGGCCTGCTGAAAGACGGCCTCGCCTGCGAGACCGATGCCGGTGTCTCACTCCCCGGTTAGCTCGAGCACGTCATTGAAGCTCGCCGAATCCGCCAGTCACCTGATCGCCAATTTGGTCGATCGCCTGCTGCGCGTCGGGGCCGGCTGCTGACGCCGCCAGGAGTTTGCCTTGACCGAGCCCGAGGCTCATGAGAAGCATCACTGACTTCGCGTCGACGCCGTTGACAGTCACCTCGGCGTCGAGCTCACTCATCATCCGGGCGAGGGTTGCCGCCGGCCGCGCGTGCAGGCCCATCGGATTGGGCAGCTCCCACTCCCCCTCCACTGATGCATCCTTGGCGGTCGGCGTCGTCGGTTCCTCCCCAGGCGCTGCCGCAGCGTGACTGACAAACGGCTCGAGGACTGTGGGATCCAGTGCTACCACAGCTGCCTCGGCCGCCAGCATCACCGCGTCAGCGTCGGCACCGGTTTGGGCCTCGACAGCAGCTGCAACTGACCCTTCAACCAGCGCGGCACGGGCGAGCCTGACCCGCGATCGATTCCCGCTGTCGAGAAACTCGAGGGCCATCTCTGCTGTCATCACCGCTGATCCGAGGTCGGTCAGGATGACAGCGCCGGCGCCACTGTCGGCAGACGAAATTGCTTCCAGTACCTTTTCGAAGCTGGTTCCAATCCGGGAGATTCCTCGCTCGTCTTCGACACCACCGGCCGCCACCAGGTTGACGTCCGGTGCCATCTGCTGGGCAAGGTCGCAGACGCCCTCGGCAATCTTTGAACTGTGCGACACAATAACCAGTCCAACGTTCACAGGTGGTCCCCTGCCGCATCAACTGCAGCCTGAAGTATCAACCTGGTTGAGACAGCACCCGGATCGAGGTGGCCAGCACTGCGTTCGCCAAGATAGCTTGCCCGCCCCTTCCGTGCGATCAACGGTTCAGTGGCCGCCGCCCCGGCATGCGCCGCGTTGGCTGCCGCAGCTAGCACTTCAACAGCTGACGCACCGGCCCCTGCAGCTGTATCAGCCGCTTCCACGGCCGGCGTCCACGCGTCAACCATCGTCTTGTCACCTGATTCCGCTTTGCCCCGGGCAACCACGCCGTCCCGTGCGGCCCTCAGCAGCGCTGCGATCTCGTTGGGGCCCACCTGCTCGGTGTCACCGAGCGAGGCCGCCGCGCGTAGAAAGGCAGTCCCGTAAAGGGGACCAGCGGCGCCCCCGACCGAGGACATGAGGGTCATTGCAGCGAGTTTCAGGGCGGCCGCCGGCGTGGCGGGGCGCTCGCCGTCGTCGAGCTTCTTCATCAGTGCCGAGAACCCCCTGTCGAGGTTTTCGCCGTGATCAGCATCGCCGATCGCCCGGTCAAGATCGATCAGCTCCTGCCGGTGTTCGCCCACCACTTTGGCGCTCTCGCGCAGCCACCCGATAACCCATGCCGACGTCAGAGTGGTGGTGGAGCCTTCAGCCACGCCTAGACTCCCCAGCGAAGCGCGGCTGTCTGGACAGGCGAGTCCCACAGTTCGATCATTTCGTCGTCAAGCCTCAGGACGGTGATCGAGGCCCCCTGCATCTCGAGCGCAGTGATGTAGTTGCCCACAAGTGAGCGTTCGATGATGATTCCCTGTTCTTCGAGGATCTGCTTAGCACGCCGATAGACGATGTAGAGCTCACTGGCCGGGGTTCCTCCCATACCGTTGACGAAAAGCAGCACCCGCTCGCCGCTGTCGACCTTGAGATCGGCAAGAATCGGCTCCATTAGCCGTCCGGTGATCCCGTCGGCGCTCTCCATCGCAATGCGATGCCGGCCCGGTTCTCCGTGGATGCCGATGCCGATCTCGATTTCGTCGTCGGTGAGATCAAAGCTCGGCCGCCCGGCGTGTGGGACAGTGCACGCGGCGAGTGCCACGCCCATTGATCGGACATTGTCGATCACCCGCTGCGCAACGGCAGTCACCGCGTCGAGGGTGTCCCCCCGCTCGGCAGCGCCACCAGCGATCCGCTCAACCAGCACAGTTCCACCAACTCCTCGTCGGCCAGCTGTGTAGAGCGAATCCTCAACGGCGACGTCGTCGTTCACCAGGACGCTTCTGACTGTCACGCCTTCAGCCTCGGCCAGCTCGGCAGCGGTCTCAAAGTTGAGCACGTCGCCGGTGTAATTCTTGACGATGTGGAGCACCCCGGCGCCACCATCAACAGCCGTGGTGGCCGGAAGAATCTGGTCGGGAGTGGGAGACGTGAACATGGCTCCGGGCACTGCTGCGTCGAGCATTCCCCTACCGACATACCCGGCGTGGAGCGGTTCGTGGCCGCTGCCGCCGCCAGAGACCAGACCCACCTTCCCCTGGCGTGGTGAGTCCTTGCGGGTGATGAACAGCGGGTCAGCGTGGACCCTGACCAGGTCTGCGTGGGCAGCCCCGAACCCCTCGACGGACTCGGTGACTACCTGTTTTGGGTCATTAATGAGCTTTTTCATGGCGGCTCCTTGGTGAAAGGACACGGGGTTGATAGGTTTACCGGCCCGCCGGACCTGCTGGCCTTGTCTGAACCCTACCCCCCACCCACCTGCTTGCCTATAGGTGGAACTACTGGTTTAACGGGTTGTGGGAGGGCCGAGTTACTTACACTCGGCCCTCCCACAACTCCAGTCATCAGTTGGGCTTCCGCTGATCGATGAACGCTGGCGAAACCCGGTGGACCAGATCTAGCGGTTGTCACCCTTGAAGGCGTCCTTGACGTTCTCGCCGGCGTTCTTCAGGTCACCCGAGGCCTGGTCCTTATGGCCATCGGCTTCCATCTTCTCGTTGCCGGTGAGCTTGCCAACGCCTTCCTTGATCTTGCCGCCCAGCTTCTCGCCGGAGTTTGCTGCCTTGTCGTCTGCACCCATAGTCTGACCTACTTTCGCTCGGTGTGTCGGGCCCGGTTCCGGGACCCGCTTTCGCATCGCCATAGATGCCAAGCCCCCTTAGCTTATCCATCCTGCGGCCGGTTTGCCACCCTTATTGCTGAGCGGTCGCCTAGTTGACGGATCATTCGGGTGTTCCCCAGGGTGTTTGGCTTGACCCTGGCAAGGTCAAGGAATTCGGCGACTCCCTCATCATGGGAGCGGAGCAGTTCCGAGTAGACAGCCGGGTCGACCGCAGATTGGTCAGCCATCACATGGAAGCCACGACGCTGGAAAAACGTGGTTTCAAAGGTCAGGCAGAAGACACGTTCGACGCCGAGGGCTTGCGCATCGTCAAGCAGTCTCTCCACCAGTGCCGTGCCAATACCGCGCCCCTGCGCGTCACGGGACGTGGCAAGGGTGCGGATCTCGGCCAGGTCCTCCCACATGACGTGCAGGGCGCCGCAGCCAAGCACGCCGTCGTCGTCCTCGGCAATACGGAACTCCTGCAGACCCTCGTAGTAGGCGACCGTCTCCTTCGCCATCAGCACCCGGTTGTCCGCCAACGGGGCCACGAGCGCCTTGATCGCAGGGATATCGGAGGTGCGGGCGGGCCTGATTCTGAACGTTGAACTCACTAATGCAGTCTACAAAGTCCTGAACGAGCCACGGTTACAGTCCCAGTTCAGGTGGGAGGTCTGTCGTGCTACCCAGAACGTGGAGTGCCAGAAAGTGTTCAACCACTGAGTACCAGACCTTCGCGTGCTGAGGCTTGAGAATCCAATGGTTCTCATCCGGGAAATACAGGAACCGGTGCTCGGTGCGGCCATTCTCATCTGCCGCCAATTGCGACCTCGAGAGCAGCTCGTACCAGAGCCGCAGGCCTTCGCCGATGGGTACACGGTAATCCTTGTCACCGTGGATCACCAGCATGGGTGTCGAAATGTTCTCCACGTGATGATGCGGTGAATTCTCCGCGGCCATCTCGGGGGTCATCTCTTTCTCCCAGTAGTAGGAGGCATCAGTGGTAGGGCCGAACTGATCGAGCGCCCACAGGCTGGCATGGGTCACGACTGCGTCGAACCGGTCGGTATGTCCTGCTATCCAGTTCGCCATGTAGCCGCCAAAGGAGCCCCCCATCGCTGCCGTGCGTGTCTCGTCGATGTCGCGGCGGGTAACGACGTCGTCAGTCGCCCTCATCAGGTCGGTGAACGGCGCTTTTCCCCACTGGCCCCAACCGCGGTCGATCATGCGCTGGCCGTACCCCGTGGACAGGGCTGGGTCAGGAAGGAGGACCGCATATCCCCGCGCCGCAAGTAGCCACGGTGACCACCGCCAGCTCCACGCATTCCAGGACCCGAGTGGGCCGCCATGGATCCACAGCAGAAGAGGGGCAGGGTTGGAAGCGTCTGCGCCACCGGGCAGAACCAGCCAGGACCCAATCTCCTGCCCGTCATCAGCGGTCGTCTCGACCCGCTCAAGGCGCCCCGGCAGGGCGGGCCTGTCCACCGGACCCGGGAGCGTCACTACTTTCCGTCCGGCGAGGTCTATCCTGACAACCTCTGCAGGGAATTCGTAGGAGCTGCGCAATGCGTAGGCTGTACCGCCATCTGGCGACACCACAACATTGGTATAGGAGGCCGCATCAGTGGTCACCCTGGTCACCGCACCAGCGGCAACGTCGATCAAAAACACCGGGGACGCCCCCTCCTCGTCGGCTGTGACAAGCACTGCGCTGCCATCGGGCAGCCACACTGACGGGGAGGGCCAGCGGTCCCACCCCTCCGCAAGCGGGGTGAGCTCGCCACCGGCAACAGAGAGTAAGGCGACCGTTTGCTGCGGGGTAATCTCAGCAGTGGTACGCCGGGAGAGGTGTACCACCAGTGTGCTGCCGTCGGGGCTTATCGGCCCAGGCGAGAGGTCATAACCTGGATCATCAAGGAGGACAGTGCGCTGTCCGGTGGCCACATCGATGCGGGCCAGGACGCTTCGGCCGTCCCCGCGGCCCATCGGGATACTCAACGAGGTCACTACCACTGAGCCGTCGGGACTAATCACCGCCGTGGCATTCCTGAGCGTTGCACCCGCCCCACCGGTAATGTCACGGAGCTGCAGCGGCGTTTCCGCATCGACGGTGGGACGGCGACCACTTGCAGCCTGCTCCTCCATCGCAAAGTAGCGCGGCTCTGCCGGGCCCAGATCCGCGTCCCAGTAGCGCACCGGGTAGCCGGAGTGCAGGATCGCCCCCACGTTGGTGTCTTTCCGGAGAGTGCGGCGTTCGCCGTCGTCGGTCTCGTCAGCGGAGCCGGGAAGGACCTCAGCGACGAGCACGGCTGAATCGGCATCCGACGGCGTCAGGACCCCGTTGATGCCACCAGGACGAGAGAGCACCATTCGAGCTTCCCCGCCCTGCGAAGGTAGCCGCCAGAGGGCAGTCGTGGCCTCCTGATCATCGTCTCGATCCGGATTGGGCCGTGCTGAGGTGAACAGCAGGTCTCCACTGGCCAGGAACGAAGCTCCCGCCTCGCCCTTTGCGCTCCGGGTAATCCTCGCGGCTGGTTTCTCCCCCGCAGGGTCGAGCTCCCAGAGGGCGGTTGAATACTCGGTGGACTTGGCGTTCAGTGTCGCGACGCTCGTTACGAGTCGCGTGCCGTCGGGGCTCAGCACCAACGAGCCAAGCCGCGGAATCGCGATGAAGTGGTCCAGGTCGTGGAACTGGGTTTCGGGCAACTCTAACGATTCGGATGTCATGAACCCTGTCTATCACCGGGTGTGGTGTGGTTCACAGTGACTTCTCTGAGAGAGTAATAAGTTGCTTCAGGCACTTAGGCGACTGGGGTACGGCCTATCCAAGCCGTGGACAAAGCAACGGCCCCTGGCCGACACATCCGTGCCGGCCAGGGGCCGTTGCCTCACACTGATCGGAGGGTCACCAACTACTTAGTCGGGGACTGTCGCCTCGATGGCAGCGGGCGCATCCTCGATTTCCTTCGGGGCGCCGTGGCCAACGAAGGTGAAGCGTGCTTCATCCCCTTCGCCGTCGACGTCAACCGAAACGAGTTCTCCGTTCTTCAGTTCGCCAAACAGGATCTTCTCGGACAACTGGTCCTCGATCTCCCGCTGGATGGTGCGGCGCAGCGGGCGTGCCCCCATGGAGGGGTCGTAGCCACGGGTTGCCAGCGACACCTTCGCCGCTGGGGTGAGCTCGATACTCATTCCCTTATCAGCCATCCGCTTGCCCAACCGGTCAAGGAACAGGTCGACGATCTCCACGATCTCGTCCTGCGTAAGCTGCGGGAAAACCACTGTGTCGTCAACACGGTTCAGGAACTCTGGGCGGAAGTGCTGCTTGAGCTCCTCGGTCACCTTCGCCTTCATCCGGTTGTAGCTAGTGGTGGTATCGGTACCGGACTGGAACCCGGTCATCACACCCTTTGAGATATCGCGGGCACCCAGGTTGGTGGTCATAATGATGACAGTGTTCTTGAAGTCCACCACCCGGCCCTGGCTGTCAGTCAACCGGCCGTCTTCAAGGATTTGAAGGAGCGAGTTGAACAGGTCAGCGTGGGCCTTCTCCACCTCGTCGAACAGCACCACCGAGAACGGACGGCGCCGCACCTTTTCGGTGAGCTGCCCGCCTTCTTCGTAGCCTACGTATCCCGGGGGAGCGCCGAAGAGGCGCGAGACCGTGTGCTTTTCCGAGTACTCGGACATGTCCAGCGTGATCAACGCATCTTCGTCGCCGAACAGGAATTCAGCGAGCGCCTTGGCAAGTTCAGTCTTGCCGACCCCAGTGGGACCAGCGAAGATGAACGATCCGCCCGGCCGCTTGGGGTCTTTCAGACCGGCACGGGTCCGTCGGATTGCCTGCGAGATCGCCTTGATTGCGTCATTCTGGCCGACAACCCGCTTGTGCAGCTCATCTTCCATCTTGAGGAGCCTTGAGGATTCCTCTTCGGTGAGTTTGAAGACGGGGATGCCTGTGGAGTTGGCAAGAACCTCTGCGATGAGTTCCTCGTCGACCTCAGCAATGTCATCGAGGCCACCGGACTTCCACCGCCGCTCCTTTTCCATTCGCTCGTCATGGAGCTTCTGCTCCTTGTCGCGCAGTGAGGCGGCACCCTCGAAGTCCTGCGCATCAATCGCCGACTCCTTTTCCCGCTTGACGTCGGCGATGCGATCGTCAATTTCCTTCAGCTCGGGCGGTGCAGTCATCCGGCGGATACGCAGCCGAGCGCCAGCCTCGTCAATTAGGTCGATCGCCTTATCGGGCAGGAACCGGTCCGAGATGTACCGTTCAGCGAGAGTGGCTGCTGAGGTCAACGCCTCATCGGTGATTGACACCCGATGATGAGCTTCGTAGCGGTCACGGAGGCCCTTGAGGATCTCGATGGTGTGCGCCACCGAGGGCTCCTGGACCTGAATGGGCTGGAACCTTCGTTCCAGCGCGGCATCTTTTTCAATGTGCTTGCGGTATTCGTCGAGAGTGGTTGCACCGATGGTCTGGAGCTCACCCCGGGCGAGCATAGGCTTCAGGATCGATGCCGCGTCGATGGCGCCCTCAGCAGCTCCCGCACCGACGAGCGTGTGAATCTCATCGATGAACAAAATGATGTCGCCGCGGGTGCGGATTTCCTTGAGCACCTTCTTGAGGCGTTCCTCGAAATCACCGCGGTAACGGGAGCCAGCGACCAGGGAACCGAGGTCGAGGGTGTAGAGCTGCTTGTCCTTGATCGTCTCAGGCACATCGCCACGGATAATCGCCTGTGCAAGGCCTTCGACAACTGCCGTCTTGCCAACGCCTGGTTCACCGATCAGTACTGGGTTGTTCTTGGTGCGCCGCGACAGCACCTGCATGACGCGTTCCATTTCCAGCGCTCGACCGATCACCGGGTCGAGCTTGCCCTCGCGGGCCGCCTGGGTGAGGTTTCGCCCAAACTGGTCGAGGACCACCGATCCTGCCGGCGTCCCCTCCTGCTGCTGACCTCCGGCTGACGCAGGTTCTTTGCCCTGGTAGCCGGAGAGCAGTTGGATGACCTGCTGGCGGACCCGGTTAAGGTCGGCTCCCAGTTTGACCAGCACCTGCGCTGCCACACCTTCACCCTCGCGAATGAGGCCAAGCAAGATGTGCTCAGTACCGATGTAGTTATGGCCCAGCTGCAGCGCTTCCCGCAGGGAAAGCTCCAGGACCTTCTTGGCACGGGGCGTGAACGGAATGTGACCGGACGGCGCCTGCTGGCCCTGACCGATGATCTCCTGGACCTGCTCACGGACGGCGCCGAGAGAGATGCTGAGGGACTCAAGCGCCTTTGCGGCGACGCCTTCTCCCTCATGGATGAGACCGAGCAGAATGTGCTCGGTGCCGATGTAATTGTGGTTGAGCATGCGGGCCTCTTCTTGGGCCAGCACAACAACACGACGGGCGCGGTCGGTAAATCTCTCAAACATGGGGCACACTCCTAGCTAACGCGTAATTCGATGCTACGTGTCCTGCACAGGCTTTTGGAGCGTGTTCGCCACAGGCGAGATATCACACCCACCTGAGGCTGCGCCCCGTGGGGCGCAGCACGGTATCTCCTTAGCGCTGGGCGGCGCGGTAAGCCTCAACGATTTCGCTGTTCACGCGCCCGCGCGCCGAGACGTTGTAGCCGTTGGCCCGAGCCCACTCGCGCACCTGGGCAGCCTCCTGGTTGCGGCCAGGCGTGGCAGCGCGGGCTTTGACCTGCGCGCTGCGCCGGGCCCCGGAAACATAATTACTCATTGCGGCCCTGAGTTCTTTCGCGTGGGTTTTCGAAAGATCTATTTCATACTGCACGCCATCGAGGCCAAAGCGAACAGTTTCATCTGCTTCTCCACCGTCGAGGTCATCGATCAGGAGGATCTTTACTTTTTGTGCCACGGTTTGCTCCTGCGTTTTTGTGCTGCATTGTTATGTATACCTAATTATGGGCCAGGCATACAGTAACCGTCAAAGTGCAGAACAAATCCTACTTTTGGGAACTTTCGTCGAAATGCGAGCAGAACTCGGTCAGCGAGGCTCTGCTGGATCGTCGCGATCGGGGGCCGCAACGGGGTCTTCTTGTTGCGCCTGAGCCTGACGCTCATCGGCCTGACTCATTGCCTCCCGCTCGGTGCGATCTGCGTTGAAGATTGAACGCATGACTAAGTAAAAAATCACTCCGACAGCTATCGATGGCAGCAATACGGCAACATACTCAAGCACGACTATCTCCAACCGGTTTCAGAATGGGAAACAGGATGGTTTCCCGAATGCCCGCATTGGTAAACAACATGACCAACCGGTCGATTCCGAGCCCGATGCCTCCCATGGGGGGAGCGCCATACTCCAGCGCTCGAAGGAAGTCCTCGTCGAGTTGCATAGCCTCCTCATCGCCCGCGGCGCCCTGGCGCGACTGATCAACGAGACGCTCCCGCTGAACCACCGGGTCAATGAGCTCCGAGAAGGCTGTCCCTCGCTCCATCCCACCGATGATCAGGTCCCACGCCTCAATTAGGTAAGGATCCTCCCGGTGCGGCCTGGCCAACGGCTGAGCAGACGGAGGGTAGTCGTAGACAAAAGTCGGTTGAATCAGTGTAGGTTCAACAAGCTCCCCGAACAATTCAAGGACGAGCTTTTCGCTTTCCCATTCCGGAGCAATCTTTACCTCGTGCATTTCAGCGATTTCCCGGAGCTCGGCGGTCGTCGTCTCTGGAGTTATTTGACGCCCCACCACTGCCGAAAGGCCTGGGTAGACGCCCAGCCACCGCCACTCCCCATCCAGGTCAATGACGCCGGACTCCGTTTCGATAGTTCGGGACCCCAGCATGTCGGCGCAATTGAGAATGATCTCCTTCATCCGTTCGGCCATTCCAAACTGATCGGTATACGCCTCATAGCACTCCAGCATGGTGAATTCGGGGCTATGGGTTGAGTCGACTCCTTCATTGCGGAAAATCCGGCCGATCTCGTAGACCCGGTCTATTCCACCCACTACTGCCCGCTTCAGATAAAGCTCGAGGGCGATTCGAAGCGTCATTTTCTGGTCGAACGCGTTCAGGTGAGTTTCAAACGGTCGTGCAGCAGCGCCACCGTGCACCAACTGAAGCATTGGTGTTTCCACTTCAACGTATTCAATGGAATGCAAAGTTTCCCTGATGGATCGAACTATCGCGGCCCGCTTTCGAACCATTTCTCGCGCTTCCTCGCGCACCATAAGGTCGACATAGCGCTGCCGGACACGGGTTTCCTCGCTGACACCCGCATGCAGGGTGGGGAGGGGGCGCAGGGCCTTCGAGGCCATACCCCAGCCGGCGGCCATCACCGAAAGCTCGCCACGCTTGGAGCTGATCACCTCGCCGCGCACCACCACATGGTCGCCGAGGTCAACCAGTGCTTTCCAGTCAGCCAGGGACTGTTCACCGATCTCCGCCAGGCTGAGCATCGCCTGCAGCCGGGCGCCTCCGCCCTCCTGCAGCGTGGCGAAACACAGCTTTCCGGTGTTGCGGATAAACACCACCCGGCCTACCACCGAGACGATCTCGCCAGTCGTTTCCTCAGCGGTGAGCTGACCGAACCTTTTTCGCAGCTCGGCCAGCGAGTGTGTCCGTTCCGGCTTTACCGGGTACGCCTCATCCCCGCGTTCGAGCAGGCGCGCGCGTTTCTCCATGCGGATGCGCATCTGCTCGGTGGTTTCGTCGGAGCTGCCCACCGCATCGTGCAGGGGCGTTTCTGTGGCGGTGCTGGAATTATCTGTGGTCACGATATATAAGGTTACCGGCTACGTTCCGCCGCACGCATTTGAAGGAGTTGGAAGACGGGCCGGATCAGCATCCCAACTGAGCGTTATCGATCAGTCGAACAGACCCCACTCTGGCCGCGATGAGCACCAGAGCCTCACCGGTGAAGGGGGTATCCCGCCAATTAACTGCCAACGGCTCGAGGGTCGCTGGGTCAACGACCTCGAAATAATCCAGTGTCACCAGTGGCTGGCCAGTGACCAACGCCACCGCGGAATCAAGGTCCAGTGCCTCGTGGCGTTCGGCCCTGCCCTTGAGGAGGCGCAGCGCTCGGGATAGCACAAGCGCCGCGCTTTCCTCTGAATCGGTGAGAAAACAATTCCGGCTGGAAAGGGCCAGCCCCGCAGCTGTCCTGACCGTTGGGACTGCCACGATCTCGGCGGGAAAGTCCAGATCGTTGACCATCCGGCGGATCAGGACCAGCTGTTGCGCGTCCTTCTGCCCGAAATAGCAGCGAAAACCGGCATCGACCGCTGGCGCTGCACTGTGCAATAGTTTTGCCACGACTGTGAGCATTCCGTCGAAATGACCCGGCCGGGCGGCTCCTTCAAATTTAGTACCAAGTGCACCAGAGTTCACTGTGATCAGTGGGGGCCCAGCTGGGTACATCTCGGCCTCTGCGGGTACAAACGCGAGGTCCACTCCGCAACTACCCAAAAGCTCCAGGTCCTGATCGAGTTGTCGCGGATAGCGCTCAAGGTCAGCCTGTTCGCCGAATTGGAGCGGATTCACAAAAATCGATGCAACAACTACATCGTTGCTTTCCCGTGCAGCCCTCGCCAACGCAGCGTGCCCCTCATGCAGGGCGCCCATTGTCGGGACAAGCCCAAGACTGGCGCGCTGTCCCTCCCTGCGTGAGCCTGGGCGACCGTCGAGAAGTTCGGTGGTTGCATCCAGGAGTTCCGCAGAGGTCCTGACCAATCGGGGGATCCTGTGCTCACTCACGAGGGATCCGCCTCATCGATGGTGAGAGCGCGAGTGATTGCCGCGCCCTGGGCCCGGCTCAGGAGTCCCCGGTCAACCGCACGTTGAGCCGTCGCAATCGCGAGCCCTCGGTAGGCAGCGCTGATGTCCTCGGAAGACTGGGAGTTCAGTGCCTCAATGTGCGCCTCAACGGTTCCCGTATCGCCACGGGCGACCGGGCCGGTGAGGGCTCCCTCCCCTGCTGACAACGCGTTCTCCAAGGAAGCTCTCATCAGCGGTCCAAGCATTCGGTGCGGTTGCTCGACCCCGATGTCTGTAAGAAGCTGGGTGGACTGCGCGGTGATCGTCACCAGGTGGTTTGATGCATGCGCCAACGCGGCGTGGTACAGGGGCCGTTGAGATTCATCGATCACCACTGGCTCGGCACCCATCTCCACCACCAGCGCCTGTGCAACCGGAAGGACAGCTGACGGCGCTGTGATTCCGAAACTGCAGTCGGGCAGGCGTGCCAGATCCAGGCTCATCCCGGTGAAGGTCATTGCCGGGTGCAGTGCCAAGGGAATGGCTCCCATCTGCCGTGCCGGTTCGAGCACCGAAATACCGAACCGTCCGGAGGTGTGAGCGATCAGCTGTCCCGGCTGCCAAGACCCGAGTTTGGCCAGGCCGTCCACGAGCTCAGACAGGGCATCGTCGGGAACTGCAATCAACACCAGTTCAGATCGCTCAATGATGTCCGGTATTTCCAGCACCGGGACACCCGGCAGGAGCATCTCCGCGCGTTCCCGGCTTGCCTCGGATACCGCGGAGACTCCGATTACCGCATGATCAGCAGCGCGCAGTGCTGCGCCGAGGACTGCCCCCACCTTGCCCGCGCCAATGATTCCTACCCCGAGTCGGCCGGGCCGCCGTGCTCCGCTAGCGCTGACCATTATGGGCGCTTTCATCCTCACCCGCTGGGGCGGGACCCGCTTCCGCCGGTTCCGTCAGGTCCTTGACCGGGGCTGAAGCGTCATACGACGGCACCTGAGGCATCAGCGCCTCCTCCGCCCCCTCAACTGGTTTCATCCACTGCTCGGGCAGACTGCGACGGCGTGCCTCGGCGGCTCGAACCCCTTGTTCGTTGAAGAGCTGCCACGCGGTCTCCTCGTCTACTTGCTGAATTCGCGGACTGACCGGCCCGGGTGTGGTGTGGAGCAAAAGGTCGGCGACCCGGAAACGGCGGTACACGGGCCCCTGGTGGAGAGCCAACGATTGGGTGCGCTCGTGTGGCACCACTGCGAGGTTCCGCCAAAAGTACCCCGACCGGATCAGAAGAGCCGTATCTGTCACCGCGAAGCCATTGCGTCGCCACTCGAGCGGACCGATCCATCGAGCCCGCCGCGGGGTGGAGACGAACCCAGCGCGGCTGTCTCTACCCGCCATGCCAGCACTGAACACCTCAAAGGGTTCACCTGTACCGGGGTCCGGGAGCACCAGCGCCAGGATCTGCAGGGCTTCCGCCTGGGTCCCCACCGGAAGCAGGGTGGCCCTAGCCTGGGCATCGCCGGAGGCTGACACGCCGTATCCTGCGACATTGACTGTCATCCGGTACCACCCCTTGATCCGCCAGAGCGGTGACTGGCTAATACCCACGGCCTGGATCCGCCCGGGCGGGACGGTCTGGGTCCGAGTGTCCAGGAGACCGTAACGGACTCTGATGCCGTCCGGGGAAATGGCAGCCCGAAAGTTGAACCCATTCTTGATGCTGCCCCAGTAGCCACCTGCCACACCGAGACCCAGCGGGATGATGACCGCCAGCGGAGCAGCCTCGTCAAGTGTCACCGAAAAGATGAGTATCACAGCGACTCCGATGATGAGGACGAGGGTGGTCCCGGAGAGCAGTGCCGCGGCGATGACCCGCCCCGGTTTAAGAGCGAGCACCTCACGCTCGGGTGCTTCCTGGATATCATCTGGATGGTCCGGATCAATACTCACTCCCGCGGCGCGGGCCAGAATCGTTGCCCTCAAACGCTGGGCGTCGCTGAGTTTGAGGAAAGCGAGTTTGACGGCTGACTCACCGGCGTCGGCCACTTCGAACTTCAACTCCGCCAAGCCGAAAACCCGGGCCAGGAATGGCTGGACTACGTCAATAGCCTGGACCCGGTCCAACCGCGCCTGCCGATTCTGACGAAACAGCACCCCCGAGTTGACCCTTACATGCTGTTCAGTCACCTGGTAGCGGGTGAAGTACCAGGACAACAGGAAGCCCACTGCCACTAGCACCACGATCCCCGCAAGGATTGCGATCGCCCAGGGCAGCCGTGCCCCGCTGTCAGAAAAGTTCGGCATGCCGTCCCCGCTGAGGAGGCCTTCAAACAGGTCCTGTCCGGCGAAGAAGGCGATTGCGACCAGAGCAATCCAACCCCGCACGAGCGGGGAGATGACGTGAACGCGACTCCACTGGTCCTCCGACGTCGCCAGCAGCGACCCGTCTGGGGCTACCGGGTTTTCGGGTGGTGTCTGGTCCTGGGTTGTCACAGTCCGGCCAGCTTCGCCTCACCACGGGCGGACAACTGCTCACGCAGCCGCGCGCCCTCGTCTGCTGGCAGACCCGGAATCGACGCGTTGGTACCCGGAGACGCGGTGTGCATTTTGAGGGTGCACAGCCCGAATGCCCGCTCGATCGGACCGACAGCAACGTCGACGTACTGCATCCGCCCGTAGGGGACCACCATGGTGCGCTGGTAGAAGACACCCGTCCGAATCAAGAGGTCCTCATTCCGCTCCGCATAGCCAATGGCCCGCACCTGCCGGGGAAGGAGGATTCCCCGCCAGATCGAGAGAATCAGGGTGCCGATTGGCAACGCCCAGACGACCCACATCGGCGGGAAGCCCGACCAGACATCGGTGAGACGCAGGACCAGAGGGATGCTGAAGATTGCGACGTTGATAATCGTGCCAACTGCCCACCCGAGCAACCGTACAGTCAGGTACTTCGGTGAGACCCGTGTCCAGTCAAGCCCGGCCGGATCAATAGGTTCCTTACGCATACTCCCCCTCGTCGTCAAGACCACGTTTCCCAGCGCCGGCGGCGCCATCGTCGGGTGGTAGCCGACAGAATCCCTGGACAACTATTCCAACGACGATCATTACTCCGCCGCTGAGCACCAGCACCACAGTTCCCCAGACCGAACTGGTCACTCCACGCACGGCGACGAGCGAGAGTTGGTCCACCAGGATTCCGAGGTGCCAACCGGCGTTCAGTGCGCCAGCATAAGCGGTCGCCTGGGCTAACACCACTGTGCGAGCGGCGAGGATCGGATCCAGTGGGCGGTCGCGTTTGCCGTTTCGCCAGCGCAGTACCCGGAACCCGAAGACCAGGGTAACTGTCAGAATGGCCGCCACGGTCAGCAGCGAACTCAGAGGAAGAGTCGGAACGGTGAACCCATTCTGGCTCGCCCACCAGTTCACCAGCCAGCCCACGATGCCCGCTATCGCCCCAAGAGCCGCCAGCCAGCTGGCCTTCAGGGAACCCATTGGGTGTAAGACCCCTCGTATGGTCGGATTCCAGCGAGATCGGTTTCGCCGACCAGTTCAGTCACCAGGCGCCCGTCAAGTCGCGCCGTTGAGTCCATCCACGCCCAGGGTTGGAGCACGAAGGCACGCTCAGCGGCCCGGGGGTGCGGGATGGTGAGCCGCTCGTCGTCGGAGGTGTAGTCACCAAAGGTAATGATGTCGATGTCAATGGTTCGCGGCCCCCACCGGACATCCCTGGTTCTGTGGTGTTCGTTCTCGACGGCCTGGCAGTGGGCGAGGAATTCGTAGGGTTCCAGGTCCGTTTCGACCTCGATTACCATATTCAGATATTCGGGCTGGTCCGCCGGGCCGCCGACAGGAGAAGATCTAACCACCGGTGAAACCTCACGCAATCGCACCCGTGAGCTGTCCACCAGATCGGCGACGGCGAGTGAGAGGGTGCCGTGACTGTCGCCAAGGTTGCTTCCTAGCGCCAGCACCGCGCGCACCCGCCCGGTCACGGGGTTTCCTGTCCGATCCGGTCACGGACGATGCGCACCGCAACATCATCAAACGGCACTGGGATTGGGGCCTGGGGTTTGTGGACAGTCACTTCGACAGTACTGGCCGGAAATGAGGCGAGCAGTTGGACTGCGATCCGCTCAGCAAGGGCTTCAATCAGGTTCAGGGGCGCCCCGGTGATGGCGGCGACCACCTGCTCCGCCACGTCGCCGTAGTGTGCTGTGGTGGTGAGGTCGTCGGTGTTCCCAGCCGGGCGGAGATCGAGGTGGAGTACGACGTCGACGACGAACGGCTGGCCCTCGCGCCGTTCAAAGTCAAACACGCCGTGGAAGCCAACCGCTGTTACCCCGGTAATGGTGATGGTGTCCTGCGCGACGACAGTCATCCCGGCGCCTGGTCAGTCCACGCGGCAGATACCTTGACGGCATCCAGGTTGGGCCCGACGTCGTGCACGCGAACGCCCCAGGCACCGTTCGCAGCGGCCAGCGCCGAGACGGCAACTGTTGCGTGGTCCCGTTCCTGCGGAGCAGCTGCTTTACCAGCGGAGGTCAGCAGAGTTCCCAGGAACCGCTTGCGTGAGGCGCCGATCAAGACCCGATGACCGAGCGTATTGAGCCGGTTAATGGCGCGCAGAATCGACCAGTTGTGATCTTCGTTCTTGGCGAACCCGAGGCCGGGATCAAGGATGATCAGGCTGGGATCGACCCCTGCTGAGACGAAAGCATCCCGCACGCGGCTCATCTCGGTGATGACTTCCTCGACCACATTCTCGTACTGGGCCAGTGAGCCCATGGTTGCAGCGGTGCCGCGACG
Organism: Arthrobacter sp. H20; assembly: GCF_000520515.1. Taxonomy (GTDB): domain Bacteria; phylum Actinomycetota; class Actinomycetes; order Actinomycetales; family Micrococcaceae; genus Arthrobacter_D. The sequence continues at coordinate 28,655 of NZ_KI914748.1, forward strand.
GTGCAACAGAACGTAGGGCACTTTCCGTTCGGCGATCAGGGCGGGCATCGCCGGGTCAAAATCCAGCCCCGATACGTCATTGACCACTGCTGCGCCAGCATCGATGGCTTTCGCGGCAGTTGAAGCGTGCATGGTGTCCACACTGATGAGGGCGCCGGCCTTCACCAATGCCTTGACCACCGGCAGGATCCGCTGTTGTTCCTCATCGGGGAGAGTCAGGTCAGCGTTGGGGCGGGTTGACTCACCGCCCACATCAATGATGTCCGCGCCGGCGTAATGCATCCTGAGGCCTTCAGCAATGGCCTCGTCGGAGCTCCCGAACCGTCCGCCGTCGCTGAAGGAATCTGGGGTGACGTTCAGCACACCCATGACCAGCGAGCGGTCAGTGGGGAGGTCTTTCAGGGTCTTCGCCACTTTGGAGACCCTGAGGACTGGTAGCGGTGAGGTCGCGGGCCCGGTTCCTGGCGCCGCAGCGAGTGAATCCATCGGTATCTGGTGTCCTATCTTCCGAGTATCAGGCTCATGGCTTCGGCGCGGGTGGCGGGATCGCGCACCTGGCCGCGGACGGCTGATGTGACAGTTTTTGCTCCAGGCTTGCGCACTCCACGCATGGACATACACATGTGTTCGCATTCGATAACCACAATGGCACCCTTTGGCTGAAGATGCGTCATGAGGGCCTCGACAATCTGGGTGGTGAGGCGCTCCTGCACCTGGGGTCGACGCGCGAAGACCTCGACGAGGCGAGCCAGCTTGCTCAGCCCGGTGACCCGCCCTTCCGCCGACGGGATGTACCCGATGTGCGCAGACCCGTGGAACGGTACGAGGTGGTGTTCACAGGTGGAGTAGAAAGGGATGTCTTTGACCAGGACAAGTTCTTCATGATCAATCTGGAACGTGGTTGAAAGGATCTCAGCGGGGTCTTGGTGCAGCCCCGCAAAGAACTCGGCGTACGCCCTCGCCACCCGTTTGGGGGTCTCCACCAGCCCATCCCTGTCGGGGTCCTCCCCAATGGCCGCAAGAATTTCTCTCACTGCCCGCTGGATCCGTGGCTGGTCTACCGGCGAGCCTGCAGCCTTGAGAGCCGCCGAGAACACCTCATCGTCAAAATCCGTCACTGGACCAATCCTACGCGGTGCCTGCCCTGCCACGGGCTAGGGCTGGGAACCTTCGGCGCCGCCTGTGCCCCGGGACCCCTCCCCTGACTCTGGGGAGGGTAGCTCGGTGTCGTGGACATCGAAGTCGCCAACGATCTGCGCATCGGCTATCTGGTCCTGCGGTGCGACAGTTTCGGGCGCGGGTTCGCCGGCTACATTGGCTTCCTCACGTTCCTTCTTGGAGACTACCGGCGGCAGGGCATGAACTGGCCGTGAATCCTTTGAGAGCCAGACGTCGCGGATGTCGCGCTTGCGGATCTCGGTGAATACCTCGGCGATTTCCGCCTGGTTCAGGGTCTCCCGTTCCAGCAACTCCAGCGCGACGCGGTCCAGTACGTCACGGTTCTCGGTGAGGATTTCATACGCCTCGTCATGGGCGTTGTCGATCAGCCGACGGATCTCCTCATCGACGATGTAGGCGATGTGGTCCGAATAGTTCCGTTCGTGGCCCATATCCCGGCCGAGGAACGGCTCGCCACCGCCCTGGCCGACCTTGACCGAGCCGATCCGTTCGCTCATGCCGTACTGGGTGACCATCTTTCGCGCGGTTGCAGTTGCCTTCTCAATATCATTGGACGCACCGGTGGACGGGTCATGGAACACAATCTCCTCCGCGACCCGGCCGCCCATGGCGTATGCCAGCTGGTCGAGCAGCTCGTTGCGGGTAATCGAGTACTTGTCGTCGCTGGGCAGCACCATTGTGTACCCGAGCGCGCGGCCACGCGGCAGGATGGTGACCTTGGTAACCGGGTCAGTGTTCCGCAGTGCTGCAGCAACCAGTGCGTGCCCGCCTTCGTGATAGGCAGTGATCTTGCGCTCCAGCTCCTTCATCACCCGGCTGCGCTTCTGGGGCCCGGCGATCACTCGGTCAATTGATTCGTCGAGGGCGCGGTCGTCGATCAACTGGGCATTTGACCGTGCGGTGAGTAGTGCAGCCTCGTTGAGGACGTTCGCCAGATCGGCGCCGGTAAATCCGGGGGTCTTCTTGGCCACTGAGCGGAGGTCAACATCGGGTGCCATGGGCTTGCCCTGAGAGTGAACCGTTAGGATGTGCTCCCGGCCCAGCATGTCGGGGGCCTCTACTCCGATTTGCCTGTCGAAACGCCCGGGCCGCAGGAGTGCTGGGTCAAGGACGTCGGGTCGGTTGGTTGCTGCAATGAGGATGACGTTCGAGGTGGCATCAAAGCCGTCCATCTCAACCAGGAGCTGGTTGAGCGTCTGTTCCCGCTCATCGTTGCCGCCGCCAACGCCAGCGCCACGGTGGCGACCGACCGCGTCGATCTCGTCGACGAAGATGATCGCCGGGGCGTTCGCCTTCGCTTGCTCGAATAGATCGCGCACACGGGAAGCGCCAACGCCGACGAACATCTCGACGAAGTCTGACCCGGAGATCGAGTAGAACGGCACTCCCGCTTCACCAGCCACTGCTCGTGCCAGCAGGGTTTTACCGGTACCCGGTGGGCCATACAGGAGGACGCCCTTTGGTATTTTGGCGCCGAGTGCCTGGAATTTAGCTGGTTCCTGGAGGAATTCCTTGATTTCGTGGAGTTCCTCAACCGCTTCGTCAGCGCCGGCCACGTCGTTAAACGTGACCTGGGGCATGTCCTTCGATACCAGCTTTGCCTTGGACTTGCCGAACTGCATCACCTTCGATCCGCCGCCCTGCATCCGGGAGAGCAGGAACCAGAAGATGGCACCGATGATCAGGAGGGGTAGCAGGAGTCCGAGCAGGCCGGTGAACCAGTTGCTTTCAGCAGGCTGGTCGGTGAAGCCATCGACGTCGGAGGTGTTGATCGCTGCCACGACGTCCTCGGCACGGGCAGTGCTGAAGAAGAACTGGACACTGCGGCCCATATCCTCGTAGTCGTCGCGCAGGGTGAGGTCCACCCGCTGATCGCCGTCGTAGATCTTCGCCTGTTCCACCTGGTTGTCGTTCAGGAGGTCGAGGCCCACGTTGGTATCCACCCGCGAGCTACTGGTGCTGAACAGGTTGGGCAGGATGATCAGCAGCGCCACGACCGCGAGCACAATCCAGAAGATGGGCCCCTTGAAAAGGTTCTTAAATTTCATGCGTCTCAGGGCTTCGAGACCCTGTCCCTCCTGCTTAACGAGCCAATATCGCGGCGTTGCGCGGTCGGCGCGCAACGGAAGCTACACAAGCTTTACACCGTCTGCACACAACCACGCACCAAATCACGCATAAGTTCCCTATGGGCGGACAGATTTCGTCAGCGCCCTAGCCCCGGGGTGGCGAGGCCTTACTCGTAAACGTGCGGCGCGAGAGTACCGATGAAGTCGAGGTTGCGGTACTTTTCAGCAAAGTCCAGACCGTATCCGACGACGAACTCGTTCGGGATGTTGTAGCCGACGTACTTGACATCGATGCTGACTTTCGCGGCCTCGGGCTTCTGCAGCAGGGTACAGATCTCGACTGACGCCGGTCCGCGGGACTGCAGGTTGGACTTCAGCCAGGAGAGGGTCAGCCCTGAATCGATAATGTCTTCGACTATGAGTACGTGCTTGCCCATCAGATCGGTTTCGAGGTCCTTGAGGATGCGCACCACCCCCGATGACTGAGTCCCTGATCCGTAGGAGGACACCGCCATCCAATCCATGGTCACGTGGGAATGGAGAGCCCGTGCCAGGTCAGCCATGATCATCACTGCGCCTTTCAGCACACCCACGATCAGGATCTCCCGGCCGGCGTAGTCAGCGTCGATCTGCGCCGCCAACTCAGCTACCCGCTTCTGGATTTCCTCTTTCGTGTAGAGAACATGCTTGAGGTCGTCATGGACGTCCTGTGAATCCACCAGTTGCTCCTGAAGGTTTGGATTGGGCGGCACCGACGGCTTGGGGAAGCGCGCGGTTGTTTCTAAAGATAAGACTGCCATAGCTTGGGTCCCCTTGGGGAACAGACTTCCCCCGCACCTGGCGGTGCACGCTCACGCCACCACCGAGCTGCACCGGCCCAGCGGATCCCCGGCGCTCGAGCAATGTCTCAGTCGCTCGGATTCTCTCAAAACTTGGTTGCTCCCCGCCCAGCCGGACCGCAGCCAGCGCCAGGACGCGTTGCCGCAGTGACGGCGGTAGTGACCTCAGTTCCTCTTCGGGAAGGAGGATCTCGGCGCCGTCGATCACGTGAAGCTGCTCATAGCTTTCCTGGCTCAGCCGATCCAGGTAGTCAGCATCCTGCGCCAGGATGCGGGAGGTGCGATACAGCGCACGGGCCACACCGGGTCCCAGTTGGTCCTCCAGATAGGGCAGCACCATCGTCCTGACCCGGGAGCGGGCGAAGCTGGGATCCGAGTTGGACGGGTCATGCCACGGCTCGAGGCCCTCGAACCGGCAGATCTCGACCGTTTCTTCCCGTCGTAGCCCCAGGAAAGGCCGCAGATATAGACCACGCTGCGCTGGCATTCCGGCAAGGGACCTGGTGCCTGATCCACGAGCGAGGCCCAGCAGCACCTGTTCAGCCTGATCATCGAGCGTGTGGCCGAGCAGGACGGCCGACGCGCCCAGCTCGGCGGCAGCGACGTCCAGTTCGTCGAAGCGGGCGGCCCGCGCCGCCGCTTCGGGGCCCCTCCCCCGGCCATCGACTGTGACAGCACGAACGCTTACAGGTTCCAGTCCCAGCTCAGTTAGTGTTCGTGCTGCCCGCCCGGCGACGGAAGTGCTGCCGGGTTGCAGCCCATGATCCACCACTACCGCACCCACCCGGTAGTTGCCCGAGCGGGCCAGATGAGCGGCGACTGACGCCAGAGCAAGCGAATCAGGGCCCCCACTACATGCGACCAGAATCAGCGAGCCCGTCGGAGCGGTGCTCGCTGCCAGGGCATGTCGAAGCAGATTCCTCGCGTTGCCTACCACCGGGCTGAGCCGCGGCCGCCTAACCACCGTTGTGCAGTCCCATTCGGGTGATCCACTTGTCGGGGGCGTGGATCTCCTCCTCGGTGGGAAGGTTCTCAGCGCTGGTCCACACACTGTTGAACCCCTCCATGCCCGCGCGGTCCACCACGCGGCGCACAAACCGTGCCCCATCGCTGTACTGCCGCATCTTCGCATCGAGCCCCAGTAGCCGCCTGAGGAATTTCTCAACCGGCCCGCGGGACTTGCCACGAGCGTTGAAGCGGCGGCGGATGGTTTTGACGCTTGGCACAATACTGGAGTCGACGGCATCCATCACTACGTTCGCGTGCCCTTCAAGCAGGCTCATCACGGCGGTGAGGTGGGACATTCTCGCCTTGTCCTGCGGGTCCTGCAGCAGGGAGAGGATCCCGAGATCGTTGTCGCTCTTCAGGCTGGTAGCGTCCAGGTCCGCGTCAGCTTTCGCTCCGGCACTGGTGAGGCCCTTGGCTGCTTTGGTCAGCCGTTCCGAGAGGCCTTCCGCCTTCTCAAGAAGCCCCTCACTGAGTTCGGAGATGTGCTGCAGCATGTGGTCCTTCAACCACGGTGCAGCTGCGAACTGCACCCGGTGGGTCTGCTCATGGAGGCACACCCACAACCGGAAGTCGGCTGGCTCAACGTTCAAGTCCCGCTCAACAGCAAGAATGTTGGGCGCTACCAACATCAGTCGCCCGCCCGTTCCGTTCTTGGCTGGGCCGAATGGATCATACTGCCCGAGGACCTTGGATGAGAGGAAGGCCAGGATGGCACCGAACTGGGCGCCTGTGACGGTTCCGCCCAGGGCAGCGCTGGCGGTTGTGAGCTGGTCCTGCTTGGTTCGAGCAAGATGCTCCAGCGCTGGGTTCATGAGCGCCTGGAAGCTTTGAGTGTTTGCTTTGGCCCACGATGCCCTGTCCACAATCAGCAGGTCGGAGTCCCTTAGGTCCTTGGCTGCGTCAAGTCCGGTGATCTGGTGCACGTAGCCGATCGAGGCCTCGGCTGCTGCGCGGAGGTCTGCTACTGCCGCAGCAATCTCGCGCTCACTTAGTTGGGGCCCCGCAGGTGTGAGTTTCGCGGCGGTGGACGCCGCGAGGTCCCAGTTGATGAGCTGCGCCGGAACCTTGTGCCGGACGGTGGACGGAAGGTTGCTCTCCATGGGGTCCATTCGATCACACTAGCCTGTGAACAAGCGGCAACTATCGGCAGCCACACCTCGCCAGGGCCGCGGCGGCCCGGTCGATCGCTGTGCGCGCCGCTACGGTGTTGCCGTCAAGCCCTCCCGCCATGAAGGAGAACACGAGCAGCCGGCCATCGGTAGTCACCACGTAGCCGGTGAGAGCGGTCACCGCGTTGAGTGTTCCCGTTTTGGCCCTGACCAGACCGGCGCCACTCGCTGCAGGGCCCTGCAGCTCGTACCTGTCCTGCAGGGTCCCTGAGAGACCGGCTATCGGCAGACCGTTCAGGATCGAAACCAGCCCCGGCTCCTCGGAAACTGCCAACGCGCGCACCAGGGCAGCCAGTTGAGCGGGTGAGACCTCGTTCCGGGGCGACAGCCCCGCCGCATCACTGACCACCAGGCCCTCCCCTGGCACCTCCAGCTGGCCAACGGCGCTCTCAATCGTTTCGGTAGCGCCCCCGAACGATGCGGGCTGACCGCTGGCTCGTGCCGCTAGTCGAGCAAGTGTTTCGGCCAGGTAGTTGTCGCTGGTCAGCAACATATGTTCCACCTGTTGCTCGACAGTTGCCGACTCGACGCCGGCGAGCTGAATGGCGTCGCCATCGAGCGCAGGCGATCGGATTACCTCCGCTCCAACTTCCACGCCGAGTTCACTGCCGGCTACGACCACCGCCTCCCGGAACACTGCCGCGGCATGGAGCGCAGCGTCTGGCGACCGCGGCCCTCTCGATGCTGCTTCATCGCGCCATGATGAATTGATTGCCAATGGATAGATGGGAGCTATCTCGCCAGCATTCACATCCCCCGCGAGCCACCCGGCGTTGAGCGTTGGGCCGATAAACAGGGTGTCGTCCAGCAGGATGTTAAACGGGCCGTCAGCTGGATCCAGTGCGTCGACGGTTTCCTCGGCAAGGCTCTGCAGACCGGCATGGCCAACCACCGCGCCCGAGTCCGATTCTCCCGAGGAGAGCAAAACATCACCACCGGCCACCAGAACCAGCTCGTTGGCGAGTTCTCCGGCAACCACTGTTGTCTCGAACCGTCGCCCCGGGTCAAGCTTGCTCATGACCGCTGCGGCGGTGAGCAGCTTCTGGTTCGATGCTGGCAGTTGCTGATTGCCCGAGCCATCATCGAAGAGGACGTCCCCCGAAGCGGCGTCGACCACCACTCCCGAGAGGACACCCGACCCCTCGAACCTCAGCTCGGCGTGGAGGGCTGAGGTAAGAAGGGCGGGGTTGGGCAGCGGAGCTGCTGGATCGAGGGCTGCCACCTGTGCAGGTGGGGTGAGCCCGACCGGGGGCAATTGACGTTCGTCAGCCGGGGGCTCAGGAATCGGCTCTGGCTGCTCCAGGGACCGAACCACCACCGGCACAACGGCAAACCCAAGGGGTACCGCGAGACTGGCGAACACGGCAACGAGCAGACCGACCGTGATAACACGGGCACTACGAAGCATACAGGTCCCCCAATCGGTAGCCGGTCGAACTGGTTCGAACCCACGGGATGCGCCCCAAACCTATATGTTTAAGATTAGACCGATGCGGCTGCCACTGGAGCATACCGCCGCGCCCTGCCCACAGGATTCCACAGGAGAGTGCCATGAACCTCGACGTCACCATCGAGATCCCCAAAGGATCACGCGTCAAATACGAAATTGACCACGAGACGCACCGGCTGCGCCTGGACCGTGTGCTCTTCACCTCCATGCAGTACCCCACCCACTACGGCTACTTCGAGAACACCCTCGGCGAGGACGGCGATCCGCTGGACGCCATGGTGATGCTGCAGGATTTCGATCTGATTCCGGGCGTGCTGGTTGAGTCCCGCCCCATCGGCGTTTTCAACATGACTGACGACGGCGGCGGTGACGCCAAGGTCCTCTGCGTCCCCACGGACCCGCGGTTCAACCACATCAAGGACCTTTCCGATGTGTCGCCATTCCTCCTTGAGGAGATCAAGCACTTCTTTGAGCGGTACAAGGACCTGGAGCCCGGCAAGTGGGTCGAAGCCGCCGACTGGGCTGATCGCGAAGCTGCCGAAGCTGAAGTAGAAGCCTCGCTGAAGCGTTTCCAGCAGCTCGGCGAACAGCGGGAAGAGGACGAGCCGCAGGGCCGTGACGTCGACGCTGACGTCGACAACGCCACCACCATCTCGCAGGACCGCTAGTTCAACCCCCATCAGTAAACAACGTTTATCGGTTGATTAAACCGTTATGGAGCATGGCTTCGGGCATACTGAAGCCATGCTCTACGTTTTGACGATCAATCAACGAGACTCCCGCGAAGTGGGGGACCTCGTCGCTGACCTGTTGCGTGGCCTGCGGCACATCGAGACAGTTGTGCCATTCCAGCGTTCAACCGGTGATGAATTGCAGGGCGTCGTCGGTAGTGCCGCGACGGCAGTCGACGTCGCCCTTACGGCGCTCCGACATCGCCGATGGCATGTCGGAATTGGCGTGGGTGGGGTCCACTCGCCAATTCCCGAGAATATTCTTGAAGCACAAGGCTACGGCCTGGTGTACGCGCGGCGGGCCGTCACCCGGGCCCAAAAGACCGGCGAGCGCATCCCCCTGGCTGTGGAGGGCCCCGATTCTGAGGTAGCGGCGGAGGCTGAGGCGGTCCTTCGCCTCCTGGGCCAGATTGTGTTCACCCGGACAGAGGCCGAGTGGAATGTCCTGGACCTCTTGACGCCAGGAGCCCGAGGACAGCAGAAACTGATTGCTGCCGAGTTGGGGATCACTACCCAGGCCGTCAGTAAGGCAGTGGTCAGGTCACACTGGGTTGAGGAATGGGCCACCCGGCCTGCCGCCGCCAGGCTCCTTGACCTCACCGCAGGTCCAGTTGCGCTGCCGCCGTCGTCGCTGCCATATGAATCGAGCGCCGGCTCCTCACTCCTGCGGACCTAGACGAGGGTGCGCAGAACCTTCGCCGCGCCGTCGTCGTCCACGCTGGCCGTCACCTCGGTTGCCGCTGCAAGCACCTCATGGGGGGACTGGCCCATCGCTACGCCCCGAGCGGCCCACGCGAGCATCTCAATATCGTTTCGTCCATCGCCGACGGCCACTGTATGCGCATGGTCGATATCCAGCCGGCGGCGCAACAGTTCAAGAGCACTTGCCTTGGTCACGCCGGCCGCGGCTATATCCAGCCAGGCTGTCCAGCCCACCGAATAGGTCACGCCATGGAGACCAATTGCTTCGACCGCCTCACCAAACTGCTCGGTGGTGCTGTCCGTGCTGAAGACAACTACCCTGACCGCCGCTGCGTCGAGCATCTCCTCAAACTCGACTGTGCGGGTCTGGGATCCGAAGCTGGCATCCTGGAACCGTTCGGTCGCCAGGAAATTTCCCTCGTCATCCTCAAGCGCATACTTGGCGGTCGGCAGCCTCTCCCTGAGTGCGACGAGTGCCGGCCTGGGATCGAAGGTGACCCGGTCGATAATTTCGAAACCCTGAGGCAGGGTGGGGTCGATACGTAGGGTCACCCCGCCGTTGGAGCACACACTGTACCCGCGCGTCAGGCCGATCTTTTCAACTATGGGCAGGGCAGCACCGAGTGAGCGACCCGTGGCGATGATGACTTCATGCCCGGCGTCGACGACAGCGCGCGCAGCCTTCATTACCTCATCAGTCATATTTCCGTCGTGGTCGACCAGGGTGCCGTCCACATCAAGTGCGATGAGCTTACGCTGGGCCTGCTGGTCCTCGATGCCAGTAGTGGTGAATTGTTTCATTACTCAAGTGAACCAGATTCATTGCCCGGACGGTTCGGGTCAGGATGCCCCAAGCACGGGGAGCACTTCGAGACCACCCAGGTAGGGCCTGAGCGCCTCAGGCACTGTAACCGAGCCGTCAGCATTTTGGTGATGTTCAAGTATCGCGACGATCCAGCGGGTCGTGGCCAGGGTTCCGTTCAGCGTAGCGACCGCGCGGGTGCCCTTCTGGCCTGCTGGCTGCCGTTCACGGATATTCAGGCGGCGGGCCTGGAACGTGGTGCAGTTGGAGGTGGAAGTCAATTCCCGGTAGGCCTCCTGGGTGGGGACCCAGGCCTCACAGTCAAACTTTCTGGCGGCAGACATGCCCAGGTCTCCGGCCGCGGTGTCGATGACCCGGTACGGCAACTCCACCTTGGCGAGCATTTCCTCTTCCCACGCGAGCATCCTCGCGTGCTCGGCGTAGGACTCCTCTTCAGTGGTATAGGCAAACATTTCAACCTTATTGAACTGGTGCACCCGGATGATCCCGCGGGTGTCCTTGCCGTGCGAACCTGCTTCCCTGCGGTAGCAGGAGGACCAGCCCGCGTAACGGACCGGACCAGCTGACAAGTCGAGGATCTCGTCGGAGTGGTATCCGGCCATTGCCACCTCCGACGTGCCCACCAGGTAGAGGTCGTCCTCAGCCAGCCGGTAGATCTCGGCGTCGTGGGCTACGTCGAACCCGGTGCCCTGCATGATCTCGGGTCGAACCAGGGTGGGGGTGATCATCGGGGTGAATCCGGCCTGGACCGCCTGCTCCATTGCCATGTTGAGCAGGGCAAGTTCCAGCCGCGCTCCGACGCCTTTGAGGAAGTAGAAGCGTGAGCCTGAAACTTTTGCCCCCCGCTCCATGTCAATGGCACCAATGAGTTCGCCGATTTCCAGGTGATCCCGTGGGGCGAACCCTTCGGCGCCGAAGTCCCGTGGCGTGCCGACCGTCCTAATCACCTCAAAATCATCCTCGCCGCCAGCGGGGACGCCGTCCTGGATGGCGTTGGGCAGACTGCGCAGGAGCGTTTCCTGCTCCTGCCTGGCTGACTCTGCCTCGGCCGCAGCAGCCTTCACTGACGCAGCAAGGTCCTTGACCTCCGCGAGCAGTGCCTGCTTCTCCTGGCCCTGGGCCTGAGCAACACGCTTACCGAAGGCGTTCTGGTCTGCCCGTAGGGATTCAGCGCTGGTGACCACCTCGCGGCGGCGGGAGTCAGCCGAAATAATCGCGTCCACTAGGGCAACATCGGCGCGGCGGGCGCGCTGTGAAGTGCGGAATTTCTCTGGGTCTTCGCGGAGTTCGTTAACATCGATCACGTGCCTAGACTATCAATGGCGCCCGGCGATGATCCCCGCCAGTCTCCCCTGAGGGGATACCCTAAAGTGCATCATGCCAATTCGCCTGATCCTCCTGTTCGCCCTGGTCCTGGCCGCGGCCGCCTCCGCAGTGAGTTGGTTGGGGGTCCGGCGGTTGCATTCGCTAGAACATCCCGCGGTAACAGGCGCCCTCCATCTGCCGGAACCCAGGGGCCGGCAGCGGGTGGCCCTGGTGCTGCACCCTCGAAAACTCAATGCCCCGCATGCCCGCAGCCAAGTCGAGCTGGCCTGCGCCGGGGCGGGGTGGGAACCGCCCCTCGTCCTTGAGACAACAGTCGTGGATCCAGGCTATGGGCAGGCGATAAGGGCACTCCGCGAGGGGGCCGACGTCGTTATCGCAGCCGGAGGTGACGGGACCGTGCGGGCTGTCGCCCGCGCAGTAGCTCATCAAGGAGTCGCCATGGGACTCATTCCGCTGGGAACAGGGAACCTACTGGCACGCAATCTGGGCATACCGGTCTCGGACCTGGGTGCAAGTGTGCACCGGGCCCTCCACGGCGGTGGGCGGCGGATCGACATGGGACGCGCCGAGTTGCGCAACGACACTACCGGTGAACGGGCCGAGCATATCTTCCTCGTGCTGGGCGGCATTGGTCTGGATGCAGTGGTGGTCGCGGCAACCAAGGACGTACTGAAGGAAAAGTTCGGCTGGCTGGCCTACAGCGAAGCCGGATTGCGGAGCCTTCCCGGCAAACGACAGAGGGTCGCGATCAGCCTCGATGGCGGGCCTCCGCAGAGCCGGACCGTGCACAGCGTTCTCTTCGCCAACTGTGCAAGGCTGCCAGGCGGCATAGAATTGATCCCCGATTCGACAATCGATGACGGCTACATCGATGTCGTGGTCCTGAGTCCGAGAAGCATCCTGGGCTGGATCTGGCTGGGCACCAAGATTGTCTTTCGACCTCACAGCGTTATCCCGGTGATCAACTACTACCAGGCGCAACGGGTGACTGTGACAGTGTCCGATCCCACCCAGACCCAGCTCGACGGCGACCTCTCAGGGAGATGCACCTCCCTGGACGTCACCGTCGACCCCGGCGCGCTGATCGTCAGGTCACTTCAGTCACCAGATCATCAGCGCACCACGCCGTTGGCGCGAAGGGCACGCGGCTAGCGGGAGCCGCCCTCGGTGTCGGCATCCGTGTACTCACCCTGCGGGCCAGTGCCATCCGACGGGTCTTCCTCAACGTCGGTGTATTCGCCCTCTTTCTCGGGGTCCTGGTCGCCGGTGTAGCCGCCCTCAGTTGTCTTTTCTTTCTGGGCGCCGGTGTACCCTCCGCCTGGCACAGGCTCCAGATTCTCGGTATCCGAGTCGGGGAACTCCCCTTTTGCCTGGCTGTTGATGAGTTGCTGCTCCTCGGAGAACCGCAGGTCGTTGGCCTGGTCTCCAGCGTCTCCACGATAGTTTTCGTCGGAAGTGGCTCCGCCGCCCTCATTCGGGGTGACGTCGTGTCCTTCGTTAGCCTGCTCGCTCATGATGCGCCTTTCGTTGAACATGCGCGCCGACCCGGCGCCTTGAGTGAAGCGTACTGATGAACTGCTTCCACTGGGAAGCATCACTACGCTTTAAGCAGACCGCGAACAGCCTTTTCGGAGGCGGAATAGCTGCCAATCTCGATAACCTCACCCGCCATGAAGCGGTCGACGAGCCACGGATCGACATAAGAGCGCTTCGCAACCGCCGGAGTATTGCCGAGCTTCTCAGCGACCGCGCGCATCGTTGCAGCTACAGCTTTCTGCCGGGCGGTCCTGCTGGTGGCCAGCAAGTCGCTGCGGGCCAGGTCCATGGCCGCCACGACTGTGGCCTGCCAGGTCCGGAAATCCTTGGCCGTGAAACCCTCACCAGTGACTTGCCGGAGGAACCCGTTCAGTTGCGATGCGTCGACGCGATGCCATGCGCCGTCGGCAGTGCGGTAGGCAAGGGCGGTGTCGGCCTGTTCGCGCTTCAGCATGGGCCTCATTGCCGCCGCCAGGTCGCCATCCTGACACTTGATTCCCACTGCTGACCACTTTTCCCAGGGAATTCGAAGGTAATCACGGGGCCCTTGATACGGACGTGTTCCACCTGCAGAGTTGTGACTCCAAAGGATCCGTTGGTTTCGGCGTACTGTTCGGAGCCGATCCTCAGCGACCCCGAATCTACTATCCGCAGGGCAGCAGCAAAAGCACGCTCCCGAGCCATGCCCTCACTGCGCAAGTGAGAAGTAATGACCCGTCGTGCTGCTGGCAGCTTCTCCCCGAATTCCAGGGCTCGATCGAACTTTTCGCGATCCTTCTTTTCCCGCCACGCTGTGTGATAAACGTACTGACCGCGACCCGCAGCATCGGTGCCCAACGCCTGGCTATGTCCGTTGGAATAGGGAGCAATCCAGACATCCTGCCAGGCTGGCGGTATGGTCAGCTCCTTGATGCGCCGAAGCCCGGAGGGGTCGCGCAACGGAGTCCCGGCTGCTGACCGGTAGCCGAACCCCTTCCCGTGCCGACGGCGGGTGATGCCCGGCTTTTCACAGTCACTGCGGCGAAGTCGAGGCATTTGGGCCACCTTTCCGGATCAAGAAGATCAGCCTACTGCCTATCTAGGAATCTGGCACCGGGCGGCGGGTTCTGGAGGCGGCCGTCGCGGAGAATGGCCAGCAGGGTCTCGACGTTCCACGCCGCGTTGCCGCCGCCGTCAGTGTTGAAGTAGACAGAGATGTCCTTGCCCGCCCCCTTCCACTCTCGGATCCGGCCCGCTCACCAGTGCAGATCGGCGTCGGAGTAAGAGTCGCCGCATAGGTGCTTGGAGTCGGTCCCGTGCATCCGCAGAAAGACAAACGGTGCAGTTGCCCGTAGTACGCACTTCAGGTTTGCACCGCTCATGACGCAATACGCTGCACCGTGTCGTTCCGACTGCAGGCCGGCGGGAGCTGGACGAGCAGGATCGAGCGTTTATCACCGAGTTCTTGCCAGCAGCCGGTGATGCGCTCTACTCACACCTCGGACTGATACAGCTTCTTGCAATGAGTAAGTCCCCGTGGCGCTTTGACGGAAAGGAGAAGCCTTCAGGAAGCCTTGTCCGCCAGCCCGCGGACGTGGTTTCGCGAGGCCGACGTTAGAAGCTCTCGTTGAGTTCTACCGTTCCGAACCGCTGCGCGTAGTAGCTGAGCCCTTTGCTGGAGGCTGTCCCCGCGGGATAAACGACTTCACTCCAATGGTCATAACTCCAATTGGATGTGCCGATGTGAATACCCTTGACCAGTTCAGGTTACCCAGCCACGAGGGCCGGTGGGCTCGGGTGTCGGGATCTTAATGTGGGGTCCCTGCCCCACGGCTTTTTAGTTCTGTAGCACCCAGGCCGCATTATCCGGTTCAAGCCACCCCTCCACGGCTTGGGGTGAGGAAGCAATGATCACCGCGCTGCCCGTGGGTAACCGTGCTGGTTCATCGCCCATGGCCACAGCAACTAAGAAATCCGACCCGCGTTCGCAGATGAGCAGGTTTCCGTTCTCCACCCGCCACGCGCCAGCATCGTTCGGGTTGAGCACGCCTTTGAACGCCAACTGGCGCCGTAATTCAAGTGCGGAGATGATCAGACGAAGCGTTGAATCCGGGTTCTCCTGATGCACCTCAACAGCTGATGATCCCCACGACGGCGGAAGTGGAAGCCACGGCGACGAAGTTGAGTCGGCGAGAGAAAAGCCATGGGACCTTTCGGGTGACACCGTCCATGGGAGCGGCACTCTCGCGCCGTCGCGGGAAACTCCACCACGTTCCCACATAGGGTCGACCCGGGCTGCAAGGGGCACCTCAACCTCGGGAAGCCCGAGTTCCTGCCCCTGATAGATATAGGCACCACCCGGCAGACCAAGAATGGCCAGGAGGCCTGCGCGCGCCCGCGCTGCACCGCGACTACCGCCGCCAAAGCGTGTTGCCGAGCGAACGATGTCATGGTTTTCCAAAGCCCAAGTGGGTGATGCACCGTGTTCCAGCCGGGCTGCTTCAAGCTCGCGCCCAACAGCAACCCACTCATTCGTGTCCCAGCCAAGACGGACAAACGCAAAGGCGAACGCCTGATGCATTTCGTCGCTGCGCGTATACCGAGCAGCGCGATGCGGTTCGAGGTTGACCTCGCCCACAAGGAAGCGCTCCGGAGTATAGGAATCGGTTAGCGTTCGCCAGCGCCGATACACTTCATGGACCTCCTCCTGGTCCGACACGAGTGGATTAGACCTGAGCCCGTCAATGACGGCGCCGGTCGTGGCCGCATCCGGCAGACCCTCAGCCTTGAACAACGCATGTGCAACGTCGATGCGCAATCCATCGACTCCCCTGTCGAACCAGAAACGCAGCACGTCCGCAAAGAAATCCCCCACCAGGGGATTCCGCCAGTTCCAGTCAGGTTGCGCCGAGGAGAACAGGTGCAGATACCAATCCAGGTCGGAGTCCGAGCCGGGGTTCACGCGGCTCCACGCGCTCCCCCCGAAGACACTCTGCCAATTATTCGGGGGTGTAACGGCGTCCGGTCCGGCTGCGAAATGGAACAGCGCCCGCTCGGCAGAACCTGGCGAAGATTTGATCGCCTGTTGGAAGAGCGGGTGCTCTGATGAGCAGTGGTTGGGAACGACGTCGAGCACAATCCGCAGTCCCAGCGAGTGGGCAAGATCGAGAAGCTGATCGAATTGCTGAAGGGTTCCAAAGAGAGGGTCGACGTTACAGTAATCGCTGACGTCGTAGCCCTGATCGACCTGTGGTGAGGGCTGGAACGGAGTCAACCAGATTCCGTCCACGCCGAGAGACGCAAGGTACGGAAGTCGGGCCAAAAGACCCGATAAATCCCCTACGCCATCGCCATCGCCATCGGCGAAAGACCTAGGATATACCTGATAGATGACAGCTGTCTGCCACCATGGATCGTTCATTTGGTGGCCCCGGAGGTGAGGCCCTCAACAATGCGGCGTTGGAAGATCAACACCATGATGACGAGTGGGATGGTAACGATTACGCCGGCCGCCATCTGCTCGCCAAACGGAGCCTGGAACTCGGTGGCTCCCGTGAACTTCGAAATGGCGACCGTAGCCGTCTGAACAGCTGGATCGTTGACCATTGATAGTGCGATGATGAACTCATTCCAGCTGTGGATGAACGTGAGGATCGCGGTAGTGAAGACGCCCGGCGCAGCCAGTGGTAACAAAACTTTTCGAAATGCCTGCCATTTACTGCAGCCGTCGATCATGGCGGCTTCCTCAAGGTCGAACGGCAGTGACTTCATGAACGTCGTCAGGTTCCACACCGCCAACGGAATGGCGAAGGACAGGTTCGGCACGATCATCGCCTGATAGGTATTGATCCAGCCAATGTCGGTGAATAACCTCAGCAATGGTACGACGACTGAGATCCCGGGGAACATCGACGTTGCGATGATGACCCCGAGGATCACCGATTTGAACCGGAAGTTGAGCCGTGAAATGGCGTATGCCGCAAAGATTCCCAGCACCAGGGCGGCTGCCGTGGTCACACCCGCCACGATCAGGCTGTTGAGCAGCGCCTGCCCAAACAGGGTGGAACCATCGAAGACTTTGATGTAGTTCTCAGCAGAGAACGGCTGGGGAAGGAGGCTGTTGTCGAAAATGTCCGCTGTGCGGCGGAAGCTAGACACGAGCATCCAATAAAACGGCGCCAGGCAGTAGACGAGGATTGCTGCGAGGCCCAGGTATACGGAATAGGACTTCCAGCCACGTTTGCGGACCACCCGCGGGGGTGCTTCAGCCGGTGTGTCTACGGGAGTGAGAACGGGAATCTGGGTCATCAGAGAGCCTTGGCCTTTCGGGTGCTGGTGGCCCGGCGCAATGCCCGCACCTGCTTGGTTCCGGCGACATCCGCGCCGAGGAGCTTGACGAACACGATTGCAACGAGCGCCACGTAGAGGAACAGGATGACCGCAAAGGCCGAGGCCGAGCCGTACCGCAGCTGATTCGATTCGTCGAAGGCAAGCATGGAGAGAGTTTCGACCGATTCCTTACCTGGACCAATGAGCACAAACGGTAGGTCGAACATCCTCAGCGCATCGAGGAGGCGGAACAGCACCGCGACGAGGAGGGTCGGCTTTACGAGCGGAAGGGTGATGGACCGGAACTGGCGCCAGAAGCCAGCACCATCGATCTTTGCTGCCTCATAGATTTCCTCTGGAATGATCTGCATGCCCGCGAGGACGAGGAGACCGATAAAGGGGGCTGTCTTCCAGACTTCAGCCACGATGATGGCCACCTTCGCGGCGACGCCTTCGGCGGTCCAGAGGGTTTCGCTGCCGATGAGGCTGTTGGCGATGCCGTCAGATTGAAAAATCCACCGCCACAGCAAACCCGACACGGCAGTGGGGATAGCCCAGGGGATCAGGATGCTCGCGCGGAGAAAGCTCCGGCCGCGGAAGGCTCGGTTCATCGCGATCGCGAGGCAGAGCCCCAAAACCGTCTCGAGCGTGACGGTTGTGACGGTGAAGAATGTGGTGTTACCGAATGCGTTAAGGAAGCGGGCGCCCGACTCACCTACGAAGAGGTCGGCATAGTTGCCAAGCCCGACGAAGACTTCGCCTTCGGCAACGAATCCACTGGCATCGAGGCCAGACTGCTCACGGAACATGGACTGGTACAGCGCCGAGACCAGTGGGTATGCAATGACAAGGGCCAGGACGAGGAGGGTCGGGGAGAGCAGCAGCGCTGCCATCCGGCCTTCCCCTGCGCTCCGGTTACCGGACTTTGTTCGTCCGGGCGACCGCGGAGACGCGGCGATTCTCGTGCTCATGGGGTCCTCACTGGGTGCTGGACAAGTTCGGGTACCTATCGTGTCCGCACGGACGGTTCCGGGCGGACACGATAGGAGTTAATCGGCGGACAGTTCCTCGAGCTTTGACTGCATGTCGGCAAGCGCTGTTTCGGGATCCTTATCGCCAGTAAGCGCCGCGTACGCTTCTTCTTGGATCGCCGTGGTGGTAGCGCCATACTGGACTACCTTCGGGCGGGGTTGCGCGTTCTCAAGTGATTCGAGCAGCGTGGGGTAGAACGGTCGCTGCTCCACGACGGAGGGGTCCTCGAGGAGCGACGGATACACCGGCGCACGCGAGCTCTTGTCGAGTCGCGCACGGGACTCCTCTTCGCTGGTGAAGAACTTGATGAAGTCCAGGGCTGTGGCCTTATTTGCCGTGAACGGCGAGACGGCGAGGTTGCGGCCCCCAAGGGTTGAGACGCCGGGATTCTCTCCTATACCGGGAACCGAACTGATGCCGAACTTGTCTACCACCTGACTTGAGCCGTCGGTGGCGGTCAAAGAGGCGTAAACGAATGGCCAGTTGCGAAGGAACACCACTTCGCCGTCCTGAAAGGCACGTCGCCCCTGTTCTTCGAGGTATGTGATGGCGTCACTCGCAACGAGACCGTTGGCGAAGGCATCACTCAACTGGGTCAATCCAGCCAAGGCTTCGGGCGTATCGACGGTCGGGCTACCGTCCTCGTCGAACACTGTGCCACCTGCCGACGCTACGGCCTCCGTGAAGTTCACTGTGAGCGCCTCGTTCTTATCAAACTGGCCCGCGTAGCAAGACATGTCATCGCCCTCGGGAAGAGCAAGGATCGCGTCACAGGCGCCCTCCATTTCATCCCAGGTTGCTGGCGGCGAGTCAATCCCTGCCGCTTCCAGCAGGTCAGTTCGGTAATAGAGCAGTGCGCCATCCGTGTAGTAGGGAGCTCCGTAGAGTGTGTCGCGATAGGACGCAGCATTGACCGTCGCGGGAATCATACTGTCGGTGGGCAGCGCGTCCTCGGGAAGCGGCTGAATCCAACGGTTCGCCGCGAACTCGGAGGTCCAGACGACGTCAAGGTTCAACACACTGAAGGTGTCCGACTCAATTTGAGCGTTCTGGATCAGCTGCTGGCGCTGCTGGTCTGCGGAGTCCGGTAGCTCGATCAGGGTGACTTGCTCATCGGGATGCTCAGAATTCCATTTGTCGAGGCTGTCCTGTGCAGCGCCCGAAGCATCCCGCGAAGAGACGTAATTGATGGGGCCGCGACCCTCAAATTCCGCTTCCGACAGGGCCGTCCCTTCGTCATCGGATACTTCGCCACCAGCGCAGCCTGAAAGTGCGAGGGCGGAGATAGCAAGTGCTGCCGTGCCGAAAAGGATGTGCCGGTTGTGGCGACGTTGCCTCATGTACTGCTCCTTGTGTGATTGTTGATATTGCCGAAGGGAATTGTGAAATGCGGCTAGGAAGTGGCCCGGGGCGTGGCAGTTGAACCGCGCTTGATCAATCGGTGCGGAACCACCCGTGGACCGAGATCTCGTGACCGAAGAATTTTCCTCACTGCAATCTGCCCCATTTCCTCAAGCGGCTGAGCGATGGTGCTGAGGGCCGGATGGACGTGCTGCGAGGTTGAGGTGTTGTCAAAACCAAGCACGGAAACGTCCTCGGGAACCCTTCGGCCAAGTTTTTGAAGTTCGTTGACGACAGCGGCACCCATTTCATCGCTCATGGCAAAAATGGCAGTCAGGCCCGGGTCTTGCTGAAGGAGTTCCGCCAAACCCGGCGCACCGCTTTCGTAGAAGAACGTGCCGGCGGCGGTGACCGTCGCGCAGCCGGCCTCAGTCATAGCCCGTTCATAGCCGCGCTGCCGAGGCTTTGCCACAAAAATGGATACCGGATCACCAGCGAGTAAACCGATGCGCCGATGACCGAGCATCAAGAGGTGCCGCGTGGCATCATAGGCAGCGAGTTCATCGTTGATCGCAACGCTTGGTGAACCGGAATTATCACTGATGGCAACCGAGATGATCGGGATGGCGGGGCCAAGGAGCTGACGCATCTCCGGGGTAATAACGGCCGAGATGAGAATGACCCCAGCGGCGCGGTATGTGCGAAGGGTCCTCAGGTAACCGGCGATGAAGGTGGACTTCACGCCCGTCCGGCCCAGCATGACAGCGTAGCCGTGCTCCCGGGCAGCATCCTCAACTCCACGCATCACTTCGGATGCAAGGGCATCGGACACCATTGGCGCGAGGAGGCCGATGACTGACGTTTGACGGGTCTTGAGGGTTCGCGCGAGGGAATCGGGCTCGTAGTTGAGTTTCACAACAGCCTGTTCCACGCGCTGGCGTGTGGCGTCTGTGTAGCCCAGCAGGCCGTTGACCACCCTGGACACCGTGGCTGGTGAAACACCCGCTTCTCTGGCGACATCCCGAATGGTTGTCACGGGTTCCTCCCCTCTGAGGCCTCACAGAAAGATCTTTCACGCAAACGGTTTACGTAAACGGTTTCGTGACTTGCAGCACTAACCGTAAGTCGGGGAAAGAGGAAATACCTCACGTTTCGTAAACACGTGGCCTAACCGCAGAATCCGATCAACATTTATTGGTCTGCCTGAGCATGCCGCACCTCCTTCAAAGTGGGCGCAGGGGTACCTTCCGAGGCGCTTTTGGCCCCGCGCCGGAGTCGGGGCGACCAAGCAGCCTGAGTGCGCTGACTGCAGGCAATCACCTAATCATTCTGCTGGAGTGATTCCACCCAGATCCGCGCGGCTGTGAAGGCTTCATCAGTGGTGTGCCTGGCCACTGAGTGCTCGCGGCGGTCGGCCCTGGCATACGAACCGAGGAACCGGAGGTGGGGGCTGATCCGGTGTAAACCCTTCAACGCGTCAGCTACCCGGGCATCGGCAAGATGGCCTTCAGCATCGATGCTGAAGAAGTAGTCGCCCAGGAACTGGCCGGTAGGCCTGGACTCGATCCGGCTCAGGTTCACTCCACGCGCGGCAAACTGATCAAGGATTTCCATCAGCGCGCCTGGGTGGTCTTCTGGCAGGGGGATCACCAGTGTGGTTTTGTCAGCGCCGGTTGGTCGAGGAAGCACATTGGGCTGGCTGACCAGGATGAACCGGGTTACGGCATCTGCGACGTCGCCGATGTGACTCCCCAACACGGCCAGGCCCAGCCGTTCAGCAACCAAGGGGGAGCAGATTGCTGCGTCGTAGGGACACTCAGCTTCCAGGAGGCCTACGGCGGCGGCTGCAGTCGATGAGCCAGGCATATATTCTGCATCGGTAATATTGCGGGAGGTCCATAATTGGCACTGCGCCCACGCGTGTCCGTGGGTGGAGATGGTGCGTACGTCCGAGAGATGAACCCCGGGTTTAGCGACGAGGACAAAGGTGATCGGAACAAGTACCTCGCGGACAATCCGCAGGGGATCGCCCTGCGCAATAGCGTCAAGGGTGGCGCTTACTCCGCCCTCGACTGAGTTCTCAATTGGCACCATCGCAGCGTCGACGACGCCGTTTCGTACCAGGTCCAACGCTGCATTGACCGTCGGCGCCGGAACCCGACGGGCGACGTCGGCGCCCGGAACCTGCAGCAGCGCCGCCTCTGTGAAGGTGCCTTCGGGGCCCAGGAAGGTGTAGGACACCTCAGTAGCGGCCATGCTCATGGTTTCCTCAGAGGTTTCATTCTCATAGGACGGTGGGGGGCTGGTCGGTGTCGGAAACCATCGGCTTAGCTGCCTCAAGCCACGCACCCATCCCACCGTTGACGTTCACTGCCGTGTAGCCGTTGGCCACCAGCCACTGTGCTACCCGCTGCGAGCGGCCGCCGGTCCGGCAGATCACATGCAGGTCGGTATCCGGATCGAGCTCGTCCAGCCGGGCGGGTATCTGCTCCATCGGTATGTGGATCGCCCCGTCAATGTGTCCTGCCTCCCATTCGTAGTCCTCCCTGACATCCAGGACGGCGGTATTCTCGGCAATCGACTCGATCGAGACGTTCTCAAACTCGTTCATCAGCAAACCCCTTCCGATGGGTCGTATTCCGCCCAAGCCTATAGTGGGAGGCGGGCCTCGCCCACAACGCTGCACCCACTCGGGAGGTAACAATGGCTGCTGATCAACCCACTATCCTCGCCACGTCGGGGGGCTATCGGAGAGGACGGCGAGTGGACCTCGAGTTCAACCTCCTGATGCACCACGCCGTTGAGCTCTCAGGTGTCACCGGGCGCCGCCCCAGGGTCACCTATGTGGGGACCGCTGGAGGTGACTCTCGGGAGTGGAACCAACGCTTCACCGAGGCTGCCCGAATCGCTGATTTTCAGGGGTCCTGCCTGAACCTGTTCACGATGCCGAACATCGATCCGCTGGAGGACCACCTGCTGTCCCAGGACGTGGTGTGGGTCGGTGGAGGATCGGTGGCAAACCTTCTCGCCGTCTGGCGCGTCCATGATCTCGATCAGTTGTTCCACCGTGCCTGGCAAGCCGGTGTAGTACTCGGAGGTGTCTCAGCTGGATCCATCTGTTGGTTCCGTGGCGGAGCAACCGACTCCTTCGGACCGGAACTGCAACCGGTCACGAATGGCCTCGGGTTCCTTCCCTACGGAAACGGTGTTCACTATGACTCCGAGGAGGCACGACGGCCGCTGATCCACCGCATGGTGGCCGCCGGAACCCTGGGTGAAACACACTGCACTGACGACGGCGTCGGGCTGGTCTATCACGGGACCACACTCGTGGAGGCAGTCAGCGAGATTCCCGGTAAGAGCGCCTACCTTGTTCGGGCCGGTGCCGGGGACAGCGTCGACGCTATAGCAGTCGAGGAACCATTGGAAACCAGACTTCTGGGGAGTAGTCAGTGACCGAACTTCACCAGCTGACAGCCCTGGCTCAGCGTGAAGCCATTGCCCGAGGGGACCTGAGCTCCCGCGAACTGACGTCTCACTACCTGAGTCGGATCGAGGAGATCAATCCGGGGCTCGGTTCCTTCGTCACAGTGACCGGAGAGTTGGCGATGCAGGAGGCCTCAGCAGCCGACAAGCGTCGTAGCTCGTCGGCCGCGGGGACACTCCCGGTGCTGCATGGGATGCCGCTGGCGCACAAAGACCTGACCGACATCGCAGGAGTCACCACGAGCCTCGGCACCGCCGCCCTGCCCCCGGTGATCGCGACCAGTGACTCTCCGCTGGTCGCCATCCTGCGCCGCGCCGGCGCCATCAGCCTCGGAAAAACCCAAGTGCCTGAGTTTGGCTTGAGCTGCCACAGCGAGAATGACATTGCCCCGGCGGCCCGCAACCCGCTCGATCCCTCCCTGAGCCCGGGTGGCTCGTCCGGGGGCAGCGCGGCTGCGGTAGCTTCGGGCATGATCCCTTTTGCCCCGGGCAGCGACGGGGGCGGATCGGTCCGCATACCGGCGTCGGCCACCGGACTCATCGGGCTCAAGCCGAACCGTGGCCGGATACCGGCGCTCTCGGGTCAGGCCGATCTGGGCCAGCTTGTGGTGGCTGGTCCGCTGGCGCGCACGACGGCGGATGCCGCCCTTCTCCTCGACGCGATGGTGGACGCCCCGAATTATCGGGCTACCAGCGCCGCGCCGGCGCCGTCGTCGTTTCTCGACGCAGCGCTTCAAGCCGTTGGCGCCTTCCGAATTGGGGCCAGCACCCTCTCTCCGTTCGCTTCGGCATTCGAGATCACGTTGGACCCCGAAGCGCGCGCCGCCTATGAAAAGGGAATCGAGGCGCTTATCTCGGCTGGACACGACGTGGTGGACACAGCACTGACCTACGACACTCGTTACCATGAGGCGTTCCAGACCGTGTGGACGGCGTCGCTGGCGACAGCGCCCATCCCTCCCGGCACTGAGCGGCTGCTGACACCGCTTTCCCGAACGATGCGGCGGCGGGCGCTATCCAGCAGCGCTGCTGACCTGGTCACAGCGATCGACATCCTGCGGCAGTTCGAGCAGGACACCATTGCCCAATACTCGGCGTATGACTTCATCCTTACCCCAGCGCTCGGACAGACACCTCGCCCGATCGGTTGGTACACCTCCGAGGATGGGGACACCGATTACCTCAGGCAATGCCAGTACTCCCCGTTCACCTCAATGGTCAATGTCTGTGGCCTGCCCGCCATAGCGCTGCCGACTCTGACCACTGCCGCTGGGCTGTCAATGGGAATCCAGCTCATCGGACGGCCCAGTGCCGAGGCGCAACTGCTGGCAGTGTCAGCCCAACTGGAATTGGCTGCCAGCCCGGGTGACACCTCCGCGCCATAGTGACACCATCGTGTCTATGAGCCCACCACATAATTCCCCGCCCCGCTCGGCGGATATCTCATTCTTCGGCCACCCTCGAATGCTGGCCCATCTCTTCAGTCTTGAAGTGTGGGAACGGTTCTCCTTCTATGGAATGCAGGCAATTCTTGCGTTCTACATGTACTTCGAAGTCACAGACGGTGGCTTGGGCATTGAGCAGGGCCTTGCCCTGACCCTGGTCGGCGCCTATGGCGGAAGTGTCTATCTCTCAACGATTCTCGGTGCATGGCTGGCGGACCGTGTCGTGGGTTCCGAAAAGGCCCTGTTCTACTCAGCCGTCCTCATCATGCTGGGACACATCTCCCTGGCCCTCCTCCCCGGCGGGGTAGGTCTGACTATAGGACTAGCGCTAGTCGGCATCGGCTCCGGCGGGTTGAAGGCAAACGCCACTTCGCTGGTCGGCACCCTGTACCGCAAAGAGGACCAGCGACGCGACGCCGGGTTCTCCATCTTTTACATGGGCATCAACATCGGAGCCCTATTTGGTCCACTGCTCACGGGGTGGTTGCGGGACACCGCTGGATTCCACATCGGATTCGGCGCCGCGGCGGTGGGTATGGCAATCGGGCTAGTGCAGTACTCGATAGTCCGCAAGAACTTCTCTCCCGACGCGCACGTCGTCGAGAACCCACTTCCTCGGTCCCAATACCTCCGCTGGATCGCCATCGCAGTCGCCGCTGTTGCGGTGCTGACTGTCGCCTTCCTCATCGGCTGGATCAGCACCGACAATCTGGCACAGGTCATGGCCTGGGCGGCCATCCTCGCGGCCGCAGGCTACTTCGCTGTCATCCTCACCAGTTCGAAGGTTTCTGCTTCGGAACGAAAGCAAACCATGGCTTTCATCCCGCTGTTTATTGCCGGCGCCGCGTTCTGGGCCCTCTACCAGCAGCTGTTCACGCTGATCATTGTTTACTCCGAGGAACGGCTGGACCGGAACTTCTTCGGCCTTGAGATTCTGCCCGAGTGGATCGTTTCCTTCGTGCCGGTGTACGTCATCGTGCTCGCCGGCGTTTTTGCGGCGATGTGGACCAAGCTGGGCGACCGGCAGCCATCATCACCCCTGAAGTTCGCTTTCGGATTGATTGGCATTGGCCTCGCCTACCTGATGTTCCTGCCATTTGCCGGAGGCGGCGCGAACACCACCCCGTTGATCGCCATGGCGCTCATTCTGTTGGTCTTCACTGTCGCTGAACTATTAATTTCCCCCATCGGGCTGTCGGTGGCCACCAAACTGGCACCAGAAGTCTTCAGGACCCAGATGGTTGCGCTGAACTTCCTTTCGATCTCGCTCGGGACAACAGTGTCAGGCATTCTGGCGAGCCGCTACGATCCGTCAACTGAGGGCACCTACTTCTCTGTGCTCGGCATCTCGGTGATAGTGCTCGGCGGCCTGCTGGTCATCGGCACCCCAGCCATCAAGAAGCTGATGATGGGCGTCCGCTAAGCTCCTCGATTTCCAACGGCGCCAACCCCACATGAGGTGACGCCGTCGTCAACCATTCACCACCCCATTGCGCGCCGCGCATCAATGAAACAGAATGTTACCCATCGGTAACTAGCCTGATCAAAGGAGATCGCGTGCCAAACCTCGCCAACAACCTTGCTCTAACTGCCCAACAGCACCCCGACTCGGTGGCGATCAGGCTGGATGACATGGACTTCACCTTCGCGGCGCTCGAAGAATGGAGTCAGCGGGTATCGGGGTTCATGGCACAGAAAGGAGTGCACCCTGGGGACCGGATAGCGCTCATCATGCCGAATATTCCACAGATGGCATTTATCTACTACGGTGTTCTTCGGTTCGGCGCGATAGTGGTCCCGTTGAACCCACTACTGAAGGCTCGCGAGATTGCCTATCACCTGAGCGACTCAGGGGCGCGCCTGGTTTTCGCCTGGGAAGGTGTAGCAGCCGAGGCGGAGTCCGCAGCTGGGCAGACGGCAGCAGCGGCCGACCAAGGAACCACCCTTGAGGTGATCACAGTGGATTCGGGCACTTTCCTCCAGCAGCTTTCAGCTGTGGAGCCGGTGCCACAGATAGCTGAAGTAGCTGCCGAGGACACCGCCGTCTTGCTCTACACCTCGGGCACCACCGGCCGGCCCAAGGGCGCCGCCCTGACTCACACCAACCTGCACCGCAATGCCGAGATCTCCCGGGATCTGATGGGCACAGCAGTTGGCGATGTGTTGTTCGGTGGCTTGCCGTTCTTCCATATTTTCGGGCAGACCTGCGCGCTGAACGCGTCGGTCCTGACCGGCGCGACCGTCACCCTCCTCCCCCGTTTCGAACCGGGAAAAGCGCTGGAGATCATCGCCCGCGATCGGGTGACCATCTTCGAAGGCGTTCCCACCATGTACATCGCAATGCTCCGTCACCCAGCGGTTTCCACCACTGACCTGTCGTCCCTACGGGTTGCAGTCTCCGGCGGTTCTGCCCTGCCGGTCGAGGTGCTGCACGAGTTTGAGCGGGTCTTCAGCGCTGAGCTCCTGGAAGGGTATGGCCTGTCCGAGACGTCCCCGATCGTCAGCTTCAACCGCCGCGGAACCGATCGCAAGCCTGGCTCGATCGGCACACCGGTGGATGGCGTTGAGGTCCGCATGCTCGACGTTGATGGGGTCGAGTTGCCGGCCGGCGAGGTTGGCGAACTCTCAGTCCGTGGCCACTGTGTCATGAAGGGCTACTGGAACAACGACGAAGCCACTGCCGCTGCCATCCCCGACGGCTGGTTCCGTACCGGCGATCTGGCCCGGTTCGACGAGGACGGCGCGATCTTTATTGTGGACCGCAAGAAGGATGTGATCCTCCGTGGCGGATACAACGTGTATCCGCGTGAAGTGGAGGAAGTTCTCTACGAGCATCCGGCGGTGGCCGAGGCGACAGTGATTGGAGTCCCGGATGAAGTCCACGGCGAGGAGATCGTCGCTGTAGTGGGCATCAAGACCGAAGCTGTGCCAACTGATGGTACGGCCCGCGATCGTCTCAGCGCCGAGATTCTCGAGTTCACCAAGGTACGCGTCGCCGCCTACAAGTACCCTCGACGGGTTGTGCTGGTGGAGGCTCTGCCTAAAGGACCGACCGGCAAAATCCTCAAACGCGAGATCCAGGTCTAGCGCCGGTCCTTGGCAATCACCTGCGGAGCGGAGTCACTGGCGGCTTAGGACTCGTCATCGTCCCCGCTCTTGATCTTTTCGCCGTCTGGCAGTTCGTTTTCCGGGCCGGGACCACCGTATCCGCCGGCATCGATTTCATCGGATCCGCCGACCGACTCCGCCGCATCGTCGCGTTCCTGATCGTTCTGTTCGCTCATGGGATGGCACCTTTCCTGCGTTTGGCTTAGTACACGGCGAACTTATCACCTCGAGGAGGTATTCGGTGGGCACACCAGAAGACCAGACGGCAAGGGTTTTGCGGGTTTGGGAGCGGAACGCTGAAAGCTATGACCGGGAAATCGCCTTTCTGGATCGGGTTTGGTTCAGCGGCGGCCGGGAATGGCTGGGTGCCCGGGCCACCGGTCGGATCCTTGAAGTAGCAGTCGGCACCGGACTGAACCTGCCCCATCTGGCGGCGGACTCGCAGGTAACCGGGATCGATCTCAGCCCGGCGATGCTTGCCATTGCCGCCAACCGAGCATCCCTCCTGGGCCGCGACGTGGACCTGCGGGTCGGCAACGCCGAGCAACTTCCCTTCGCCGACAACTCGTTCGACACCGTCCTGTGCGGGCTTTCGCTGTGCGGAATACCCAACCCGACCGCGGCAATCGGCGAAGCCAGGCGAGTGCTGGCGCCCGGTGGAAGCCTGCTTCTTCTCGATCACGTGGCGAGCACCTGGCCACCGATCTACGCGCTGCAATGGCTGCTGGAGCGCGTCACAGCGCGGGCGACTGGCGAGCATCTCACTCGCCGTCAGTTGCCCTTGGTGGAAGCCGCCGGATTCGCTGTAGTCGAAGTGGAGCGGCTTAAGGCTGGCTCGATTGAACGGATCCACGCTCGCAAACCCTGATCTTGTGGGTCTTCCGCGCTGCCTATACTGAACACTCGGCTACATTTTTCAGTCGGTGCTGTATTAGTTCTGGTTCTTTGGCATGCTGTAGCCATGGCAAACCGAGCGGGCACAGTCGCCCTCCCCAGCGATCTCGTCAATATTTCCTCGCTTCTGGATGCGTATTTCGACGTCGTCCCAGACCTGAGTGACCCAGCACAGCGGGTGGCGTTTGGCACGTCGGGTCACCGCGGATCCTCCCTGAAGGCGTCGTTCAATGAGGGCCACATCGCTGCGATCACCCAGGCGATCGTCGAATACCGGGCCGGCCAGGGGATCACCGGCCCCCTCTTCGTGGGCCGGGACACGCATGCGCTCTCCGAACCCGCCCAGCAGACTGCCCTTGAGGTGCTGGCCGCGAACAATGTCACGGTCAAGGTGGACGCGCGCGGCGCCTACACTCCCACCCCTGCAGTGTCCCACGCGATTCTTGCCCACAACTCGCGCGGCACGGATCAGGCCGACGGCATAGTCATCACCCCCTCGCACAACCCTCCCGGCGACGGCGGATTCAAGTACAACCCGCCGCATGGCGGACCGGCAGACTCGGACGCCACCAACTGGATCGCCGACCGGGCCAACACCCTGATGGAAGGCGGGCTCCGGGAGGTCCGGCGTGTCCCTGCGAGTCAGGCGCTGCAAGCGGAGGGCATTGGAACCTACGACTTCCTGCAGCACTATGTCGAGGACCTGCCCACCGTGCTCAATCTCGATGCCATCCGGGCCTCGGGGCTGCACATCGGAGCCGACCCCATGGGCGGGGCAGCGGTCGACTACTGGGGTGCCATCGGCGAGACCCACAACCTGAACCTGACCGTCGTCAACCCCGCCGTTGACCCCCAGTGGGCGTTCATGACCCTGGACTGGGACGAGAAGATCAGGATGGACTGTTCATCGCCGTCGGCCATGGCCTCGCTGATCGCGAGATCGGCAGAGTTTGATATCTCCACCGGGAACGACGCCGACGCCGACCGGCACGGGATCGTCACCCCCGACGCGGGGCTCATGAACCCCAACCACTACCTCGCCGTGGCCATTGACTACCTCTACCGGAATCGCCCGCACTGGCGGCAGGATGCCGTCGTCGGGAAAACGCTCGTCTCCTCGTCGATCATCGACCGGGTGGCAGCGGATCTGGGACGGACACTCGAAGAGGTCCCAGTGGGCTTCAAGTGGTTTGTACCGGGCCTGCTCTCCGGTGGGCTCGCCTTCGGTGGAGAGGAGTCAGCTGGGGCCTCCTTCCTGCGGCACGACGGCTCACCGTGGACCACTGACAAGGATGGCATTTTGCTGGCCCTGCTGGCCTCCGAGATCACTGCGGTCAGTGGAAGCACGCCGTCGCAGCACTACGCTGCACTGACCGAGAGGTTCGGTGATCCGGTCTACGCGCGCGTAGACGCTGCAGCAACGCGGGACGAAAAATCGGCGTTGGGGAAGCTGTCGCCGTCGGATGTCTCGGCCACCACTCTCGCCGGCGAGACTATCACCGCGAGGCTGACCACAGCGCCGGGCAACGGGGCATCGATCGGGGGGCTGAAGGTGACCACTGAAAATGCCTGGTTCGCCGCCCGCCCGTCGGGTACCGAGGATGTCTACAAGATCTACGCCGAGTCGTTCAAGGGCACAGATCACCTCAAGCAGGTCCAGGACGAGGCGAAGGCCCTTGTCGACGGAGTCATCGGCGGGTAACCGTCATCGCAGGGACGAGTTCGCGAGGGCCGACCCTGCGACCGTTGTCAGAGGACCCGCCGGAGCAGCCACTTCTTGAGCCCACTGTAGGGCGGGTAGGCAAGCCGCAGGGTATCGACGCCGGTCCCCTTTGAAAGGACTCCGCGTAGCTGGCTGAACGCGTCAAAGGAATAGCGGCCGTGATAGGCGCCGGTCCCGCTGTCACCGACGCCACCGAAGGGCAGCCCAGGAACTGTCAGGTGCAGATTACACGCGTTATGGGCTATCCCGCCGGCGCGGATGCGTGCTTCAAAGTCCTGCTGCACGGGTATCTGACGGCTGAAGAGGTAGGCGGCCAGGGGGGGCGGGGCGGGACTTGATGAAGCCAACGGCTTCCTCCATCCCGCTCACGGTCAAGACGGGCAGGATGGGGCCGAAGATTTCCTCTCGCATGACCGGCGAGTCCGGCTGCACCTCGCCCAGCACAGTGGGTTCGATGTACCGGGTGGAACGATCGTGGGCTCCGCCGGCAATGATGGTCCCGCTGCTGAGGAGTCCCACCAGCCGGTCAAAATGGGTCCCGTTGATGATTCGACCGTAGTCAGCACTGCGCTGCGGATCCCTGCCGTAGAATTCGGCGAGCGCCCGCTTCAAGTGTTTCAGTAGCTCCGGTTCCAGCCCCGCCTTCACCAACACATAGTCGGGTGCAACGCAGGTCTGGCCAGCGTTAAGGAACTTGCCAAATACCAGCCGCCGCGCCACAGCGCGGAGGTCGCCGTCCAGGACCACGGCTGGCGATTTACCTCCCAGTTCAAGCGTGACCGGGGTGAGCTGTTCAGCAGCGGCCTTCGCGACGATCTTCCCGACGCGAGCCCCTCCGGTGAAGAAGATGGAGTCGTATTTTTCGGCCAGCAGCAGGGTACTCACATCGGGGCCGCCCTCCACCACCTCCACAGCTGTGCCGTCCAGATAAAGAGGCAGCAACTCAGCGATCACTGCTGAGGTTGCGGGCGCCAATTCGCTCGGCTTCAGGACGGCGCAGTTCCCTGCAGCGAGCGCACCGACCAGAGGAGACAGGAGCAACTGCACCGGGTAGTTCCAAGGCCCAATGATCAATGCCACACCCAGGGGCTGGGGCTGACAGTGTGCTGACGCCGGCAGCAAACCGATCGGCACCGGCACCCGCTCAGTGCGGGTCCACTTTGCCAGATGGCGGAGGGCGAATTCGGCTTCTGCCCTCACCAATGAGAGCTCGGTGACCAGCCCTTCCAGCGGATTCTTGCCCAAGTCCGCCTGCAACGCAGCAGCGAAATCCTGCTCCCGATCGGCGAACATCCGGATCAGGCCGTTGAGCTGAGTGCGCCTCCATTCCAGCGGGCGGGTAATCCCACTATCGAAGGTCAGGCGTAGCCGCCCCGCCGCGGTCGCGGCGTCGACACCCGACAAGAGCGTCACTTCACCCGTCCGGTGAAGTGCTCCATCGAGCTGTACACCTTGAAGACGCGTCCGGCCACGACGTCCCACACCGGCTGGGGCAGAACACCCCGCAAGGCGCTACCCAGCGCCACCGACCAGGGCAACTGGAGACGGGGGCGTCCGTCGTACAGGGCCCGCCAGGCCTTGTCGACGACGTCGGCCGGGTCCATCAGCGGCGTGAACAGGGGGCCTCTCGCGCCCTCAAACATCCCGGTTCGAATGTGGCTGGGGATCAGGGTGGTGACCTTGACCTGGTGGTGCCCAGCCTCACGCAGTTCGAGCCGAAGCGAGTCACTCCACCCGATCACTGCCCACTTCGAGGCGGTGTAGACGCTCATCCGCGGTACCGAAAGGGTGCCGGAGGCGGACGCGACATTGAGGATGCGTGCCTGATCACCCGACGCGATAAGTCTGGCAGGAACTCTCGGGTCAGGTGCATCAGCGCCAGCGTGTTGATCTGCATCACCAGCGCAATGTCCGCCTGCTGCTCGTGCTCCCAGAAGTACTTTCCGCGAACGATCCCCGCATTATTGATCAGTACCGCTGGAGTTCCGACGTCGTTCCGGACGGCTGCTGCCGCCGTCGTGATCTCCTTCAGGGAGGCAAGGTCGACTACGTAACTGTGCACTGAGGACCCCGCGCCCCCCAGGGAATCGGCAGTCGCGTGGAGCGCATCCGCGTCAACATCCCAGAGGACGACGGCGGCGGCCCGGTCCCTGACCGCGCGTTCCGCGTATAACCGGCCCATCCCGCTGGCGGCACCGGTGATGAGGACTGTTCGACCTTCGACTGTGAAGGACATGAGTGCAACGTAACATCCCGCGGCGGGCGGTAGGATTTCCGACAGATCACCCACACCTTTTGGAAGGCACAGCCATGAGTAGGCTCGGTACCACTTGGACAGTTCACGGCGACGGGAAGAACGTCCTACCCGGGCAATTTGTTGCCCCGGATGAGCGGCTGAGCTGGCCTCGAACGATAGGTATTGGCGCGCAGCACGTCGTCGCCATGTTTGGTGCAACGTTCCTCGTGCCCCTCATTACTGGGTTCCCGCCGGCGACCACCCTCCTTTTTTCGGGGATCGGCACCATCTTGTTCCTCATCATCACCGCCGGAAGGGTTCCCAGCTACCTCGGTTCAAGCTTCGCCTTCATCGCACCGATCGCCGCCGCCCAAAGCCAGCACGGAGCCGCTGGCGCACTCGGCGGCATCATCATGGCTGGCGCGGTACTGGCCATCATCGGTGCCATTGTGCACAGGGCCGGCTCCCGGTGGATCCAGGTGATTATGCCGCCGATCGTCACCGGCGCTATCGTCGCGCTGATTGGCCTGAACCTCGCGCCGACAGCGAAATCCAGCTTCGAGCAGGCGCCGCTGACCGCGCTCATCACAGTGGTGGTGATCCTGCTGGTGACTGTCCTGTTCAGGGGGATCCTCGGACGGCTTTCCATCCTCGTGGGTGTCCTGGCCGGCTACGTCGTCGCAATGCTGCGCGGGGAAGTGGACTTCGCTGCGATTGGTGACGCCGCGTGGGTTGGCCTGCCGCCGTTTCAGACACCAGAGTTCCACCTGTCAGTTGTCGGGTTGTTTGTCCCAGTTGTTCTCGTTCTGGTCGCCGAAAATATTGGCCATGTGAAGTCGGTCGCGGCGATGACCGGACGCGATCTTGACCCGGTGACCGGACGCGCGCTGATGGCTGACGGCCTCGCCACGATGCTCGCCGGATCCGGCGGCGGATCGGGTACCACCACTTACGCTGAGAATATCGGCGTCATGGCAGCCTCCCGCGTGTATTCCACTGCGGCATACTGGGTTGCCGGAATTGTCGCCATCCTGCTGAGCCTCTTCCCCAAGTTCGGCGCGTTGATCGCCACCGTCCCGCCCGGCGTCATTGGCGGAGCGGGAGTGGTGCTGTATGGCATGATCGGCATTCTCGGTGTGAGGATCTGGGTGCAGAACCAGGTGAACTTCTCCAACCCGATCAACCTGTCCACGGCGGGGGTTGCCCTGGTAGTTGGAATCGCCAACTTCACCTGGGCCATCGGCGAACTCACCTTCGAAGGCATAGCACTGGGCACAGCCGCCACCCTGGTGATTTACCATTCGATGAACGGGCTCGCCCGCTGGCGGGGCAGCGAACACGTCACCGGGCCCGACGACGTCGACGCCTCCGACAAAGGGTACCGCCCGTCGAAGCTGGGCTGAGCCGGATGGACATCTTCGTGGTCCACGGCTACCAGGCGTCTCCTGGCGAGCACTGGTTTCCGTGGCTGAAGTCCCGCTTCTCATCGCGGCAGGACAGCGTCACAGTGCTCGAACTACCCACACCGAACGAGCCCACCACAGCCGGTTGGATTGCTGCCCTCCACGAGTCCATCGGGCGTCCTTCAGCCGAGACGGTGATCATCGCGCACAGCCTCGGCTGCATTACTGCACTTCGCTACCTGGCGTCTCTGGATCCGGGTTGGTCGCTCGGGGGCCTGATCCTTGTCGCCGGGTTCGCCGAGCACCTCGATTCCCTCCCGCTCCTCGACGGCTTCACCACCGGCAATGAGTTTGTCGACAATCTGTTGGTCCCCCGCTGCACGGTGATCGGATCGGACAATGACCCGGTAGTAGCTCCGGTCCTGACTGCCAGTCTTGCGAGCCGGCTTGGCGCCAGGCTGATCACCGTAACAGGGGGCGGGCATTTCGGGTCCAGCGACGGCTACCAGAGGTTCGCCGAAGTTCAGGCGGAGTTGGAAAAATTGCTTTCCCAGGGTCGCTAGTCCTGCTCACCCGGACCGCCGATTGTCAGGCGCCCCGCCCGTCGTGGCTGCGGTGGGATTAGGCTGAGCCGATGAGACCAACGATGCGGTGCCTCTTCCTCAATGGAACTGTGGGGGCGGGAAAGACGTCCGTCGCCCAGGCAGCAGCAGCGCTCCTGGCCGCCGACGGAGTGCCCCATGCGGTAATCGATCTTGACTGGTTACGGTTCGCCTGGCCGGCTCCGGCCGGCGACCCGTTCAACCGCGACCTTGAGCTCGCCAACCTGACCGCCATGGTGCCCAATTTCCGTGCGGCGGGAGCCACGGTCCTGATCCTCGCTGGAGTGATCGAGGGCTCCGCGCACCGTCGGCAATACGAGCTGGCGCTGGGCAGCCCCCTCGTGGTGATTCGACTGGACGCCCAGCTCACCACGGTCCGGAACAGACTGCGGCACCGTCACGGCTCCCTTGATCCTGCGCTGGGGTGGCACCTACACCGTACCGGCGAGTTGCAGGCGATTCTGCAGACAGCCGACGCTGACGATGCAGTCATTTCAACCGACGGATGTGATGTCAACCAGGTGGCCGCGGCGGTTGTCGGGCTGGCCAACGAATATTCACCGGAAATGAACACATCCGAAAGATCGCCTGCGACGAAGTAGTCCGATAACACTGCTTTAAGCTTCAATTATTCACTTGGATTTCAGGACACGTCATGGACAACTTCAACATCATCACCGCCGAGCGCGGCCCTACGGCCGATGAAAGGCAACGTCTCGCGGTGAGGGAAGACGGAATTTTGCCCGTGAGTTGGAGTCCCCCAACAACTGTCACAGCTGACGATGCCCGGACCGCCCTTGCTGCGTCACTTCTCACTTCCGGAACACGTCGAATCCTGATCAGCATGAGGGCTGTCGCGTTCACCACCGCTGCCCGCAGGGCGCTCTGCGATGAGCAGGGCATCGCAGCGATTGCCCTAGTGGGTGAAGGCCCGGTTGACCGGGTAGTAGCAGCCTTCGCTGACAACGCTGAGCACCCTGCTCAGTTCTTCACCTCCGAGGTTGAGGCAATCGACTGGCTTGAAACTTTCGCCTGACCTCACCCTTCCTCCCCTGATTCGCCTTCCCGGGAGTGCCTACACTGGTGTGATGGTGAGGATCGGTGTGCTGGGCGGAACGACCGCAGCTGGTGCTGCAGCAGTGGCCGGGTCCTGATGGATCTGCAGCAGGTCTGGGCATCGCCGTCGTGGAGGGAAGAGGTCCAGCAGTGGATCACCCTGGTGCTCGACAACTGTAACCTGACTCAAACGGGCCCACTTGAGGCAGCGCGGATCCGGTTTTGGGCCACCCAACTCACCGTGTCAACGAATCATGGACAGCTCTGGTTCAAAGCGAACAATCCTGGGCAATTCACTGAGGCGGCAGTTGTCGCCTGCCTGTCCGAGTTGGTGCCGGACCACGTTGCTGCTCCGCTGGCCATCGAACCGGCCAAGGGCTGGCTGCTCACTCCCGACCACGGGAAAACACTCGCGTCCCTCAAATCGACCGATTATCAGCTCTGGGTTCGGGTGGTGAAGGATTTCGCTGATCTCCAGAAACAACTCATTCCCCACCGCAACCCGCTGGCGGCCGCTGGCCTGGTCAGCATGGACCCACGGATCGCTGGGAACTTCGCCAGCAACCAGCTACTTCTCCATACCGGTCTGCCGCCCGAGCATCCCCTTCGCCTCTCCCCGCAGGCAGCCGACGGAGTCTACGCAAGCGTTCCAGCCCTTGAAGAGGCGGCAGCGGCGGTCCTCGCATCGGGTGTCCCCCTTACCCTTGAGCACAACGATCTCCACCCGGGCAATGCCTTCATCCCCGGCATCACTACAGCCCCGCTGCGGTTTTTCGACTTCGGGGACTCCTACTGGGCGCACCCTTTCAGCTCGCTGTACGTTCCGCTGAGCGTGATGCAGGAGCAGTGGCAGACCACAGTCGACGACCCGCGGATCCGGCGGGTCATTACCGCCTACCTTGAGTGTTGGACTGACTATGCCCCGCTGCCCGAACTGCGCCTCGCTGTCGAGCCAGCGCTCCAGTTGGCCCGGCTGCACCGATACGGTTCCTGGTTACGGCTGCTGATTCACGCCGACGACGCATCAATGGGCGAGTACGGGCCGCACGCACTGGATCACCTGAGAACGCTGACGGATCCGGTTTTGGGGTAGGCCACGACCGTAGGCTTACCTGGTGAATGTTTTTTCCCTGCCCGCCAACGGGTCAATCGAGGTAGAGCCGATGGTCTCCCTCCTCAGAAACCACTTCATCCCGGGCTGCGAAGTCCCGGGCCGCTCCGGGCTCTCCCACACTCGGCTCCTCAGCACGCCCACCGGCCACCGTGCAGTGACCGTCACGATCGGCCGAACCGGTGTAACGGTCAGCACCGCGGCTCCCAGAAATCAGCTTCCCGCCCTGAAAACGACAATCCGCCGCTGGCTGGACCTGGAAACGGATCTGGAAAAAGTGGCGCGGGCCTTCATCTCGGACGCCCTCCTGGGGCCGTTGGTGAAGCATCGTCCGGGCCTGCGCGCCGTCGGCTACCCCGAGCCGTTCGAGGCAGCCGTCATGACTGTCCTCGGCCAGCAGGTCTCGGTGGCGGCAGCTGGCACCTTTGGTGGCCGGCTGGCTGCTGCCTACGGAACGCCTGGAGAGGCAGGGTTGACCATCTTTCCCACCCCGGCAGTCCTTGCGTCGGCTCCCCCTGAGGACTTACGCAGCGCCATCGGCGTCACCCGTACCCGTGGAGCTACCGTGCAGCACGTTGCCCGGGCTTTTTGCGACGGGCTGGTCCTCAGCGGCGACCACGCTGACGTCCGCACGGCGCTCCTGGCTATCCCCGGCATCGGCCCGTGGTCGGCCGACTATCTGGCCGTCAGGGTGCTCGGCGATCGGGATGCATTCACACCGGGCGATCTCGTCCTGCGCCGGGCGATGGGTAACCCCAGCATCAGTGAGGCCGAAACCCTGTCTGAGCGGTGGCGGCCGTACCGGGCGTACGCCCTGTTTCACTTGTGGATCGAGGCTACCTCGGCCAGAAGAGTGTCGTAGCCGCAGGGCAGTGGATGCTTAACGGCGCGGATGCGGGTGCTGTACTTTTCTTCGGCAGGGCTAGTGGGCGGCAGGCATGGTGTGGGCGTCAGGGTGCCTGCGGCCAGTGCCCCCGGGCGTTCATGACGGTAGCCAGACGGTCTGCGCGGTCGGAGACCAGCCCGTCAACACCACCGCCCATCAGGAGGAGTCGTTCCATCGCCTCGGCATCGTTGACCGTCCAGACGTGAAGCGGTAATCCCGCCGTCCTGCACCGGCTGACAAACCGTTCGGTCACCACTGAAACCCCAGCGTGCCGCACCGGAACCTGTAGGCAATCCACCTTGAGAATCCGGGCCAAGCGATGGGTCTGGCCAAGCGGGCTCAACAGCCAAAGCAGCGCCGAGGACAATTGCCCGGCGGAAGAGGCAACGGGCCGGGACAACAGCTTCAGGACCTGCAGTCGCCGCCGATCCGAGAAGGAGGCAACCAGAACCCGGTCATGCGCACCAAGGCGCTCCACCAACCGGGCGAAGGGCTCCACCGAGGCGTCATCTTTGATATCAATGTTCAGTTTGATGGCCGGCCAGCGGGTCAGCACTTCTTCGAGGGTGGGAATCGGTTCGACTCCCCGGATGCGGACGGCGCCAAGTTCCGCCAGGGTGCGCCCCGCCACCGGCCCCGCAACGTCGCAGACTCGGTCCAGGAGCGCATCATGGAAGACCATGACGGCGCCGTCGCGGGAGCTGCGGATGTCGATCTCGAGGTACCCGTAGCCCAGCTCGACGGCGGCCTCAAAGGCAGCCATCGAGTTTTCCAGCCCGTCGGCCGAGTACCCGCGATGAGACAGGGCGAGCGGCCGCTGCTGCCCGTCCGGCCCGACATTCTGCAGGTAGGGCAACATGCCTAGAAGGTGGCCCTGAGGGCAGCCAGGCGTTCCTCAAGAATTTGCGCCACTCCGTCGTCGTCAAAGGCCGGTGCCTGCAGATCCGCTGCGGCAATGGCTTCCTGATGTCCCGACGCCATGGCATACCCGGTGCCAGCCCAGCTAAGCATCTGGACGTCGTTGGGCATGTCCCCGAACGCGACGACGTCGACCTGGCTGATGCCACGGCTCGCGGCGAATTCGGCGAGCGTGACCGATTTGTCGATGCCGGGCATCGACATTTCCAGTAGGGCAACACTCGGTGCGGAGTGGGTTGCTGCCACCAGATGGGCCACCGCTGGCCGGACCGTGTTGAGGAAGTTGTCCGGCCTAACCTCGCGTTCCCGGGCCAGAAACTTGATGACTCCCTGACCTTCTAGAGAATCCGCTAGCGGCATCGCTACAGCTCCAGCGAGGAGTTCCACCGCACCCTCCTCGGCAAAACCATGCTCAATGTGGAACCCGTTGACCGTCTCGGCGGCAAAGGATGCGGCCGGGTAAAGGTCAAGAATGATCTTTCGAGCCGCCAGGATGTTGCTGTGTTCGAGGAGGTGAGCGCTCAGCACCCTTTCGTCATCAAGATTGTAGGTCACGGCGCCGTTGGAGCAGATCACAGTCCCCCGGTGACCGAGCTGCTCGCGCAGCGGGTGGAGCCAGCGCGGCGGCCGGCCGGTGACAAACACCACCTCTACTCCAGCATCCAAGCACGCCTGGAACGCCTGAACTGTTCGGGGACTGATCTTGCCGTCGTGACCGACGATAGTTCCGTCCATGTCGCTGGCGACCAAGCGCATGCGGGTACTCCTTCTTAGAGCGGATCGCTTTAAGAATACCTGCCCAGACCAGCCCGGTTTCACTGGCCCAGGTACCCACCCAGAGCATCGTGAAAGGACCGGTTGGAGTATGCCTACTGCTCGAACGTAGCAATCAGTCGGGCACGTCCGAGGGTGTGCGAGAACAGGTTGAAGCCGAGGTAAGCATTGCTTCCTTCAGCCGGTACCTCAAGGCTTTCCACATCTACCGCGTGCACCACGACGTGGTAGTGATGTGGGCCGTGACCAGCAGGAGGCGCCGCGCCGATGAAGCCGTTGTAGCCGCCGTCGTTCCTTAACTGGATGGCGCGGTCCGGCAATTCGGTGCTGCCTTCCACGCCTGCGCCCGATGGCAACGAGGTGGTGCTGACCGGAAGGTTGAAGACCGCCCAGTGCCAGAATCCACTGGCTGTCGGGGCATCCGGATCGTAAACCGTCACGGCGAAACTCTTTGTTCCTTCAGGGAACTCGCTCCACGACAGTTGGGGGGAAAGATCCTTTCCGCCGGGAATCCCCATGACGCCGGACGCGTGCTTCGCGTCCAGCGGCTGGTTGTCCTCGATGTCTGTGCTGGTAAGAGTAAATTCGGGGACTGTTGGAAGGTCTGCGTACGGATCACGGGTCATGACTACTCCTGGCTCATTTGGGATCTGGCACTAGCTCGCTACGTACTGGCGGATTCGCGCCGGCACGGGAAACTGTAACGGCTGCCGCTTTCGCAGCATAGGCGAGCACCGCTTCCATCTGCTCAACGGATATGTGGCGCAGGTCATTCCGGTGCTGCGCTCCGACCAGGCCGCGGTCCACCAGAGAACCCAGTAGGGCCGACATGAAGGAGTCACCCGCGCCCACCGTGTCGACCACTTGAGTGGCCGGGGCTGGCACTGAGGTTTCGCCACGCGATACGACGGCCCAGGGGCCGAGCGAGCCGCGCGTCACCACCACCATGGCTGGACCCTTCGCCAACCATTTCCGGGCAGTCTCGAATACATCCTGGCCTGGATAGAGCCACTCGAGATCCTCATCTGAGGCCTTCACTACGTCGGCGAGTTCAACAAATTTCTCGGCCTGCGTTCGGGCGTAGTCGACATCGGTGACGATGCTCGGACGGCAGTTCGGATCGTAGGAGATGGTCGCGAGAGGGTGGGCCCGCTGGGCGACGGAGAGCACTTCAGCGGCTCCCGGCTCAAGCATGGTCGCGATCGAGCCGGTATGCAGCAGCGTGGTGCCCTCAAGGATCTGCTCGGTCTGCTCACGGACAGTCGGCAGGTCCCACATGAGCTGGAACTTGTAGGAGGCCCCGCCTGCAGGATCCAGCCGTGCTGTGGCGATGCTGGTGGGGTGATCGTCCGGCCCTATCGGGGTCAGCACTGAGTTGCTGCGGAGGTGCTCGTGGATCATCCGGCCATACTCGTCGTCGCCCCAGCGGCCGATGAATCGGCAGGGATGTCCCAGTCTGGCCAGGCCGACGGCCACGTTCATGGGGCTACCGCCCACGTGGGCGCGGGGCGAGGCGACATCGCTGATGACTTCGTCTATGAGGGTTTCCCCGATCACGGTGAGCACGCTAACAAGTTAGCATCTCGGGCCGTCGAGCGGACGGGCGCGACGGCGGCGCGCTTCCTGGGCGCGCCGTGTGATCTCGCGCACACCACCCCGAAACCGACCG
The DNA here is from genome assembly GCF_000520515.1 of Arthrobacter sp. H20. Lineage (GTDB taxonomy): Bacteria > Actinomycetota > Actinomycetes > Actinomycetales > Micrococcaceae > Arthrobacter_D. Next base: position 69,479 of record NZ_KI914748.1, read on the forward strand.
CTAGTTGCCTAAGGCTACGGCTAAGATGGGGGTGGACTACGCCATCCGAGGCGACTAGAAGACTTCGACCTGTTGGGGAAATCATGAAGATCAAAAACGCAGCGGCCATCGCCGTCATTGCACTTGCCACGCTGACAGCGTGCGGTGAATCCACCGAGTCAGCCGCCCCCTCGGAGGCTGCTGGACCCACCCCCGCGAGCTCCACCGCACCGGCGCAGAATATTCAGCCGCCCGAGACCAATGACCTCATGAGTGAAGCAAGCCCAGAGGGTGCACGGGCATTCCTCCACAACGTCTTCGAACTGAAGTCCTACAACCAGCGGACCGGTGAGACCGGGGAGTTACTCGCCGCCTTCGACGGCGCTGACGCTGCAACAGCAGAGGCCGAAGAGTTTGCTGCCATGTATGACGATGGCGGATGGGTGCTTGGAGGTCAGCCGAAGGTCAAGCAAATCATCGTTACCACTCCAGCGGACGAAGTCTCCGAAGACGTTGAGGTGGACGCGCTGATTACCGTCAACCCTGACGCCTACACCTCGTTCGATGCGGCAGGAGAGGTCCAGGAGACGCGCCCATTCGACCCCGCCGGCACCATCTACTCGGCGACGGTCGTCTTCTCGGAGGGCGCCTGGAAAGCCACTTCCCTTGAAGAAACGCCCGACGCAGAAATCCCGTCAGAGTAACCCTATTCGGCCGTCAGCGCACTTCGCTGACGGCCGAATAGGCTGCACCCACCAGAGCGGCGTCGTCGGGCAGGATTGCCTGCTCAATCCTGAAATTGGCTAGACGCTCGTCGGCGAGGATCATTCCAGTGCGAACTGCGGGTTCCACTAAATCCCAGGACCTGGACATGGATCCGCCGATTACCAGGATCCCGGCGTCGAAACGATTGATCACGGCAGCCAGTGTCTCGCCCAGGGCGCCGAACGCCCTGTCCAGCACCTGCCGAGCCGTCGCATCGCCGGCGCGGCTGAGGTCAGCGATCGTGTGAACGTCAGGACCAGCTATCGGATCCGCCCCCGACGCCTCGGCGAAGGCAGTACGAATGGCCCTACGGGACACAGTGTTTTCCAGGGGACGGCCCTGGTAGCTCTCCTGGTGGATACTTCCGTCGGGTGAAACTGCGGGCCCGGTGCTGACTGGGTCACCGTCGACCAGGAATGTTGAGCCCACCCCGGTTCCCAGGGTGATGCAGACGGCACGTTCTACACCCTGGGCGGCACCCAGCGCGTATTCACCTATGCCGAACGCGTCAGCATCGTTGAGGAAATGGATAGCGCCGGGCGTAGGTTTGATCCGCCCCATCAGGGCGGCACCGAGATCGAAGCCAAACAGGCTGTCGAACTTTCCCACGTGTTCAAACCGGCCGATACCGTGCTCATAATCGAACGGTCCGGGGATCGCGACAGACCATACAGCTCCCGGCGCGCCGCCCAGTGCGTCAGCGGCAACCCCAATCTCCTCGACCAGGCTCTCAGCGGTGCCTTGGGCCTGCAGGTGCACCCGGGCCAGCGACCCTCGATCGATGGCCCAGGTTCCCGATTCCACCAGCGCGGCAGTGAGGTGGGTGCCACCGATTTCTAGCACGGGGATGGTGTTGGTGCCGCTCATTGATGGATGCCTTTCAGTCGGTCTGAATACGTTATCCCCGAACCCGGATCAACAGTAATTCGCTACGGCTCCCGTCTGCGGAGGCCACGGAACCTGTTCAGGTGGCTATCAGCTGGGCTACCGCCTGGACCACCTGGTCCCACGCATCAGTTCCCGGGGCGATCATGGCAAAGTGGTCACCGGGGATTGCGATCAAGTCCGCAGCCGCACCTGCGGCCACTGCCGCAGAGACATAGCTTTCCGACTGGCTGAGCGGAACCGTCGAGTCGTCCTCACCGTGCAGCGCCAGTACCGGAATGGCCAGCGGAATTGCTGCCATCGGGTCGGCCAGCCGATAGCGTTCGGGATCCTCAGCCGGATCCACTCCCAACAGGTTCAGCACCGCACCATCGCCCAACCCCAGTTCGTGGGCCTGAGCCAGGTTCAGCACCCCTGACTGGCTGACGACGCCGGTCAGCGGCACCAGTGGCGTCCCGGCTCCGGGCGCACCGTCGGGCAATCCTGATCGCCCGGCGGCCCACACGGCCAGGTGTCCGCCTGCTGAGTGGCCGAGGGCCGTCGTCGTGCTTAGATCCAGACTGTGCTCGTCGGCGGCAGCGGCCAGGAGATCTATTCCGGCACTCACATCGTCGAAGGTTTCAGGCCACCCACCACCATTGCCTGCCCGCCGGTATTCAAGGTTCCAGCAGACGTAGCCGCGGGACGCTAGGTCCTCGGCGAGCGGCTGTCCGAGATCCAGCCCGTAACCGTCGCGCCAGTAGCCACCGTGAATGATGACGACGACGCCGGGGCGGCGATTCGCTGCCGGTAGATACAACTCGGCAAACTGGCTCGGATCATCACCATAGGTGTAGGGCTGGGGCGTCACTGGTTCCTCAGATTGCTCGGTGGTGGCGGCAGGCCCGCCGGGCACGCAGCCCGCGAGCGCAGTTGCTGCAAGGGTGCCCGCGGCGCCCAGCAGGGTGCGTCGGCGTAGGTTATCCACACCGGAAGCGTAACCGTACCTGCCCTTCCCTTGTGTTGGCGCTGGTGTTTGAATGAATAGACCAATCGAGAGGGAACAATGCAAACCAAAGGAACCCGACGGCTTATTGGCGGCGGCATAGCCCTGGCAGCCACCATATTCATCCTGCCGACTGCGCTGTTTGAGGTCGTCAGTGGAACTGCCCAAGGAGCCGCTGTTGTGCTCTTTACCCTGGGTGCGATCCTTTTGGTCGGTGGACTGTACCTGGTGATCACCGGTCTCCGGAAGCGATCACGCGATCTACGCACCCCGCGCAGCTATGACACCCGGCAGGGCACCACCAAGGACGAAGACCGCCCGGTTGACGGCCACTCGATGCCCACAGCCGCTCGTCAGGGGCAGATCGGCATCTTCTAACCCTCCCCCTACCAGGTGTGTCAGACCCGGCCGATAGGATGGCGTGAAGCCATCGTCGGAGGAGTGTTCATGAGCGCCTGGGATCAGTTGGATGACCGCCTCCGCCCCGCGGTGGAAGTGAGCACCCTCCAGTTTGAACGGGTACGGCCGCGCCTGGAAGAAGTCACCCGCCAGATGCAGGAGGGTATCCAGGGTATTTTCGTCGGCACCGAACTCAATCCACTATTTGTCACAGCCCGCACCAAGACCGTCGAGTCCTTCCGTGACAAGGCCTCCCGCGTGCTCGCGGCGACGTCTCCCGGGGACCTGCCAACCCTCGTGTTCCCTGACCCGTTGCGCAACCTGACCGACGTCGTAGGCGTCCGGGTTATCACCACCCTGCCCCACGAGGTGGATGTTGCAGCCAACCTGATCAAGCGCCAGCGTCAGGAGTTTGACTGCCGGGGGGACCGGGAGAAGGACATCGGCACCATCGAATCCGGCACCTACGGCTACTCGAGCAGGCACCTGATCTTGCGGACTATCCAGAACGATGCGGTCAAGGAATATCAGCGTGCGCTGGACCCTGCTGCCAAAGCGGGTGGCAGCTATATGCTTGAGGTGCAGATCCGCACTGTACTGGCCCATGCCTGGTCGGAAATCGAACACGATATCCGGTTCAAGGCTTCCAATCCGCGCGCCTGGAGCCCCTACTTCGACCGGCAGTTCACTGGGACCGCTGCGATGCTCGAATCGGTGGAATCGGCCTTCGCTGAACTGCACGAGCGTTACGAAACGGTCACTGGCTTTTGGGATGAGAGCGGTGAGGGAAGCGTCCCGCTCACCCCCAACCGGGTGCGCGATGTGTGGCAGACCCTCCTCCCCCACGTCGATCGAAAGTCCGATGACGACTGGGGCTGGGCAGCCGAATTACTCGCTGCCCACGAACTGACGACCACGACGGCCCTGGCATCGCTCCTGCAGGCGGACACCATCACCTCGGTGCGCCGAGCGCTGGATCATCGGTACTCGCCGGGCCCGGACCGCCTGCTCGACGACGTGTTGCTCTGGCACTATGGGGAACGGCACATTGACCTCACTGCCGAACCCGCTGACGCCGCTGTCTCACCCCGCCGGGACAGTTTGCAACGTCGTCATCGGCAAATGGCAACATACCGGGCGCCTGAGGCACGGTAGGCACCGGGCAGTAACACCGCCGTAACAGCCGTTCCGCTAGATTGCCGCATACCTGTGATCAGGCAGGTCCTGTGGAAGGAGCAGCGCAATGTCCAAGTACGCACTCTGCGTTGGCATAAATAAGTTCGAGAACCTGCCGACCAATGGCTGGCTCAACGGCTGCGTCAATGATGCGAAGGACTTTGCCGCGTTGCTCACCGAACAGTACGGATTCACGAAGCGGAACGTCACCGTCCTGCTGGATTCGAAAGCAACGAAAAGCGCTGTCGTCGGCAAGTTGCAGGCAATGGTGAAGCGGGCCAAACCGGGCGATCACCTGGTCTTCACCTTTTCCAGCCATGGCACCCAGGTTCTGGATACGTCAGGGGACGAACCGGATGGCGCCGACGAAGCGTTCGTCACGTTCGATATGCGGCAAAAGGGCGACCAGTGGGACGCGTCAACGCTCATTCTCGACGACGAGTTGCATGACCTGCTCGGCACTGTCCCCGACGGCGCCCTGCTCGACGTCGTCCTTGACACCTGTCACAGCGGCACCGGACTGCGTGCCCTTGATCTGCTGCCCACCAGACGGCCGCGATTCGTGCCGCCACCCACGCCGCTCGGACTTGAATTGACAGAATCTGCTGATCCTCACGCGTTCCGCGACCTGGTCCGCTCCGATGCTGGGGCCAAACCGGTATTGTTCGCCGCCTGCCGGTCCGACCAGACGGCTGCTGACGCCGACTTCTCCGGGCGGTACAGCGGCGCATTCAGCCATTTTCTGCTTCAAGCGCTCAGGGACGATCCGGCCACCAACCGGCGGGACGTGTTGAAGCGGGTCAGCGCCGACCTGCGGGGTGGAAAGTTCACCCAGCGGGCCCAACTGGAAGCACCCATGGCCGCTAAAAACGCTCCCTGGGGTACCGTCGCCTAGGTGCTGCTACCGCCCCTGTCCATGGGTGTGGAATGTGAGTTTTGGGGATGCGGCGTCCCGGGAGCCAAGATTAGCGGGGGTGACTTCTGCGAGCATCGCCGCGTCACGGGCCTTATCCTGCAGGTTCTCCTGCTGCCTCGCCGGGTCATAGACCGGCTTCAACGCCGCGTAACAAAGGTGCCCGCCCTCATCGAAGCGGAGCAAGCCACCGCCCCTCAGGGTCACCGGCCCTGGGCCCTGCAGCCCCATTCGGCGCATCTCGGAGCGCCCGATGGTGAACTCCTGCACAAAAGACGCACCAATTTCGGACACGACGAACCCGTCGGGGCTGACCCGGATACTGGGGCGCACCCGATCAACAGTCACCGAATGCCTCTCATCCATCGCGGCCTCTCGGAACAGGTCACCGTTCTCCCAGATAAACCTGACAATCTCCTCGGGGTCAGTGCCCAGCGCAGACAACCGAACGGGGTACCGAAGACTAGTCATCCTGTCCGTCCCCGAGAGCATTTCGTCCTCAGCCACCGTCACCCCTACCTCGGCAAAAGCGTCACGGACCACTTGCCGATAGTGGTACCGGTCCTGCGGCACGAGCATCAGGTCGGCTGACAGCACTCCCCGCAGCAGATCGGTCCAGGTCACGTCTACCGGCGCCATGTAGCCGAGCCCGCGGATCAGCATCGCCAGCACCTGCTCCCCTACCTTCGCCCCCGATTTGGCCACCTGGTAAAGACTCGAGCGGCCTCCTGGCTGGTCCAGCCGGACCTTCCACAGGCGCGCCACCACGTTCAGGACCGCTTGAACAATTGGCTCACCCCGACGATGGGGATCCGGCAGGGTGCGCCAGTCGGCCGGCACCGGGGCTCGCATTGACTGACGGGCCGGCCCGTGCGAGAAAAGACCGTCTCCAAAGCTAAAGAGACCGCTCAGCAGGATCTGCTCGTCCAATCCGGCGAGATCAGTTGCCCCGGACCCCAACGGGTCCAGCAACTGCTCCACCCGTTCAGCCGAGGAAAACACTGAAAGCATTGCCACCAGATCGGCGATCGCTTCATGAAGCGCAAACTGGTCGAGGGACGCGAACTGATCCGACCAGCGCGTCCGGTAGCCAGCGAGGATCGCGTGAGTCACCTCGTGGGCCACTAGATCCCGGTATAACGCCAACGGAACCGACAGGCGCTCCCGGCCATCCCTGCGGTGCCCAAACCGGATCACCCCGTCTTCCCGGTCGTAGCCGGAATTGGCGTAGGGCACCGTGTCATACGCATGGATCCGGAGCCTCCGTCCACGGGCCCACCCCATCCGGCGTCCCAGGGTTGACTCGAAAGCGGCAAGCGTTGACGCCGCCACCGCGTAGGTGTGCTGGGCGAGGAACCGCCGGTTAGCCAGCAGCTCACCCAGGTCGCGTGGTGGGCACTGATCGATCAGCATCCACGGGTCGTCGTCCTCTCCGAGCAGTAGGTCCAACGGTCTCCCTCGCGGTCCGCGGACGACGACGTCGAATCTCGCGCCGCGGGGTCCCCCACCAATGCGTTCGACGGGCACCCTGAGAGTCGTCGTCATCGGGCCATCGGGGCCACGGGTGAACGGGCCCTCAGCCAGGATGGTCAGCGGGCGCAGCTCCCCGGTGTGACTCCCAGGACCGAGCATCGCGCCCGCCATTGGCATCTCTCCCTACTGCGCGTCCGGAACCAGTCATCCACCGGACAGGTACCTGAAATATCTACCCATCTGCCGTCGCCGTCAAGCACCCAACCGTCAGTAACACAGCAGTAACGGGGCTCGGCAGATACTGGCTGCCACCCGGCCGTCGCCGTCGCGTGGCACTGCTACCTGAAGAAGCTGCTTGACTCCACGGCACCCAACGAGGAGTAGCCATGGAATCCGCCACTGCGACCGCCCAGCGCGGTTCGGGACTGAGCGCCGAGCAGATCGCGGCATTGAAACCGCACATAGTGAACCTGAGTCGCGGCAAGTTCTCGACCGGAGGGGAGACCAGCACCACGGCCGCCGATGTGGATGCCATTTTCGAGCAGCACCTGCCGGCGTTCGCGCCGGGGGGTGCCGGGGTACCGATCATGATCTATGCCCACGGCGGACTGGTCAGTGAGGCAGCTGGCTTGCGGTCCGCCCACCAGCAGTGCGAGTGGTGGAAATCGAACGGTGTGTACCCGATCTTCTTTGTCTGGGAGACCGGCTTCCTCGACGCCGTGTTCGGGTCCCTTCCCGGAGCCAGGGGTGTCTTGGGGGACGTGAAGGACCGGGCGATCGAGCTGCTGGCGCGTGCTGCCAACGGTGAGCGAATCTGGGGCGAAATGAAGCAATTCGCTGAGGACGCCTCCGCCCCGGGTGGTGGTGCGTTGTACGTGGCAAGGGCGCTGAGTAGGTTCCTTTCCGCCCATCCCAAAGCCACAGTGCACGCCGTCGGGCATAGCGCTGGCTCCATCTTCCACTCCTATTTTGTCCCAGCAGCGCTGAAGGCTGGCGTACCGGAGTTCGCCTCGGTGAGCCTGCTGGCCCCGGCAGTCCGCACCGACACCTTCAAAGCGACGCTGGCCGTCGAGGCAGGCAAGGGCATCAAGTCCCTGGCCATGTACACCATGACCCAGCAGACCGAGCTGACCGACACCTGCCCCGGGGGGTACGGGAAGTCCTTGCTGTACCTGGTCCGAGCCTCCTTCGAGAAGGAGGAATTCACACCCATTCTCGGCCTGCAGGAGTGTTTTAACGCCGATCCTGAACTACTAAGGCTCTTCGACACCGAAGGCCCCGCAGCGAAGGCCGAGGTGATCTGGTCAGTCACCGAAACGGGTCCTGAGACTCGCCGGAGCACTGCCACAACCCATGGTGGTTTTGACGACAACGCGTCGACGATGCAGAGCATTGCCCGCCGGATCACGGGCAAGAAGCCGAAAGCCTTCGGCGTCCGAACAGTCAGCGAACCGTGGGCGGTGGCACCCACGGCCACTGAGGAACCAGTGGTAAGCAGCCGCCGGGCCCTGTGCATTGGAATCAACGCCTACCCAGCCGGCAAGGAACTCTATGGCTGCGTCGCTGACGCACAGGCCTGGGGCAAGCAGCTGGAGTCGGTCGGGTTCGAGGTGACCACGCTCCTTGATGAGACGGCCACCCGAGTCAACATCCTGCAGGGAATCTTCGATCTAGTCGCCCACAGCACCGCCGGGGACGTGCTGGTGGTGCAGTACGCAGGCCATGGGACGTACGTCGACGACCTCGACGGTGACGAATCGGAGGACGGCAACGAGGAGAAGCTATTCGACGAGGCCCTGTGCCCGGTGGACTTTGAGGGCGGGAACCTCATCATCGACGATGATCTCGGGGAGATTTTCGACCTGCTTCCTGAGGGCGTGAGCCTGACCGGCTTCTTCGACTCGTGTCATTCAGGCGACGGCACCCGGCTGCTACTGTCAGTCGGCGACGCGGTGCTCAACGGAGCTGAACGGGCAGCTGATCACGGGCGCCGGGCACGATTTGTAGTGCCCGATGCAACCACCACCGAGAACTTCAGGTTGCGCCGCGGCGCTACCGTCAACGTTGGCCGGCGAGCCGACGCACGGGAATTGCTCTTCAGCGCCTGCCAACCCGACGAGGTGGCCTACGAGACAGGCGGTCACGGAGATTTCACCGCTGCCGCCAGCCTGCTGCTGGCTCCGAGCGCCCAAAAAATCACCAATGCGGAGTTCCTGGCGCGGGTACTTGAGTCCTTCTCGCATCAGCCTCGACAGAATCCCTATTTCTATGGCGCGGTTGCTGCTTCCACCAGGACGTTCCTGGCACCCCTGACCGCTCGGGTGGACGCCGGGAAGGGTCTCCTCCCGGCGTCCGGTCCGACAGGTCAGCCGCTGCCGGCCACCCCTGACGAGGCCGCAGCACGTGCGCGTGCGGCTGCGTCTTTCCTGCGGGCGACTGCCGATTTCATCGACGGGTGAACTAAACGCCGGAGGGTCGGATGTCTTGAGCTGGCGCCGTAGACTCCTCGCTCAGCGGGCTATCTTTCATTCCCCAGTTCTTCAGCATTTCGACTGCGTCCAGCCCAGTGGTGTCCTTGAGCAGCTGGAACGTCTGCTGCAGTCCACCGGTCACGTTCTTGCTCAGCTGGGTGGCGCCGTCGTTGGAGATGACCGTCATGTTGTCGATTCCCGCCATCGGAGCGGCGATTTCCCGAGCGATCTGCGGGAGGATCTCCATCACCTTGTTGAGAATTGCGGCTTCGTTGAATTGCTCGTAGGCCTTGGCCTGGGCTTCGATTCCCTGGGCCTCGGCAATTCCCTTCTGACGGACAACGTCTGCCTCCGCCTGGCCGCGAAGAGCGATGATCTCAGCTTCCGCTGCACCGTTGGCACGGGTCACTGACGCCGCTGCGTTACCGCGTGCGGTGTTGGCTGCGGCTTCCGCCTCGGCGGTGACCTTGTCGCCCTCAGCGCTCAGGCGCCGCTTGGTCAGGGCCACTTCAGCCTCAACCTGATCGGCCTCCGACTGACGCTTGCGCTGCTCGAGCTTACCCGCTGCTTCCTGCTCCACGCGGTACTTCTCGGCGTCGGCAGGCTTGCGGATCTCAATATCCAGTTCACGTTCACGCAGCTCGGATTGCCGCGAAGCAACCGCCTGTTCCTTGACCAGAATGGACTGACGCTGCTCGGCGGCCGCCAGTGGGCCTGCGGCATCCGCCTGGGCCTGCCGTGCGTCGGCAACCTCTTTGAGCTCGGCGCGGCGGATCGCAAGCTGTTGTTCCGCCAGCGCCACCTGCTCGTCGGCGATGGCTGCGGCCTGTGCAGCTTCCTGCGCCGCGTTCGCTTCGGCAATCTTCGCCTGCTTTTCTGCGAGCGCCGCTTCCGGACGGCCGAGGTTCTTCAGGTAACTCGACTCGTCATCGACCGACTGGATCTGGAAGGTGTCGATCTCCAGACCCTGGTTGTGCATTGAGTGCTCGGCTTCTTCCTTGACACTCTTGGCGAAGGAAGCACGGTCCTTGATGATCGAGTCCACTGTCAGGGTGCCCACGATGGAGCGCAGCGAACCGGAAAGGGTTTCCTGGGTGTAGTGGTCGATCTGGTCCTGCTGGTTGAGGAACCGCTGCGCGGCGCGGCGCACTGCTTCTTCATCCCCGCCAACCTTGATCTGGGCCACGCCAGTCAACCGCAGCTTGATGCCGTTCTTGGAGATGCCCTCAATCTGCAGGGTCACCTGGCGCGAGGCGAGAGAAATCGAGAACGCCTTTTGGCTGAACGGGTTGATGAATGTTCTACCGAACACCACGCGTTGGCTTTCCTGGCTGCCTTTGCCGGTGATGATCAGTGCTTCGGACGGGCTGGCAATCCGCAGTGCCAGCCGCGCGACGACGGCGGCAATAATAGCCACCACCAGCACAACAGCCAGCACGATGCCGATACCAATAAATTGACTGAGGTCCACTGCAGTCCCTTCTGTGGGAAACGTTTCAGGATGAGTGGACGGAAGGTCCAGTGCCCAGCCGATCGGCTGGTCAACCACTGGAGAGCCCGTGCGGTCCCCCACCGCCCTCAATGTGTCGGGCGCCACCCTATGGACGGTACACGACGCAATCACCAAGACCGCCCCGGGCACGACGACGGCCGGTCACCTTCGCTCGGAAGGTCACCGGCCGTGATCGTGCGCCGCAGGAGGCTAGGCCTCCGACACCGCGGCCGCGAGGTTGTTCAGCGAGGACTCCAGTTCATGGTCGGAAACCACCGGGAACGATACTTGCTTGAGCACCCTCGTGTCGGTGACGTTGCTCCAGTCGTAGGTGAGCGTTACCTCGGTGGAGTCCGGACCCTGCGACTGAAGTTCCCACACCCACTGCCATCCCGCAGGCTCGGTGCCCGCCTCTGCCGTCTTCCACGCGAGGAGCTTGTTATGGTCGTAGCCCACCACATGGTTATCAGTTTTGTAGTCGCCGCCCATCTTGTCCCAGTGCTGGTTCATGGTGAACATCTGACCAACTGCGGTGATGCGATCCGATTTTTCGTCGGACTGCACCATGCCGGAGCCGTCAATCTGCGCATGCCGCTCGGGGTTGGAAAGGACGTTGAAAATAGCGTCCGCTGACGCGTCAATGACGCGGGTTGTGGTGATGCTCTTCTCACTCATTCTTGGTCTCCTTGTCGTTCTGCGGTTACCACCCAGTCCACCACAGCTGCAAGGTCCTTGCCAGTATCAGAGGTCGACGACGACGTCGGACGGCAGTTTGTCTGGTC
>NZ_KI914748.1:80898-98238 GCF_000520515.1 Arthrobacter sp. H20
TGCCCCGCCACACGGGGTGGCGAAGCTTCCCAGCGGTGGTTCGTTCACTGAACTGGACTTCCCCGACCAGGACCGGGCGCACCCAGTGTGCATCCGAGGCATCAGCGGCAGGCACATCCGACAGCGGAGCGGTCTTCCGGGACATCTTTCGGAGCCGGGACCCAATTTCGGCGAGTTCCCGCTCAGTGAGTCCCGACCCGACCCGTCCCACATACTTCAGGTCGACGCCGTCGGGCACAGCGACCAGTAAGGACCCTACCTTGTGCGCCCGGCTGCCCTTCCCCGGGCGCCAGCCGACCACCACTACCTCCTGGGTGAGCTGATGCTTGATCTTGACCCACCCGTGGGAGCGGCGCCCCGGCGCGTAGGTACCAGTGGTCAGCTTCGCCATGATCCCTTCAAGCCCCAGCTCCCTGCTGGCGGCGACCGCTTCCTCAAGGGTGGCATCCAGCGCTGGTGGCACCTGGATGTGACCATCCGCTGGGCTGTCGATTGCCTGTTCGAGTATTTCCCGGCGCTGCGCGTAGTTAAGCTGGAGCAGTGAATTTCCGTCAAGGTACAGCAGATCGAACAGCATGAAATGCACCGGGGCCTTCCGCCGCGCCGCCCCAATCTCGGAGCTCTTGGTGAGGTTGAACCGGTTCTGCAGTAGCCCAAAGTCGGGCCGGCCCACCTTGTTCAGTGCAACAATTTCCCCATCCAGCACAGAGTTCTCTCCGTTGACGTAGCCGCCCAGGTCCGATATCTCGGGGTACAGCAGAGTCATGTCATTGCCGTTGCGGCTGGTGAGCTGCACCCCCTCGGGCGTCACTGTGGCAATCGCCCGGACACCGTCCCATTTCATTTCGAAGGCCCAGTCCTGGTCCGCTGTCACTTCCGCCGAGGAGCCTGGGGTGGCCAGCATCGGCAACAGGGGCGGCGGGGCCTCGATGCTGCTGGTGGGCGGGGCCTCGATGCTGTCCTCCTCGGTGCCCTGGTGCTTCATCAGGTGCATCAGCCAGTTCCTTTCGCCCGAACCGTCACTGTCTCCGGTGTGGATCAGGGCATAACGCCGGACGGCGCTGCCGCTGCGGGCCAGGCCGCCGTCGTCGTGCCCCTGAACAGTGATGATTACCTCTTTGCCCTCACGCCACTTCTCGGCCTCGTAAGTGCCGGAATCCCAGATGGTCATCTCCCCGGCACCGTACTCCCCCTGCGGGATGGTGCCTTCGAAGGATAAGTACTCCAGCGGGTGGTCTTCGGTCTGGACGGCGAGATGATTTTTGTTGGGGGTGTCCGGCGGGCCCTTGGGTACAGCCCAGGAGACCAGGACTCCGTCGCGTTCCGCCCGGAAGTCGTAGTGCAACCTGCGGGCGTGATGTTCCTGGATGACAAACCGGTTGCCGCCGGAATCCACGATCCTGTCCGGAATCGGCTCCGGGGTCTTCGCCCCGTCCCGCATGGAACGGTAGGTAGTCAGCCGGTCGATGGGATCTCGTGCGCCGCCGGAGGGGACGGCGTTGTGGCTCTCACCGTCAGCCCGCTCCCCGTCCAGTCCCGCCAACAAATTCCCGAGCTCAGTCACACGGCCCATCATCTGGCGATAGTCGATCTGCGCAAGCTCGGGGTCGAGCAGCTCATTCCAGGTGCGGGGTGCCGCGACTGTGGGAAGGAGTGTGCCGCGCAGGGAGTAGGGCGCCACAGTGGTTTTGTTGCGGTTGTTCTGGCTCCAATCGACCAGTACTTTCCCGTCCCGGATTGCTTTTTTCATGTCGCTGACAACTTGTTCGGGGTAATCGGCTTCGAGCGCCCGGGCCAGTTCGTGGGCCACGGTGGACACCTCCTCCGAGGTTTGTGTGCCGTTCAGCGCGGCGTAAAGGTGGATACCCTTCGAGCCGCTGGTGACCGGGTAGGGGGCGAGGCCCATGTCCTGCAGGATCGCCCGGGCGTGGCGGGCCACCTCGGCGCACTCGGCGAGGCTCACGCCGTCGCCCGGGTCGAGGTCAAGCACCAGACGATCAGGGTTGTTGATCTCCCCGTCCGGGCCGAACCTCCACTGCGGGACATGGATTTCCAGGGCGGAGATCTGCCCGAACCACGTCAGCGTGGCCAGGTCGTTGACCATTGGGTACACGTTGAAGTGGTCTTTGTGGTCGATGGGGTGGCGTGCAACCCAGGCTGGCGCCGACTGGTCAAGGTCTTTCTGGAAGAACACTTGCCCGGGTTCCTTGGCCGTCCCCACCCCGTTGACCCACCGTTTTCGAGTGACTGCGCGGTCGCGGGCGTGCGGGATCAGATAGTCAGCTATGGCTGCATCATAGGCAAGGACGTCGGCCTTGGTGGTGCCGGTCGCGGGGTAGATCACCTTGTCCAAGTTCGTCAGCCGAAGGCGCCGACCGTCCACAGTGACCGTCTGCTGCTGCGTGTTAATCGAACCCATTGGACCAGTCTGGTCCGGAAGAGCCCCAAACTCCACACGCGCTCAATAAAGTGGTCAGTCGCTGAATTTCTCCTGGTACAGGGCCACATAACGCTCCCAGTCGGCGGGGTTCTGCCCTAGTGGCCGCTCATGGAGCAGATCGTCGAGGCCGATCAGCGTGAAGTGCCAGCCCGCTGCCGAATTCCCTGCGCCGTCGAGGTCCGGCAGAGTGTTGGTGAGGGTCAGGAGGCATCCAGAGTCGCCGTCCTTCTCAAGCTCCCAACGCAACACCTCCCGGTCCCAGGTGTACGCAAGGACCCGTGGCTTTTCGGCATCGAGGACCATTCCCTTGGTGGGCCGCTCCCCGGGGAAGGTGAACGTCACGTCGGCGCCCTTGCGCGGCAGCAGGTCCATCTCGCAGGGGAACCAGTACTTCAGTTTGCGGGGGTCCGTCAGGTGCTTCCAGAGCACTGATGCGGGGAAGTCGTAGCGCAACTCAAACCGGAGGGCCGGCTTGCCATCGACTGTTGTCTTGGCGACCAGGGGCTCAGCTTTTTCAGGATTCACCAAGCCATCGTATCCGCGGAACCCAAACACTGGTTCACTTGGTACATGAGAGCCATCTGGAAGGGCGCTGTCGCTTTTGGGCTGGTCAACGTACCGGTCAAGGTCTACAGCGCCACTGAAGATCACGACATCAGCCTCCACCAGGTCCATGACAAGGACGGCGGCCGGATCCGCTACCAGCGTCGGTGCGAAATCTGCGGGGAGGTGGTCGAATACAAGAACATCGACAAGGCCTACGACGACGGCGAGCGCACCGTGGTGCTCACAGACGAGGACTTCGCGACGCTCCCCGTGGAGAAGAGCCGGGAGATCGGCGTCGTCGAGTTCGTTCCCAGCGACCAGATTGATCCGATCATGCTTGACCGTTCGTACTTTCTGGAGCCGGATTCGTCCTCCACCAAGGCCTATGTCCTGCTGCGGCGCACCCTTGAGGAGACTGACCGCACGGCGATTGTTCAATTCACACTGCGGCAGAAGAGCCGGCTCGGCGCGCTCCGCGTCCGCGGCGATGTGCTGATGCTCCAGTCGCTGCTGTGGGACGACGAGGTACGGGAAGCCAAGTTTCCGTCCCTCGATGAACGGGTGCGGATCTCGGCCAAGGAGAAGGAGATGTCGGCTGCGCTGGTCGACTCCTTCTCCACCGACTTTGATCCCGAAAACTTCACCGACGACTATCAGGAACAGCTGCGTACCCTCATCGACGCGAAGCTGGAAAAGGGTGAGACCCTCGACACCGAGGAGACGTTCGGGGAATCCGCTGACGACGACGGCGGCGGCAAGGTCCTCGACCTGATGGAGGCACTGCGCCGTAGCGTCGAGAAGAACCGCGAGAAGAAGGGCACCGCCGGCAAGAAGCCGTCCGAGTCGAAGACCGCTGCACCAGCCAAAGCAAAATCGAAAGGCGCCTAATGGCCTACCCGTCATCCTCCCTGCCCAGCTTTTTTACCAATTCACGCGGTGAACAGACCATTGCACAGGCCCCCAACGCGCCGGTGCTGGGCTGGACCATCTTCGCGGCCGCCTCCCTCCTGGCCCACGAGGAGGACAATCAGCGGCTGCTGCGGAGCATCAGCCGGGCATGTCTCGGTCTGTGGGCGGTACTGGAGCTCACCCGCGGGGAGAGCGGATTCCGTCGGACGATGGGCGCGGTGACCCTGGGCTGGTTGGCGAAGCGTTAGCGTGCCGCCGAGGCAGCCCTTCAGAGCTAACCCGGAACCAGCTAGTCGCTGGATAGGGTGGTGAGCTGATCTGCCAGGGCGGCGAGGGAGTCGGCGGAGTAGGTGGGCTGTGAGGCATAGCCGGGGTAAGGCGCACCTGACCGGTTAATCCAGGCCGTCTGCAGGCCTGCCCGCGCTGCCCCATCGATGTCCCAGGGGTGCACAGCAACCAGCAGCAGCTGCGCTGCGTCGACCCCGCAACGCCGGGCAGCGTAGGAATAGGCGTCCGGTGCGGGCTTCCAGAGTGGCGCATACTCCACTGAGAGCAGCAGTTCGAAACGCTCACGCACCCCAGCGCGTTGCAGGAGCGAATCCGCTGTGGCCACCGAGCCGTTGGTGAGCGTCACCAGCCGGTGACCGGACTCAACAAGGCGGCCGACGGCGTCGGGGACATCCGGATGCACTGACAGCGTTTGCAGGCAGCCGAGCAGGTAATCGACTGCGTCGTCCGTGCTTCGGTTGAGTCGCTGGCCCGCAATAGTCGACCGCAGCGCTGCCTCGGCAATCACTGGGAATCCCACGTTCACACCGGCAGCAGCGAGTCCGAATCCGTCGCGCAGCAGACCGGCAAACCAGGTACCGGCCAGCTCTTCAGGGACTCCCACCTCGGCGAAGTGCTGCGCCATGGGGGCCAAATCTGAAAGTGTCTCGTTGACGTCAAAAACAATGACTGGCTTACCCATCTACTGGCGGTACCCCTCGACCTGGTCGATTGGGCGCGCGCCGGCGTCGGCTGGATTACCCCCGGCGTCCTTCATGGCACGGCGCTGGCGCAGCAGATCCCAGCACTGGTCAAGATCCTGCCCCACCCGGCGCAGCCGCTCACGGCGGGACTCAACGTCGTCGGACGGGGCCTGCCTGAGCTGATGCTCTTCGTCAACGAGTTTCTGGATGCGCTGCAAAATGTCCTGGTTGTCCACGATGAGATCTCCTTGGCGTCGGTGGTGACTAGCGTTTAGGGGCCTCGCCTGGTGGGAATGCAGCCCTAGTTTGTCAGGCTACGGAGAAAGAGGCGGAAAGACCATATCTAGTCTCCAGGAAATTCCGTCACGCACCGCGGAATTTCCTGAAGACCAGGTATGGCCTAAGCTTGCAACTGTCCAACCGTACGTTCGGGAGACACACCTGCCTGTGTAGCTCAGTCTGGTAGAGCATCCGCTTCACACGCGGAAGGCCCGGGGATCAAGGCCCCGCGCAGGCACCACCACCGGCCCTTCGCCCAGCGGAGGGCCGGTTTTCTTGTCTGGCATTGACCAGCAGGCTTGCTTTCGGCGCTCTATCCTCGGAAGGATAGAGCCATGGCATATACACCCAGCACCGCGATAGTAACCGGCTCCAACTCCGGAATTGGCCGGGCGACAGCACTCGCCCTCGCCAAGGCGGGATGTGATGTAGGAATCACCTGGCACTCCGATGAGGACGGCGCCAACGAAACCGCGCGCCTGGTCAGCGAGTTTGGCCGCAAGGCAGTGGTGACCCAGTTGGACACCACCGACGCTCCGGCCTGCGGCGACGTGGTGGATCAGATGATCAGTGATCTTGGCGGAATCGATGTGTTCGTCAACAACGCAGGGGTCAACGGTGGCACTCCCTTTATGGACACCAGTTACGACGAATGGCGGGGCACAGTTGCAGCCAACCTCGACGGTGCGTTCGTCTGCATCCAGCGCGCAGCGGCCAAGATGATCTCAGCAGGAAACGGTGGCAGGATCATCGCCGTTACCAGTGTTCACCAGGAACAGCCCCGCGTCGGTTCAGCGGCCTACGACGCGTCCAAGCATGGCCTGGGCGGCCTGATCAAAACAATCGCCCTGGAACTGGGCGATCAGGGGATCACCGCCAACGCTGTCCTCCCCGGTGAAATTTCGACCCCCATGAACGATGCGGGCGACGAAGATCCCCTCAAGATTGACCGCCCAGGCATTCCGCTGGGCCGCCCGGGCGCGGCCGAGGAAGTTGCGGCGGTGATCGCGTTCCTGGCGTCACCAGCTTCCAGCTACGTCAACGGCGCCTCCTGGGTGGTGGACGGTGGGATGCTGCAGATGGGTCCGCAAGCCGGGTCGCACCTGACCAGCGGAAAATGGCGCTCGGTCTAGGACAGCTCCTGGGTATTCGAGGCGACCCCTGACGATCAGGTGGCATTCACCTGCCGTTCAGACGGGCACAGTACGTTGAGGTCATTAGCCTCTCGTACCGAAGAGACCCACCGGCCATGGAAACTCCGTCACCATCCCGCGAGGACATCTTGGATCGGTCAACTCTCCGCCGGGGGCAACAGGTCGCCTTCAACCATCACAGTGACGGACCGGCGGCCGGAGTTATCGAGATGCGCACCGATGATGCGTCGGCGCTGTGGATTCAGGTCAACGGCGGTGCTGGTCGACGTCTGATCCACCGTGAGGATGGGTACCGGCTCAAGCGATCTGACTAACCCCAAGGAACCGTCGGCTACAGCGGCAGTCCCCGCAGGTAACCGGCGAAACCACCGGGCGTCCGGCCCAGCATTCTGGCCGATGTGGTGGCCCTCATCGTGTCGACAGCAGCCCAGCTTGCGCCATGTGCCTTGAGCCGCTCCACCAGGTCCGTGTCCTCATGGACGTCCAACGCGGCGAAACCGCCGACCGACAGGTAACTGTCCGCGCGAAACCCAAGGTTGGCGCCGTGGACATAGGGATGCCCGTCGTTGAGCGGATGCGCCGCATGCCAAGCACGCGCGCGTTCATCGGCGAGCCCTGCTGGATCGGGCACCACAGTTCCCAAGACCAGTTGCACGCCCCGGGCGGCCAGGCCACACTGTTCCACGAGCCAGTGTGCAGGCACCACAGTGTCGGCGTCCGTGTTGGCTACCCAGATTGCGCCAGCGGGCTGCACCACCTGTGACAGGGCCTGGGCAATGCCCGCCCGGCGGGCTAGTCCCACCGACGCAAAGTCCGTCACCAGCGACCGGGCGAACGTGGTGTCCTCCACAACGGCAGCCGACGAATCGGTGCAGCCATCCAGCACCACTGTGACCGTGAGATCAACCGTCGGGTAGGCAGCAGCGAGTGAGTGAGCTGCCACCTCGATGGCGGCGAGGCACTGCGGCAGGTAATCCACTTCGTTGCGGGCGGGCACAACTACCACAACTACCTCCGGGAGGGATGGCTCACTCACAGCACACCGGTTGCCCTGGCCACCGATACTGCCGGGGGCCGCACCAGGAGGTCAATGCGGAAATCCTCCTCGCGGTGCTCGGCGAACAGGGTCAGAGAGGACGATCCGCTGAACAGTTCGTGCACGGTGTCCCCATCCAGTTCCCAGCCATCGACCGGGTGACGCCAGTGGCACAGCAGAACCACCCCGTCAGGAGCCAACGACTCAACGGTCTGGGCGACGACGTCGAGCAGTTGCGTCCGGGTAAGGAAGTACCCTACTTCCGAGATCACGATGAGGTCGAACTCCCCAGTGGGCCAGTCCTGCGGTACTGAGGCAACCCGGGCAGAAGCTGCCGGAAAGCCGTTCAGGCGTTGCTGCGCCGAGGCGACCGCGGTTGGGCTGATGTCAAGTGCGAGCAGGGAATCGGATCGACCAGCGAGTTCCGCGGACAGCACGCCGATCGAGCAGCCCAGCTCGAGCGCTGCGGCGAACCGTTCCCTGGGCAGTAGTGCCAACGCTACCGAACGTTTGCGGCGTTCGTAGAAGCGGTCCTGGAGCCCCCAGGGGTCGTTGGCGGCGGCGTGCAGCCGCTCGAACACTCCTGCCGGCAGTGTGGGAATAAAGGTTTCGAATCCGCGTGCAAAGTGTTCAAGAAATGCGGGCCCGAGCAGGGCCTCGTCCCCGGGCGCATCCGAGAGGGGCGCCGTCTGGCTGGCGTGCATGAGCAGGGCCGACTGCTTGAGTTTCTGCTCGTCGCGCCCGAGGTCAAGGACCTGAAGCTGCTCCCACGGCACCTCGGGCGAGTCCGGGGTGGCCCAGTGCCAAAGCCACACCGGATACTCAAGTAACGGGAGATTCAGTTCTGCAGCAAGCAGCGCTGCCGCATTGCCAGCTGCCTCGTGATCACCGTGCCCGTCTCCTCGCCACGGTGCCACCAGCAGGGTGCGCTCCCCCGGGCGCCCACCGTCGGCGGCAATCCGGCGGAGCTGGGCAGCAAGCTCCTCAGCATTCAGCTTGCCGTCGGGTAGGCCGAGGAAGTGCGTCAGGGCGGACGGTGCGAGCAATTCCACTGCTTCCAGCAGTTCCCTCCGCCGCACATCGGCCAACTGGACCTGAGTGTGAGTCGGCGAATTCGGGTGGGACGCCTCGCCATTGGTGGCGACGATGATGTCTGTGGCAACCCCCGCGTGGGCAAGGCGGCGCACCAGACCCGCAGCACCCAGCGTCTCGTCGTCCGGATGCGCCGCCACCACCAGCATGCGCTCCGGCATCCGGCCGTCGAAGAGTGCCTCAACGGTGAGCCGCGCATCACCGCGCCAATCCCGGTTCCAGCGCTGCTCGGGCGTTCCGGCGTCGTCGTGAGTAAAGGTCACCATGGTGCGGATCCCGTCTCCTGAAGGTGGCGGCCCAGGGCTGCGGCATCCCGTTCGGCGTGGTGCTGACGTAGGTACACCTGCAGATCAGCCACCCGGCGGGCATGGTCTTCCTCCAGCACCAGGGGCGCCGGGCCGAGTCCGTGCCCAACTGTCGCAAGAACCGCCTCGGCGGCCTCCGCGACGATCCCTCGCACCCGCGCGGCGAGCAACCCGCCGGGAGCGCCAGCCGCCCTGCCCGTGTCAATGTCCGCCGCCGCGGAAACGAGCGCCACCCGGGCGGCGTGCAGGTGCCGGTCAACGTCACCGAGGTGCATGAGGGCCAGCTGGTCGGGGGTGCGTTCCCCAACCGAGCGGAGCAAGCGTCGCGCTACGCCGACGGCGCCGCCGTACCAGCACGCCGCAACACCGAGTCCGCCCCAGGCGAACCCGTCGCGCCGCAAATACCAGTTGTCAGCACCCACTGGTGTGGCCGATGCAGCGTCGAAGTCGACCGGCCCGCTGTCTACCGCAGTCAACCCACGGCTCACCCAGGTGCCCGGGGTCGCGTGGACTCCCAGCTGGCGAAGATCGATGCTGAAGGCGCGCCGTTCGCCGCCTGACACGTGAGCGGTGACGATCGCGTGGTCGAGCTTTCCTGCCAGCGAACACCAGGGCTTCCGGCCGGTCAGGAGCCAGGCGCCGTCGTGATTGGGTTTCGCCTCCAGTCGGGTACCCGGCCCCTCGGCAGCGAAAACACCCCAGGATCCAGGAGCGACTGGATGCTCGGCCTGGTGCAGGATAGCTATTGCATCGAGGTGGGGTTCAACAGTTCGTGCCACTGACAGATCGGACGCTGCGAGGGTAGCCAGTGTCTCCCAGAGGGTCACAGTTGCACCAGCACCGGGCTGCGGCGCCGAGGCGCCGACGTCGACAGCAAGGTCGAGCGACTGGGCAAGGGAGCCTGCCGCTGACGCAGCCCTGTCGTAGAGCATGTCCTGCGCATTCGATTCACCGGCCAGGAGCACTGCCCGCTTCGGTTCCCTCACATGGTCCTCTTCCTCTGGCGGCATAATAATCAGCATACTTACTCAATCTGGGATCCGCCGCCCGGGGAAACGTGACCAGGCAGCCGAATCCTTGACTCGAACAGGATTTCGGAGTGGGCTTAGGGCCCACACCCCTCCCGCGGAAGGCACCCGATGACATCCCTCTGGCAGGCGACCCGACCGCACCTTCCCACCGACCCGTTCACCCCCGGCACCACCTATGACTCGGTGGTGGTGGGGGCGGGGATCACGGGGATCAGCACCGCCCTGCTGCTTGCGCGCTCCGGCCAACGGGTAGCTGTTCTGGAGGCACGTCGAGCAGGCGATGTCACCACCGGAAACACCACCGGCAAAATATCACTCCTGCAAGGAACCCAACTCTCCACAATTATCCGTCACCACGGCGCCGAGACCGCCCGCCACTATGTCACCGGCAACCTCGAGGGACAGTCCTGGCTGCTGCGATTCTGCACTGAGCACGGCATTAAGTTCGACACACGCGATGCGGTGACTTATTCGGTAACCGATTCCGGGGCCGCGGCGCTCAGAACTGAACGTGACGCCTGCCTCGCAGCCGGGCTCGCCCCGGTGCTGGGGGAATCCTCGGCGCTGCCCTTTGCCGTCACCGGCGCCCTTCGCCTGGCTGGACAGGCCCAGTTCCATCCGCTGCAGGGCCTGGCCGGCCTCGCCGCTGATCTACGCTCCCATGGCGGCCACCTCGTCGAGGGAGTCCGGGTGGAGGGAATCAGTCCTGGCAAGCTGAAAAGGGACAGAATCCAGGTCAACACCCCCAGGGGTTCGGTGTCGGCTCAACACCTGATTCTGGCGACCGGCACGCCCATCCTCGACCGCGGTGGCCACTTCTCTGTCCTCACACCGCAGCGGTCCTATGCGGTTGCTTTCGCCGTCGACGACGAGTCGCTGCGGGACGTCGACCAGATGTATCTCTCCATAGACGCGCCGACGCGGTCGTTGCGCACCGCCGTCGTCGACCACAAAACGTACCTGATCACCGGCGGAAACGGGCACCGGGTGGGCCGCCACACCCACACCCAGGGACTGGTTGATGATCTGGTGCGCTGGACCACACACCACTTTCCCTCGGCCAGACCTGTCCACTACTGGTCCGCGCAGGACTACGAACCCGCTTCCGCCCTGCCCTATGTCGGCAAGCTAACCCACAGCCGGCACAGCATCTACACCGCTACCGGCTACAACAAATGGGGCATGACCAATGCAGTGACGGCGGCCCTGGCCTTGTCGTCGGAGATTCTTGGCGGACAGATGCCTTGGGCCAGCAAGCTCTACGCCACCCGGATCGCCAGGCAGGACGCGCTGAGTACCGTCAAGTCGAACGCTGGTGCCGGGTTGGAGCTGCTGAATGGCTGGCTGGGAGGTCTGGCACGCACCAGCACCGTCAAACCACCGGAGGGCCAGGGGGAGGTGGTTCGCAGCGGGGCGCGTCCGGAGGGTATCTGCGTCGTTGACGGCATCACGCACCGCGTCTCGGCCATCTGCCCCCATCTGGGCGGTGTCCTCGGGTGGAACGACGCCGAACGCTCGTGGGATTGTCCCCTGCACGGGTCACGCTTCACGGCAGACGGCACCCTGCTGGAAGGTCCAGCCACCCGTGACCTAGCCAAAGGCACCTGACCAAGCGGCCGGCAAAATTCGTTCACCTACTGTTCACCTGTATCGTCAATATGGTGTTGTCCCACCCCACGCGCCGCCTTCCCCTGGTTCTCGCCGCCGTCGTCGGCCTCTCCCTCACCGCCTGCGGATCCGACTACCCGTTGGGCCCGGAGCAGGAGGCCGCAGCGCAGCAAGCCAACTCAGACCTCCGTGGCACCATCACCGGTGCCGGCTCGTCGGCGCAGGGTCCTGCAATGGACGGCTGGATCTCCGGGTTCGGGACCTTGCACTCACAGGCGCAGCTGCAGTATTCCCCCGACGGCTCAGGGGCCGGACGCGGCGCATTGCTGGCTGGGGCCGTGCAGTTCGCCGGCTCGGATGCCTACCTCAACGAGGAGGAGCTTGAGGAATCGCGGCAGGCCTGCGGCCCTGATGGCGCCTTCAACATCCCCGCCTATGTGTCGCCCATCAGCATCACATTCAACCTGCCGGGTATCGCCGAGCTCAATCTGGACGCGCCGACCATCGCCGGAATTTTCCTCGGTGAAATCACCACCTGGGATGACCCAGCGATTGCTGGTCAAAATCCGGAAGTCGATTTGCCGGACCTCCGGATCACTCCGGTCAGCCGGTCGGACGATTCGGGTACCACCGAGAACTTCACCGACTACTTGCACGAGGTTGTCCCGGACCTGTGGACCTCCGAGGCCGATGGCACTTGGCCTACCGGACTAGGCAACGAGAATTCCAAGGGCAATGCCGGGGTCGTGAGCACTGTGTCCGGCACCGAGGGGGCGGTTACCTACGCCGACGATTCCGCCGTCGGGCCACCCTTGGGGCGAGCGAACCTCAAGGTTGGGGACCAGTACGTAGCCGTGAGCACCGAGGCTGCGGCAGCCGCCGTCGACATCGCCACGCCAGTTGAAGGACGATCCGATCAGGATATTGCGCTGGCGCTTGACCGTACCACCACCGAGGCGGGCGTCTACCCGCTCATCCTGGTGTCACACCACATCTTCTGCTCGTCCTACCCTGACGCAACGACAGTGGAGCTCATCAAGGAGTTCGGAACCTATGTGGTCAGCGCGGGCGGCCAGCAGGAGGCGGCCGAGTCAGCCAAGAGTTCGCCGATTTCTGCCCGCCTTTCGGAGCGGGCCACTAGCGCGATTGAAAGCATCACGCAGCGAGATTAGGCGCTACCGCTCAGACGGCGCCGGCCGGAGCCCCACCCGTGTGGAATGCCCCGGCCGAACCTGTTCGTTCAGGGTTAACTCGGCGAGACAGTTGCGCGCGGGCCACCTGACTCAGGATCGTCCAGCGAAGGGTCGCTGAGATCCGATGCATCGGCCGCAGCCGAGGACGCCCCAGGGCTGGTTCCTGACGGGGGCGCGTCAATGTCACCGCGCCAGGCACCGGTCTCCGAATTGTTGCCCTCGATGAAGTCCTTGAACCGCTGAAGGTCGGATTTCACCTGACGATTGTCAGCGTTGACTACCGAACCAATTTTTTCGGTGAAAGTCTCGGGGTGCCAATCCAACTGCACGGCAACGCGGGAGGTGGTGTCGTCGATCCGGTGGAAGGTGACCACTCCAGCGTGGGACTTTCCGTCAACGCTCTTCCAGGCAATTCGTTCGTCGGGATGCTGTTCGGTGATTTCGGTATCGAACTCTCGTTCCACCCCTCCGATCTTGGTGACCCAGTGGCTACGGGTATCGGACGTCTGGGTGATTGATTCCACCCCGCCCATGAACTGGGGGAACGTTTCGAACTGGGTCCACTGGTTGTAGACGGTGCTCACTGGCACTGCTACGTCGATGGATTCCTGGACTGTCGTCATACTGTTTCCTCCTGTAAGTTCCACAATCAATGAACTACTAAGTAAACTGATTGTATTCGCTGCCGCTGGATTCCAACAACATTAGCGGTCTAGGGTGAACATTGATCCACCCCTCACGCCCGGCTCTTTCCCAGAATCGGGGGAGGGCAAGTCCTACACACAGGAGGATAACCATGAAGGCGTCAAAAACACTGACCGATAACATGCAGGCCGTACTGGTCGAGCTCATTGAGCTCCACCTGCAGGGCAAACAGGCGCACTGGAACGTCGTCGGAAAGAACTTCCGCGATATGCACCTGCAGTTGGATGAGATCATCGACGACGCCCGCCTATTCGCGGACCAGATCGCCGAGCGGATGCGCGCCCTGCATGCAGTACCCGATGGCCGCAGCGCTTCGGTTGCGAAGGGGACCACCCTGAACCAGTTCCCCGCCGGGCTGGTCTCTACCAAGGACACAGTGACAATGGTCGTCGAGATGCTCGACGGCGCCGTCAAAACCATGCGCAGCGTGCATGATCAGATCGATGAGGAAGATCCGACCACCGCTGACATCCTGCACGGCTTCATTGAAAAGCTGGAGCAGTACGCGTGGATGGTCGACGCCGAGAACATGGAACCGACGGCAACGGTCACCCGGCCCGCAAAGGTCTAGTTCCTGCAACCCACCTTCCCGGGCTAGCGACCAGGGAAGGTGGGTTTTTCCTTGGCCAAAAAGGCCCGGGTCCCTTCGCGCATATCCGCCGTGGTGAACGCTTGCCTGAAGGATTCAGCTTCGATGGCCAAGCCCTCAGCGGTGGACAGTCCCTCGACGCGCTCCACTGTCGATTTCACCGCCGCAACCGCTGCGGGAGATTGCTCAACAATTGCAGCGAGCGTCGTTCGTACGGTTGCGAGCAGTTCATCCTGGTCACCGAGAACAGCGTTGACGAGGCCAATTCGGAGAGCCTCGTCCGCAGTGATTCGCCGCCCGGTGTAGAGCAGTTCTCGGGCCACGGCCGGTCCCACCCGCTGTTGCATCCTGACGGAGCCGCCAAATCCTGGAACCAGGCCCAGGCTCACCTCCGGTTGGCCAAATGAGGCTGAACTCGTCGCGTAGATAAAGTCGCAGGCCATTGCGAGTTCGCAGCCCCCGCCCAAAGCAAACCCATTGACCGCTGCGATCACCGGCACCGGCAGCGCTTCGAGTTTGAGCGTAATCGCCTGCATCCTGGTGCTGTACTTCCAGGCCTGATCGGGTGTCATGGCGGTCATCTCGCCAATGTCAGCACCAGCGGCAAATGCTTTCTCCCCTGCGCCGGTAATCACGACGCCGCGAAATGGCCAGCCACCGTCGTCCTCGCGCGTATTCTCCAGGACCTCGAGGAGAGCACCCAGGTCATCTATGACCTGCGAGGAGAGGGCGTTGAGCGCCTGGGGCCGGTTAATCGTGACGGTGACTATTGCTTCCTCATGTGTGACGAGGATCGTTGAGTATTCCTTGAAATGCATATGTATATTCCTGTCGACGATGACGTGGAGAGTAGAGGACTATGGTTTAGGACAGCAGCTCCGGGGGAAGGACCAGGAGCAGACCGATGGCCGATCCGTTGAAAACCACGTGGGTGACGATCGCTGGCCCCAGTCGCCCGGTCCACACAGTCAAAACACCGCAGATCACGCCGACCGTGAAGGTACCCACCAGCAGGTAGATCGATGACCTCAGGTCAGGGACCGCGCCGGTATGCAGCAGCCCGAAGGCCAGGGAACTGACAACGATCGCCACTACTGTTGCTGTGGTGAGCGACCGCTGTGGGGCGGCTGCCGAGACCTTCCCCTTCACGGATCCGCTCAACCACCACGCGTTCTGTACGGCTCGCAGGACCAGACCGCGGTTGAAAAGCTCCTCGAGGAAGGGCGCAATGATGGCCCCGCCGAGGACGGCGTTCACAAATATCCAGCCACTGTCGCCGGTGAGGAAGATTCCTGCGTTCCCCTGCAGCACCTCGTCCTCACCCAGTGGCCACAGCAGGGTGATGATCACCTGCACCAGTGCCAGGATGAAGCGTGCGGCGATGCCGACGCCGAGTCCGATCGCCAGGTCGACCCATTTGAACCTCAAGCCAAAATCCTTGGCCAGCGAACCGAACCCCCAAAGCCGCGACGCCAAAATGCTGCTCCCCAGCAGGGCGAACCAGGTGAAGCAGAGCGAGACGAAAACCAGCTCTGGGCCGAACGTGAGCACGGAGGAGAGGGCAAGGGTAGCGCCGAGGGGCAGCGCAAGAACCAGGACCAAACCCGCAGCCGCCTGCCAGAGTCCCCAGCCCGGCTTGAGTGGACCGCCCGGGCCGAGCTGGGCTGGGTTGGCGAATCGGGCGGATCGCGGTCCAGGATTCGACCCAACCGGTGGGACCGCCGCCTGCGCGCCGGGCTGGTCGGGGGTGGGGGTGGGGGTGATCCGCATATCCAGCACACTACCTGCCGTCATCCCTCCGACCAGCACCGAGGATGCTTGCGTGCAGGCATTGACGTAAGGGGCTCTGGGGCTTTAGGTAAAGGGATCAGGCTGAGCGCCTACGAAGGAGCACCCATGAATACCTTTGGTTTGCCGCCCGGGTTTGTGTTTGGGACTGCCACCGCTGCAGCCCAAATTGAGGGAGCTGTTCATGAGGGCGGGCGCGGCGAGAGCATCTGGGACGCCTACGCCAGGACTCATACGAACATTCTTGATGCCTCTAGCGCCGCTATTGCCTGCGATCACTACCACCGGTATGCCGAGGACTTCGATTTGCTCTCGATGTTGGGTGGGCAGGTGTATCGGATGTCGATCGCTTGGCCGCGCATCCAGCCCCTCGGGCGCGGTCCGGCCAAACCCGAGGGGATCGCCTTTTACCACCGGCTCCTCGATGCCCTACTGGACCGCGGGATCGAACCGTGGGTGACTATCTATCACTGGGACTTGCCCCAGGCGCTGCAGGACGCCGGTGGGTGGCAGAACCGCGACACTGTCGATGCGTTTGCCGACTACACACGGATTCTTCGCGATGAATTTGGTGACAAGGTGGCCGCCTGGATGACGGTCAACGAGCCGGTCGTCCACACCGGCGTCGGGCATGCCATTGGCCGTGCCGCGCCGGGCCTGATGCTGCTGGGCAGTGCCTTCGTCGTTGCCCATCATTTGCTACTGGCGCACGGGACCGCCGTGCGGATCCTTCGGGAGACCCTTTCCACTCCGGTAGGCATAGTGAACAACCATTCGCCAGTGGAGCCAGCCACTGGCTCTGAAAGAGACGCGGGACTTGCGGCGCTCTACGACCACTATCACAACGGCCAGTTTGCCAGCCCGGTCCTGACCGGCGCGTATCCACCGCAGTTGGGAGAGGTAGCTGGGATCTCCTTCGAGGTGATTCGAGACGGTGACATGGAGATTATCTCCGTTCCGCTGGACTTCTATGGCGTCAACTACTATTTCCCCACCAGGGTGGGTGCCGCTCCCCCATTTTATCCAGTTCCGTTCGCCCCCAAAGAGTATGTTGGACTCCCAGTCACCGACTTCGGCTGGCCAGTCATGCCCTATGGCCTGCTAAAAATTCTTACCGAATTGAAAACGTCTTATCCTCAGATGCCCCCGGTGTACATCACCGAGAATGGCTGCGCCTACGACGACGGCCCGCAGGGAGGGTTGCAGGGACCGGGCGGCGCCCTGCAGGACACCCGACGAATCGAGTTTCTGGAGCAGCATCTGGCCGCAATCGGTGAGGCAGTTGCCGCTGGTATTGATGTGCGGGGATATTTCCACTGGACCCTGCTGGATAACTGGGAATGGCAGGAGGGGTACACCAAGAAATTTGGCCTGGTACGCCTGGAACCGGCAACGCTGGAGCGGATACCCCGGGCCTCTTTCTATCGCTACGCCGAGATTATCCGCTCGGCCAGGGGCCCCAATCCCACCTAGTACCCATCCGCCCCACTCTAGGACCGCTGGGGCACCAACTGGCCCCGCCAGCTATCCCACCGACGCGTCGCTACCCGCCCAGTAACCGAGCCCTGCTGGTTAGAAGGGTGGTGGGTCTGCCGCTTAGAAGGGTGGTGGATCTGGTGCTGGTGGGTCTGGTGGTGTTGGGTCGGTGGTGGTGAGGTAGGTTTCACCGGCGGGTGAGATCGCGATGATGGTGC
>NZ_KI914749.1:0-17229 GCF_000520515.1 Arthrobacter sp. H20
CCCGCCGCTGGGAAGCGGCGGGCGGGATCACTTAGAGGAGAAACAATCATGCCCACACCAACAAAGGGCCCACGTCTCGGAGGCGGTCCGGCGCACGAACGCCTGATGCTCGCCAACTTGGCCGCCTCACTGTTCGAGCACAAGCGCATCACCACCACGGTGACCAAGGCAAAGAGGCTTCGCCCCTACGCCGAGCGTCTGATCACCTTCGCGAAGAAGGGCGATCTTGCCTCGCGTCGTCGTGTCCTTGGCGTCATCAGTAGCAAGAGCATTGTCCACGAGCTGTTCACTGACATCGCTCCCGCTGTCGCTGATCGCGAAGGTGGCTACACCCGGATCACCAAGATCGGCAACCGCAAGGGAGACAACGCTCCGATGGCAGTCATCGAATTGGTTCTTGAGCCAATGTCGGCGAAGCAGTCGGTAGTAGCAGAAGCTGAGCAGTCCAAGGCCAACGCGGCTCCAGCCGCACCGGTCGTGACTGAGTCACCCGAGTCACCGGATTCCCCTGACTCACCGGATTCACCGGATTCACCGGATTCACCTGACTCAGCTGACTCAGCACCGTCGGCCGACGAGTTCGCGGCTGAAGACACCAATGTCAGCGCCGAGGCCGGCACCGACGAAGTTGTTGTAGTTGAAGAAGGAACCACAGAGGACGACGGCAAGAAGTAATTCTTCCGCCACTCTGAAGCACCATGACTGAGCTCAAGCCCGCTGTCCTTCGTCAGGACAGCGGGCTTTTGCGTGTCCGTCTTGATCTTGCCTACGACGGCGCACCTTTCTCCGGCTGGGCGTTGCAACCCGGGCTGGCGACCGTCCAGGGGGTCATCGAGGCGGGCCTGGAAACTGTGCTGCGCCGGCCGGCGCGGTTGACCGTTGCGGGACGAACCGACACCGGCGTCCACGCGCGCGGCCAGGTGGCTCATGTGGACCTGACCCCGGGGGAGTGGCACGGTTTGAGCCGGGGCAAGGAGATGTCCCCCGAGACGGCGCTGTTGCGCAGGCTCGGGGCAACTATCAGCAGGGAACTCAACAGCGCCGACAGCCAACGGCATCGGGTACCCGCCGTCGTCCTGCTGAAGGTGGCACTGGCCCCGCAGGGGTTTGATGCCCGGTTCTCCGCCCTGTGGCGCCGTTACAGCTACCGGATCGCCGACCGGCCCCAGCTGCGGGATCCGTTGGCGCGCTCAGTCACGCTCTGGCACCCCGACGAACTCCATGTCGATCCCCTGAACGCCGGCGCGCGACAACTTCTCGGCCTGCAGGATTTCCGGTCGTTCGTCAAGCTACGGCCGGGAGCAACAACCGTTCGGGAACTCCAGCGTTTCGATTTTCGTCGAGCCGAGGACGGGGTGATCATCGTGAGTGTGCAGGCGGATGCGTTCTGCCACAACATGGTGCGGGGTTTGATCGGATCCACGCTGCGGGTGGGGACGGGGGAGAAAGAGCCGCAGTGGCTCCTCGAGCGGTTGCAGGCCCGCAGCAAGGAAGCCCGCTCAGTGCTCGCAGCCCCTCACCCGCTGGTGCTCGAAGAGGTCAGATACCCCGACGACGACGCCATTGGTTCCCGCGCAGCTGAAACCCGCGCACGCCGCGACGGCAGCGCGAGGGCAGAAGCTCTCTAGCCGAACCAGACCAGCGCCGCGAAGCAGGCGACAATCATGGGCGGGCCGAAGGGGAACACCGAACGTGCCGACGCTCTGGTGAAAACGAGTAGCGACAGGCTGATGACGCCGCCCAGGACAAAGCCCCCCAGGATAGTGGCCATCCAGGCAGTCATCCCGGCGTAGCCGCCGTACAGGCCGAGCACTGCGGCCAGCTTCACGTCCCCCATGCCAAGGCTGCCAGGCGAGATCAACGCAAGGACAAGGTACAGGGCAAACATGGCAGCGCTTCCGATGGCGCCTCCTGCCAAGCGGCCCCAGTCCCCGGACAGGGCGCTGGCTGCGGTCAACAGGACCGATCCGGTGAGAGCGAACGGTAGCACCAGGACATTGGGCAACTGACGGCTACGCAGGTCGATCACCGCGAGGACCACCCCGAAAATGGGCAGTAGCAGGAACGCAGGGGTTTCCGGAGACCATCCGAACCGCCAGATCACCACTGCACTGAAGAGAGCAGTGGCTGCAGTGCTTAGTATCTTCGCCGATTGGGGCAAGGCAAGGATCAAGCCGGATGCAGTCTTTGTCATTGGCGACCAGTCAGTTGGCACTGGAATGGGCGCGGGACACAGCCGTGGGGAGGGTCACGGTAAATGTCGTCCCACTTCCGAGAGAGCTGGCGCAGTGGATGGTGCCGCCATGACCCTCGACAATCGCTTTGGTGATTGCTAGTCCTAGGCCCACTCCCGGAATGGCCGACTCGCGGGCACTGTGCGCCCGGAAGAACCGCCCGTAGATTAGCCCGGTCTCGAGCGTGGTCATACCGATCCCGCGGTCCTCAACCTCGAGCAGAACGCTGCCCTTGTTTTCGCGGGCACGGACCGTCACATCGCCGCCGTCGGGCGAGTACTTGATCGCGTTGGAGAGCAGATTGTCCACCACCTGCCCCATCCTCAGGGGGTCGGCAATGGCCCACAGGCGCTCCGGGAACTCGGAGACCAGGTTAACTCCGGCGTCCTCCGCGTGGGTACGGGCGGAGCGCAACCGGGAGGTCAACAGCCCTGACAACTCGGTGGGTTTGGCATGGAGGTTCATTGACGCTGAAACCGCGCAGAGCAGATCGGACACGAGGGTGGAGAGACGCTCGGCGTTCCGCCTGGCCACACCGAGTGATTCGCGTGTTGCAGAGGTGAGAGTGTCGGGGGACTCAAGCACCAGGTCGAGGTGGCCAAGGATTGATGTGAGGGGGGTGCTGAACTCGTGCGTGACGTTGGAGACGAAATCTTCCTTGACAGTCAGCGCCGTCACCAAGTCCGTCACGTCATTGAAGACGATGACTGCCCCCGCGAATTCTCCGCGGCTACCCGTCATGGGTTGGGCGGCAGTGGATACCGCCCGCTGGGAACCGCCCTGGCCAAGCCAGACCAGGTTGTTCGAGAAAGACTCACCGTTGATGGCACGGCGGATCGGGTGCTGCGACGGCGGAAGCGGAGTGGACCCTTTGCTACAGGAGAGCCTGAGCTCATGGCCGTCGTCGTGCATGTCTGCAGCCTCGTGGAAAAGCTGTTGCTGCCTGTTGGACAGCAGTGTCCTACCCTCTGTATCGACGGCTACGACGCCGACGTCGAGCGTGTCGAGGATTGCCGCCAAGAGCCGTTCGCGTTCGGTGCCTTCAGCCTCAAGCGCTAGCACTTCCTCAGCTTTCCGGTGCAATTCCCGCCGCTCCAGCCGCACCCGCAACGTCAGGATGCGCATGGTCAGGAAGATGGCAAGCATCATGGTGGGGAGCAGCAGCGTCTCCACGATCCGCGCTCCCGCCAGTGAAGAGTTCAGCAGGTGCGGAAACAGCACAATGAGGTATGGCCCGGCGAAGCTCAAGATGGTGGCGGTGACGGGGAGCTGACCTGACACGGCAAGCCAGATGACCGGGAAAGCAGCAAGCGCACCCATGCCGGGGAGGATCTCCACAGCACCATTTCTGCACAGTCCAATGGCTATAAAGTCCACGAGAGGGATGACGAGCACCGCCCCCGTGGGCAAGCGCTCCCAGGGAATCAGCAAACAGGAGGCGAAAAGCACTATGTGCAGTAATAACCCAGACAGGAATAGACCGCTCTGCAACAGCTCCGGATTCACTAGAGGTGCGGTTGCGGCAATGACAAAAATAACTGCCGAAAGCGGCAATTGATACATCGCCGCTTTCCCGCGCAGCCCAAGATGACGCTCGAACCGTCCCGTGCCGAGCGGCCAGAGCCGCTCAGGCACAGCCAGCCTGCAGGAAACGTAGCGAGAGTATTTTGTTTTCGGCTTCCCCAGGCCGCACGTGATGCATATATCCATTATGTCTAGAGATCCAGCATTGGCTACCTTTCGGGACAGACTATCTGCGGCTGATACGAACTCGACACAGATGACGTAGCTCAAAAGTGCTGGAATCAGGAGACAGAGTATGCTGGGGGACCGAACAGAAGTATTGTGAAAAGCAAGGGATGAATCCTTAACAACGCAATGGCCCTCGGGCCAGATCCAGCGAAGAATAGGGAATGAGATATGAGCGATCCCGGAGTGGCAGTGGTCATCGAAGACGATGCCGACGTGCGCAACCTGGTCGATGCCGTCCTCACCCAGTCCGGGTTTGAAGTCCATTCCGCTGGTTCGGGCCGCGAAGGTGTCGAATTGATTGGCAGACACAAGGTGACGATAGTGACCCTTGATGTTGGACTCCCGGATATTGACGGGTACGAGGTGCTCCGCCGGATTCGGCAGACGAGCAATTGCTACGTGCTGATGCTGACTGCGCGCACCGATGAACTCGACACGCTGACGGCGCTGCAGTCGGGTGCCGATGATTTCATCACCAAGCCCTTCCGTCCGCGGGAACTGAGAGCGCGGATCGCCGCGATGCTCCGCAGGCCCAGGGCGCCGGATGGGGGAGGGGTGGGAGTCCCCGACCGACCGGCTCCCGACGATAGTGAACCAGGGGTGTTGGCGCACAACGGTCTGGTGCTCAACTACGAAACCCGAACCGCCACGTTGACGGGGAACAAGCTCAGTCTTACTCGAAGTGAGTTCGATCTGCTGCACGACCTGCTCCGCAGCGCCGGATCGGTGCGCACCAAGGCGAACCTGGTGCGGGTGGTACGAGGCCACCATTATCGGGATGACGCGTACATCAGCGACGCCGATGAGCGGGCAGTGGAGGTTCATATGGGAAACCTTCGTCGCAAGCTGGGTGAGGACTCTCGTGAGCCCAGGTGGCTGTTTACTGTCCGTGGGGTTGGGTACCGGCTAGCACCCGCGCGAGACTGACCCAATGCGGTTGACGCTCTGTTAGTCGCGAGGCGCCTCGGAGCAGTGCACCAGCTCGCGGAGTGTCTGCAGGCCATAGTCATGGACGAATGGCAGAGCACCAGATGCCTCGCCCATGTTATTGACTCGGACCAACTCTTCAATGCGTGCTGCGAGCCCGGCAAGTCGGGCAGCCCCGACCATCGCAGAAGTGGTCTTGATGCTCAATACTGCATCGAGGGCCGCGGCGTGGTCACGGCGTTCGACGGCATCGGCAAATCTCAGGTACTTTTCTTCCCACGCCTGGACGAAGTCCAGCACAAATGACGTGAGGGCCGATGGATTCTCGAGTTGATCGGAAAGGGCGCGTAGCGCTTCCTGGTCAACGAGGGGCATATTGTCCAGTGGCTGACGGATCACGGGCCGCACCGCGCTAATGGTGCGGCGGACACCGTAGCCGCGCTTACCGCCAGCACCGCTCGGCTCACGGTGCTGCTCCCAGTGATCATTCCCTGAGAATACTTCCATCGGCCCACTTGCCGACCATAGTTTGGGTTAGCCTGCGCAAAAGCTGCGCCATTCCTATTCGCTGTGCACTCGTGATCGCCCTCGCATAGGGTTGGCATAGGCTGTGATCATGACCCCGCTCCGCCCTTCGGTCCCGGCCGACGGCAATCTCGCGCCCTACGCACAGGCAGGATTGCGCGAAACCCTCGACGCCCTGCCCGTCGCGGTCGCGTTGCTTACCGCGGATGGCATGATCTCAGCGGTCAACCGGGAGTGGGAAGGATTCACCCAGCCCTTCGGGGAGACCCTGCCACCCCAGAAGGCTGGGGTTTCCTACCTGGCGGCGTGTGAGGGGGCCGCAGGGAAAGGCGACGTCGCCGCAGTCGAAGTGTCGCGTGGCCTGCGCACTGTGCTTGCCGGCGATCAACAGAACCTTGCACTCGAGTATCAGTCGAACGGTGGTGAACGGTGGATCCGCACCCGGATCTGCAGGAGCGACAGCGGCGGGTTGGTCATCACGCATATCGACATCACGGCGCAGATGCTGGGGCAGCAGAGAATATCCTTTCAGGCGTCGCTGCTGGACGCCGTCGGGCAATCGGTTGTGGCAATCGACATGCAGGGCCGGATCACCTACTGGAACGATGCCTCAGAAACCATGCTTGGGTGGTGCGCCGGGGACGCAATCGGCCGCCACCTGGCCGAGCTGGCCCTGTTCGACAGCGGCTCCAGGGCAGCGGCGATCATCGCACAGGTGTCCTCTGGCGAAGCGTGGACGGGGGAGCACTGGACAACGCACCGGAATGGGCATCGCCTGTCGGTGTACTCAACCATCACGCCGCTGTATGACACGGCGGGACAGGTGATTGCGGTCATCGACGTGTCTACCGACACCACCGAGTCGCAGCGGGCACAAGCGGAAATGAGCCGACTGTCGTCTCTGGTGGAGTTCTCGAACGATGCAATCAACGGCGCCACCCTGGATGGCATCATTACCAGCTGGAATGCCGGCGCCGAGAGGATCTATGGCTACTCGGCAGAGGAGGCAATCGGCAAGAGTGTGCTGATGCTCTCTCCTGAAGAACGGTCAGGGGCGGACGAAGTATTGCGAGACCGGCTTCGCAGCGGGCAGCCGGTCATTGGGCAGTACATCAGGGGAATGCGCAAGGACGGATCACTGCTGGATATTTCCCTGACACTCTCGCCGATGTATGGCGAGTCAGGGCAATTGATCGGTTCGTCCGCCGTCGCGCGGGATGTCTCGGAAATCAATAGGCTTCGCGCCGCATCCGACCTCGAGCGAGACCGGCTCGCTGCTGCCCAGGAGATGGCACATGTTGGTTCGGTGGAGTGGGATGCCCTGGCCGACCGGGTGTGGAGATCTGACGAATACTGCAGGATTCATGGGTTGCCTGTGACAACAGAGGGCTCGCGGGGGCCCCTGTTGCGCGCCGTGCACCCGGATGACCGCGACCGGATTGACCTCATTTGGCAGGAACTGCTGGTCAGTGGCACGTCGATCGATTTCACCTATCGGGTGGAGCCATCGGACGGCGATATTCGGTGGGTTTATGCCCGGGCGACTCTCGAGCGGGACGACGACGGCAAGCCCATCAAGATGCAGGGTACCGCACTGGACATCACCGAGCGGAAGCTCGGCGAGCAGGCACTCGAGCGCCTCGCGTTCCGTGACGCCCTGACCGGTCTGGCGAACCGGGCCCTCCTGACGGAGAGCATTGAACTGGCGATCGCTGAGTGCGGACAGAGGGGCACCCAGGTGGGGGTGCTTTTCCTCGACGTTGACCGGTTCAAGGTGATCAATGATGGCTTGGGCCACGCAGCGGGAGACAGCTTGCTCGTCCAGTTGGCGTCCCGGTTGCTTGCTGCGGTGCGGCCGGAAGACACCTTGGCGCGTTTTGCCGGGGATGAGTTCGTCATTGTCTGCTCGGACATGACAGAGCACAGCGCAAAGAAGTTGGCCTCCCGGATTCGAGCTGCGGTGCAGACCCCTTTTGAACTTTTGGAACGCGAAGTGTTTGTCGATGTGAGCATCGGCATCGCCATATCCTCCGGCGTTGACACGTCCGAGTCGCTGCTGCGGAACTCCGACGCCGCGATGTACCGGGCAAAAGGAGGTGGGGTCACGGAGGCAGTTGTTTTCGACGAAGCAATGCATCTGCGGGCCGAGCTCCGGCTTGTGGTGGAATCGGAACTACCCCGGGCTATCGAGCGGGACCAGCTGAGAGTCCACTACCAGCCCGTCATGGACATCGCCGGTGGTGATCCGATTGGATTCGAGGCGCTGCTGAGATGGCAGCACCCGGAGCATGGTCTGATCGGTCCTGACTCCTTTATCCCGATCGCCGAGGAAACCGGCCAGATTGTGCCTATCGGTCTGTGGGTGCTCAGGGAAGCGCTGCGGGAGGCTCAGCGCTGGAGGTCAGAGCTCCCGGGTGCTGAAAGCTGGCGTATATCGGTGAATTTTTCAGCCCGTCAGCTTCAGGACCCGGGGCTCAACGACGCGGTGGCGGACGCCATTGGGACTGCCGGGATTGACCCTGGGGCGGTGGTGCTGGAAATCACCGAGTCGGTGCTGATGGGCGACGCCGACCAATCCCTGAGGACCCTGGCCAAGCTACGCAGCCTGGGGATCGGCATAGCTGTTGATGACTTCGGTACCGGTTACTCCTCGCTGAGTTATCTCAAGCGCTTCCCGGTTACCGCTTTGAAGATCGACCGGTCCTTCGTCGACGGTCTCGGTGGAAGTGACGTGCATGCCGGCCCCATCGTCGAGGCCATTGCAGCGATGGCGCGGGCACTGGGCTTACGGGTGGTCGCCGAAGGGGTGGAGACCTGTGGGCAGCTCGAGGAGCTGCGTCGGATGCGGGTGCAGTTTGCGCAAGGGTACCTGTGGTCGCCGGCAGTGCCCGCGGATCGGGTTCCGGACTGGTTTGCGGGACATAGGGCGCAGATTGTCCGAGGTACTTGAACGGGTGTTCCTACTGCCCGCTGAACGTAGCAATGGCGTTGATGACAGCTGGCCCGAGAATCGCGATAAAGAGTACGGGGAAAATGAAGAACAGGAGTGGAAACAGGACCATGACGGGAAGTTTCATCGCCTTTTCCTCTGCCCGTTGACGTCTTTTGACCCGCATAACTTTTGCCTGAACCCTCAATACCTGGCCAATGGCAATGCCGTACGCATCGGCCTGAACAACGGCCTGTACGAAGCTGCGGAGTTCCGGAACACTGGTTCGCTCGGTCAAGGCTAGATAGGATTCCCTGCGTGAGCGACCCACCTGCATGTCCTGGAGTGTGCGGATAATTTCCTCGGCCAAGGGCCCTTTACCATTTTCCCCCGCCCGAGCCATCGCGCCCTCGAAACCAAGACCAGCTTCTACCGAGATCAGCATCTGGTCCAAGGTATTGGCGAGTTCCAGCTGAATCTCTTTTTGGCGTTTCTGGCCATTGCTGAGAAGGAGGAGATCGGGCAGAAAATATCCGAAAGCCACCATGCCCAAGCCCAGCAATTTAAGGATAGGGGCACCGTTAAGACTGAGAAGGAACCCAACGAGTGCCCCTGAAAGGGCAAGCGCCGGTTTCGCCGCTAGCAGCCGGGCGAGCGGCATCGAGGCGGGGCGCCCGGCGAGGGAGAGCATTTTGTCCAGCTTCTTCGCGTAGTTATCCGGTGTAAGTCGGCGACCGAGCTGCATCAGCAGGCCTGATCGGTTCCGGTTCCCACCGTCCTCCCGTTCCCTCCCCCTAACCAGGTTCACCTGAATAGCAGCCTCACCTTTACGGTCCACCGAAAACGCTGACCAGCCCAGGTAGCCAAGGGGGAGTGTGACCAGCAGCATTCCCCCCAGCACTATCGCGTCCATTGCATACCTCTCAGAATTTCAGATCGATAATTTTGCGCATCCAGAGCCCGCCGATGGTCATCAGGACTGCCGACACACCGATCATCGTCCAACCCAAGGGGCTGGAGAATAGTGGGGTCATGTAGCCGGGGCTGATCAAGAGAAGCATGGCGACAATGCAGAAAGGCATCGCCATGAGGATGTATGCTGAGAATTTCCCTTCGGCAGCCAGGGACTTGATTTGGCCCTTGATCTCACTGCGTTCGCGGATTGTTTCGTTGACCTGATCGAGTACTTCAGCGAGGTTCCCGCCCACTTCCCGATTGATCTGGATCGCCTGCGCGATCCACATGAAATCTTCATTACGCATCCTGGTGGCGGTGTCGTTCAGGGACGACAGGAGATCCTTTCCGAGACTGGTTTCGGTAACCACCCGGCGCATTTCCTCGGACGTAGGGGCAGCTGATTCTACGGCCGCGGCATCGATAGCCCGGAGAATGCTATGACCGGCCCGCAGGCTGCCGGTTAGCAGTTGCAGGGTGTCTCCGAGTTGGGTGTCAAATTTGGCTCGTCTTTTCCCTGCTTTTTGGGTAACCATAATTCTCGCGCCAACAGGGGTAAGCAGGAACAGGACGACGGCGCCCGGGAAACCACCGACGAGGAATCCAAGCACCGCTGACGCCAGGGAGGCGGACAACACGAGGATGAGGAAATCGGCCTGCCTGTGTTTCAGACCGGCGTTCTCCAATGACTCTCGTTTGAACAGTTTCAGGCTATTTCTTGAGAGGTACCGGTTCACAGCATCTGTGCTGCTTCCTGCCAGACGTGAGAGGGAAGACACCGATTCGTCCTTGTAGGGGCGCCTCCGTTCCGATGGCACGTCCGGCTGTGGGTTCAGCACAACGGTGAGCACGAGTAGCGTTGCCGCAATCATCAGGATTGTACCAATCAGTAGCTGCACCGCACGCCTGTCTTATCGTCCAATAGTGGGTTCCTTACCGGCGAAAACGCTTGCCGAAACATGTATTCCCATGTCTTCAAAACGGTCGATGAAGCGGGGCCGGATTCCGGTTGGAATAGGAGCGCCCAAAAACTTTCCGTGCTTATCCACTCCTGCTGAGTAATCGAAAACGAAGGCATCCTGCAAGGTCACAACGTCTCCTTCCATGCCCTGTACCTCGGTGACATGGGTGATCCGGCGGGTGCCGTCCCGGAGGCGCGAAATCTGGATGATCAGGTGCACTGCGGATGCTATTTGCTCACGAATGGCTCGCAAGGGGAGGTCCATCCCGGCCATCAGGACCAGGGTTTCCAATCGGGCGACGGCGTCGCGTGGTGAGTTGGAGTGCACGGTAGAAAGGGAACCGTCGTGACCGGTGTTCATCGCCTGAAGCATGTCCAGGGATTCCCCACCGCGTACCTCTCCGACGACGATGCGGTCCGGGCGCATACGCAACGAGTTCCTGAGCAGTTCACGGATCGTCACTTCGCCCTTCCCCTCGGTGTTCGGGGGGCGGCTTTCCAGCCGGACGACATGATCCTGCTGGATCTGCAGTTCCACGGCGTCCTCGATGGTGACGATCCTGTCCGTTGCGGGCAGGAAGGAGGACAGGACGTTCAGAAGAGTTGTTTTCCCGGTGCCCGTTCCACCGGAAACGATGATGTTAAGTTTCGCCTTGACGCAGGCGTTGAGCAGTTCGGCCATCCCTGGGGTCAGTGTGCCAAACTCGATGAGATTTTGTACTGTGAGCGGCACTTTGCTGAACTTACGGATGGTCAGCGACGAACCACCCACCGCCAGAGGCGGAATCACCGCGTTCACGCGGGACCCGTCCTCAAGCCGGGCATCGACCAAGGGAGACGATTCGTCGATGCGTCGACCAACCTTCGACACAATCCGTTCGATCACTCTGCGTAAGTGATCCTCCGAACTGAACTGGGAATCCGTCAGTACCAGCTTTCCTTTCCGTTCCACGTAGATCCTGTCCATCCGGTTCACCATGATTTCAGTGACCTCTGGATCGTCGAGGAGCCGCTGCAGTGGGCCGAAGCCCAGCACATCGTCAGCAACATCCTGAATCAGCCGTGTTCTTTCCTCCGCCGACAGGGGAACCTGTTCGGCGTCGATCACCTGGGCCAGCTCTTCCCGCGCGGACGCCCGAAGTTCCCGTTCGGTCAGGTTCGAGTCGTGGAAACGAGCTCCCATCCGATCGAAGAGTGCTGTTGCGGCTCGCTGCTTCAACCCGGCCAGGGCATCCACCGGTTGTTGGGGGCTCCTGACCTTTCCGGCGTTGTTCGGGACCGGTTTCTGTTTGGCGAACACCGTCGCCGGGCTATTCGACGGATCGGGAGCCTCCGGTATCTCGTTCGCCGTGGACGCGGGCTGATTCTCCGGCATAACGGATGGTGCCGGAACCAATGCGGCGGTGGGCTCGGTCTTGTGGTGGACCGCGTTGAGGCGTTCGGAAAGTTTCATCAGACGTCGATCCTCCGGTGGAGCTTTCGTTGCACCTTGGTTCTCCAGACCGGGTCGAAGCGCTCGACCAGTCGTTTCATGCTTTTCATGGCACGGTCGCTTCGGGCGTTCTGCAGCAGGGGAATTCCCCGGTTGGTGGAGTACGCTACGGCGCGTGACCGGGGGATGCTGACATCCACCGGCGCGCCGATGGTGGCTTCGACGTCTTGGATGGATAGTCCTGTTTTTGAATCAGCCATGTTCAGGACCACGTGCCGTGTGGCAGGCAGGATATTCAACTGTTTGAGAATGTCGAGTCCTGACCGCAGTCCGCGCACACTGGGAATGTCCATCCCGGCAACCCAGACGACGTCCGTGCAGCGTTCCAATGCTGTGAGTCCGAGTTCGGGCAGGCCCGGGGCTGTGTCCACCACGACGTACTGGAACGTCTCGGCGAGTTGGTCCAGCAGATGAGCTACCTGATCGGGGGAGATATCATCTGCTTCAGCCGGATTTTTGGGAGCGCAGAGGGCGTAGATTCCTGCCGGGTGGACGGTAAGGAACGCCTTGAGCACCAGGGGATCGCGGCTGGCTGAGGTGGACACCGCATCGGTGATGGTGTGTTCCGGGGTGAGGTAAAGTCCTGAAGCGACGTCGCCGAACTGCAGGTCCAGATCGACGAGAACCACACCCATGGGAGCCAGTTTGCCCAGGCCCACAGCAATGTTGGTGGCAACAGTGGTTTTACCGACGCCTCCTTTCGGGGAGAAGACCCCAATGACCAGGCCCTTGTCCTGAGGCTCCTCGGGGGCGGCCCGGTAGGTCCGACGCCGGGTCGCAAACGCCTGGCATGCCCGTTCGAGGACCACCCTGATCTGGAGGGGGTCCGCGGCGGGGTTAAGGACGTCCCTGATACCGGCGCGCATGGCGTTGACCACGAGTTCCGGCTCGATGTCACTCACCAGGATGATGCTGATTTCGGGAAACTGCACATCAAAAATCGTCGACAAGCGCAATGCCTCCTCGATGGAAATCTCTGGTCCCAGGATCAGGACTTCCGGGTGGCTCGAGAGCGAGGCGAACAACTGGTGCGGGTCGGTCGGCAGTGTGGCGGTGATGAATGCGCGAACCTCTCCCTCGAGTCCGCCCGACACGGCGGTCCGCAGCCGCTGCTCAAAATCCGTATCGGGAGTAATCAGGACGAACCGGCTCACGGGTATACCTCGTCGAAAGTAATGGGGGTCGGTTCGCTTTCCGTCGCTTCGTCGGGTTCCTTGGTCAACCAGATCCGGCCGAACTCAGCACCGAAAATAATCTTCGTCGCATCGATGTCGTTGACGGCGGCGGTTACGAGCATCGCGCCGGTCGGAAGGGCTTCAGTGTTCACTGGTTCTTCGGCGGTCGCCTCAGCACGTTGAAACCCCGTGATCAGGACTTTATGAAATACCTGCTGCGTGACCGCCTGACCGGGGCCATCTTCCAGGATTCCATCGAAGGAGACAAATATTCCCACGGTATCCCCGGCGACAATTTTTCCTCCGACTACCCGCTGGGGCTCTAAGGCGAAGGTGACTTCCTGAAGGCCTTCGGGAACCGGGACCGTCCCCGGCGTTTCAAGTACTGCTGGATCGATCAGCCTCTCTGCCAGCAGTTGCTCTCCAGGGACCAGGTCGATGGCCGTGACTTTGCCTGCTGAGCCTTGAAGATTTTCAAGTGCGCTGATGGCTACAGCACCGGATGGTTGAGACTCGGAACGCACGAAGGTGGATAAGTCCTCGACCGGAGTGCCAGCTGGCACATTTTCCTGAACGATCAACACTCCAACCGGATCCAGTCCTGCCATTGCCCGCTCATCTGCGCCTTGTGTATAGGAGAAAACTAGTAGGCCACCAACCAACACCAGCACAACAGCGATCGCACCACCTATCAAACGTGATTTCACTGTTATCCCTAATCCGTCATCTCAACTACGCGTGCACCGTACTCATCCAACGGGCCCAATTCATACCCCTCCGCTAAAGAGACATACGTGACAAAGGTGCCGATGATCCCGCGGCAATTCCCGCGGCACTCCATTCCGCCGACGTGGGCTGACGTGTTGTGGAAGGTCGCTGGATTGCTTGGACTCTCCGATCCGCCTGTAAATTTCCAGCCCTTCACCTCGAACGCCGCGAAGGTCTTGATGCCATAGACGGCACCAGACCCTGTCCCGCTGACCACGTTGAAGACCGGTAGTAACACCGTTGGTTTGCGGCCGGCATTAATCTCCGAAATCCATTTTTGGAAAACAGCAGTGCAGTTCGGCGGTTCATTGTTGCCGGTGGCACTTCCACCCTCGTTCGTCAGTACGTCGATCCTGCCGCCGCACTGACCAGGATCCTGGGCAAGCCAACCGAATCCTCCGGCGACCGGGGCCCCGGACGGACCATAGTTGCATGAGCTGTTCGCATAACTGCCACCGTGCAATCCAAGCCGCTGTAATGACCCATCAACGCGGCCTTGGACCTGACAGATCGAAAAAGTCGCAGGGAAAACCGTAGGACCGCCGATCGGCGTGCCCCATCGTGCCTTCGCCTGGGCGCCGACCTCGGCGGTCGGAATGCCGAGCGCGTTGGCGAAGAACAAGGACACATGATTCTCTCCGCTGGCCTCCTGGGCACCGGTCACCACGGTGACCTTCCGCGCGGCTAAGTCGAGGAGAAGTGGGGGAACGTTGCTGAACCCGTCAAGCGCATTCGAGTCCGCGAGGCTTGCGGCAAGGGGAGAAGACGCAGAACAATCCGTCGTGACAGGCACATCGGCGCAGGCCTGAGCGACGCCGAGGGCCGCGGCGTCGGCCCCGTTTTGCAGTTGTGCTTTTTCCGCATATAGAAGTCCGACGTCGACGGCGAGGGCAGTAAACCCCAGCAGTACGACCATCAGGACGGCGGCGATGATACTGATCGCCCCCCGCTCGGAATCCTCCCGAATATTTACCCGCCGCATCGCATGACCCCGACACCTTTCATGGCGAATGGCCCCGCAATTCCGGTGATGGTACTAAGGGTGTAGTTAATGGTGATTGTGACTTGTGTGCCGGGGACGCATGAGGCTATTGACGAAAAATTTATGTCTGTCAATCCCGGGTTCAGTGAAACCGCCGCGTCCTTCGCCGCCTTTCGGGCGACTACCGGATTATTGTGGATCGCCATCGCCCGGACACCTTCACGGGCTGCGTGCGTTAGAGAGACTTGGGTGTTGTAGGCACGGCCGAACTCCACGATGCCGAATACGAGGAGGAGCAGAATAGGTAGGACCAGCGCGAATTCGACGGCGACGGCACCGGTTTCGTTTTGCTTGGCCATCGGGAGCCTCCAGATCGTGCGTAAAGCCGGGGTGGCAGAACGGTCAAGTCCCTGCCACCCCAGCAGCAAGGTGTGCTGACTCGTTAGACCGCGCCACCGGGGATTGCGGTGACGATCTCCTCGAACAGGCGCTCCAGGTCGGTGCCGAGGAAGGTGACTGCGGCAATGATGACGACAGCGATGAGGC
Source organism: Arthrobacter sp. H20 (assembly GCF_000520515.1). Taxonomy (GTDB): domain Bacteria; phylum Actinomycetota; class Actinomycetes; order Actinomycetales; family Micrococcaceae; genus Arthrobacter_D. Next base: position 15,246 of record NZ_KI914749.1, read on the forward strand.
CGACCATGATGCCATATTCAACGGCGGTTGCGCCGGTTTCTTCACGGCGAAGGCGTTCGGTGGCTTTGATGCCGAGGACGTGCAGGGTGGCGAAGAGAGAGACCATGTGATGCTCCTGAAGAGTGATGAGACGGATGCGCCGGCACCCTGCCGTCGCTAGGTAGAAAGTAGCATTAGCAAACCGCCCAATTCGGGAGCTTTCCGTATCCTGTGCAAACGCTGCGCTGAGCCTGTGATTGGGTGTCAACACTTCGGAAATTCGGAACCATTCCGCAGTTATAGGGGGGGCGGCGGAGTCGCCCGGGGCAGGAGTTATGGACGCTACGCCGCTGCCCGTCGGTGCGGGGCCAGCTCGACTCCTAGTCGGCTTCCCCTGCTAGGGCATCATTCGGTCGGCGGTCCGTAGCGAGAGTGCCATCTGAGCAAGACAGGGGTTTGCACTGAGAGAGCTGGGGAACGTGGAGTTGTCCGAGATCCAAAGGTTTGGGATGTCGTGACTGCGCCCGTCGGCGTCCACGACACCAGTGGCCGGGTCGGCGCTCATCCTGCATGTGCCGAGGGTATGGGCGGTACGGGCGAGGGCCCGCGTTTCGAGCGCCCCAGCCGCTTCGAGAATGCGGGTCATCGTTGCAGTTGAGTGCTCATTGATCGCCTGTTCGTTCGAGCCCGGCGTGAAGGTGATGGCCGCGCGTGGAATGCCCCAGTCATCCAGCTCGTCGGTCAAGACGAGTTTGTTGTGCTCGGCGGGGAGGCATTCGCCATTGATGCCAATACCGGCCGTGTAGCGCCAGGCATCAAGCGCATCAATGAGTTCATCGCCCCAGAGTCCTCCCCCGCGCACGAGGGTGGTCGCGTAGGTGAGCGGCATCGCACCGAGGCTCTGCAGAAGATACCCACCAGCGAAGTCAACGTTGTCGGGGCGCACGAAGTCTTCGCTGATGAGCGCGGAGGGGTAGCCGCGATAGCCGCGGATCTGCTCGTCGAACCGACCCCACACCTGCACTGCACCGTGGGCGAGGAAGTTGCGGCCCACCAGACCGCTGGAATTAGCGAGGCCGGTATTGAGCAGCAGCCGCGGTGTCTCGATCCCGCCGCCGGCGAGCACCAGGGCAGAGCACCGCTGCCGAAAATCTTTACCGTTCTGGCGGTACACGACCGCAGAGACCCGGCCAAGCGTGTCGCGTTCGATGCCGTGCACCATTGAGTCAGGCCGGATCTCCGCCCCGAAGGCAACTGCTGACGGAAGGAACGTGTTAGCGGTAGTCGCCTTGCTGCCGAACCGCTCGCCCTGATGGATGGTGCCGAGATTCTGGCTGGCGAGGCGGCGACCATGGTGTGGCTGGTCCCGATCGCGGCTCAGGATGGCGGCCGGCGCGTCAGTGGCCCGGATACCGAGGAGCGCGCAACCGGCGGCCATGATGTCGGCTGGAGCGTTGCGGTCCACGGGTGGTTCGAGGTACTGCCGTTCCGGATCCCACGGGTACTGAGTCGGGCCCGAAACGCCGATGATGCGCTCGACGTCGATGATGTAGCGGATGAGCTCGCCGTGATCGATGGGCCAGTCTTCGCCCTGTCCGGACTCGGTGCGTAGGCGCATGTCACGGAGGTCAGGGCGGGGTGTGAAGGCCCCCCAGTGCAGCGTGCCACCGCCTACTCCCCAGCCGCTGTTGTTGGGTCCGAAGGCGGTGGGTGCCTCTCCGCCGCTGAGCCGCTCGGACATCCAGTTGATTCGCGGTGCTTCCACTTCGTCGTTAATGAAATCGTCGGGATCGAGGTTTGGTCCAGCCTCGAGGGCAACCACGCGGAGGCCGCGTTCAGCGAGCCGCGCCAGGAGGGGAGAGCCGCCGGCGCCGGTTCCGACCACGACGACGTCGACGACGTCGTCGTGGTCGTAGGTGCGCATGTCGTTGAGATTCACGCGATGTTCTCCTTGCCGGCCTGGCCTGCATTGTTAGTCGCGCCCGGTTCGCCGCTGTTCTCAAGC
>NZ_KI914749.1:17329-19805 GCF_000520515.1 Arthrobacter sp. H20
GCTGGGCGCCGAGCCCCGCCAGCTCCCACGCGTCGCGCAGTCCAGCACCCAGGCTCACGTACCCCACGGGTTCAGCCCCTGAACTGCTGGTCGCGAACCCGTCGTACCCGATGCGGGCGAATGACGCGGGATGCGCCAACCAGGTGCGCGTCAGGTCAGTGCGCACATCTTCGAACCACCGCCGCAACAGATCACCGCTCCACGGGGCGTCCGTGATCAGCCCGCCAGCGATAATTTTTCGAATAAGGCTGTCCTGTGCTGACAAATCCTCGGGCCAGAGGGGTGCGATGGCGTCGAGGCCCAGACGGTAGGCCGAGGCGTCCGCCGGGAGGTCCGTGGGCCGCCAACCATCACCTCGGCCGGCCGCGAGGTCGGCGTCGACGCGCGCAGCGAGGTCGACCCGGCGGGCCCCGGGCTGCGGCACCAGCCGGTCAGCCAGCGAGCGAAGAGTGGCGAGCTGCCCCAGTGAGAGCGCCCGCGGCGCGTAGTTCACATCGTCTGCGATCGCGCGCTGGGCCAATAGCGCGCGTGCCTCGACGCCGGTGCGGTTGGACGCGATAAGGCAACCCCATTCAGGGGCCACCGGTGGGCATGCCGAAGCTGTCGACTCCCAGAACCGCGTGATCTCGGCCGCAACTTCGTGGGCTTGCTCGTAGGGGAGCAGGTGTCCCGTAGCGGCCAGCGACACGAAGCGCGCCCGTGGATACACCTCGCCGAGGAGCGTCGGTTGCGCCGAGCCCTCGAGATCGTCGTCATCGCCCCCCGCTATCACGACGACGGGCAGGTCGATCACGTCTACCTCGGCCGACACATTTTCACGGCTGCCCTCACCAAGCCACCGCTGCCAGGCGAGTGGCGTGATCTGCCGAATCTGGGTGACTGCCTGTTGTTCCTCAGCGGCGGCCAGCGATACCGCCACGCTCTGGGCAACAAATTCACGCGCGTCGGCCTCCGAGATCGGACCGTTCTGGGCCCACGAGAGCATGAGGGAGCGATTGTCGTCTGCCATTGGCTCTGGGGTGGGCGGGGATGGAGCGAGGAGGACTGCGCCGGCCAAGCCGAAGACATTCGCGTGACCGGCCAGCACGCGAGCGGCCACGAGGGCAGCGACCTTGCCACCCATGCTGTGGGCGGCAAGCAGCCAGGGTCCACCATCGGCTTTGGCCTCGATTGTCTCGAGCGCAGCATCGGCCAGAGCGCTGGCTGAGCCGTCTACTGCGTCCGGGGCGTGGCCCTGCCCAGGCGGGTCGATGCCAACAACGCGGAATCGGTCGCCGAGAGCCGCCGCGAGCGGTGCAGCTGATGCAGCGCCGAAACCGAGACCGGGAAGGAAAAAGACGGTGCAGACATGGTGAGTCACGGAGTGACCATGCCCCCGTTGACGTTGAGGGTCTCGCCCGAGACGTAGCTCGATTCTGCAGAGGCGAGGAAAACATAGGCGGGGGCTAGTTCTGCAGGCTGCCCGGCACGTTGGTAAGTACTTTCGTTGTCGAATTCCCTCATTTGCTCGTCTGAGACGCCATCCGAGACCTGTAGGGCCGTCCAGACGGGACCGGGTGCAACCACGTTGACCCGGATACCCCGAGGAGCCAGCTGCTGCGCAAGTCCCTTCGAGAGGTTGTTGATGGCTGCTTTCGTTGCCGCGTAGTCCAACCGGTCCGGTGCGGGCTTGTAAGCCTCCAGAGACGCAGTGTTGATGATGCTGGCACCCGCCGGCAAGTGGGCAAGAGCGGCTTTGGTCAACCAGAAGGTCGCGAACACGTTGGTACGGAATGTCAGCTCGAACTGCTCGTCTGACAGATCTTCGATTCGCTCAACTGCTAGCTGTCTGCCGGCGTTATTGACGAGGATGTCGAGCCCCCCAAGCACGCGCACGGTTTCGTCGATGATCTCGCGGCAGCGGGCCGGACCCGTGATGTCTGCGGCAATCGCGTGCCCCTTTGTGCCTGCATCCTTGATGTGGCCCAGAATACTGTCAGCGTCCTCCTGCTCAGCGGGCAGGTGCACGATCACGACATCAGCTCCCTCACGCGCGAACGCGATCGCGACGGCACCGCCGATACCTGAGTCACCGCCAGTGATGAGCGCTTTGCGCCCGGCGAGGCGCCCGCTGCCGCGGTAGGTCGATTCGCCGAGGTCGGGGACCGGGGTCATACGCGCCTGGATTCCGGGTTCAGGCTGGTGCTGAACACGCGGTTCTACGCGGCTGTATCGCTCAAGAGGATTTCCGAAGGTGTACTGATCGCGAAGTGTCATACCCCTCACCTTGTGTCGGGGCTGAATCCGAGTCACCCTCCTCTTGCCCGCCTTCGACCAGCAGAAAGCGCGATGACCGTATCAGCCTGAGCCGGCGGCGCAGTATTGCCTAGTGCTCCGTGTTAATGGTTTGTTTGCGTTTCATCTTGCCCAGGAGGTACTCCGCTGACTTGGTCCAGGTGAATGGTTTGGCGTCTTGGTTGTAGTTCTCGATGTAGCG
>NZ_AZRY01000201.1 GCF_000520515.1 Arthrobacter sp. H20
CCGCCCTGACGGATTCACTGTCTGCCGACCACCGGCACCGGTTGGATGACCTGCTTAAACGCCGGGAAGAAGGCAAGTCCACCCGGCTTTCCTGGTTGCGCCAGTCACCGGTCAAACCGAACTCACGGCACATGCTTGAACACATTGAGCGCCTCAGAGCCTGGCAGGCGCTGAACCTGCCCGCTGGCATCGAACTCCAGGTCCATCAGAACCGTCTGCTCAATATCGCCCGTGAGGGCGGGCAGATGACGCCCGCCGATCTGGCGAAGTTCGAGCCGCAGCGCCGCTATGCCACTTTGGTGGCCGTGGCCGTGGAAAGCACGGCCACCGTCACCGATGAAATCATCGACCTGCATAACCGCATCATCGGCAAGATCTTCAACACGGCCAAGAACCGGCATCAGCAACAATTCCAGGCCTCGGGCAAGGCGATCAACGACAAGGTCCGTCTCTACGGGCGCGTCGGCAAGGCGCTGCTGGAGGCGAAGGAGAGTGGCGCCGATCCCTTCGCTGCCATCGAATCCGTCATGCCTTGGGAGGCCTTCACCACCAGCGTGACCGAGGCACAAAAGCTCGCACAACCCGAGGACTTCGACTTTTTGCACCGCATCGGTGAAAGCTACGCAACGGTGCGTCGCTACGCCCCGGAATTCCTGACCGTGCTCAAACTGCGGGCGACACCGTCCACCAAGGACGTGCTCAAGGCCACCGCCGTGCTGCGTACCATGAACGTGGATAGCGCCCGTAAGGTGCCAGCCGACGCGCCGAGAAGTTTCGTCAAACCGCGCTGGGCAAAACTGGTCTTCAGCGCGGACGGGATCGACCGGAGGTATTACGAGCTGTGTGCGCTCTCGGAGTTGAAGAATGCGCTGCGCTCCGGCGATATCTGGGTGCAGGGCTCGCGCCAGTTCAAGGACTTCGATGAGTACCTCGTCCCAGCGGAAACATTCGCCGAACTAAAGCTTGCCGGCGGCTTGCCGCTGGTAGTGGCCACGGACTGCGAACAGTACCTGCACCACCGGCTTTCACTGCTGGAACAGCAGCTGGCCACGGTCAATCGCATGGCAGCAGCCAATGACCTGCCGGACGCCATCATCACCGCGTCCGGATTGAAGATCACCCCGCTCGACGCGGCGGTGCCCGAGGCCGCGCAGGCACTGATCGATCAGACGGCGGCACAGCCGCCGCACGTGAAGATCACCGACATACTGATGGAAGTCGACGAGTGGACCGGGTTCACCCGCCACTTCACGCACCTGAAGACCGGCGACACCGCCAAGGACAAGAAACTCCTGCTGACAACGATCCTGGCAGATGGGATCAACCTCGGGCTGACCAAGATGGCCGAGTCCTGCCCCGGCACCACCTATGCCAAGCTGTCCTGGCTGCAGGCCTGGCATATCCGGGACGAAACCTACGGGGCCGCCCTGGCCGAGTTAGTCAACGCCCAGTTCCGCCAACCCCTCGCTGGGAACTGGGGCGACGGCACCACCTCGTCCTCAGACGGCCAACGCTTCAAAGCCGGCGGGAGGGCCCAGAGCACCGGCCACGTCAACCCCAAATACGGCACCGAACCGGGGAGGATGTTCTACACCCACATCTCGGACCAGTACTCACCCTTCAGTGCCAAGGTCGTCAACGTTGGGGTGCGCGACTCGACCTATGTCCTCGATGGCCTGCTGTATCACGAGTCGGATCTGTTCATCGAGGAACACTACACCGACACGAACGGATTCACCGATCACGTCTTCGGCCTGATGCATCTGCTCGGCTTCCGCTTCGCACCCCGCATCCGCGACCTGGGCGAGACCAAGCTCTACATCCCCAAAACAGACACCATCTACGACGCACTCAAACCCCTGATCGGCGGAACCCTGAATACTAGGGCCATCCGCGCCCACTGGGACGAGATTCTGCGGCTATCCACCTCCATCAGGCAAGGGACCGTGACGGCCTCACTGATGCTGCGCAAGCTCGGCAGCTACCCGCGCCAAAACGGTCTGGCCGTGGCCCTGCGCGAACTGGGCCGCATCGAACGCACCCTGTTCATTCTGGACTGGCTCCAAAGCGTGAAACTCCGGCGCCGCGTAAACGCCGGCCTGAACAAGGGTGAGGCACGCAATGCCCTCGCCAGGGCCGTGTTCTTCAACCGCCTGGGCGAAATCCGGGACCGCGGATTCGAGCAGCAACGCTACCGCGCCAGCGGACTCAATCTCCTCACCGCCGCCATCGTGCTCTGGAACACCGTCTACCTCGAACGAGCCACCCTCGCGCTCCGTGACCGAGACCCGGAATCCCATGACGCGCTCCTGCAATACCTCTCACCGCTGGGCTGGGAACACATCAACCTCACCGGCGACTACACCTGGCGCAACACCGCCAAGCCCGGCACAGGAAAATTCAGGCCCCTACGAGCAGCAGGCAAACCTTAACGTACGATTTTTCCCGTTTTCTGAAGCGACCCCAGGTTCCACTGGACCGGAATGCTCGACGACATACCCCGTCCCCACTTCCTGCTTCATTGGGGAGAGGCGCCCCCTATCCGCTGAAACGGTCGACCGCTGTCAGTGTTAGCATCCTCAGACTTCAGGGGGTTGTCGATGGCCAGGCGGTCCTGCGGGAGCCGGCCCGTCAGGTGGCACGATGCGAGCGCCCGGCGGGCGCGCGCCTAAACAGGATGGCGCATGCCAGGGACGGACGGTTTGGGGTGTTTGCCGCACGCGGACGGTGTGGACCTGGCCACAGTTCCACCGATAGTCAGCCCGGAAACGTTGAGCCACGCCTGGCGTTGGCTGTCAGCGGTTCTCCCTGATGATGTTGGTGATCCGCGCGGTGGAAAGGCGGCGCCCGACGTCGTCGGTCATCACCACTTCATGGGTGGTCAGGGTGCGGCCCAAATGGATGGCTGTCACGGTGCCGGTGACCAGGCCCGACGACGCTGACCGGTGATGGGTTGCGCTGATCTCGATTCCCATCGCCCTCCGCTCGCGCCCGGCGTGAAGTCCCGCAGCAAAGGAACCCAGGGTCTCGGCGAGGACAAGGTGGGCGCCCCCGTGCAGGATCCCCGCAACCTGTTCGTTGCCTTCGACCGGCATGGTGGCGACCAGATGGTCAGCTGTCATCTCGGTGAACACGATTCCCATCTTCGCCGCAAGGCGCCCGATGCCGTGGCCGCTGAGCCACTCATGCATCTCTTCGGGGACGCCGGCTGCGGCCAACTCGGCCGAGTAGGGGTTTGCTGTCGGTTCCTGAGTGGACGGCTCCGGAGTGTAATTGTGGGGCATGGGAACTAGGCTGGCACTTGTGAGTCAAACAACCAAACCCGATGTTCCTCTGGCCGCAACGACTCCGACGGATGTGCATGCGAAGGCGACGGCTGAGCCCTCCCGCAGTCGCCTCCTCGTGATTGACGGCCACTCGATGGCGTACCGAGCATTTTATGCGCTGCCGCCCGAGAACTTCTCCACCGATACGGGCCAACACACCAATGCTGTGTACGGTTTCACGGCGATGCTCATCAACCTCATCAGGGACCAGAAGCCCACCCATGTTGCGGTGGCACTGGATTTGGATACCCCAACCTTCAGGACCACTGAATACACCGAGTACAAGGCCGGACGAGCCCGGACGCCGTCAGAATTCCACGGCCAGGTGGACCTGATTATCAAGGTGATGCAGGCGATGCACATTCCCACCCTCTCGATGGAAGGGTATGAGGCGGACGACATCATCGCCACCCTCTCGGTCCGCGCCGCTTCCGAGGGCTGGGACGTGCAGATAGTCAGTGGAGACCGCGATGCTTTCCAGCTGGTCAATGACCGGGTGACAGTGCTGTACCCCAAACAGGGGGTCACCAACATTCCGCAGATGGACGCCCAGGCTGTGGAGGAGAAGTACCTTGTGCCGCCGGACAAGTACTCCGACCTTGCTGCGCTTGTCGGGGAGACCGCCGACAACCTGCCGGGTGTCCCCGGGGTGGGCCCGAAAACGGCCGCCAAATGGATCAAACTGTATGGCGGACTGGAGGGCATCCTTGAGAACCTCGACGCCATTAAGGGGAAGGTGGGGGACTCGCTCCGGGAGAACATCGAGTTGGTCAAGCGCAACCGCCGACTCAATCATCTGCTCCTTGACCTCGACCTGCCGGTCGAACTGGACACGATGGTTTCAAGGACCCCTGACCGCCCGGCCGTTGAGGAACTGTTCGACTCCCTGCAGTTCAACGTCCTGCGCAAACGGCTCTTCGACCTATTTGGGGAAGAAGACGCTGAGCAGGCCCACGACGAGATGACGCCGCCCGAGCACGTGGTACTGACCGACGCCGCAGCGCTGTCCCAATGGCTCACCGCGACCAACCAGGGCCTTGCTGCAGTTCAGTTGGTGACACAGCCGACCACCGGGAACGACTACGCCGTCGGGCTGGCGATTGTGACCACCACCGACGCAGCGTATGTTGACCTGGAGACGCTCGATGCCGCGGCTGAGCAGGGGCTCGAAGGCTGGCTAGCCGACGCCGACGCACCCAAGGTGGCACATGACTTCAAGGCAGCTTACAAACTGCTTGCCGCGCGCGGCCTAAGCCTGGCCGGTGTAGTTGATGACACAGCTATCTCCGGATACCTGATCCAGCCGGACCGCCGGGCCTACGACCTGGCCGACCTGAGTCAGTCCCACCTCAAGATGTCCATTGCACCGGCGGCAGGGTCGACCGGGGGACAGCTTGCACTTCAGCTTCAGGACGAGGATGTAGCCTCGCCCGCGGTCGCCAGGGCATTCGCTGCTTTGCAGCTCAGCGAGTACTTCGCCGGCCAACTGGTGGAGCGCGGCGCCAACCAGCTGTTGGGTGGCCTCGAATTGCCGTTGGCAGTGGTGTTGGCCGAGATGGAGCTGACCGGCGTTCCGGTGGCGATGGACCGGCTCGACCGGTTGTTCGATGATTTTTCGGCAACGATGGGTGCCACCAGCGCCGAGGCATTCCGGATCATTGGCAAGGAGATCAACCTCGGTTCGCCGAAGCAGCTCCAGGCGGTCCTCTTTGATGAACTGGGCCTGCCCAAGACCAAGAAGATCAAGACCGGCTATTCAACCGACGCTGATGCGTTGACCGATTTGATAGTGAAGACCGGGCACCCGTTCCTCGAGCAGCTTCTGGCTCACCGCGACGCGTCAAAGCTCCGCCAGACGGTCGAGGGGCTCCGGAAGGCAGTGGCCGACGACGGCCGCATCCACACCACCTACGTCCAGACCATCGCTGCAACCGGTCGGCTCTCTTCCACGAACCCGAACCTGCAGAACATTCCCGTGCGTTCCGACGAGGGCAGGCGGATCCGCGAGGTGTTCGTCGTCGGCGATGGATTTGAGTGCCTGATGACCGCCGACTATTCGCAGATCGAAATGCGCATCATGGCCCACCTCTCCGGCGATGATGGCCTGATCCAGGCGTTCCGCGACGGCGAGGACCTCCACCGTTTTGTCGGCGCTCACATTTTCAACGTCCAGCCTGACGAGGTCACCAGTGCGATGCGGTCCAAGGTGAAGGCCATGTCCTATGGGCTGGTTTACGGTCTGAGCTCGTTCGGGCTGTCGAAGCAGCTGGCCATCTCGGTCGACGAGGCGCGGAACCTGATGGGGGACTACTTCGACCGCTTCGGCGCCGTCCGGGATTATCTGCGTGGGGTGGTGGAGCAGGCCCGGATCGACGGGTTCACCTCGACCATTGAAGGACGCCGCCGTTACCTCCCTGACCTCTCCAGCGACAACCGGCAACTGCGCGAAATGGCTGAACGGGCGGCGTTGAACGCGCCCATCCAGGGTTCTGCGGCAGACATCATCAAGAAGGCGATGCTCGGCGTCGATGCTGAACTGAGTCGACAGGGTCTATCCTCTCGCATGCTGCTGCAAGTGCACGATGAACTGGTCCTCGAAATAGCCCCCGGCGAACGGGACACGGTTGAGCTCCTGGTACGGGAGCAGATGGGGTCCGCGGCGGACCTGACGGTTCCGCTCGACGTTTCCGTGGGTGTGGGAGCAAGCTGGCACGAGGCAGCTCACTAGGGCGCTTCGGCCGGCAACCCACTGCAGCTGTGGGTTGCCGAATCGGGTGGCCGGAGCTGGTGCCCGGTGCTTTGCCGCACTAGGCTGGTGCACCGTGACTGCTTCCCAAGACTCCGCCGCCCCATCACCACTGCGTATCGACACCTTTACGGTGACCGCCGAGACTGACTCATCGGCCGGCAGCCAGCTGTCTCACTGGTTCGAGGCGGTTCGATTCGGCTTCCATGAAGCGAGGACCGAACCGGAGGACCTCGCTACCTATGTCGAGGCATTTAGCTCCGACAGCCGGACCCTGTGGGGCGCCTACGATGAATCGTCCGGGGCACACGCCTGGGACCCGGGAATTCCCGTCGCCACGTACGCCACCATGGTCAACTCGCTGAATGTCGGCAACGGGCGGCTCATCGACGCGCATCAGATCACCGCCGTCACTGTGCGACCGACGCACCGGCGGCGCGGTTTGCTGCGCACCATGATGACCTCAGACCTGCAGGGCGCTGCGTCCAGGGGGCTCTCCATCGCCGCGCTGACTGCGTCCGAGGCGACGATCTACGGCAGATTTGGCTTCGGCGCCGCAACCTTCACCCGCAACATTGAGGTGGACGTCAAGGAGCGGTTCGCCCTGCGCACGTCAGCGTACGGCGTCACCCACGTAGTGGCATCGACAGCCGCAGTGGAGCTGTCCCAACAGATATTCGAACGGTTTCACAGGGACACCACCGGGTCGATCGCGCGCCAGTTCACCTACCCACAGCGTGCAGCGGGCCTCTGGGGCGAGGAGCGGCCCACCGAGGACAAGACTGTTCGCGTCGCAGTTCACTACGACAACGACGGTCAGCCCGATGGGTTCGTCTCCTACAAGTTCGCTGGCTGGGGGACCACCCCGTACACCATGAAGATTGTGGACCTGGTTGCTACCTCCGCTGCCGCCTACCTTGAGCTGTGGCGTTACCTTGGCTCCATCGATCTCGTGCAGCGCATCACCTTTGATCTGGCGCCAGTCGATGATCCGCTGCCCTGGGCCTTGCAGGACCGTCGGTGCTACAAGCTCACCGGCGATGAAGACGTGCTCTGGCTGCGCATACTCGACCCGGTTGCCGCCCTTGAGTCCCGCGGGTACCAGGGGTCCGGGACCGTCACCGTCACCGTCGACATCGTCGACCCGCTTGGGTACGCGTCGGGCAAGTTCCGGCTGACGGCGGAGAACGGTGTGGGGTCAGTGACACGGCTCAACGACGACGCCGACACTGCGGTACTGATGGATGTCACGGCACTTGGCTCAATGTACCTGGGCGGCGTCCCCGCGCAGGTACTGGCTGCGGCCGGTCAGATCTCGGAACAGGGTGCCGGGGGCGAGGGGAGCGTTGCCATCCTCGACCGTATCTTCCAGACCCCGACCGCACCGTACTGTATTACCCACTTCTAGTCCTTACCCACCTCCAGTCCTTACCCACCTCCAGTCCGAACTCCGCCGAAGAGTCAGATCGGGCGGGTCAGAGGGGCGATGAGTCGCCATACATCACGGGTCGGCGGGAGTGAATCGCCACTTTGACCTGTGTTGGCGGAAACGGCTAGACTAGACGGGCGTGTAATGCGCACTGCGAAACGTGCTAGCCAGCTGTGCTGGGTAGGTCGTTTTCTCTCCACAAGTCCACTTTCGGACGGGTTCCATTCGGATCAGCAGAGTTTCCTGTTGTTCTGACGTCGCCCCCCGGATCAACTAATCATCCACAACGGAGTCCCAACTACATGACCATCACCACCACCGAGAAGCCAGGTGCACCGCAGGTCGCGATCAACGACATCGGCACCGCTGAGGACTTCCTCGCAGCTATCGACGCCACCATCAAGTACTTCAACGACGGAGACCTCGTTGAAGGAACGGTAGTCAAGGTTGACCGCGACGAAGTTCTGCTCGACATCGGTTACAAGACCGAGGGTGTTATCCCTTCCCGTGAGCTGTCCATCAAGCACGATGTTGATCCCGGAGACGTTGTTTCCGTTGGCGATCAGGTCGAAGCCCTGGTGCTCACCAAAGAGGACAAAGAAGGCCGACTCATCCTGTCCAAGAAGCGCGCTCAGTACGAGCGTGCCTGGGGCGATATCGAGAAGGTCAAGGAAGAAGACGGCGTCGTCACCGGCACGGTCATCGAAGTTGTCAAGGGTGGGCTCATCCTCGACATCGGCCTCCGCGGCTTCCTGCCTGCGTCCTTGGTTGAGATGCGTCGTGTACGCGATCTTGCTCCATACATCGGTCAGAAGATCGAAGCGAAAATCATCGAGCTGGACAAGAACCGCAACAACGTTGTCCTGTCCCGCCGCGCATGGCTTGAGCAGACCCAGTCTGAGGTGCGTTCCACGTTCCTCAACAAGCTGGAAAAGGGCCAGGTTCGTCCCGGCGTTGTCTCCTCGATCGTCAACTTCGGTGCCTTCGTGGACCTGGGCGGCGTCGACGGACTTGTTCACGTCTCCGAGCTGTCCTGGAAGCACATCGATCACCCCTCCGAGGTTGTCGAAGTTGGCCAGGAAGTCACAGTCGAGGTTCTCGAGGTCGATCTGGACCGCGAGCGTGTCTCACTGTCGCTCAAGGCCACCCAGGAAGATCCATGGCAGACCTTCGCCCGCACCCACGCCCTCGGGCAGGTTGTTCCGGGCAAGGTCACCAAGCTGGTCCCGTTCGGCGCGTTCGTTCGCGTCGAAGACGGCATCGAAGGCCTGGTTCACATCTCCGAGCTGGCAGTCCGCCACGTGGAACTGGCAGAGCAGGTTGTCTCAGTTGGAGACGAGCTGTTTGTCAAGGTCATCGACATCGATCTCGAGCGTCGCCGGATCTCCCTCTCCCTGAAGCAGGCTAACGAGGGTGTCGATGCCGACAGCACCGAGTTCGACCCAGCTCTGTACGGTATGGCTGCAGAGTACGACGACGAAGGCAACTACAAGTACCCGGAGGGCTTCGATCCAGAGTCCAACGAGTGGCTTGAAGGCTACGACTCTCAGCGTGCTACCTGGGAAGCTCAGTACGCTGAGGCCCAGTCGCGGTGGGAAGCTCACAAGAAGCAGGTTGTGCAGCACGCATCGGACGATGCAGCTGCCGCCAACGAGCCCGTTGAGTCCAGCTCCACGAGCTACTCATCCGAGCCTGCTGCTGATGAAAGCACCAACAGCAACAGCAGCAGCAACAGCAATGTCGGCACGGGTACACTCGCGTCAGACGAGGCACTTGCTGCCCTGCGCGAAAAGCTGACCGGCAACTAGGTTCAGCCTGAGCATCTGAAAAGGCCCCCACCGCAACGGTGGGGGCCTTTTTTGTGCCCTGGGCTGATCGGAAGGTCCGGTGATCCCATTGACGGGACGCCGTCAGTGGGACTGTCTAGCCAGTCCCACTGATTGACCGGGTTCAGTGGGAGGGCCGCCGGCTCACCGAGCGGTGGACACCGTTACGGTGAATTTCGGGTTGCGAGCAACTTGCCGGGTGGGGCCGACCATGGTGCCCAGGGGCGTTCGGTACTGCAGGTGGCTGTTCCATACGGTCCAGAGCTCCCCACCAGACCTCAACACCCGTCCGGCATCGGCAAACAGCTTCAGCGCGATCCCCGAGTGCACGGTCCCCTCCAGATGGAACGGCGGGTTCAGGACGATCAGCTCGGTCGACGACGCCGGCCTTGATGACAGGGCATCGTCGCGCACCGCTGAAATCCGGTCGCCGACTCCATTTGCCTCGGCGGTGGCGCGCGAGGAGGAAACTGCCGACGCCGATTGATCTGTTGCAGTCACCGTCAGCGCAGGGCGGGTCAACGCCAGATAGGCCGCGATCGTCCCGTTGCCGGACCCCAGATCGATGGCATGCCCGGCGGCCCTGGCTTCGGCCAGGGATGGGAGCAGGTAACGGGTCCCGGCATCCAGTTTTGCAGCCCCGAAAGTGCTGCCAAAAGCCCTGAGGATCAGCTGGGCGGAGAGCCCGACGTCATGCTTCTCCTCCACCGGAAAGCCGCTCACTGGGGTAGGCAGCGGGTTGGACGCCGTCAGGATGCGTGATTTCTGGCGAGCCAGGCCGGCTGAGACGGTGCCGAAGTGCCGGGCCAGCACACCGTTCATGGCGGTGGTCATATGTTTGACCCGGCCCCCGGCGAACACAGTCACACCAGGGTCGGCGTAGCAGGCAATCGTCCACGCTATCTCATCCAGTGCGGCCAGCGACCGCGGTAGCTGCAGCAGGACACAGCGGGCATCGGCCAACAGGGCTTCATCCAGTGGGTGGTGAGTGAAGCTGTCGGCCAGGTCGACCGATTCGGCGTTGGCCGTCAGGGCCCGCTCACCGGAGAGCGGATCCTGGTGGGTACGGATCGCCCGGGCGCCATGCAGCGCGGCGGCCCCAATGGTGAGCGCTCCGTAGTGGTCGCCGATAACGACGACGCCCTCCGGGGTCCCGGTGATCGCGCCGGCAGCGGTGTCCAGTAGGAGGCGGTCGGTGGCGTCGAACGCAAACAGGTTCGGGGCCTCGACGTCGGGGGCTCGCTGAAGGTTGTCAAAGGAAAAGTCATTCATTGTCCACCCATTTCAGGTCCAGGAGTTGAGCGCCGGACTGGCCGGCGGTAAGCGAGGCAAGCTGGGCGTCGAAGCCCTCGATCGAGGCGATTCCCGCGGGCACGGCTACGCGGATCACTACCTGGTCAGCGAAATAGTCGCTGCCCAGCACCTGGGTGCCGGCGTTTCTGAGGGAGTTCTCCACCCGTCCAGCGTCAGCGTGGGCTACCGGGATCGCCAGCCGCTGCACGAGGCGTCGCCGGACGGTCGGCACCGCGTCCAACGCCTGCGACACGGCATCGGAGTAGGCTCGTACGAGTCCTCCAGCGCCCAGCAGCACTCCACCGAAATAGCGGACCACCACCACTGCGACGTCGCTCAGATCAGTGGTCTCTGGAGCAGTGGCACGTTTGAGAATGGCGTCGAGCATGGGGGCACCGGCGGTGCCCGACGGTTCGCCGTCGTCGTTGGCCCGTTGGATCAACCGGTCCGGGCCGAGGACGAACGCGCTGCAATGATGGCGTGCGTCGTGGAATTCGCTTCGGAGATCCGTAAGGAATGACCGGGCTCCGTCCTCGCTGTCGATCCGGCGGACCACCGCGATGAAGCGGGACCGACGTACCTCGCTCGCGTGGCGGTGCTCGCCCCTGACAGTTGTGTACCCGGTAACGGTCACTCCACTGTCGCTCACCGGTCCAAGTCTAGTGGGCGGGCGCCCCAGGCCCGGCGATGCAGGCGCTAGGGTGGGGGGCATGCTCAGAATTGGCCTCACCGGCGGGATCGCGGCCGGGAAATCTCTTGTCGCTTCACGATTGAGGGAGCTCGGTGCGATGCTGGTCGACGCCGATGTCCTGGCCCGGGAGGCGGTCGCGCCAGGGTCTGCCGGGCTGGCAGCCGTCGCCGCCGAATTCGGTGCTGAGATGTTACTACCGGACGGTAGCCTCGACCGCCCCGCGCTGGCTGGGGCGATTTTCGGCAACCCGTCACTACGCATGAGGCTGAACTCGATCATCCACCCACTGGTGAGGGATCGGGCCCGCGAGTTGACCGACGGAGCCCAGCACGGCGCAGTCGTCGTACAGGACATTCCGTTACTGGTGGAAACCGGACAACAGCACCAGTTCCACCTGGTGGTCGTAGTTGACTCCCCCGATGAGGTCCGGCTGGAGCGCTTGAAAGCTACCCGGGGGATGACCGACGCCGAGGCGCGCGCCCGCATCGGTGCTCAGGCGACGCGGGCCGAGCGGGGCGCCGCGGCCGACGTCGTCCTCGCCAACGAGGGCACGCCCGAAACACTGCTGGCAGCTGTGGACAGCCTGTGGCAGGAGCGTCTGGTGCCGTTCAACGAGAATCTGATACACAGTGTCCGTGCCGAGCGGACTGCCGGACCACGCCTCGTGCCGGCCCGCGCAGACTGGCCGGTGCAGGCAGCACGGCTCATCGGCAGGATTGCGCTGGCTGACCGGCTGGTGCTCGCCGTTGACCACATTGGGTCGACAGCCGTCCCGGGGCTGCCCGCCAAAGACGTGATCGACCTGCAGCTGACAGTCGCGGCAATCGAGGACGCCGATGCTATCGCAGCCACTCTTGCCGTTGCAGGCTTTCCCCTCGTGAAAGGAATCATTAGCGATGATCCGAAACCGAATGTCCCCGGCGCTGCTCGCTGGCCGAAACGCCTCCACGCCAACGCCGACCCCGGACGACCAATGAATGTCCATCTCAGAGTCGAGTCTTCACCGGGCTGGCGGTACGCCCTCTCCTTCAGGGACTGGTTGCGGTCGGATCCCGGCGCGGCGCCGCTGTATCTGGCTGAGAAGGAGCGCTGCGCGGCGCTCCATACTGACGACCAGGGAACCGACGGCTATGCACAGTGCAAGGAACCCTGGTTCACAGCCGTCGCGGACCCGCTCCTGAAACAGTGGATTGGCGATACCGGCTGGGTGCCGCGACCTTCTTCTGCCGTCGGCTAACTCACCCGATACAGGACGCTAATTGTCCGGGGGAGGGTCTAACGTATTCGTATGAGCCTTGCGCAGGAAATTAAACGGGTCGTAGCGCCTTTTGAAGTGATCAGCGAATTCAACCCTGCTGGTGACCAGCCCGCAGCGATTGCCGAACTGAGCAAACGCATCAAGGGCGGCGAGAAAGACGTGGTGCTGCTGGGCGCCACCGGCACCGGTAAGAGCGCGACCACAGCGTGGCTGATTGAACAGGTCCAGCGGCCCACCCTGGTAATGGTGCAGAACAAGACGCTCGCCGCGCAGTTGGCCAACGAGTTCCGCGAATTGCTGCCGAATAATGCAGTTGAATACTTCGTGTCCTACTACGACTATTACCAGCCTGAAGCCTACGTACCGCAGACCGATACCTTCATCGAGAAGGATTCATCGGTCAATGAGGAGGTGGAGCGGCTCAGGCATTCAGCCACCAATGCCCTTCTCACCCGCCGTGATGTGATCGTGGTGGCAACTGTGTCCTGTATTTACGGCCTGGGCACCCCCGAGGAGTATGTGGCGGGCATGGTGACGCTGGAGACCGGTCAACAGATGAACCGGGATGACCTGCTGCGGAAATTCGTTGCGATGCAGTACACCCGCAACGACATCGACTTCCACCGGGGGACCTTCAGGGTCCGCGGCGATACAGTGGAAATCATTCCGATGTATGAGGAGCTGGCGCTTCGCATCGAGTTCTTCGGCGATGAGGTCGAGAAGATCTACACCCTGCATCCGCTCACCGGGGAGATTGTTCGGGAGGAGACTGAGATGTACGTGTTCCCGGCTTCGCACTACGTCGCCGGTCCGGAACGGATGAACCGGGCGGTCAAGCAGATCGAGGACGAGCTGCAGGTGCGTCTGGATGAGCTGGAGTCGCAGAACAAGCTCGTCGAAGCCCAGCGGCTGCGGATGCGGACCACCTATGACCTTGAAATGATGCAGCAGATGGGATTCTGCAACGGCATCGAGAACTATTCCCGCCACATCGACGGTCGCGGACCTGGCTCCGCGTCGCACTGTCTGCTCGACTACTTCCCTGATGACTTCCTGCTCGTGGTGGACGAATCCCACGTCACCATTCCGCAGATCGGTGCCATGTACGAAGGGGATATGTCCCGAAAGCGCACCCTCGTGGACCACGGGTTCCGGTTACCGTCAGCCATGGACAACCGGCCACTCAAGTGGGACGAGTTTCTGGAACGGATCGGCCAGACCGTCTACCTGTCCGCCACCCCCGGCAAGTATGAGCTGGGCAAATCCGACGGTTACGTGCAGCAGATTATCCGCCCCACAGGTCTGATCGACCCTGAGGTAGTGGTTAAGCCGAGCAAGGGCCAGATTGACGATCTGCTCGCCGAAATCCGAACCAGGGTCGAGATCAACGAACGTGTGCTGGTGACCACCCTCACCAAGCGGATGGCCGAGGACCTGACCGGATATCTGCTGGAACACGGGGTGAAGGTCGAGTACCTGCACTCCGACGTCGACACCCTGCGGCGGGTTGAGCTGTTGCGTGAGCTGCGGCTCGGTACCTTCGACGTCCTTGTGGGTATCAACCTGCTCCGTGAGGGCCTCGACTTGCCCGAGGTGTCGTTGGTCAGCATTCTCGACGCTGACAAGGAAGGATTCCTGCGCAGTGCTACTTCGCTGATCCAGACCATCGGCCGTGCGGCTCGTAACGTCTCCGGCGAGGTCCATATGTATGCTGACCGGATCACCGATTCCATGGCCAAGGCCATCGACGAGACCAACCGGCGCCGTGAGATTCAGGTGGCCTACAACCTCAAGCACGGCGTGGACCCGCAGCCGCTGCGTAAGCGCATTGCTGACATCACCGATTCCATTGCACAGGAGGACGCGGATACTCGGGCACTCCTTGAGGAGTCGGGCAAGAAGCGTAAGGGCAAGGGTAGCGCCCCGGTTCGGCACGACGGTCTCGCCGCGGTGCCAGCCGAGGACCTGACCGATCTGATCGGTCAGCTCACCGACCAGATGCATTCAGCAGCAGCAGACCTGCACTTTGAGCTGGCTGCGCGGCTGCGTGACGAGGTCGGAGACCTCAAGAAGGAGCTGCGCCAGATGCAGACGGCTGGGCACGCCTGAGGGCGGCTGTCAGGTTCGCGTTCGTCGGGATAGACACACGCGACTCATTTCCGGATCCGGCTGATCCGCCGTAGGATGATTTGGACGTAGGGGAGTATCCCGAAGCGCTACGAACGTCAACACGCAGAACACAGTTGTTCTGCCGGGCGTAGCGGCCAGTGGCAGGTGCCGTGGCGGAGAGACTTGCGGAATCCGCTGTACCCTCGAAAGGTTCTTCATGCCTGGATCCACACTGGGATTGCCGCTGGTGTTTCAAGTCGGCACATTCATTGTGCTGGGCCTCATCCTCCTGTTCGATCTGCTCCTGGTGGTCAAACGACCACACGAGCCGTCGATGAAGGAATCCAGTCTCTGGGTCACTTTTTACGTCTCCCTTGCGCTGATCTTCGCGGGCCTGATGTTCATCTTCACCGGGGCGGATTACGGCGGACAATTCGTGGCGGGTTGGGTGACCGAATACAGCCTCAGCATTGACAACCTCTTCGTGTTCATCATTATCATGGCGCGGTTCTCGGTGCCCCGGAAGTACCAGCAGGAAGTGCTGATGGTGGGCATCATTATCGCGCTGATCCTGCGGGGAATTTTCATCCTGCTGGGGGCTGCGTTGATCAGCAATTTCAGCTGGATCTTCTATATTTTCGGCGTTTTCCTCCTGTACACGGCGTACCAGCAGGCCAAGGACACCGGCGAGGACGAGGAGCACGGCAGCGAGAACAAACTGATCGGCAAACTGCGCAACGTCCTGCCGATGATCGAAAAGTACGACGGCAACAAGATCCGTACCGTACTTGACGGACGGAAGGTCTTCACCCCGATGCTTATCGTCTTCGTGACAATCGGCCTCACCGACCTGCTCTTCGCCGTCGACTCGATTCCAGCCATCTTCGGTCTGACCGAGAGCGCGTTCATTGTGTTCACAGCCAACATCTTCGCCCTGATGGGTCTGCGCCAGCTGTACTTCCTGCTGGGGGGGCTGATGACCCGCCTCATCTACCTGAAGCACGCGCTTTCGGTCATCCTAGCGTTCATTGGAATCAAGCTGATCCTCCACGCCATGCACGAGAATGAGCTGCCGTTCATCTACGGCGGGCAACACATCGAATGGGCGCCGATCATCCCAACATTCCTGTCCCTGGCCATTATCCTGGGAACTATCGTGATCGCCGTTGTTTTGAGCCTGCTGAGCCCCAAGGGCAAGCAGGCTGCCATCGACGCGCAGCTCGAAGAGGACGCACGGAAGGCCCGCGGCGAGGCCGACGTCGAGAGCTAACCTCCTCGGCCCCACGTGTGCCGTAGCCGGCCCGCCCGTTCCCGGATTCCCCAGCGGCTGGCGGGCCCGCCGCGTGTCAGGGGGTGAACCCGGTCAGGCTGGCCATCCAGTCATGCCGAGCAGTCGGTTGAAGATCGCTTCGCCGTCGTCGGAGATTCCGTCGTGGTGGAAGTCGGCTGTTTCCCACGCCTGGAGGCCCTTGACCGCGCGGGCGGTGTCCATTGACAGGTCGTGGTCCACGTAGATGTCGTCCTGATAGACAGCGGCCGCAGCCGGAACCGTATTGCGGGCAAGCTGAGCTGTGTCGTATAGGGCGCCCCAGTCAATCTTGGCGGCCAGGAGATCAGCTGTGTCCTTCAGCGGCGCCAGGGACGGATCCTGGTCGAAGTACCACCGATAGACCATTTCGCCGGTCAGCAGGGGCTCCTCAGCTGTGGGAAAGAACTGGGGGTACAGCGCCAGTACCCGGTCGGCTGACCAGCTGGATGCCTCGCCCTGGCAATAGATGGATTCGTGGAGGAGCGCATAGAGCGGGTTGGAGGAGCGGCTGACCTGCGCCCAGACGGCGTCAAGGAACACCGCGGAGAGCCGTTGACCATTGGCGGTGCTGACGAACGCATCCTCCAGGAGGTAGTGCAGGGCATCAACGCGGGTGTTGCCACCCAGGAACGAGCCGATCATCTGGAGACGGGCCACGGTGAGTCGTTCACCGGTCGGGAGCCGCTCGTCCACTGTCTCGAGGTGTCGTGCAATCCGGGTGAGAAGGGTCCGGTCTTCGGGGTATTTGGCGAAATACGCCAGGTTCCGGGCTTCGACCAGGCGGTAGGTTGCGGTGTAGACGCGGTCGGGGGACCCACTGAGTGGTGCGAGGCCGCCGGTAATCAGCGCCCGCTCCATTCCCTCCGGTGCGAAGGAGAGATAAGTCAATGTGCAGAAACCGCCGAAGCTCTGCCCGAAAACGGTCCAGGGAGCGCCTACCAGCTGGTGCCGGATCAACTCTGCGTCGGCAACTATCGAGTCGGCTCGAAAGTGGGTGAGGTACTCGGCCTGTGCTGCCGCGTCGCCGTGCAAGGGTAGTGTCCCGGCATCCGCGGGTGTGGAAAGTCCGGTGCCACGCTGATCCAGCATCAGGATCCTGAAGTGTCTGGCCGCAGCTTTCATCCAGCCGCCAAGTTGAGTGACCCGCCCGCCACGACCGCCCGGTCCGCCCTGCAGGAACAAGAGCCAGGGCAGGTCGGTGACGGCGTCGTCGTCATGATCCAGCGAACTGTATTCGCGGGCAAACACGATGATGGTCTTACCGTCGGGCTTCGCGTGGTCCAGGGGCACAGTGAAGTGATGCCCGGTGGTCCTCGCCCCATGCATGAGGTGGGTGGAGCCCCGGCGGTGCGGGACGACGTCGCCGGCTGGCGTGGCCGTCACGCGGCGGGTCCGTCGGCGACAGCGGTGAGCGCGGGGCCGGTGAGCCGGTAGGTGGTCCATTCCTCCTGGGGGAAAGCCCCGAGACTGTCATAGAAGCTGATGGACGGTTCGTTCCACTTCAGGACCGACCATTCCACCCTGGCATATCCACGCTCTGCGGCGATACGGGCGAGGTTCTGCAGCAGCGCTTTGCCGTGGCCCTCCCCGCGGGCTTCTGGCCTGACGTAGAGGTCCTCAAGGTAAATGCCGTTAACTCCCTCCCAGGTCGAGTAGTTCAGGAACCACAGGGCAAAGCCCTGGATGGCGCCGTCGGCCTCGGCGACATGCGCGAACACGCTGGGGGAGCCCCCGAAGAGGGCCTGGTGCAGCTGTTCGGTCGTATTTCTTACGGCGTCGGGTTCCTTCTCGTAAATGGCCAGGTCATGGATGAGCTGGAGGATGGTGGGTACATCGTCCGGGCGGGCGTCTCGGATAGTCATGTATTCAACCCTAGCGACTCAGGATCCGCACCGTTCCGCCGAACCGTTGGATGTGGTGGGTTGGTGAGTTCTAGTGGTCGTTGCAACACTCTTAGGAATCGGGAGTTGCAAATGTCTGTGGAGTTGCCTGCAGTGGATAGTGTTTCTGTCCCGAGGGTTCTTATGCGTTCCTATACGGCGGTGCAGCGGGCGGATTTTCCTACTGGCGGTTGATCGGTTGGGCTCTGTATCTGCGGCTGCTAGGGAGTCGGGTATCAATCGGGAGACGGGCCAGGGTTGGGCTAGGGCCGCCGGGATCAGGCGCTTGCGCCGGTATACGCGGTCCGAGAAGGATTTGTTTTTCGCCGCTTTGGAACGGGCCGGGAACGTCTGTGATGCGGCCCGGGAATTGGGGATCCATATCAACACGGCGAAGGGTTGGGTCCACTGCTCGGGCCCGGCTGCAGAGCCCGGAAGGGCGGCGCCTGGGCCGGTGGTCTCCGCTGGCCCTCCCCGAACGTCAGTGAAGCAGCTTCACTATTTCCAGCTACGCCGGGCCGGTATCAGTCCCAAGAGGGCCGCCACGGCGGCCGGTGCTCCCATTCCGCGTTCGGATACTTTTCCGCCAGGTGCTTGTCCGCCACCCCAGCGCTGATAGCTGGATTCGACGACAGGAAGACCACCTTGGCGGTCTCCAGCTTGCCTGCCCACGCCTCGGGAACCTGGAACGGTCCCTCGTACTGATCCTGGGAATGCACCACCTTGTGGCACGGGTGCGTTGGGTCCGCAGCGGCCAGTGGTACTTCCGGGCAGCGGGCAATGCTCAGTGCGAGTTCCTCAAGATGTACCGGCATGTGATTTCCCCCGAGTTCGAATGGCGATTGAGTGTGAGCCTACTGCTTCGACGGCGCCTCACTGCGTACCTTGCACGGCATGTGAGGTGCGGGATGCTCAAACTGGGGCGGCAGTCTCTGGCTAACTAGCCGGACCATCTGAAAACTCCGTTGTTGTTCTCGATACGCTCCTGGCCAGAATGTTGGCCTTGGCCCAATCAGGTGGAGCGGAGCGTTGGGTGGTCACACCCGCGACGTCAACAAGGCCGTTGGTCCGATAATTCGCGGGCCACCTGCTATCCCGTAACATTCACAGAGCAGTGCCCGAACGTGCGAGAGGGAGACGTGACTCGACCGAAGTGTCAAGCCCCGGGTTTGGTGGAGGGTTTGTTAGACCCGTTCCATCGTTTTGATGGCCGGGAGTTTTGAGTAGTAGATGGTTTCGGCTTCTACCGGGGGTAGGTAGCCGATCTCGCTGTGGAGGCGTCGGTGGTTGTACCAATCGATGTATTCCGCGACGGCGATTTCCAGGTCGTTGATGCTCGCCCACGGCCCTTTGTTCCGGATTAGCTCGGCCTTGAACAGCGAGTTCAGGGCCTCGGCCATGGCGTTGTCGTAACTATCGCCCTTAGCGCCGACGGACGCGACTGCTTCGGACTCAGCGAGCCTTTCGGTGTAGCGGATCGCCCGATACTGCACTCCTCTGTCGCTGTGATGTATGAGCTGGGAGACGTCCTTTCCAGCGTGCTGACGGGTCCACAAACCCATCTCCAACGCATCCAACGCCAGGTCCGTGTGCAGGGTCGTGGATAGCTG
>NZ_AZRY01000202.1 GCF_000520515.1 Arthrobacter sp. H20
GCAGCAACCCGTTCGTATTCTCATTGGAGCCCCGCTGCCACGGTGAATGAGGGTCGCAGAAGTAGATGGCCATTTTCGTGGCCATGGTGATCTGGCGGTGCTGGGCCAGTTCGGTGCCCTGATCCCAGGTCAGCGACTTAGCCAGGTGCGCTGGGAGGGTCTTGATGGCCGCCAGGAGACCGTCACGGACCGCGATGGCGCCGTGGTCCTCGGGCAGGTGGATGAGGATCGTGAACCGGGTCTGGCGCTCCACGAGGGTGGCGATGGCCGAGCGGCAGTTTGAGCCCAGCACCAGATCCCCTTCCCAGTGGCCAGGGACGGCGCGGTCTGCGACCTCGGCGGGCCGTTCGCTGATCAGGATCATGTCTGGGATCTTCCCCGAACTCTTAGCAGCGGTGGAGCGTCTGGGACGCCTCATCGCACGGCCGGTGCGCAGGTGTTGGTGCAGGTCAGCGCGTAAATGACCGCGGCCCTGGACATACAGTGCCTGGTAGATCGTTTCGGGACACACCTGCATCTCCGTCCGGTCTGGGAACGCCGCGCCGAGGTGGTCGCGGATCTGCTCGGGGCTCCACTTCACGCACAACTTGGCCTGCACTAAGGATGCCAGTTCCAAGTCATCAAACTTACTGGTCTTGGGCCGGCGTCCGCGCAGCTCGGCCCGTTTCTGGGCAGCATACGGAGCGTACTTCCGCCGCCCCCGCGGACCCGGTTCAGGGCCGTTGCGGTGCAGCTCACGGCTGACCGTCGAAGCCGACCGTCCCACCTCTCGGGCGATCCCCCGCACACCGGTCCCGGCCAGATGCAGATCGGCAATCCGCAGCCGATCCTCTAGGCAGAGGTACCGACCCGACGGCTCCGGCTTGGCACGCGGGATCCGCCCACCGGTTACTTGCCGCCAACGTCGTCCAGTTTGTCGATTCACACCCACAGCATCACACACCGCCGTCAACGTGGAGCCCTGCGCCATCAACACCCAGAACCGCGCCTCTTTCTCGATCCGTTCCTTCTTCGACAACATACGCAGCACCTCACATCAATAGAGGTGTTGCAACGACCGCTTGAGCTCGCCATCGGCTTATGGCTCCTGTTAACGGTCATTCTTCGCGTCAAGCACAATTGCGGAGCTACCGACAGGTTTGTCGTTGTCCTAGTTCGGGCGCTATCAAGAAAACTATGAAGCAGGCTTAGCGGTTCCAGTAGGGTGGGGTGAGGGTCGTGGCACCGCTGCTGGGACCGGATCGCTGAATGCATGGAGGCTCGAGTGTCCAGGAACGAAGATCGCCCGCAGAACAACCAGTTCACCGTTGATGTGCCGATTCCGGGCGTGCCATCGGTCCAGGCTCCGTCACTTGTGGAGCCGACCGAGCCCCGGGATCCGCTTCCGCCGAAACCTGACCAGGATTCTCCCGAAACCGGATCGCCGACCGGTGTTCCCACGGGTGCCCCAAAGAGTGCAATGTCGCAGAGTGGGCGTTTCCTGACGACGGCGCAGGGCACACGGGTCCCGGACTCCGACCATTCGCTGAAGGCTGGCCCTCGCGGCCCGATCCTGTTGCAGGATCATCACCTTCGGGAGAAAATCACCCACTTCGATCATGAGCGGATACCAGAGCGCGTCGTTCATGCGCGGGGCGCTGCCGCCCACGGGGTTTTCGTCGCGAATGGTGCCGCTGCTGGCGTCAGTAAGGCAGGCTTCCTTGCCACAGGAACCGAGACGCCGGTGTTTGTCCGGTTCTCCACGGTACTCGGCTCCCGCGGGTCCGCAGACACTGTTCGGGATACCCGCGGGTTTGCCACGAAGTTCTACACCGACGAAGGTACCTATGACCTCGTGGGAAATAACATCCCGGTGTTCTTCATCCAGGACGGCATCAAATTCCCCGACGTGGTGCATGCTGCCAAGCCACATCCGGACCGGGAAATCCCGCAGGCACAAAGCGCCCATGATACGTTCTGGGATTTCGTTTCCCTGCACACCGAGGCGCAGGCCCACACGATGTGGAACATGTCCGACCGCGGTCTGCCGCGGTCGTTCCGCACCATGGAGGGTTTCGGCGTCCATACTTTCCGGCTCGTCAACGGTAAAGGGGAGACGACGTTGGTGAAGTTTCATTGGAAACCGCGGCAGGGCGTGCATTCGCTGGTGTGGGAAGAGGCCCAGATCATCAATGGAATGGACCCGGATTTCCACCGGCGCGACCTGGCGGACACCATCGAGGCCGGTGCGTACCCTCAATGGGATTTGGGGATCCAGACTTTCCCGGATACTCCGGAGGAGATGTTCGAAGGGATCGACCTCCTCGATCCGACGAAGTTTGTGCCCGAAGAACTGGCGCCGGTGCAGATCATCGGCACCATGACGCTCAACGCGAATCCTACGAATTACTTTGCGGAGACCGAGCAGGTCGCCTTCCATCCGGGGCACCTGGTCCCGGGTATCGATGTCACCAATGATCCGTTGCTGCAGGCACGATTGTTCTCCTACATCGATACCCAGATCTCCCGGCTTGGCGGGCCGAACTTCAGCCAGCTGCCCATCAACCGGCCGCTCGCACCGGTGAATGACATGCTCCGTGACGGAATGCACCAGACGGCCGTTCACGGGGGCGTGGCGCCGTACAGGCCCAACTCGCTCGACGGCGGGTGCCCGTTCCTCGCAGGGGAGGACATGAGCGCCTACATCGAGGTGCCGCAGGACCTTCCCGCGTCCCGGAAGGTCCGTGAGTCGCCTGCGACCTTCGACGATCATTTCAGCCAGGTCGGACTGTTCTTCCGGTCACTGACCGCGGTGGAGCAGGACCACGTCATCCAGGCGTACACCTTCGAACTGGGCAAATGCTACGAGGAGAACATCCGGATCAGGCAGCTGCAAAGCCTGGCCAACATTGACGAACACCTCTGCGCTGAGGTCGCGCAGGGCCTGGGGCTGCCCGCACCCGCGGCGTCGGTGACGGCGGAGGAATCCGCGGAGAGTCCCACGCTGTCCCAGATCGGTGCTACCTGGCCGGTCAGCGGACGGATCATCGGCATCATCGCCGATGAGTCCAGCGACCTCGGAACACTTGATCGCGTCCGTCAGGACATCCATGCCGTGGGAATGGTGCCCTTGGTGATTGCACCACAGGGCGGAAAGCTCGGCGGATCAGTCGTCGTGCAGCGCACCTACCTCACCGCGCGCTCCACTGAATTCGACGCGATTCTGCTCGCCGGTGCCAGCACCCCCGGCAGCGACGCGGTGGACAGCCTCGACGCCAAGGCAGGAGACCCCACCGGACACCCCTCGGTAGACCCCCGGGTCAGTTTGATGATCGCTGAAGCATTCCGCCACTCCAAGGCCATCGGCGGCTGGGGGGACTCAGCCAACACTCTCGCAGCGGCCGGAGTGTCCTCAACCGCCCCCGGAGTGGTTGTCGGCGACGACCCTACAGCGGTTCTCGACCAGCTGCAGGCGATACTCGGGCAGCACCGCGTCTGGGAACGGTTCCCCGCCTAACCGGCAGCGACAACAGCTTCAGCAAAGCGGCCCTGAATTCCCTACGGGAAGCAGGGCCGCTCTACCGCTAACCAAATTGGTGCTCCGCACGTCACGAAAAAATGGCGCATATCAGTTGTTCCTCCACCACCTCGCCGAGGCCATCCGGTATTGCACAAGGCCAGTGAGAACGCGGTGTGCTGCCCCGACCATCGCGGTGGAGGATCCTCCACCGCACCACGTTCTTCGAATCCGACTGTCAACGAAAACGTGTCGTCATCAAAAGTCGACTGCACGGAATGTCAGGACTCGTCTGCACGAGGCGTGTGTCGAGTGATTCGGGGTTAGACGTGTTTCTAATCGCTGAGAGTTCCGAGGCGTTCATTAGAAGCGGTCAGACGCAACCGACATCATGGTCCTGACCTTGCCGCGAAGTACGGTCTCCCTCATTACAAGGTACAGAGGGTGTCACGGAGCTCGGTCACATTCGAGGCCCGTGGTGATTTCCCTCAACCGTTGGCCCGTCACAGGTCAATTGGCCGCGATGTCGACCGTTTCCTGCGGAAACACTGCGTTCATCCAGGGGTATTTACGTATCAATTTTTGAGGTGTCTATCGGAGAATAAGACGAGGCCGTCCGTCCTGTACCGCACCACGGTGGGGTACAGGACGGTGGTTGTCGACAAGGGCAAACCCGGTGTGAGCCGGGGACGCAAAGCCACGGAACCCACGGGGTCAGCCGGGCCACCGAACCACGAAGGACTCCATCCATGCGTTCCATCCCACCCATCAACAGCATGCGATCCCGACCGCCTACGCGCGGGGGTGCAGTACGAAGGCTGCTGACGGCCGGAGCGTTTGCCCTGGCGGCGCTCCCGGTCCTCGGGGGGTTAGTTGTGGAAGAGTCAGGAATGGGTGAGATGAGGATGATGGAAGTAGCCTCATCCACCTCGGGGTGGCTCCACACGGACGGCGGAGTGATCCGCGACGCAGCGAACAACCCGTACATAATCAAGTCGATAAGTTGGTTTGGTTTAGAGACACCGGAATGCGTGCCCCACGGGCTATGGACCATCAACCTTGAGGAGGGTATCCAGCAAATCAAGGACATGGGGTTCAACACGATTCGCCTGCCATACTCCAATGAGTGCATCACCACCGGCGAAACCAGTTCCGTAGACTCCTCGGCCAACCCCGGACTCGTCGGCAAGGCCCCGCTGCACGTCATGGACGCCGTCATCGCCGCAGCGAAAGCCAATGGCCTCAATGTTATCCTCGACCGCCATCGCCCGGACTCCGGCTCACAGTCCGAACTCTGGTACACCGCCCTCTACAGCGAGGAAAAGTGGATTGCTGACTGGACGATGCTCGCCGCCCGGTACAAAGACAATCCGACCGTTATCGGGGCGGATCTGCACAACGAACCGCGCGGGGCCGCCTGTTGGGGATGCGAAAATCCTGCAACTGACTGGCAGGCCGCCGCCACGCGTGCCGGCAATTCAATCCTGTCCATAAACCCGAACCTGCTCATCATCGTCGAAGGCATCGAAAACGAATCCGACGGCACCGCCACCTGGTGGGGAAGCGGGCTCAAAGGCGTCGCCGCGTATCCCATCAGACTCGACATCGATAATCGTGTCGTCTACTCCCCCCACGATTACCCTGGCTCCGTCTACCCGCAAAAGTGGTTCTCGGAACCAGATTATCCAGCTAACCTCCCTAATGTTTGGGACAACAACTGGGGGTACATCGCCAAGCAGGGCATCGCGCCGGTCCTCCTCGGCGAATTCGGTACCAGACTCGAAACCACATCGGACAAGCAGTGGCTGGACCAGATGGTCAAATACCTCGGCAGCACCGGGATCAGCTACTCCTACTGGTCATACAACCCCAACAGCGGTGATACCGGCGGTCTCGTCCAAGACGATTGGCGTACCCCGGAAACCACCAAACTCGAGGCCTTGAAGCCCCTGCTGACGACTACTCCGGTGCCGGTTCAACCCCCGCCAGCTGTGGTGACTCCCGAGATCCTTACCACTTCCATCCCGACCATCAGCGGCACGAATAAGGTCGGATACACCCTCACAGCAAACCCCAGAACCTGGACCACGGGAACCAGGCTGACCTACCAGTGGTACCGCTCCGGGCTCCCTATCAAAGGTGCTGCCTCCAAGTCGTACAAGCTAGTATCTGCTGACCGTGACAGTACCGTCAAAGTGCGTGTGGTGGGTTCAAGAACCGGATATTCGACAGTGCCGAAGTACTCACTGCCAACCGTACGGATTTCCTCTTCGTGATGCTTTTGAGGGCCAAGGCCCCGGCATTCCCGTCATTGCCAGCCGGTCAGAACCTGAAGAGCTCGGAGGAAAATCAGCTTTGTTCTGGGCGGTTGGTCGCGTCCCGCTGAATGATGGCGTGTTCTCGACGGCCGTTTCCGGTACCTGCCAGTTAGCTCCGAACCGGTCAGCACATTGGTCGTGATGGGTCTGTTCTGTGCTATCGCTACTTCGTGAAGCTCATTCGTCGTAGCTTGTGCTTCCGCTGATAACAGCGGAAGCCCCGCTTTGCCTGCGCACGAGTAGTTGCTTTTCCCGGGATTCTCGAAAATTAGACAGAGTGCTCGAGTCGTTCCTTTGGGAAGGGCGGTCCCGCTGCAGGAGAATGTCGCCCTGCTCCTGGCGGCCGGTGGGCCGACTCGGCCGGTCCACAGCTCACGTGCTCCGAGCGTCCTGATGAACTCCGGCGGCTGGACTCAGACTCGTGGCTACTCAAGCGGGGGTGGGGACGAATCATCACTCACTACGGTTGAGCTGGGCTGAGTTTTTCCGAGTCGGGCCGGGAGAGAGCGGGGCCCTTAGATATTGCATCTTCAACGGCTGGCTCAATCTGCGGGCGGGCAAGGTAGACCACTTTGGTGTGAAACAGATACCTTAGCCCGAACGCGGCTGCGAGGGTTCCGGCTTGCGCCACCACGCTGTTAATTAGGAGTATTTCCACGAGGAACACCAGGACAGGCAGACGGAGCAGCGCTTCGGCGTTGTTGAAACCCACTGATTGCAAGAAGCGCGTGCGGGTACTGGCAGCACTGTGTCGTGCCCTCTTGAATACCAGCCTTTCCTGCATGAGGAAGTTGGTCAGGATGGTTAGTTCGGCTGCTGCAATAGCCGCCACGACATAGTGGGTACCGAACATCAGCAGGGTGGCCATAATCGACAAGTTCAGGACGGTGCCGATGGCTCCGACGACGGCGAAGAGACCAATGCGCCCGACCCTGAGTTCCCCTACCTGGCGGATAAACCGCAGTCCCTGACTCATCGTGGCTTTCGATGATCCCGCGAATCGCTGTCCAAAGATAAACGGGATTTCAACAATTTTTAGTGGTTGCCGTGCGAGAATTTCCAACAGGATTTTGAAGCCGGTGGGCCGCAGTGCAGCCACATCGATGCTGGTCCTGCGGATGGCGAAGAACCCGGTCATCGGGTCTGAACAACCCTTGAGCCGAACCGGGAACAAGGAACGGGTGACCATGGTTGATGCCTTCGACACCATCCGGCGGTAGGTTCCGGAGAGGCCTGCATTGCTGCTCCCTTCACCGCAGTATCGGGAGGCAATCGCGACATCGCTGGCCGAATTTTCAAGCTGAGCCAGCATTACTGGGATCATTTCGGGAGGGTGCTGGAGGTCACCGTCCATGACCAGGCAGTAATCGGCATGGCTCGCTGTGATGCCCTCGATGACCGCCCCGCTCAAGCCGCCGATGGGCTCTTGGCGGTGGAACATCCGCACGGGGAGTGCGGAGATCGCCGCGGCCTGTTGGATGGTTGTAGGGGTTGAGTCGGTGGAATCGTCGACGAAAATGATTTCCGCCTCGATGTCACTGCAAATTGTGGCGATTCGGTGGACGAGTTCTTGAATATTTGGTGCTTCATTATAGGTCGGCACGATTACAGATAGTTTCATGGTGTTCTTCCTAGCGGTTTAGCTCTTTGGGCGACACGATCACATTGTTGACGCTCCACTAGCCGGCAGCGGGCAGTAGGACGGGCAGGGGGCCGAAGTTCCAGGAATGCAATGGGTTATCTCCTGTGGGTGCGCCCAGCCGAAGTGGTGGGTAGGGGCGGAACGGGCGGTGGACTGGTGCGCTGTCATCGGACGAAACAAAGCATCCCTGGCGCAACGTCTAAGGCGGTTACTGGCGGGATCCAAGGGCCAGAATGTCGTCAGCGAGCTGTTGAAGAGAGTGTTCTCGCTCAGTCAGGAGAGGGTTTTGTGCGCCGATGGGGGTCACCTGTGCAGTAGTGAAGGCAAGTTCTTCGAGACCATGGTTGTGAAGGAGCGTTTTGGGTGGCGCTTTTGGCTGGTAGGTAGAGAACGGGTAGTAAAACAGTTTGTCTTTCATGTGTGCAGCTTTTCCTTTGATGCGCAGCGGACAGTCTTCTTGGGCAGGCTTCGCGCCTTACTGAACGTGACCTACATCCAGCTGAGGCCTTTGCCTGCTAGACAGGTGCTCATCATCGATACTGATGATCGGTGGGTTTACCACTTCGGCAGGTTTGGCGTGCGATGGGCCGGGCTGGTCGCGCGGGATCGAGTGCCTAAGCGGTGACTATGGTGGCGAATACCACCATGTTTCGTGTCCAGTGTCCGCGTTCGGGGTCGTACTCGCCGTCGCAGGTGATCAGGCGTAACTGTGCATCCGGTGTGGGTCCGTAGATTTCCTCGGTGGGGAAGGAGCCTGTTCTTTCCGCGGAGATGGTGCGGTTCACTTCGAAGACCGCTGTACTTCCGTCTGACTGGTCGACTTCCACACGGTCCCCGGGAACCAACTTACCCAGTTCGACGAAGACGGCTGGGCCGTCGGGTGCGGTGAGGTGACCGGCGATGACGGAGGGGCCGCGCTCCCCAGGTAGTGGACTGCGGTCGTACCATCCGGCGGCGTCCCAGTCGACAGGCGGGAGGAGGGTTCCGGTGTCATCGATCGAAAGGGTTTCTAGAGGCGCGTCGACGTTGATGGACGGGATTCTGAGGCTCACGGGGGAATGGTTCCCGGGAGTATCCTCGGGTTTTTCAGCGCTGGGGTCCTGGATGCGGCCGGCGGCACCGGCCGCCGTAGCGGCGTTCGGTTGGGCCGTGCCCCTTTCTGGTTCCAGAGACCGCGTTGCATCGGCCGGAACCGTGGTCTTGGCCTGACTCCCTGCTTGGCCCCGTTCTTGACTTTGTTTTTGCACTTGTCCTTGGGTGCCCGACGCATCCGTCGCAGGGGCACCGCAACCGGCAAGTAGCAGGCCTGCAGCAAGTGCGCCTACCACCGCGGTGTGCGGTGTTTTCTTATGCCATTCGAATAAAAACATGATCCATGATCCTCTGTGTTACATACAGGTTCTTCGTGCAGCGAACTTTCGGGCGAAGCTGGAGACATCAAGTGAAGGCAGGTTTCTGAGCCGTACGACGGCCTAGTCTGGCGCCAGGGGCGGGCAGCCGCCCAGCGCCTTGGTCTCAAGCATCAGACGCCCCAATGATGTCCACGCCGCGCCGTAGTAGGTACTGAACTGTCTAGCAACTTGTTCCGCTTCCCTGACATCCCAGCGCGCATCTGCCAACTGCTCTGCCGAAGCCGCAGCGGCGGCGCGGGACAGGTAAGCGACAGGATGTTGGTCTTCGTTCAGGGGCGAACCACCGAGATCCAGTGCTGCTGACATTCCATTGGTGGGGTTGAGTGCCGGGAGCATTCGGGCCGCGAGGCGCCGGTCTGCTTCTTCGCAGGACTCCGCGAAACGGATCGGCAGCCGGGCGGCGTCGTAACTGTAGCGCACCTCATCACCCTGCCCGCCAGCACCGGGCATCGCGTTGACTTGACCGTCTGCCGTGACCTGGGCCCAGTCTGGAGGAAGCGGGCTCTCATCAAGCAGCGCGGCGGTCACAGCCCGTCCGCCATCTACCAGTTCATTCCAGCGCTGATCCCCGCTGCTCTCGAAGAGAACCGCAAAGGATACAGGCGAAGCATAGGAGGGATTGTAGAAGTAATCGGGTCCTCCTGCCGCCCACAACCCGGGAAGAAGAATCCTGCCCAATGGTGTCTGAGTTGTCATCAAATCCAGGACCTGTGCTGCAAGTTTTTGCCCAGCAGCAGTGAAATCCGCCCGGTCAAAGCGCTCACCCGCAAGGACAAGAGCACGGGCAGCATCCACATCGGCATCCGAGGCCGGTTCGGCATCGACCACGACGCCGTCCTGCCAGCGCCAGGCCAGCAGCCCGTCTTCGCGCATCAGATTCTGTTCGGTCCAGGACCAGATGGCGTCGAATCGTTCCTCGTCTCCGGCACCAAGTGCGATCATCAGGCCGTAGGCCTGCCCCTCGCTGACGGTGTCGTCGCCCTGGTCGCGACGGACTACGCGCCCGTCATCATCAACCCACGTTTCCAGGAACGAACGCGCGGACTCCCCAGGTGTGACCTGCTTGATGCTTGGTTCCACGGCAGGCCCGCTTTCTCCAGAGGACTCTTGGGCGCCCTGATTATTCGATCTGATAACACCGGTTGACCAGAGCGCGGCGACAACAACGACAAGGAGCGTCACTACACTGAAAGCCACCACGGCGAGCATGGTGCTTTTTTTCACTGGCGGCGCCCGCTGGCTGCGAGGGATTTCCGTGCAGGACGTACGGCGACCAACAGCGTCAGCACCGCGGCCACAACCAACGCGCCCATCACGGACCATTGAGCGACAAATGCGCCGGTGACTTCCGTGGTCTGAACGGCTGCACCGGTGTTTGTTCCTCCAACGGGAGTGGAACTTACCGAGCCGCTGTCTTCGACTTGCTTGATGGTCAGTCCGCCCGAGGCGTTGTCCAGGACGAGAAGGGTGTTCACACTGCCTGAGTCAAGCTCGATCTCCGCCTCGCTGGCCACCGCGTCTGCCGTCAGCAACAGGTCCCACGGCCCCGCGTCCACCGTGGCGTATCCGGTCACTTCACCACTTTTCGCTCCTGCGGTGATGACCATACCGGACACGGTTTTGATGTCGACGATGGGATTCACAGTGGAGGCCTGCAGGACTCGTACGCGCGCTTCACCGTCACCCGGTGGGGTGAGGTCATCGTAAATGACCTTGGTCGTCAGCTCGGAATTCGAGCCGAGAGCTGCCAAGGTCACGGGCTCACCGTCCTTGACGTTGATGAGCTCGCTGATCGCCGGTTCAGCCTCTGCTGTGCTATCCGTGGGAGTCATGGACACGACATAGGTACCGACCGCCAGGCGTAGGTACTCTGAGACATCACCGTAGGCGACGTCTTCCAGATCGAAAAGCACCTCGCCTCCCGCCACCGCTGTCAGCTGGACATCCACCGACTTGGTGTCGGGAGACAGATGGGCAACGCGCGCCCAACCGGCAGGTGTCTCATCGGATTCGACGGCGGAAACCGGGCCCGCCGCGAAGGTCAGCGCAAGCAGCGCGGTAACTGCCGCAGCGAAAATGCTGGAGACTCTGCCGGTCACCCCCCGGCGTCCTCGTGGACCCGGTATCGCGCCGGTGGTGGTCATGGTAGTGGTGTGCATCGTGTGCTCCTCTGCGATCGATAATGAAAGAAGTGTTAAGTTACTGATTCCCGGCGCCAGCTCGCGTCGGGCAGACTGCTACCGGGACGGCAGCAGGTTGGTCGGTTGAACGGTCGAGAAGGTTGCCAACACGCCGTCCTGTGTCTGTGTGACGCTTGATACGGCGAAAAATCCGTTGAGGCTTTCAAGCCACCGCTGAAGGTCATCCGCTGCAGGGCTTCCCGGGGCCAGGGCAACGCCATCGGAAGCGCTGAACAATACCTGGCGGCGCATCGTGCCGCTCTCGCCGTGAACGACAGGGAAACTCGCAATGGTTAGGGCGTTCAAGGATGCTCGTTGACCGATTGCGGCCAGAATACGTGCATCTATTTGACCTGCCTCGAGGAGTGAAACAGTCTCACCCTCAAAGGTCAGGGAAGGATTGGTGACCAACTCGATCCCTACCGAGGACAACCGTTCCGCCCGCTCGGCAGTCGCCTCCTCGCGCGCGGCGAGTCCTTCCGGAAATATGCGGCGGACGTCGACCTGCTGGAAGCCCTCGCCGAAGCTCGCGACGATCTCGGAATTATTTAGCGCCTGGGCGATCTGGGGGAACTGGTCAGGGAAGGTGCGCATGGAGTCCGTGGTGACAATGTAGTCCGAGTCCTGCCAACCGTTCGGCGATGCATCCATGACATCGGAGTCTGTATCTAACTTGTAGTACCAAATGACGTTGTCGCGGGCGAAGCCAGCCTTGACGAGATCAACCCACATCGCGTCATCCACGATGAGCCGGTCGGTGAGGGGGACGTTGCTGGTAATCCAGTCCTGCGCCTGAACTGTTGAGGCATCCAGATTAGCGAGCAGCATCCCTCGGAGCTGCGTGGTCCACAACGGCACCGCGATGACAACAGCGATAATTAACCCCGCTATACCTGTCATGGCGCTGACCCGTTTGCCTGCACTGTTGCCGCGGCGAAGGTGGGCGAGTATCCAGGAGGTCACTCCAGCGATGCAGAGAGCCGCGAACGGGATCAGCATGATGACATAGGGAACCGGAAGGTAGCTTCCCGGCCTGAACATGAACAACACCAAACCCACCACCAGGACGGCATAGGGCCGCAGCCGTTTAATGAACAACCCTGCCAGAGTTGAGACGATACCCGTGGTGATAAATACTGGGTCCAGTTGCCACCACATGGCCAGCGTGCGGTTGATCAAACTGTCAGGGTCGGTGATCGAACCACTCGAGACACGCGAGCTGAGCTGGAAGGCGATACCATCGAAAAGGCTGACCCTGTTATCTCCTGGCAGTAACTCGCCCTTGACTGCGGCGAACAGGATGTATCCGCTACCGACGAGGACCAGCATCGTGGAGGCGACCGCGAGGGTGTAACGCCGTGTGGCCGGGTACGCCGAGTGGAACATGACCCAGGCTAGGAGAGGAAGGGCCAGGAGATAGGTCTCTTTGGTCAGCACAGCGATCCCGAACATGACCGCTGCCCCCACAAACTCTGCGAGCTGGTGCTTACGGCTCATGGCAAGAATCAGTGCGCCCAGGAGCCAGGCGGTGGCAATGTTATCCAGATACACGGTGCGGTGGAACTGGATAGCAAGAGGTGAGAGCGCGAAGAGCAGGGCGGCGAGGGTGGCCATTCCCCGACCGAGACCCGTTTTGCGGGCGAGCAACCAGAGTAGCGCGGTGCTGATGACTGCTGCCACCAGCATCGCTTCGCGGCCGGCCATCACGGAGGTGTCCCATCGATCGAAAGCGCCGGTGAGTTGGGCGTATCCGGCAATCTGAATCCACCCCAGCGGCGGGTGGTCATACCAGTAGGTGTAGTGCGCCAACTCACCAAGATTGGTAATAGCCCACGCCTGCGCCACATAGGTGCCTTCATCATCGATGCGCTGCGGAGAGCCAGCCATGTTCCAGGCCTGCACTACGGCTGTTATGAGCAGGGTCGGCAGCAGCCACAACGGAGCCCGACCGTGAACCCGGCGCCAGCGGTACCATGCATGGGGCCCGTTTTTCGGCGGACTTTTCCGGACGCGGGTCGGAACTATTGGCCGCCTACCAGGGGATTGGGGCATTTGGTGCGCTGGTGTCCGGTGCGTGGTGGTGCTCATGATGCGGCTCCTGAACCGGCCGAACCGGAGAACTGGGGTTCTTTCGCGAACCCGGACCCGTGCCCTGCGCCAACCAGCTGCGGTTCTTTGCCCGGCAGAGGAGCGAAGTCGGTGCGGTGGGCTCCGGTGTGTTCGGTTTTTTCCCAGGAATTCTCGCCGCGGATCTGCCGCCACACGGCCCGTACCGCTGCGGCTGCGAGGAACACTTGATAAGGGAAAGTGCCAAGGACCAGCCGGACATAATCTCTCATGCGTACTTTGCGGCCGTACAGTTTGCCGAACTCGTGAAGGCCAGCGGCTTCGGCAGCAAGAGTCACGATCGTGGGTCCCAGGGGGAGGAAGGTAATCAGGGCCACCCCGACAGGTACCTTGGCTGTGAGAATGAGGACAATGGACACCGGAATGAGCAGTCCGGTTGCTGCCTGAAGGAACGGCATCGCCAGAATGTACCGGGCAAACAAGCGCTGCCTGGCACTGGGAAGTTTCCGCCACTCTCCCTTGCCCAGCACCTGCAAGAACCCCTGGTTCCAGCGGGTGCGCTGCTTGAACAGCGACTTCAAAGTTCCCGGGGTTTCTTCCCGGGTGACCACCTCAGGGCTGTAGGCAACGGCAACAGTGGCGCCCTGGCTTGAGAGCCGCACCCCTACTTCGCAGTCCTCAGCCAGGCACTCGGCATCCCAACCGTTAGACCAGTCGAGCCACGTTCGCTTAATGAATACCGTGTTGCCGCCCAATGGAATGAACTTCGCGTTAGCGTGGAAATGAAGCCTGGAACGGAACCAGAAGTAATACTCCAGGACGTTGCGCAGCGACCACCAAGTGGTATCGAAATTCATTAACTGCACACCTCCCTGCACCACATCCGCGGAGGTCTCCGTGAAGCGGGAATCGACCAATGACAGCAATCGTGGATGCACGTCATCCTCGGCGTCGAAAACCCCGACGACACTGCCTCGTGCGGTCTTGAGTGCGAGATTGAGCGCTTTTGGCTTGTTCTTGGGAACCGAGTCATCCACCACTACTTTGATCAGTTCGGGGTGACGTGCCGCGGCTGCACGGGCAACAGCTTCCGTACCCGGATCGTCATGCCCCACGATCGCGATGATTTCAAAGTCCGGGTGGTCCTGCTCGGCCAGCTTGTCCAGCGTCTGGCCCATCACCTCTTCCTCATGCCTCCCAGGAACCAACAAGCTGAAGCTGTAGGCGGCAGGGCGGGGAATCTTTGCGAAACCCGTGCGCTGCAAACTGTCCCTGGAACGCCACGCATGGAGCATCCACCACAGCGTAGTGACGGCAATGGCCGTCAAGAGGACAGCGACAAGCATGAGGCTTCCATAAGCTAGCCATTCACCGACGGACCAATCCGGAAGCAGACCAACGGTTGAGGTATCAGTGGAGTTGATATCGGGATCGCCACGATTCGGCGCGACGTTCTGGGGGGCAGGATCCTCCGGCGCTGGAGTCAAAAGGGCGCCGGACGGGGCATCAAAAAGGTTGGTATTCGTTGAAGTGGCGGGGATGCTCGGAGTCATGAGACCTCTTGGACATGGGTAGGGCGGTCGGTCGGACGTTCGCGACGTTGCGGTTCACAGGCCAGATCGCAGCAAACCCAGCAGGGTATGCTGCGAAGCCATTGGCCGTTTCACAGGTGGCTGCCATAGGTGCTGCTGGCAGCTGAGAGTGCTTGCATGGATAGCGGTCCGTGCCCTTGAGAAGTTGGACAATGATCCGGCCGCTGATCCACTTCGATTCACTCACCGCTGCTTTGGTGAGCTCTCAGGGGAATCGGCGGCGCCAGTATGGGGAGCTCCGGTCTCAGGAGAGCTTTGGCGCCGCCGATTCCGATTCGGAGGGGACATCCGCACAGGCAGGAAAAGTGATTGGCACGGCTCCATCCAGTGCAGTCAGCATTGACGGCGGTGCGGTCATCCAGGGCTGCGATACGCCGCTAGCGTTCAATTGGTAACGACGTAGAGGCCCTACTTACAGACGTTACGGTTTCCGGGAGTGCTCTGCACGAGTAGTCGATACTCGACTTTTGGAAGGATCTACTCAGTATGCTTAGTGCTGCTAATCTATAACCCGGTGGCCGCACGGGGTTCGTATCCTTCCCAGCTTGCAGGTTCTGGGGATCCTTTAAGATTTTAGTAATTTCAAGGATAAGCTGCTGATCCTTGGGTTCCGTTCATAGTCGTTGAGATAGCAGTCGGCTGGCCTGAGTGTGAGAACGTGTCGGTTCGTCGGCGCGTATGTGAAGTACTTGGCGGCTAGGGGCGGGGGTCCGAATGAGAAGCATGGTTGTCGCAGGCCTGGTGGGACGCGCCCACTTGGTGCAGGAGATTTTGGTGGGTATCCGATCGGGGCGGACCAATGGTGCGGTGATCATTGGGGACCGCGGTGTGGGTAAGACCGCCGTGATGCAAGCAGTGGTCCAGGAGCTGGGTGAGAGTGTCCCCGTGTTCAGGGTTCATGCCAGCAAAAACGTTTCACGTGCGCCGTATGGATCTCTGGCACCGTTATTGACCGGTTTGTCTGCAGATGAGGTGTTGTCCTCCACAGTGGTCCTGCGCGAATTGACACAGCGTCTCGGTGAAGACAACGACAGTGGTTCAGCCATGGACGGCTCCGTGGGAGCCCGACCCGTTTTAGTTATCGACCCCGGCGATCAGCTTGATGTTTCCAGTCTTGCGGTCCTTGAGCAGCTGTCCGCAGCGGGGGAAGTCCATGTCGTGACGGCGGTGCAGGATGGAGCTGTGTCCTTTGGTTTCGGTGCAGTTGGGGGTCTGCTCACCCGGTATTATCTGGACCCCTTGGACTTGGCCGAAGTCCACGAGTTATGCGAGCAGGTGCTGAGCGGGACGGTGGCCGGATGCAGCAGCGCCGCCTTGGCACGGATCAGTGGTGGCAACCCCCGGCTTTTGCTCGCCCTGGTGTCCCAAACACGCCGAAACGGGCAGTTGACTTCCAGGAACGGGGTTTGGCTGCTTACCAGCGGAAGCGTGGCTTTTGATAGAGAGGTGACCGATCTTATCCAGTCCCAGCTGACCGAGCTTCCCGAGGACGCCCGTGAAGTTCTCGATCTCGTGGCACTGGCTGAACCGCTGCCACTACCTGTTGTATTTTCTCTGGGCAGCTACGATGCCGTCGATGTTCTCTTGAAAGCCAAACTCATTACCGTTACCGGCGCCCCGGATCCTGTCGTCTGTTCCCGTGACCCGCTCCACGGCGAAGTCGTACGGCAACTTATTCCTGCCGGTCGTACCAGACGGCTCCGGGAACGCCTGGCTAAGCGCCTGCCAGCAGGAACCCGGTCCGCCGATGCACGTCTAAGAGATGCCCGGTGGTCCCTTGAGTGGGGATTTGATGTATCGGAAGCCGAACTGGTCGACGCTGCCAGAATCGCTATCGATTCATTCGATCCTGACTTCGCCATCAGCGCAGCCAGCGCCGTCAAAGAGCCCGAACATCTGGCCGCC
Source organism: Arthrobacter sp. H20 (assembly GCF_000520515.1). Taxonomy (GTDB): domain Bacteria; phylum Actinomycetota; class Actinomycetes; order Actinomycetales; family Micrococcaceae; genus Arthrobacter_D. Next base: position 16,613 of record NZ_AZRY01000202.1, read on the forward strand.
GCATGGATTGAACGTGCTTGGGCCAGCTATCTCAGGGGCGATGAGACCAGGGCTTTCGAGCTGTTGGAAGCCATCCCCGAAGTAGTGGGCGATCATGTGTCGTTGAAGCGTGCCGTGCTGCTTAGTATCCGGCTCATGGCCCATGCGGGAAACCCCGCACATCACTTACATCACCAAGCCGATGCCTGGTCCTTAGCCCTTGAACGGATCACCAAAGACGATCCAGAGGATTCGATGGGGACGGTGATAGAGTCCATCGGACGCGTCATTATCCTGCTCGTGCAGTCCGTCCATATCAGCCAGGGAGAGCACCAGGACGCACCCGGCATTCTGCAAGGCGTTCTGGCAGAAGCCGAATCTGTTGAAGACGACGAATCTGTCCTGCTGGCATTGACGATGCTTGGGGAATGCGCGACCGCGACCGGACGTCCCGTCACCGGCGCCAACCTCACCGGCCGAGCACTGAGAATACTCACTGCCGATCTGCCCCGGTTGAAAATCCACCACGAGTACATCCTCACCCGGCATGTCATGGCACTAATCCGCTCCGGGCAATGGGAGGAAATCACCAAAGCCCACCAACAATACTGGGACACCTCATGGCGGAAGTCGATATACTCCGGTGGCGCCATTGATTTCGCCCGGAGCCTGGTCATCCTTTCCCATGTCCGTAACCAGACACAACCCGGACCGGGGCAAGAGCAACAAGACCAGGGCCAAGGGCTAAGGTCCGGAAGAGGTGCTGTAGAGCTCGCTGAACTCGGTGCAGCGATCGAGGGTCTAAGATCCTATGACTTGGAACACCTGCTTCCACTTGCCCTGGGAACGGCTGCCTACATTTCGGCTCTTCTGGGGCGCTTGGAGCTGGCCGAGGAACACCGGGCCAATTTTAGGCAGGCACAACACAGCGGATCCCTGGAAATGCGACTCCTGAGTCGTGGATTCAACGCTGCAGCCGGTTTTGTACTCACCGGAGACAGTCAAGCCATGCAGGACCTCATCTGTCTTGCCGATCAGGCCCAAACCAAAGGAATGAGTACCACCGAGCTGGAACTGCGCCTGCTTGCCCTCCGGAACGGTAACCTTTCCGCGAACGACCGTTTGCTGGTATTGGGCGAACAACTCGAAGGACCCCAGGCCGCCTTGGCACATACCTGCTTACGTGCCGTCATGGATGGAAATATTTCCCAGTTGCTCGAGGTGACAGCTCAAACCCGGGAAGCAGGCTTTAGCATGCTGGCCACCATCTGTTTGCAGGAGGCTCACCGGCTGGCCGAGGAGGCAGGCCACCAGAGGCAGCTGCGGATAATCCGTGCGCAACTTGCACTTGCACTGACGCAACAGGGATTCGCGGGCACAGTCCCTGTTTCAGTAGTAAAGCTGACCAAACGCGAACTTTCCCAGTTGCTCGAGGTGACAGCTCAAACCCGGGAAGCAGGCTTTAGCATGCTGGCCACCATCTGTTTGCAGGAGGCTCACCGGCTGGCCGAGGAGGCAGGCCACCAGAGGCAGCTGCGGATAATCCGTGCGCAACTTGCACTTGCACTGACGCAACAGGGATTCGCGGGCACAGTCCCTGTTTCAGTAGTAAAGCTGACCAAACGCGAACGCGCCGTTGCCTCCCTGACGGTCAATGGTTACAGCAACGCCGAGATCGCCGACAAACTTTTCCTCTCCGTGCGCACCGTCGAAGGGCACCTCTACAGGGTGTTCGAAAAACTCGGTGTCACCCGCCGCGAAAACCTCACCATCGACCACCTCAACCACTGATACCCATCGCATACCTCCACATCGCCACCTAACTTCCCGCCCTTGCCGAAAGCACCGAGCAGTGGCCACGAAAGCACGCTGCGCATGGATTTTGCGTTATCCATGCGCCACTTCACCTGAACTCCCATTCAGCGGGATCTGAGCTGCCGCGGGAACTTCGGACAGCGGAATTGGCTAATCCCGGGGATTCCTCTATCTCGCCACCGTGATCGACTGCTATTCGAAGAAGGTCGTGGGCTGGTCTATTGCCGATCACATGTGCACCGATCTGGTCGCGGACGCACTGAAAAACGCCCGCCAAACCATTCACCTGGACCAAGTCAGCGGAGTACCTCCTGGGCAAGATGAAACGCAAACAAACCATTAACACGGAGCACTAGTGACCAGGCTGGGCATGCGTTCCTCGATGGGACGCACCGGGGTGTGCTGGGACAATGCCGCCGCGGAATCGTTCTTTTCAGCACTGAAGAACGAACGGGTTCACCGCACCGTTTACGCCACCAAATCACAAGCAAAACGAGATGTCATCCGCTACATCGAGGGCTTCTACAACAGCCGCCGTCGGCACTCAGCCCTCAATTACCGCCGGCCCAACGATGTCCACTACAGTTACCAACAGCCAGCCATGGCAGCGTAGAGAAAACCACCAAATCCGCTGTCCGAAATCACCGCAGCAGCTCAGCCTTCACAAGTCGGCGGGCGCGGATCGGCCATGTGGGCGCGACGCGGCGGCTGACTTCCTCATAGCCAGCGATCGCAAAG
>NZ_KI914750.1:0-6859 GCF_000520515.1 Arthrobacter sp. H20
CGCCGTGATCTCTTCGGACTGCTCTGGCGACGTGTCTGCCTCGCAGCCGAGAGCCGGCTTGGAGGGGTCGTCGCTCCCGGTTCCGTCGCCGCTCTCGTCGGCCGTTCCGTGACCATCGGCTGAACCGTCGATATCTGCAGGCGCCGGTTCAGGCTCTGGCGCCGGAAGCGGTGAAGGGGCGGGGGCGGGGGCGGGAACTGGATCGTTCCCAGTCTCTGCGCCGGATCCGATGCCGATAGCAGGTGGGGGCGCCGGATCGGATCCGTCCTCACAGTTGAGGTCCGGCTCAGGGGTCGGCGCTGGGTCCGCTTCGGGGTCCGGCGCTGGGGAAGGATCGGGCGTGGGTACCGGCACGGGAGCTGGCTTTGGTGTGGGATCGGGCGTTGGTTTGGGCGTTGGCGAAGGTGTCGGGTGCGCAGCGGGTCCCGGCGACGGCGACGGGCCGGGGTGCGGATTGGTTTTGTCACCCGGAGCTGGCGCCTTTGTGATCGGCGGAGTGTGCGATGGCGTCGGAGCGGCGGGTGGGGTCGAATGATCTGGCGCAGGAGACGGCGAAGGCTTCGGGCTGGACGAGGGGGCCGAAGAAGGCTTCGGCGAAACAGGAGCTGCCGAAACGGGTGCGGCCTGAGGTGCAGGTAACCTGCGGGGCGATGCTGCGGCGATGACCAGACCGGGGGCATTCTCAGCTCCGTGCGACACCTCGTGTGGCATGGCGATCACCCAGGGCACTGAAGATTCGCCTGAGCCGGTCCCACCAGGCGCGTACGAGGTCATGTCCGGTGATCCCGCATTAATCGAACGACCCAGTGGGGTTAGAGTCCAGCCTCCTGGGTCAACATGGGATCCGTCGCGGATGGTTTCAAAGTGGAGGTGGCAGCCTGTCGAGGACCCTGTCGATCCCACTGCGGCCACGATCTGGCTGACCGCTACCGTATCCCCCGTTTCAACTGAGATACCTTCGAGGTGGTTGTAGGTAGTGATCAATCCGTTGCCGTGATCGATCTCCACGCGATTGCCGCCGCCCCACAGGTGCCAGCCGACCGCCCGCACCGTGCCAGCGTCGGCCGCGTGGACGAGTGTGCCGCAGGGCGCTGCGAAATCCAGGCCATAGTGAAACTCGCCGGCCGCACCGGTAATCGGGTTAATGCGCTCGCCGAAAGGGGAGCTGGGGCTGAGCACTCCCAGCGGTGACATGAGAGACCCAGCGTCAGGGCGATCGGGGCCGCTGGAAGGAATGCTTGTCACCTTGAGGCCGTCGTCGGCGGGTGCGGTTACCTCCACCGCGGGTCCACTGGTGGGGCCATCGGGGACCAGGAAGTCTTGGGACGGCGGGGTGGGGAGCGTCAGCAGCTCCCGGCCCACCCAGCCGGTTGGCGCAGCCGATGACATAGCGGAGCGGGCCGCCGCCGCGGTGAGCTGTCCCGAGCCACCGATGAAGGTGCTCTGATAACCGGAACCACAGACCGCCGCCACAGTGATGCATACAGCGAGTGCCCCGCGGGTTGCAGACCTGCGCAATCCCGGTGTTCTCGGGGAAGTGGTTGGTCCGACATGTGTCACGAGCAGCTCCAGGCTTATCCCTGCCGGGCAAGCTGACGGACGAGGAAGAACCCCATCAAAGGGCAAGCTCGCTAGCCCCCACCGACTCACCCCTGCGCGGGGAATTTCTTATGTATCCCTTAGAGTGACCCACGCCGCTCAAATGCGCAACGGGTTGAAGGTAAACATCTTCGAAAATGGCTGGTTCCCCAAGGTTTTACCAAGCCGTGAGGGCGGATGACGTGCAGCTGCAGGTTGGCCATGAGGGCTAGCCTCGACCAACCGGCACGCCTGGCCGCGTACCTTCCCAGCGGCAGCCTTTCGCGCAGCGCGCTAGGCGGTAGCCTCGGCGAGCGGCTCCTGATAGAACGGGTAATCGATGTACCCTTCCGCGCCGTCCGAGTAATAGGTCAACGGGTCCGGCTCGTTCAACGGCAGGCCCTCCTGCCAGCGGCGGGCCAAATCCGGGTTCGCGATGGCCTGACGGCCGACGACGACTGCGTCACCGATGTTCGATGCCAGGATCTCCTCAGCTTCGTCCAGATCGGTCATGACCCCGAATCCGCTGTTAACCAGGAACGGTCCATCGAATCGGGTGCGGATTGTCTGCACCAGTGCACCGGCAGGATCCTCATGGAGCACGCTCAGGTAAGCAATTTTCAGAGGCGCGATGGCATCTGCCATTGCGCCGTAGGTGGAAAGGGCGTCGGACGGATCAACGGGAAGCACGTCCCGTGCGCTGGTGCCCGGGGAGATTCGGAGCCCTACCCGCTCGGCGCCGACCGCCTTAACAACTGCCTGGACCACCTCGATCATGAAACGCGCCCGGTTCTCGGGTGACCCGCCATAGCCGTCGTCGCGCTGGTTCGTTTCGGGGAACATGAACTGGTGCAGCAGGTATCCATTGGCACCATGGAGTTCGACACCGTCCATACCGGCGTCGATCGCGTTCCGCGACGCCTGCACAAACTCCTCGATGACGCCGGGTAGTTCGTCACCAGTTAACGCGTGCGGCACTGGGTACGGCATCTTGCCGTCGTAGGTGCGCGTTTCCCCATTGATCGCGATGGCGCTTGGAGCGACGACTGTGTGTCCGCCGGTGGTCGACTCGTGGGTGACGCGCCCCGCATGCATTACCTGAGCGAAGAGGCGGCCTCCGGCGTCGTGCACGGCGTCCGTCACCTTGCGCCAGCCCTCGAGCTGTTCCTCGGTTACCAGGCCTGGTTGGCCGGGAAAGCCACGGCCCGCGTGGCTGGGGTAGGTGCCCTCGGTGACGATCAAGCCCAATGAGGCGCGCTGGCGGTAATGCTCCACAACTATCGGTCCGGGAACGCCGTCACGGCTCGACCGGACCCGGGTGAGCGGGGCCATAACGATGCGGTTGGGCAGTTCGAGCTGGCCAAGGCTGAGTGGGGTAAACAGAGTCACAAGTTGCACGTTTCAGTCGACAATGGGTTCCACAGGTAGCAACCATCACGGCGGCCACCCTATTCCGCGGCCGTCTTCAGTTCTGACGATGGTGGTGGCGCCCGGAGCCATATACGTCGTCGCGCCGGGGGACTCCACAACCCGGCTCGAGCCAGGGAATAAGTGGGCACCTGCTGTGCTTGATGTACCTATCACCCGGTGTACCAGTACGAGACGCTCGACATGGGGCCTAGTAATAGGACATCCGTGCGACAATTTCCCCGGCACAGTGGGCCGGAATTTTCCCGGCTGCACTCGGTGGCTGCATTACCCACAGGCTTCAACGATTTCCAGGAGAACGGCACCGGCATGGCAACGGATTACGACGCACCGCGCAACAATGATGAGGACAAGGAAGCCGAGTCCCTCGAAGCCCTTCAGGCTAACCGTGGCAGTAAATCCCAATCAGCTTCGGTCGATGTCGAGGACGCCGACACGGCTGAGGGCATTGACCTTCCCGGTGCGGATCTTTCCGGCGAAGAACTCCTGATCCGGGTTATCCCGCCCCAGGAGGACGAGTTCACCTGCTCCTCCTGTTTCCTGGTCCGCCATCGCAGCCAGGTTGCCCGGCAAAAGGGCGATCTCCTGTTCTGCCGGGAGTGCGAAGGCTAAGCGGCCCGCTCCGGTGTTGTGAGGGGCGGGCTGCGCGCACCGGCGAGATTGCCGCTCGATCCGGTGCTTGTCCCGGCCGATGAGCCACTGCGCCACCGACGGACCTCCGATCGGTAGGTCGACGGCGCAGCAGGGTGATTCTTTTGCTCTATTGGTCCAGTGGGTTCTCATCGGCCTCGTTGAGTGGTGAGCCGCCGAGGTTGGCGCTGTCGTCACTGCCGTCAACCTCGGATTCGTCGGCAGGATCGCCGAAGTCCACATCTGCGGCGGCTTCGCCCAGGGTCGGCACATCGTTTGCCAGCTCGCCTGCCGATTCGTCGCGCAACGCTTGATCATCCATAACGTCTCCTTCAGTTGCGGTCGCAGCCGGCTCGTCCTGGAGCAGTGGGTCGTTGCGCCACAGATCGGGGTTGTCCTCGGCCGCGCCCGGGTAGCTGTCAGGCTGTCCCACGGCTATCGGATCCAACTCCTCAGCTTCCGCTGGGTCGATTCCGTCGACGATGCTCAGTTCCTCTTCGGGAAGATTTGATTCAGTCATGACATACCCCTTTCGAGTAAAGACGTGAACTACCCAGCCTACTGATGGATTGATTCAAGAGATAGTTTTCTAATCAGGGTGGCGGTTCAATGGAGGTATGAGCGCTCACACATTAATCGACAATAAGACCAACGCCGACCTTTACCGCCAGATCACAGTCACCCTAAGCATGGCTTTTTGCATAGTGGGATCGATGGTTGGCGTGGGGGTCTTTGGTGGAACGCCGATCGCCGAGGCTGCTGACGGTGCCCTGGGCGCCGACGCTACCCGGTTGGCGCCAGCGGGTGCTGCCTTTTCGATCTGGACAGTGGTCTACCTCGGCCTAGTGGCCTACACCGTGTGGCAATGGCTGCCGTCCCAGCGAGCCAGCCAGCGGCAACGAGCACTCGGCTGGCTGGTGGCGGCGTCGATGGTGTTGAACGCCATCTGGATTCTGAGTATTCAAGCGGCGTTTCTCAACGCCAGTGTTCTGGTGATTGCGGCGCTCCTTGCAGTCCTCGTGAATGTGTTTCTGCGCTACAGCAGCCGTCCCGCTGTGTCCTGGCCTGAGGCGGTCATTGTTGACGGCACGCTTGGCCTCTATCTGGGGTGGGTCTGTGTAGCGGTTTGCGCAAACATAGCCGCCGCTTTGTCTTCCGCCGGGTTCGATGGATTTGGCGTGAACGCGGACCTTTGGGCTGTGGGTGTGCTCGCAGTTGTTGCTGTGGTGGGCGTCGGTCTGGCGTTCAAAGGCAACGGTCGGCTTGCTATCGCAGCAGCGATTGGTTGGGGACTGGCCTGGATTGCCGTCGGCCGCACTAGTGGCGAGATGGAATCTACGCCGACTGTGATATCAGCGTCTGTGGTCGCTGTCGTAGTGGTTGCGGTAACTGTCCTCATCCGGTGGCGTTCAACGGGTCAACGGTCGGCTTCCGCCAAGTAGCTGCCTGGCGCGACCGGTACTACTCGAAATGAGCTGCTCGAAACGGTCCTGCTCGAAACGGTACAGCTCGAAATGAGCTGCTCGAAACGGTCCTGCTCGAAACGGTTCAGGTTAGAAGGGCGGTGGGTCTGGTGCCCTGGGCTCTGGGGGTGGGTCTGGTCGTGTGGTGTAGGTTTCGCCGGCTGGTGAGATAGCGATGATGGTCCCAGCCTCTGGTTGTTGGTAGTGCCAGTAGCCTTCGGTTTTGAACATGTGGTGGCGTTTACACAGACACGCCAGGTTGGAGTAGCTGGTTTTCCCGCCGCTGGCCCAGGGGATGGTGTGGTCGAGTTCGCAAAACACCGCCAACCGGTTACAGCCCGGGTGCCTGCACGTACGATCCCGGACCCGGACCGAGTCCTGCAAGTCCTTGGGGACCCGGTAGGTGGTGGCGTCAGCGCCAAGTCTGGCCCCGGTGGAGGGGTGGGTGAGTATCCTGGTGAACGACGGCGCGTGCCCAGCCAACCGGCGGGCCGCATCGGGGTCGATCGGCCCGTACCCCTCGAGTTCCCCCGGTGTGTCCCCGCCGAGGAGCGTCATCACCGGGACCGTGACAAACACTTTCGCCTGAACACCATCGCCATCGTTTGGTCCGGCGCTGGTGAGGACGTCGGTGAATACGTCGGCGCGTAGCTGGGTGAGAGTCCGGGGTTCGTCGGGGCCTTGCAGGGCGCGGGCAGCGGTGTCGACCCGATGGAAGATCCCTGCGGCCTGAACGACAGGTAGATACGCTTCGAGCCAAGCCATCCCGTCATACGCGGGACTGAGTTGCAGCAACCGGCCCTGGACGGCCTTCTTGTGTCGGGTAGTGATCGATTCGGGGTGGAGCCTCTCGAGTAACCGGTGGGCCTGCTGAGAGAACTTCGCGACCGTTGTTTTCCCCGCCATGGCGATGAGCTTACTTTCGTAGGCGACGGTAACTGCAGGGACAACGTCGGGCAGGTTGCTGGCCTCTTCAACGACCGCCCACGCATGACGGCGCGAGAACCTGCCGCCCTCCAACGCGTGCAACGTGGCAGGGTAGTGGCGGGTGAGGAGCGTACTGTGTTCGATCAGGCTCCCAGCGGTCCGCTCCGGTAGGCGCAAGGCGGCACCGACCTCGCTCGCGGCGAGGGCTTTATCGAAATCCAAAGTGCCACGGCCACCGTGGATCCGCTCAGCCTGAAGGTCCAGAATTCGGGTGACGAGCTTCGCTTCCTGCGCATCGAGCCACGACCTGGCCTCGGCGACATCCCTCAACGCATCCAACGCCTGAGAGGAACCCAGCCCGGCAGGAGCCGCTAATCCCAGCTGCCCCGTCAATGCAGAGGATTCATCACTAGACCGCACCCGCGCGTCAGGCCCAGACTGGCCTGGATTAGCTGTCATTCCGCACCCATCAGCGACGGGAGCGATCCACTCGGCATCGACGCTTAACGGGCCACCCACGCCATACCCGGCGGAAGTACCAGTGGACCCGTGGTCGGAGGCGGAATCGGCGCCAGATTCGGGAGGGATCCCCGCTCCGGGAGCATAAGCTTTGCTGCTTTTCATACCTCTATTCCACCATCGAGCACTGACAGAACAACGACTAAAAGAGGCCTCGGGGGAACCATCGGGGCAATAAAATTAAGCTCTGAGCGAACGCGCCGGGGCCCGTCAGTTTCACCGGATGGCGCCCCAAGAATACTCCGACATCCTCACAAAAAACGCCGACATCCTCCCATACCAAACCGCCGCGCCGTTAGGCATGGCGGGTCCGG
>NZ_KI914750.1:6959-17585 GCF_000520515.1 Arthrobacter sp. H20
GCTCGTTTCGGCAACTGGTCTGGCCAACGCGGACGCGATATCGACAACGCTTCGAGCCCGCGCTGGAGCACAGCCTCCGGCTGCAGCGACACTGAGTACTAGGGTCGTTGGGGTGGCTATGCAAGCACCACAGCAAACGCCTAATGCTTTCCAAGGGTTAGCGGGAGCGGCACCTGTCGATGCTTATGCGTCGCCGTCAGCGTCCCGTGGCGGGGTCATGGGGTAGGGAGTGCGTGGGTGGCACTGACCACACCTGTCGGTCCCGCACGCTCGCCCTTTCCAGGACCAACCGCTAGCCGACGTGGTCCCGCCAGCTGTGCTGCGGATCGAACCCCAGCACACTGCGTGCATGGTCGATGGAAAGCAGCGTTTCGTGCTCGCCAACGTTCTTGACCACGTCGACCCCGGGGAACACCTCGGCCGCGAGTGAGACGCTGGAACGACTCATTACCGTGTCGGCTGCCGCAATGATGAACTTATCGAAGCCGGGGGCAGCATTCTCGACCGCACGCTGTACTGCCTGCGCGCCGTCGCGACCGTCGATATACCCCCACAGGTTCCATTTTCGGGACATGGCGTCCTCGTCGAAGGACGGGAACTCAGCGTAGTCCTCGGGGTCCATCACGTTGGAGAACCGCAGCGCCGTGATGCTCAACTCCGGATCCCAGCGCGTCAGCTGGATCGCCATCTGTTCCTCAAGGTGTTTTACCAGTGAGTAGGTGCTTTCCGGGCGGGCCGCATACTCCTCATCGACCGGGATGTAGGGCGGATCCTCGTCGAAGGGAAGCCCCAGCACCGTCTCGCTTGATGCGTACACGATCCGCTGGATTCCGGCCCTACGACATCCCTGGAACACGTTGTAGGTGGACAGCATGTTGTTATGGAACGTCGCGGCATCCGCGTAGATGCCGGGAGCCGGAATGGCCGCCAGGTGAACCACCGCGTCAAAACCGCTATGCCGATCGTCGACACCCATCAGAGCGTCAATGACGTGGCCGTAATTGGTTAGGTCGATCTTCAGGAAGCCGGGATCGCGCTCCCCCTGCAGATCCATTCCGAGGACCTCATGCCCAGCAGCCCTCAGGACTGACGCGACGGTTCGCCCCAGTTTTCCGCTGGCGCCCGTTACCGCGAGCCTCATACGGGCCGCTCCTCGGGCGAGACAGTTTTCGCAGGATCGGACTCAGCCATTGAACCGATTGCCTCGTCGATCTTCGCCATCACATCGGCTTCAAGGGTGACGCCCGACGCTACAGCGTTGGACCTGACCTGCTCCGGTTTCGAGGCGCCGATGATCGCTGCCGCAACATTCTTGTTCTGCAGCACCCAGGCAACCGCCAGCTGCGCCATCGTGAGTCCCAGCTCTTCGGCGATGGGTTTCAGCTGCTGCACTCCGGTGAGGGTTTCGTCGGACATCCATCGCTTGATCATGGTGGAACCGCCTTTCTCGTCAGCGGCCCGCGACCCTTCCTCAGGAGTCCCTCCCGGCTGATACTTCCCGGTCAGCACACCCTGCGCGACGGGCGACCAGACAACCTGGGACAGCCCAAGCTCCTCCGATACTGGCACTACTTCTTCCTCGATGACCCGCCACAGCATCGAGTACTGCGGTTGGTTTGAAATCAGCTGGAAGCCGAGCTCCTTCGCCAGTTCATGGCCGGCCCGGATCTGCCGTGCGTCCCATTCGCTGACACCGATGTAGAGCGCCTTGCCCTGGCGGACGACGTCGGCGAAGGCCTGCATGGTCTCCTCCAGCGGCGTCTCGTGATCGTAGCGATGCGCCTGGTAGAGGTCCACATACTCAGTCTGGAGGCGATCCAGCGAGCCATTGATCGACTCCATGATGTGCTTGCGGGACAGGCCGGCGTCGTTGGGCCCCTTGGGACCCGTTGGGCCCCACACCTTGGTGAAGATTTCCAGTGACTGGCGCCGCTCGCCCTTCAACGCTTCGCCGAGTACCGTTTCGGCTGCCGTGTTTGCGTACACATCGGCCGTGTCGAAACTGGTGATGCCCACGTCCAGTGCCGCGCGCACACACTGGGTGGCGACGTCGTTCTCCACCTGCGAGCCGTGCGTCAACCAGTTGCCATAGGTGATTTCCGAGATCTTGAATCCGCTATTTCCGAGGTATCGATAGTCCATGCGTTCGATGCTATTGCACGACCTGGGGAATGGGGAGGATCGACCGACCGTCTGGAGCCAGGGCAAAGCCGACCCGGGCGAACCTGACCGCGGTCAACGGGGCCAGCAGCTAGACTGAATTGTCTTTGTGTCACCACCACTGATTGAGGGATTTTGGTTAAGTTCACCGCGCGTCTTGCGACGGCCGAGGAGCGGGACAACTGGGATGCGCTGGTGACGGCAAACCCCAATGGCGGAAATATGCTCCAGTCGGCATCTTTCGCCGACGTGAAGTCACATCACGGCTGGACTCCCCGATTCCTGGTCCTCGAATGCGCCGACTACACCAGCTACAACCTGGTGGTTGAGAAGCGATTCCCCCTCATCGGTGCCTTGTGGTACCTCATCAAAGGACCCGACGTCGCCGATCCCACTCATGTGCCGGCGGTGCTCGATGCGTGCAGGGATCTGGTCCGCACTGGGCGTCACAGGGTCTTTGCCGTAAAGGTTGAGCCTGACATTCCAGCTGACGACGACGTCGACCGGCTGTTTCGCAGTGCAGGACTAATCAAGACCTTTGACCTGCAGCCCAACGATCACACGGCCATCCTCGACACCACGCCTGTTCCCAACCAGTTGCTTCGCAATCTCCATTCGCGCGGCCGCAACGCTGTCCGGCGCGCTATCCGCGAAGGCGTCGAAGTGCGCCGTATGCAGCCCACCGACGAAAACTTCAGTTCGATGTATAAGCTGATGGCCCACATCGAGGACCGCTCGGCCGCCAAGCTCCGCTCGTACGAGTACTACAGCCGGTTCTGGAAGAACTTCGCTGACGCTGGACAGGGCCGGCTGTACTTCGTTTATGAGGACGGCGAGCCCTCGGTGGGCGCGTTCGTCATCAGTTACGGCCTCAAGGGCACCTATAAGGACGGCGGATCCAAACCCAGGCGGTCCCAGTACGGTGACTCTCATCTGGTGCAGTGGCAGGCGATCACCGACCTAAAGGAAGAGTTCGGGATTATCGAATACGACTTCTGTGGCACCCCGCCCAGTAACCAGCTCAAGGACACCACCCATCAGCATCACGGACTGGGGCTGTTCAAGACCAGTTTTACCAAAACTGTGACGGACTTTGTCGGCTGTTATGACCTGCCCCTCAGCCCGTGGAAGTATCGAGTGTGGAACGCCATCGGCGAACGGGTCGCTCGACAAATTTACTGGCGCCGACACCACCAACCGTTTTACTGACAACCTTTCCCGCTCCGCGCGGGAACACCGGATGAAGGGGTGAATCCCATGGGTGAGAAGCCAGAGGCCGACGACGGCCGCAACCCCAACACCAACCCCGCACCGGTAGCCGAACAGCTGCCCATCGTCCCCACGGCGGGTACCCCCGCCAGCGTGGCGTCGCCGCCCGCGCTTCCGGTGCACTCGCTGCCCGGAACCCCCGGGGGAGGGGCAGTCCGGCCTGGGGCAGCAGGGAAATCCGGCAAGGGCTCGGCTGCAAAGTCGAAGTCCAAGCTGCGCCCCGCACCCGCCAAACCGGATCGACGGTCATATTCGACGCCGACTGATGCGCTGCCCACCACCCCGCGCTCGGTGCGCCCCGACCGCTCCAACGCCGCCGCCCGTAAGGTGCTGCGCCGCCTGGTCCAGGGGGAGACGCCACCCACCCAGGCGATGAGCATTGTCGAACGGTTGGCCGGAAGCCCCTACGCCAACCCGACCATCCAGGTGTCCGGACCGGACATTAACGCCCGGAGGACGCTGGATTTCGCGTTGAGCCTTGCCGAAACAATGTTCCGTTATGGGGCAGGTGCCCTTGAGGTGGAAACCAGCATCATCGCTGTTACCGCCGCATTCGGGCTGGACAACATTGAAGTGGACATCACCAACCAGTCAGTCATCCTGAACTACTCGGCCAAAGACCAGACCCCTGTCACTGTGCTGCGGGTCGTCCGATCGTGGACCAACAACTACGCCGGGCTGCTGAAGGTGCACCAGTTGGTGACCGACGTCGTCGACGGCGGTACCTCCCGGATTGAGGCGGCGGCGCGCCTCGAAGAGATCACCCACAAACCCAAGCCCTTCCCTCGGTGGATGGTGACAGCCGCGTTCGGCATCTTCGGCGCCGTCATCGTGGGTTTTATCGGCGGGACTCCGCTGGAGTCGTTGATCAGTTTTACCAGTTGCATCGGCGTCGACCTCCTCCTGCGGCAGTTGGGGAAGTGGCGCGTCCCTGAATTCTTCGCGGTGGCTACCTCAGCCGGGATGGTCACGATCGTCGCCATGGTCTTCTGGTGGCTCGATATCGGTGTGGCCCCATCGTTTGTGGTGGTGGGCGGTATTCTGCTGCTCCTGCCGACCGGGCGACTGGTATCGGCCACCCAGGACGCCATTAACGGTTTCCCGGTCACGGCGGCGGGCAGGTATCTGTCCGCGTTTCTGGTGTTCGCGGCGATCGTATCAGGGCTCGCCGTGGCGCTGGTGGTGGGAGCTCTGATTGGTATTCCAGAGCTGGAAATGACCACTTCAGTCGGATCCCTCTATCCGCTCCCGGTGGTTGCAGTGCTGGTCTTCATCGCTGTTGCGATGATCTGCGTTGCGGAGCAGACCGACATGAAGCTAGTGCTCCCCACCTCCCTGATTGGCGTGACCGGTTTCCTGCTGTACTCGTTGGTGGTCACTCTGGGAGTTGGCTATCGGCTTGCCCCGGCGGTCGCAGCGGTGCTCATTGGGATGTTGGCACGGATGGTAGCGCTGAGGATGGGCGCTCCACAGCTGGTCATGGCGGTCCCCGCCGTCATGTTCCTCTACCCGGGGCTGATGGTATTCAGGTCGATGTACGGCCTCACCATCGAAACGGAGATGATTGGTGCCGGAACCAACACGATGTTCAACGCGCTGACCATCATCCTTGCAGTCGCGGGGGGTGTGGTGCTCGGTGACAATCTGGCACGTCCGCTCACCAAAGGGTTCAGCAGCAATGAACGCCGAAACCGGCGCAGGTAGGCTACCGCAGTTGCCAATCCACCGGGTTAACACCCTGCTCTGCCAGCAGGGTGTTAACCCGGGTAAACGGACGGCTACCGAAGAACCCTCGCGACGCCGAGAGCGGGCTCGGGTGAACTGACTCAATCACCGGTGTGCTTCCGAGCAGCGGTTTAATCTGTTGGGCATCTCTGCCCCACAGCACGGCAACCAGCGGACGATCCCGGGCCACCAGCGCCTCCACCGCTGCACTGGTCACCACATCCCAGCCCAGACGGCGGTGCGACGCCGCGTCGCCAGCGCGCACAGTCAGCACCCGGTTGAGTAGCAGCACCCCCTGCTCTGACCATCCCGACAGGTCCCCGTGGTCGGGAACTGAGGCCCCCGTGTCGGCGGCCAGCTCCCGGTAGATATTCGCGAGGCTCCTCGGAATCGGCCGGGTACTGCCAGCGACGGAGAAGGACAGCCCGACGGCGTGTCCCGGCGTCGGATACGGGTCCTGGCCCAGGATCAGCACCTTCACCTGGTCTAGTGGGTAGCTGAACGCCCGAAGAATATGCTGCGCCTCGGGCAGGATCTGGTGACCGGCGTCCACCTCGGCCCGCAGACGATCGGCAAGCTGGTGCAGCTGAGGTTCAACCGGGCGCAGGGGGTCGGCCCAGCTGGGATGGACGATGTCGGCCACCGCTACAGGTTTGGCGAAGGGGAACGGTGGAGCGGCAGCTCCCGGGGCCTTGCCGGGCGCGGGAGATGGTTCAGGGAAGAGGGCGCTCTGGTATTCCGACACCATCCCATCCTTGTGCGCGGGTGTACTAAATGACAAGAGTGTTATTCCCAATTACGATGAAGGCCAGACCAGGCAGCGTGCAACCAGGCTGTCTTCAGCTAAGGGGCGATGGGTAGTGACTGAAGCAGCAAGCGCTGACAATGCCGTGCACCCGGATCCGGATGATCAGCAGGTGATGGGGGTGCTAGGCGATCGGGAGCAGCAGATGCTTGCCCTGGAACGTCAGTGGTGGAAGTACTCGGGGGCTAAAGAACAGGCGATTAGGGAACTGTTCGATCTGTCGGCTACCCACTACTACCAGATCCTCAACGCGATGATTGATACCGAGGCCGCGCTGGCTCACGATCCCATGCTGGTCAAGCGACTGCGTAGACTACGAACATCCCGTCAGCGAGCGCGCTCGGCCCGCCGGCTCGGCGCTGACATCTAAACGCCCTCGGCGAACCGTTTCCAGTGCCAAAATCCAAGGACGACGCATCACTATGAGCCAATACCCCCGGGACGAGTTCGACAAGATCCCTGAATCCGCATCGCGGCAGGGAGTTCACCGGGAACGGCTGGTTCCGCAACGGTCCAGTGGACTGGCGTTGAAGATTTTGGTCGGAGTGCTAGCACTCGCCGTTGGTCTTGCCGCCTACTTCATCCTCCCCCGCCTCGGTTTCGGTGCTGGGACAGATTCAGAGCCAACCCAGACCACCAGCACACCAGCCGCCGCGACTGCAACGCCAGACTCCTCGCCCTCCCCAGCGAGCGACGACGACGCCACCTCCGGGCCTGAGCCCTCCGACCCGGAACCGACCGACCCGGAGCCGGCCGAGAGCGAGCCCACGCCGAGCGAAGAGCCGGAGACCATCGACAGAACGCAACCGGTAAACGTCTACAACTCAACCGGTATCAGTGGACTCGCAAGCGCGACCGCCGGTCGTGTGACAGCAAGCGGTTGGGGCGCCGGGCAAATTGCTGACTGGGGCGGAGCGCCGCTGCAGAGCTCGGTGGTCTTCTACAACAACCCCTCCCAGCTCGCAGCAGCCCAGGAAGTGGGAGGCGTTCTTGGCATACCGACGCTAGTGGAGTCCGCCGAGGTGTCCCCGAACATCACAGTGGTGATCGGCCCCGGATTCCAGTAGCCATGTATTCAGACGCTGACGCAGCGAGCCTCTACGCCATCCTGAATCCCTGGGACGCGAGTGATGAATTGTATGTGCCGTTCGGCATGAGCGCTGAATCAGTGCTCGACGTCGGCTGCGGCAACGGGGGATACGTGGCCCGGCGGCGCACCGAGGTGGAGTGGGTCGAGGGGACGGCGACGGCGAGCGTTTGACCTTCGCCACCCGGAACCCCGAGGCGCGCGCCTGGGAAATTTGGACGCCGGACAACGCCCAGGACGTGGTCGACGACGCCGGTCGCCCCTTGCGCATCATCCACCATGTCGAGGCGCTCGACGGCGACGTCGTGACGCTTAACGAAACCACTGCGGACCCTGACGGAACGGCACTTTGTGTGGACCGTGCTCGTCTGCGCTTCCTGGACGCCGATACCCTCGACGGGTTCCTGGCTGATGCAGGATTCGCGGTGGAGTCCCGTCATGGAGGCTGAGCGGGGGAGCCATTCACCGCATTGAGTGCAACCATTCTCACCTCCGTGCGGGCTGTCTAGGATGACTGAATCTCACGTCATCCTGGAAGGCTGGCAGGTCCGGCTCCGTGACTGGCTTACCGAAGATCTTTCCGCTTATCGCGAATGGCTGAAACCCCACCACGAATGGAATCTGTGGAACGGCCCTTACTTCCCGCCCCACATGAGCAAGAGGCGGATGCCGCCCTTGAGCGCATCGAGGGGCAGCTGGAATCAGGCGAGTGGCCCGAGGTGCGACGGCGACTGGTGATCGCCGATGCACCATTAACCGACTGATCGGGACTGTTCCCTGGCATTGGGAGTCCGAGGCAACCGGATGGCCCAGGGCCGGAATCACCGTCTTTGACCCGGCAGTGAGAGGCCGTGGGATCGGCAGCGAGGCGCTGGCGTTATGGGCCCACTATCTATTCAGCGTCACAGCCTTCCGTCGCCTCGGCCTGCTCTTTCATGAACTCGAGGGTGCCGTCACCCAAGCGCAGAAAGACCGGCTGAAAGCCCTGCGGGCAGGTCAGATGCCCAGCGAAGGGTTCTTCTCCCGCAACGCCGGTGGCCTTGCCGAAGGGTATGAAGCCCTGACCGGGGAAATACTTTCCCGACTCAACGAGATCGAAAGCGGGCAAGCAGCATGAACGCGGATCGCGCGAGCCTGGCAGAAGCCTTCAAACCATTTGCAGCATCACCTAAGCGCGGAGCCAGCCTGCAAGGACTTTTGAAGCCGAAGGCACGACCCAGCGAAACCGGGAACACGGCGCCTATGGTTGCTGGCACTGAAACCAATAGCGCCGAGACTCCACTGACCTCACCAAGGGGGAAGGCCGTGCCGGTCGGTGAGCCGGACGACGCCGCACTACATCCTGCCTCGCGGACAGTGCCGGGAGCACCGCGCAATGTGGGCGTTTACCTGCCACCCGAGGTGCTGGAACGTGTCAAGAGCGCAGCCAAAACAGAGCAGATCACCTACAGTGACCTACTCGTTGACGCCTTCAACGCCGTCAGCCCAGAACAGATCAGCCACATGTTCACCCCGGTGACTGAACCGACTGAATCAGTTATGCCGCGGAGGGTACGACGGCCACGAGGAACTGCAGGGATCCAGATCCAACTCCGCCTCGACGACCACCAAATCGCCTGGTTGGAGGATCAAGTCGCCCACTACCAAGCGCCCTCGCGCAGCGCGCTGGTGTCCGCCGTTCTCCGCCTGCACACAAGCATGTCGTACGGTCAACTTCAACTCCACCAGCACTCTGACTGGCAACGTCTGGATTCAAAACGTTGCCGAGGGAGGCTGTGGAAACTACGCGACCTCCGTCGTTTCAAACCGAGTCATGCGGACCGTCACCAACAAGACCACGGCAGATCCGTGGGCCATCGGAGCTTCAGCGTGGGGACTTTCGGTCTCCGGGCCGAGTGGCACCACCTCAACCACCTGGACCAACTCGAACCGTTCTGGGTCCTACCTGTCAGGTAACGTGTGCATGAGTTGGAACGCGATTTACCTGTCCCTTAAGGTGAACGGCACCGGTAACTACAACGGTGCTGTCCGCACCGTCGCAGCTCAGGTATGACGTTACGGCGGCCCCGGCACCGGTTGACGAACAAAGTAGCTCTGCTCGTCGTCATTGCCACAGCAATAGCTGGATGCACTGCAGATGCGACTGAGGAAGAATCTTCGGGACAGTTCGCAACTGTGGAGCTGGAGAAGGCCATCAAGGAGTTGATAGCAGACAACGGACTTATCTCTGTCACTCCGGTATCAGCTGAAAAGACAATGGACCTCTTAGCCTCGATCTTTCATGAGGCGTTGTTCCCTGTGTGATCGGGGCTTACTGGCTGCCTGACTGGTTTGATTGTGGCATGTGGGTGCGACATTGTTGCCGCTGGCCGTGGCGGTTGTCGGTGATGGTTCCACGTCCATCACTGTGGTGCTTGGATCTGCTGCTCGGGATCGGTCGGCGGTGGTGGCGGTTATGGCGGGTCCAGGGCTCTGATGCGGGTGAGGGCTTTGATGAGCAGTCCGGTCTCGGGTGCGGTGGATGCGAGGTGAACGGTCAGCCTTCGGGCGTGGGAGCTGATCCTGCCGGCGATTTCGAAGATCCTCGCCCGGAGTCTTTTCGGTTCCCACCGTCTGGCTTTCGTGCCGTGGAGCGCGAGTATCTGCGCCCAGGCCATGAGTTCGGAGGCGAGCATCACCAGGTGGCACCAGAGCGTGTTCGCCGCGAACAAGTGCAGGGGCAGGTTCTGAAGCCCAGTGTCCTTGGCGTTACGGATCCGGTCCTCGCAGCGGGCCCGTAACCGGTGCCGGACTTCCAGGTCCGCCAGTTGCCCGGTCTCCTGGTTGGTGGCCAGGGCGGTGTAGCGCATCCCATCGACATCAGTGATCCGTAGCTGAGCACCGACGTGAGGGACTTCTTTACGGACGATGATCCGCATCCCGGCCGGCCAGGACAACAAGTCCAGCATCCCGGTGACGTCCGCGACCCAGGCCCCGTCGCGTTCGATCCCGTCACTGTTGTAGGCCCGGGTCCACGCAGACTTCGGAACCCGGGGCAGGGCCGCTTCGACGGCGCCGTGGAGCGGGAAACCCACCGAATAGCCCAGGTTCCGGCGTGGGTGGGTGAGCCAGTGAAGGAACCCGTGGGTGCCGCCGGCTGAGTCGGTGCGGATCATGACTTTCCTGCCGGAGCGGTACCCTTTCGGCAACTGCTGCAACGCATCCCGGGTGACCTGGATGTGGTCAGAGGCGGTGTTGGACCCGGCGTTCCCCGGGCGCAGCAGCACCGCCAACGGCTCCCCGGTGCCCTCCGTCCCGTGATCGAGGTACGCCGCCAACGGGTGGAACCCGTACCCTTTTTTCCACGTCGGGCGGGCGTCTTCCTTCTCCGAATGCGAATTCACCAGCGTCGCATCCAAGTCCACAACCAGCGGGGCGCGCCTGCTGACCCCGTGCAACGGCGAGTGTTCCCCGGCGACTGCCCACACACGGGATCGTGCGGCAGCCCGGGCGGCATTGATCGCGGCCAACGCCTTACCCGGGCTGATCCTCGAAAGGGTAGTGACCAGCCGGCTGACCGTCGGATCCGAAGCCACGAGCC
>NZ_AZRY01000205.1 GCF_000520515.1 Arthrobacter sp. H20
ATACACGTCCTCTGCTTTCGCGCAATACTGCCGGGATTACAATGTGGTCCGGTCAATGGGTAGGACCGGGTCTTGTTATGATAATGCGGTGGCGGAATCCTTTTTCTCCACGATCAAGAAGGAGCTTATCTACCGTAGGCCATGGCTGAACATTGACGAAGTGCGGGGAGAGGTATTTGAGTACGTTGAAGTCTATTACAACAGGAAGCGGCTTCATTCGACGCTCGACTATTTGACTCCGTCTGAATACGAGATAGAATATAACAGTACGCAACAATTTGCAGCCTAAATACGTGGTGTCCCACAAACTGGAAACGGTTCACAGTGTCTTTCGGCCGGGACTCAGCGCAACCTCTCCGACAACACCATCGCCTCCTACCGCGACACCTGGCGGCTGCTGATCAAACACGTCTGCACCACCACGACAACCCGCGCAGACCAGATACGGCTCGAAAACATCGACCGCGACATGGTCACAGCATTCCTGGACCACCTCAGCAACGAGCGGGCCAACACGGCGGCGACCCGCAATGCCCGGCTCACCGCGATCCGGGTCCTCTACGCCCATATCCTGCCCGACCATCCAGAACACGCCGAGACCATCCGCCGCATCCTCACCATCCCACCGGCCAAGATCGCAAAACCCATGATCAGCTACCTCAACGAAGACGAAACCGATGCACTTCTGGCAGCACCCGATACTTCGACCTGGACCGGCAGGCGTGACCAGATGATGCTCGCCCTCACCGTCAACACAGGACTGCGCATCAGCGAGCTCATCGGCCTTGCCACCACCAGCATCCATACCGGCAACAGCCCATACATCGAATGCGAGGGAAAGGGCCGCAAGCACCGGGCCACCCCAATCAGCGCCAAGACTCGAGACCAAATGCGCGCCTACCTCAACGAACGCACCGCCCGGCCCGGCAGTGCGCTGTTCCCAGGCCCGCGCGGCAACGCGCTTTCACGCGACGCCATCGAACGCCGCCTTGCAACCCACGTCCGCACTGCCACCAAGCCCTGTCCGTCATTGAGTTCCAAGTACGTCACGATGCACACCCTCAGGCACACCACCGCCATGAACCTCCTGCATGCCGGCGTTGACATCACCGTCATCGCCCTATGGCTCGGCCATGAACAAACCTCCACAACTGACATTTACCTCCACGCCGACATGAAGACAAAGAACGCCGCGCTCGAGAAGACCAGACCACCCGAAGTCGCCCCCGGCACCTACACAGCAGACCCGGGGATCCTTACATGGTTCGAAGCCCTCTGACTATGCCGACAAGACCACGAAGCAACCGGCCCGAACAAACCCGACATCAGCTTTGTCGGCATAACCCAGACCTCGGCATAAGCGATCCAATGCCGATATCGGCATTGGATCGCCTCCGTCGGGCCGTTGCTGGTGCCTGGCCGGTCGAAGAACGCGAGTACGTCGGCGGCGCGCTGCTTCAGGGTCCGGCCGAGTCGGTGGATCTCGATCAGGGCGGCGGGAACGCCGCTGGTAACAGCGCCGATGACGGCCTGCATCATCTCCTTCCCCTTCCTCTTGCCCGGTTCCCGATAGGCGGCGACGATCCGCTGATAGATGCCCCACGTCGCTTCGACCTGGACGTGCTCCTCGATCTGGAAGACGGCCTCCAGCCGGGCTTGCTGCTTATCAGTGAGCAATCCCGCGCCGGTGTGAAGGGTGCGTCGGACCTTGTAGAGAGGGTCGCCGGCGCGCCCACGGTGGCCGCAAGTTTCCTGTTGGATGCGTTGTCGGCACCGATCCAGTCCGCCCCCGGCAAGGCGAACAACATGGAACGGGTCCATCACCGGGGACCGCGTCCGGGAGCTCCTCGGAGGTAGCGGTCTTGAAGCCGGTGAAACCATCCATCGCGACCACCTCCACCCCGTCCAGCCACGCTTGCGGTCGGTCAGCGAGCCAGGCCTTGAACACGGCTTTGGAGCGTCCCTCGACCATGTCCAACAGTCGTGCCGGGCCCGTCTTTTCGCGGATTGGGGTGAGATCAATGATCACGGTCACGTACTTGTCGCCGCGTCGGGTATGCCGCCAGACATGCTCATCGACCCCGATCGTCGTGACCCCCTCGAACCGGGTCGGGTCATCGATCAGACGCCGCTTGCCCTCCGCGAGAACAGCGTCATTCGCGGCACTCCAGGACACCCCCAGCCCGGCGGCGACACGGGTCACCGTGAGGTGATCGACCACGATCGCAGCTAAGGCCCAGCGCAGTCCGCCGTGGGAGATCTTCGCCCGCCGCGGAGCTGCCTTGGAGGTGTCCTGACGCCACATCCGACGACATCCCGAGCACTGGTGGCGGCGTACCCGCACCAACAGGGTTGTGGGCCGGTGCCCGAACGGCTCATGCGCCAGCCGGCGAATCACGGTGTCGCGGGGCACGCCCTCGACACCGCACCTCCGGCACCACTGATCCGGCTCCACGACGCGGCATTCCAGCACGGCACGATTCGGGTCCAGATGCTGTCCGACGGCTACCAGGCCGAGCTCGTCAAGGCAGCAGAACGTCGTCAGGTCACGGGTCGTGAAAGTAGGGTTGGGCACGTCGAGGTCTTTCGTCCGGGATGGTCAGTGTGAGAACTTCCATCCTCCGGGAGACCTCGACCTCTACCCCGCCATGACGCGCCCCGACGCGACCATCCGGCCTACACCCTCGTTCGTGAAGAGCCACAAAAGTCCAGTATCTCCGAGCCGCCTCCACACCGCAGAATCCTCGCTCTTGACTTGTCTCAACAAACTGAATACATATGAATGGTTGCGGTGCGCGCCGCATCACGGATCGGGGGAAGCGGCACGCCATGAGTAACAAAGGATCATTCCACACTGAGTCGAACTACCAAGGCGGCAATGCAGGGGGACAGCGACCGGCCGTGCTTATGCTGGGCGGGTTCGGCCGCAGCGGTTCCACTCTCCTGGAGCGCTGCTTGGCTGAATGCCCGGGAGTGGTAGGACTGGGGGAGGTCCTGCACTTGTGGGAACGAGGCCTTCGTGACGATGAATTGTGTGGCTGTTCACTGCCCTTCTCAGCCTGCACCTTCTGGACTGAGGTGGGACAGGAGGCCTATTCGGGGTGGCAGCGCATCGACCCTTCCCTTGCCGTAGCGGACAGGAGCTCTGTAGTAAGGAACCGGTTCATACCTGAATTGGTTACCGGTCTTTCGGGGCGAACCCGGAAAAAACAGCGGCAAAGGCTGCTGTACCGCCTGGACGCTCTGTATCGGGCGGCCGCAAAGGTCGGCGATGCGAAGCTCCTAGTCGATTCCAGCAAACATCCAGCCTACGCATATCTACTTCGCCGTTCCTCGGTAAAGTTAAAATGCGTGCTGGTGGTTCGGGACCCTAGGGGGGTTGCCTTTTCCTGGGCTAAAATCGTTAGGCGCCCCGAAGCTGGTTCCTCAGACGCTTTCATGCCCCGTTACTCCACGGCTGCGGCGGTCGCCAACTGGTCGGCCTATGGGGTGCTGTTTCATGCGCTTACGCTACTCAAAGTACCCGTCAAGACGGTGCATTATGAAGACTTCATGGAACACCCCCGGCAGGTGGTGGATGAGATCCTCTCGTTTGCCTGCGTTGATACCACTGACACCTCGCACATTCAGGACGACGCTGTAACCCTCTCTGAGCACCACACGGTGGCGGGCAATCCCATGCGATTCCGAACAGGCCGGCTTGACATCCGCGCAGACGCAGCCTGGCATGAGCAAATGCCCTCACGAGACCGGCGCATTGCCGGGCTGATCAGTTTGCCATTACGGCTTGCTTACCGTCTCCAGCGTCGCCGCGGTAGCGCCTGATAAACGGTCGCACACGGCTAAATACCGCGACCTCGCGCATTCAATGCCCTCAGAATAGTTCCAGGTTTGATCAAGTTCAGGGTCATCGCCAGCGCAAGATACGCGCGTGGTTCTAGAAGGCTATGGGAAAGCGAAGTGGCGGCCATCTGGCGGGCCGCTGTGTGCTGGTTGCCCAACGCGGCCAGGGCGAACGCTCGCTGACCCTCCATCCATGCCGCCCCGCGCCGATTCGCCCTGATGGATGGATGCTTGTCCATCAAGTAGCCGACTCCGTCCGCCATGGCTTGCCACCGCTGGGAGAAATAGGAACCGCCGGGGTGCCAGAGAACGTCCACCGTCACCTCTGAAAGCACCGCTATCCGGCCCCGCTGCGCCGCACGCAGCAGGAGGTCATAGTCCTCGCCGTAGCCGTAGGGTAGCTCTTCATCTACAAGTCCGACCTCACTCAACAGGTGTTCCCGCTGGAACAGGAACGTGGAGGGATGTGCGCCGGTTAGGCGACTGCCAGCAAGATCGTCCTCGGTGACATACGCCACCTCCGGTATGCGCGTAATGCGGCTATCCCCGAAGTGCACTTCGATTCCACTGACACACCCTGTGGCATTCTGTTCCCGCAGGGACTGTACCTGACGCTGTAATTTGTCCTTTCGCCACAGATCATCGTCGTCACAGAACGCGATGAGGGGAGCCGTCGCAGCCAGAAGGCCGGTGTTCCGGGATCCCGGCAACCCGGGGGTACGTTGGTTGCTCATGACCCTTATTGGTCGAGTGTCAGAGGTCCGGACCAGGTCAGGGCGTTCCGGACTGCGGTCGTACACCACCGTGATTCTGACTGTTCCCGAGTATTCCTGACCCAAGATGCTGTCGATAGTTCGCAGGAGGAGCTCATGCCGGTCCCGTGTGGCGATGATGACGTCTATCGTGCTGTTTGCGCTGATGCTGGTGCCGTGCATAACAAACTCAACCCATCTGTCGGAGCGTCGGGGTTTGGGGTGGAACGGATTTGCGGGGTGGGTTCCACTCCGAACGGTGCGCCCGGCGGCCAATCGGCGACCACCGTCGTAGCACCGCATCGAGGAAGACTGCGATGACAAGTCCGAGGGCGGCTGACGAAGCGGTGTAGACGGGTAATCCGGCGCGATTGCTCTTTGTGGGAACCGCATCGATATGGGAGATATACCCGGGTTCTAATTCGTTGACCGAGAGGGCCGTGAGCTCGGTTTCAAGGTCAACCCGTTCGGTAGCCAATTCTGCGGTCGACTCGGTCGCGTTCTCGTCTGTGAGCAGCACATTATTGCTGAGCTGTTCAAGGCTGAGGTCCACAGAGTCAATCTGAGCCTGAATGGATCTGGCCCTCACATTATCGGCGGCCAACAACGAGGACCGCCGAGCTTCCAGGAATCGCTCAGCGAGTGCGTTGACGGCGTTGTGCGCCTCGTCCGGTTGCAAGGCCGAAACATAGATCCGCAAGATGCGAGAGTTGATGATCGGCGAGATCGTCATATCCTCCAGCAATCCACTGGAGCGGCCTGGGTATGACAGTGATCGTGCTGTTTCGCCCAACACTCGGTCGGAAAGGAGGACCTGGACAGCGGAATCAATCGACACGTCGGCGGGTCGAGAGGCTTCGCCGGCGAGATCCGATACCGCCAAAACCACGACGTCGGTGCGGGCAGTATAGCGCGGCTCACTTCCGAAGAAAACCATTAATCCGACCGTCAATGACGCGGCCAGTACTGATATGAAAAGGGTCATGCGCCGACGTGCGGCAGGCGCCCGGCGTTTTGCCCTCGGGCGGACCAGGGAATCAGCACTTCGGATCCTGGCTGGGAACCGGCCCCGGAAGAGGGTCATTGACGCCAGCTCGGGAGGTATCCGAGCAGCTCGATGAGTCGGTCATCCTCGTCCCTGAATTGCTCTCTCAACCAACGCCTGGTCTGCTCCGGCATCGGGGTACTGGGACGGGAATTGGTATGGATCGGTGTCTGGGGCCACCAGTCATCTAGGCCCAGATGGCGGAGGAGGAGGGGCCATGTCGGTAATCCCGCTGACAAGAACGTGTCAGTGTCCAACACAAGAACCTGCTCCCGCCCCACCGCAGCGAACATCCTTTCCAACTGTGTTGCGTAACGCCCCCGCGCAACGTAGGCGTGGTGCTGATGGGAGAACGATTGGTAGGAGGGATCCGCGATAATGCGCTCCTCCTCCCCGGCGAGCCGTTGCGGTTCCTGCTGCAGCGCTTCCCAAAATTCTAGGTGTTCAAAACCCCGCCCGCGTTCCTGCTTGTGGGCGGAGAAAGCTCTTTCCACCGGATCCCTCAGCAAAACGACAACTTTCACCTGTCCCAATTCGGCAGCGATACGGGTCGCAGCCAGAGGATGGAACATGTAGTAAGGACTCGCTTCGCCGGTAATCATTCGACCAGCGTTGCGGGGTCGTTTGAACGGGAAATGGGCGGCGTAGAATTTGGAGCCCTGACGAAACCTATCGGCGGTGTCGAAGTAGTGAATCCCCTTGTTGAGTAAGGGCGGTAGCACCTGAGGATGCTCGGTTAACATTCGGAACAGGCTCGTGGTTGCGCACCTCTGGGCTCCAGCAATGACGAACGAGGGCCGCATTCTGAAATCTGCGCCCAGCTGACCGACTGATGTTGCAGCAGATCGTGCGTAGTCACGGGCTGACGCCCGGAGTGATTCTCTCAGCGCCATAATGACTTCTTCCTGTCGGTACTCTCGATCGACACCGTGCTATCCCTGACTTGCAGCTGATCAGCAATCACCCGGTGATGCCAACGCGCAAGAGCTTTTACCGGCTGTCCGTGTTCAGTGTGGCTATCGGCAGTGAACCGTGCCGCAATGGTCAATAGATAGCCCACCTTGACGGCCCTGAGAATTAGCGGATCAGTCGTAGATTGAGGGGTGACGGATCCGTGGCGCAGCACAGCGCTAAGGGCTGGACTGGTCCGCTTCAGAGCTTCCCTGGCAGCGGCCGCGTCACCGCGCTGGCGCAGTGCCTGATGGCTCAGATAGTGCACAATGTCACTGCCGACGGGGATGTCAGCGCTAAAACGTTCCCAGTCCCAGATCATCGGCACGGTCGAGGTATGGGCTAGATTCCAGGCGCCGAAATCCCCGTGCCAGGAACCGAAGGGGAGCTCTATTTCACCGTACAACTCGAGGAAACGGTCAAGCATCTCCGCTAGCAGCCCATCCTCGGTGCCTCGAAACGGATCGATCACTGCCGATAGCCGCTTCAGCCAAGGGCTGGACCCGATGGAGACGATGTGGACCCCGGCGGTGGCAGCTATCTGTGCAGCGGCGGCCAGCGGAACCTGCCGCTTAGTCTGACGTCTATCCGGCCGCAGCGAGGACATGACCAGTACCTCATGTTCCCGCCAGAGACCGTGGTGCAGCACCCTGGGCAGGCTGAATGCCGTTGGTGGCGACGCGGCAAGAAGTTGAAGAACGGTACGTTCATGGTCGACCAGCTGGTTGGTCAGAGTGTTCAAACCGATCTTCGCAAACCCAATTTCCGTACCATTGAGTCGATGGACGTTGAGTATAGGTTTTCGGTTCGCGCGAGCAGAGCCTACTGTCAGCGAAATTAGCACTGCTTCTCCGAGCACCTCCCGCAAATAGTCGCTGATGGAATCTGTTCCCGGACTAACCGAGAGGCCGAACGGCATGGTTGCTGAGCCGAGCCTGGTCGACAAAAGGCCGGATAGTACTCGGCGCGGTGCCGATCGCCAGACGTTATCATTGGCGCTGGGCCGCTCCACCGCGTTGGATGCGGCAAGGGTCGAACCAGCCGGAACCAGCATACGAGGGCGGCGGGGCCCCGGTACCAGCCGGAACGGTATGTCCCGCGAAGACACAAGGCCCGCCTTGACTGATGCCCCGGGATAAAGGCTTTCTACAGTGGAGACCAAGTCCTCCAGCTGCTGGCTTTGTCTAACGGTATTCATGCGACCGACTCCTTCGGCGAATGGGTTCATGGTTATCCGTTCTGTCTCGGTTTTGTTCAAACCGCCACAGTAAACCGAGGCAGATCATCAATGTCATCAGTGGGGAGGCGATGGTGTCGTAGAAGGGAAGGACACAAATGAAGAACAGCACGGGGTAAAACAGCACCGAGGCCCTTGGATCAGGGCTGGTGAGGGCGGGAAGCGAGCGCCGCCCGATGAAGATCAGGAAGAGGACCAGCCCCAAAAATCCGGTGGCGAAGATCAGGTACCAGAGGGTCCCCTGAGTGCCCAGCTGCGGGGGGGCGCATTGGCTGCAGTCTGCAGTGGCACCCCCAGCGACCGAGAAAAAGTTACTCTGACGGGCACGGGGTGCCCCAAACCCAATGATCGGCGAGTAGGTGATCGCCACCTCCAGCACCGTGTCTGCTAGGTTGGACCGCCCCGCATCGCTGTGCGGATTATCCAGCCGCACAAAGATGAGGTCCGCCAGAGGAGTCAGAAGCAGCACTAGATACCCGGCAGTTCCCGCGACGCCGAAGCTGATCATGGCCAACCACCTGCCCTTAACCGCGAGGTGAATACTTGCAACCACTGCCATGATCAGGATGGCCAACCACAGCCCCCGGTTCAACGTGAAGATTACGGGCGGAATGGCTGCGATAAGAATGACGACAAAGAGAATCCGCTGAAAGGTGTTCTTCGTATAGCGATAAGACAGGAGATAGAACGGCAGGAACATCCCGAAGTTGGCGCCCCATGAGTTGGCGTATTCGAACGGAGCCTTCGGTCGCGGAGTCTCGTACCCCAAAATGCTCTGGATCTGGGCCAGGCCAGGATGGATGAGGTTGTTGAGGAAAGTGTTGGATGCCAGGGATTCCGGAAGCGCTACCTCCAACAGCGACGGAAAGTCGATCCGGTACAGAAATTGGCCCGCGTACCCGCCAACCACGGTGACGAGGAACATCCAGGCCATCAGGAGGACAACCCGCCTGGTTGGAAGTTCCTTCTCCGTGCTATTGCCGATAAACACCAGGACAACCGTGACGGCTATGAACCATGCGACGCGATAGGCCCAAGGCAGGATACGTTCGGGACCGGATTCAGGTAGTAGGCCTGGGATAGGTTCCCACAGTACGAAAAAGCCAAGCCCGACGACTACCAGAAACAGCAGCCAAACGCCGAATTCTGGCGGGAGGTGCAAAGCCCTTCGACGTAACAGGTGGTATGCGAGGGGTATTGAAAGGAGGAGGAACCCCAGAACACCGAACCCGAGAACCCACCAAAGGGGAAATCCGGCAAGGAAAACGACGAGTGGCCAGGATGGTCCAAGCGCAGGAAAGAACCTGCGTCTTGACCGGACACCCGATCCCTCCGGACGATGCTCTCTTGTCCCCAGATCCAAGATTTGCCTCTAATTTTCTTTTGGTATCACACACAGTGATCCAAATCATAGTGCGTGTCTCCCTATTTATGGCAGGTCTAAAGCCGATTATTCAGTCCGCCACGCTGGTGGCGAGCGGTTTGACGGATCCCTACCGGTATGGCCTTCCTAAAACCGAGTAACGGTTGACGAAAGACCAGTATCCGATACGCACTTTGAGTGTTTCTTTTCGAGATTTCTGATCACATAATGATGCATCCGAGGCCTCGTCCGGTCTCAGTTTGCTGCACAAGGGAGTGCGGCAATCCGCTCTGGCGTAAGCCAAAATTGGAAGAGGAAGTCAGTGCGAAGATTCATTTCGATCCTTCTCGGGTTGCTAATGGTTGCTGGGTTCGGTGTCGCGATTCCCGGAGCAGCAACCGCATCAGAACAGACTCTGTCATCGGTAGTCCGTTCAACACCCGTCAACTACACGCCTCATGTACTCGACGGGATTGTGTTCTCGATCGCGGAGGCCGGTGACACGATAGTTCTGGGTGGGTCGTTCACCCGGGTTCAGGCGAGCGCCGGGGGGCCGGTCTTGACACGCAACGGTGTGGTTGCGTTTAACAAGAACAATGGTCAGATCAGCGCCGGTTTTGCGCCGCAGTTCAACAGCACGGTGCGAAGCGTGGTCGCGGCGCCAGACGGACAATCAGTCTACGTTGGTGGCCAATTCGGCACACTCAACGGGGCAAGCACGTCCAAGGTAGTTCGGCTCGCGCTGAGCAACGGTGCCCGGATCACCGCATTCAACGCGGGGAATATTAATGCAGTAGTGCACGACATGAAGCTGTCCGGCAATCGGCTCTTCATTGGCGGCGAATTCGCCGCGATACGGAGCCAAGCAAGAACGGCGCTCGCCGAACTCGACCCGACCACGGGCGCGCTCCGTACCAACACGAACATCACTTTTGCGGGCACACACAACGGCGGGACCACCTTCGTCCATAAGTTTGACGTGACTCCGGACGGCCAGACAATGGTGGTTACCGGCAATTTCACGTCAATGAACGGTCTGGATCGTGTACAGGTAGGAATGGTCGATTTATCAGCGACCAACGCCACCGTCGCGAACTGGCAGTCCGATCGGTGGAAGCCAAACTGCTACTCAGTCTTTGCCTATTATCTCAATGATCTCGACATCGCTCCTGACGGATCCTACTTCGTACTCGGCTCAATGGGCGGTTATGGCAGCGGTCCACCAACTCTGTGCGACACGGTATCCAGGTGGGAAATGAACGATCGCGGCGCGGCACTGAATCCGATCTGGTCGGACTACACCGGGGGCGACAGCGTGTATGCCTTGGAAGCAACCGGGGACACTGTCTACTTCGGCGGACACAACCGCTGGATGAACAATCCGTTCCGAGCTGACGCTGCAGGGCAAGGCGCTGTGGAACGGGAGGGTATGGGTGCGCTGAGCGCGCTCAGCGGGCTTCCAATGAAGTGGAACCCAGGACGGGACCGTGGCCGCGGTGTCTTCGATCTCCTCGCAACATCTCAGGGACTATGGGTGGGATCCGATACGGATCGAATTGCTCGCTTCCTCTACCGTGCCAGGATTGCGATGTTCCCGCTAGCCGGCGGGACGGCCATACCCACTGCAACAGCTCCGGCGTTGCCAGTCGATGTGTTGCAAAGCGGGAAACCCAGTGGCTCGGTGGATCCGCGGTACCTTTACCGGGTCAACGCTGGCGGCAGCTCGATCGCCTCCATAGACGCCGGACCGGACTGGGTAGGTGACATTGCGGCTCCGGGCAGCACGTATCGCAACACGGGTAATGCCGCGACCTACGCCGCTGTTCCGCAGGTTACTGGAGCCGTACTTGCTGGTACCCCTCGTGAGGTATTTTCAACCGAGCGCTGGGACTCAGCAAGCGCACCGGAGATGAAATGGTCGTTCCCGGTGACCACGGGCAAAAACGTCCAGGTGAGAATCTATCTCGCGGACCGCTGCTCCTGTACTCAGGCCAATGGTTCACGGGTGTTCTCAATGACAGTCGACGGCCAGATGGCCTTCGGGAACTATGACATAAACGCCAGTGTGGGCCACGACACGGGAACCGTGCTGACAAGGGACATCACCAGCGACGGCACGGTGGACGTCGAATTCCTTCACGTCACTGAAAACCCGCTGGTCAATGCAATCGAAATTTTCGATCGTGATGCGCCTGTCCCGGATCCGGGCCAGGCAAACCAGCTGAGCCAGGTGTACTTCACAGGTAATGAGGGGGTGGTGGCCAACCCAAACGTGACGGGTGCCGTCGCGTGGGACAGCGTCCGTGGCGGGTTCGTCGCGGCTGGCTCCATGTACCTTGCAATGTCCAACGGGGAACTGCATCAGCGATCCTTCAACGGTTCACAAATAGGCGGACCAACAGTCATCAATTTGAACGGTCTGGCAAACTTCGCGAGCGAGATGCAGTCGATGACAGGTTTGTTTTACTCAAATGGGCGTATTTACTTCACCCTGGCAGGCCAAACCAGTCTGTTCATGCGCCACTTCGAGATTGACAGTGGGATTGTCGGTGCCCAGCGGTTCACTATTGCTGGCCCGACGGGCGGTATGACCTGGAGCAGCGTGCGGGGCATGTTCCTCGCCGGCGACACGTTGTATTGGGCCTCCGCGGACGGCAATCTCAATGCTCTGGACTGGACGGAATCGGTGGGTGACGGAACCGTTTCGGGCACCTCCGCTGCCGTGAGCGGTCCAGCACTGGATGGTACCAACTGGACAGCGAAGGGGCTGATCGCCAAACCGGGAACGGCCCCTCCGCCAGCTAATGGCCCACCTTCCGCAAGGTTCAGCCAGACATGTGATGGCCTCGAGTGCACATTCAATGGCGCGGGATCGACCGATTCCGACGGGACCGTCGACTCGTACGCCTGGACCAGCAGCGACGGCGGATCCGGGACGGCAGCGGTCTTCACCCGGAAGTTCGCCTCGGCTGGCACCTACGATGTCACCCTCACGGTCACTGATAATGACGGCGCCACGTCGCCGACCACGCAGGAAGTGACCGTCAGCGCTGCCCCGCCCGTGAATAAGGCTCCGACGGCCAGCTTCACTGATATTTGCGAGGACTTGACGTGTACGTTCGATGGGTCTGGTTCGTCGGATCCGGACGGTGCAGTTAGCGGTTACGCCTGGGCGTTTGAGGGTGGGCCAGCTGCCGAGGGTGAGGTGGTTACGCGTACCTTCGCGGCGGCGGGTAGCTATAACGTCACGTTGACGGTGACGGACAATGCTGGCGCCACGGGGACTGTTTCACGCGCCATCGTGGTGAGTGGCGTTCCAGATCCGACGACGCCGGTTGCGTTCGTGGCCTCGACGGCGAGCAGTAACACCGGCTCGGTGGCCACCCACAGTGTTACAGTGCCGGCGCAGGTTCGGGCAGGCGATGTGATGGTGGCGATGTTCTCCACCAATTCCGGAACGGTGGGGGTTACTCACCCATCGGGATGGATTGTGTCAGCTGAGGGGGCGACCACTTCGATGCGGTCGGTGATGTATGGCCGACTTGCCACTGCAGCCGATGCGGGATCTACGGTATCGGTGCGCACAGCAACCTTTAACCGTGGCACTCTCGTAATTACTGTGTATCGCGGGGCGCAGATAGCTGGTGCATCGTTTGATTTGGAGACGGAGACCATCAGTCGTGCACAGCACACCACCCCGACGCTGCCTGCTGCGGCTGGCGATTGGGTGTTGTCTTACTGGGCGGATAAAACCGCTGGGACCTCCAGCTGGGCTGCCCCGGGTGGAGTGACGGTGCGGCAGACCGGGGCCGGAACGGGGGCCGGACACATGAGCTGGCTCGCGGTAGACAGCAATGGACCGGTCAGCGGAACCACTGCGGGTGGTCTGACCGCAACTGCGAACAGCGCCACGGGTAACGCCGTCATGGGAACCGTCGTCATCAAACCAGGTGCTCCCTAACCAACGGCGCTGCATAGCAGCTGGAACGGCGGGTCCCTCCGGTCACCAACCGGGAAGGGGCCCGCTGTTCTCGCATCTCACCCATCCGGTGCTGAAGCCAGCATTACCAGGCGTAATGCCGGACCGGCCAGCGCATCGCTGCGGGCGGGGTGCGGTGGTAAAGTCGAACCCGACCATACGGGTATGACCTCCTGTCCCACAGCCCCCCGAAAGCCAGCCGTCAGCAGCGCAGCCGCGGCCCACTTTCTGCGCTGTGGGAACCGTCCCGACATGGCACCGAATCAAAAGTACGGAGAACACTCAAGGATGGAAACTACTGCCACCGGGAGCACCGCAATTGCTCCTGCGTCACGTGCATTGGAAGTGATCGGCGGGGACCTCACCGAGAAGGCCCTGAAACGCTACCTTGAGGGCATCGCTGGCGTTGACGCTGTGGGCCTCGAAGCACGTGCGGCCTCTCTCGGGACCCGGTCGATCAAGACCACGTCGAAGGCCTGGGCGCTGGACAAGATCATTTCCCTGATCGACCTGACCACTCTCGAAGGGTCCGATACGCCGGGGAAGGTCAGGTCGCTCGTCGCGAAGGCGTTGGTTCCCGACGCCGGCGATCTCTCCACCCCACGCGTTGCTGCGGTCTGCGTGTATGGCGACATGGTGCCGTACGCGGTCGAGGCGCTGGGGAGGGCCCACGACGACGACGCGCCGGGCCGCATCAACGTTGCAGCGGTTGCCACTGCGTTCCCCAGCGGGCGGTCATCCCGTTCAGTGAAGCTCTCCGATACCGCCGACGCTGTCGCAGCGGGTGCGGACGAGATCGACATGGTCATTGATCGTGGCGCGTTCCTGTCGGGCCGGTATGGTCTGGTTTTCGACGAGATCGTTGCGGTGAAGGAGGCCTGCCGCCGCTCGGATGGGTCGTCCGCGCATCTGAAGGTGATCCTTGAGACCGGTGAGCTGAATACGTACGACAACATCCGGCGTGCGTCGTGGTTGTCCATTCTGGCGGGCGGTGACTTCATCAAGACCTCCACCGGCAAGGTGGCCCCCGCGGCGACCCTCCCGGTGACGCTCTCAATGCTTGAAGTGGTCCGCGACTGGCATCGGCTCACCGGCGAAAAGATCGGCGTGAAGCCGGCCGGCGGGATCCGCACCTCAAAGGACGCCATCAAGTACCTGGTCACTGTCGCCGAAACGGTCGGAGAGGAATGGCTGCAGCCTGACCTGTTCCGCTTCGGCGCCTCAAGTCTACTCAATGACGTGCTCCTGCAGCGTCAGAAGCTCACCAGCGGCAGCTACTCCGGCCCTGCCTACGTCACGATCGACTAAGGATACGACCCATGACTTTCCTCGAGTACGCACCGGCCCCGGAGTCCACGGCCATCTTGGACCTCAAGAGCGAGTACGGCCTGTTCATCAACGGTGAGTTCGTTCCCGGCAACGGTGAATCCTTCACCACCATTTCTCCTGCCACCGAGCAGACGATCACCACCATCTCCTGCGCCAGCGAGTCCGACGTCGACACCGCCGTCGGCGCCGCACGGCGCGCCTACGAGAAAACCTGGTCGAAGCTCTCCGGCACTGACCGGGGCAAGTACCTGTTCCGCATCGCCCGTCTGGTGCAGGAACGCTCCCGTGAACTGGCGGTCGCCGAAACCCTCGACAACGGCAAACCGATCAAGGAAAGCCGCGACGTCGACGTTCCCCTGGTCGCCGCCTGGTTCTTCTACTACGCGGGGTGGGCTGACAAGCTCGACCATGCAGGAATGGGCGCCAACCCGCGTTCGCTGGGTGTCGCGGCCCAGGTGATCCCGTGGAACTTTCCGCTGCTGATGCTCGCGTGGAAAATCGCCCCGGCCCTGGCCGCTGGCAACACGGTGGTGCTCAAGCCCGCCGAGACCACTTCCCTGACCGCTATGCTGTTTGCCGAAATCCTGCAGCAGGCTGACCTGCCCGCAGGTGTGGTCAACATTGTGACCGGTGCCGGGGCGACAGGGTCGGCCCTGGTCAATCACCCGGACGTGAACAAGGTCGCCTTCACCGGCTCCACCGCCGTGGGCCGGTCCATTGCCCGCTCGACGGCCGGGACCGGCAAGAAGTTGACCCTTGAGCTCGGCGGCAAGGGCGCGAACATCGTGTTCGACGACGCCCCCATCGACCAGGCCATCGAAGGCATCGTCAACGGGATATTCTTCAACCAGGGCCAGGTCTGCTGTGCCGGATCGCGGTTGCTGGTGCAGGAATCGGTCCACGATGAAGTAGTCGAACGGCTCAAGGAGCGTATCTCCACCCTGCGGGTGGGCGACCCGCTGGATAAGAACACTGACATTGGTGCCATCAACTCAGCAGCCCAGTTGGGCCGGATGCGCGAGCTCTCCGACGTCGGGGAGCAGGAGGGCGCCACCCGGTGGAGCCCGGCCGGCACCCTGCCGCAGCAGGGCTTCTGGTTCCCGCCCACCATTTTCACGAACGTGGCAACGAGCCACCGCATTGCGCGGGACGAGATCTTCGGGCCGGTGCTGTCCATCCTGACGTTCCGCACCCCTGCCGAGGCGATCGCGAAGGCCAACAACACCCCCTACGGTCTCTCGGCAGGGATCTGGTCGGACAAGGGCAGCCGGGTCCTGGCCGTCGCCGACAAGCTGCGCGCCGGTGTGGTCTGGGCCAACACCTTCAACAAGTTCGACCCGGCCTCACCGTTCGGCGGCTATAAGGAGTCCGGCTACGGCAGGGAGGGCGGCCGCCATGGATTGGGCGCCTACCTGTCCCCGGCCGCAGCCCGCACGTCAGTGGTTTCGGCCATCATGAATAAGACCCCTCTGGGAGGCTCCAAATGAGTGCTGCACGCCTAGGGGTGCCGAAGACCTACAAGCTGTACATTGGCGGGAAGTTTGTCCGCAGCGAGTCCGGGCGGGTGTACGAGGTAGCAACCACGAAGGGTGGCCCCATGCTGAACACGATCAACGC
The DNA here is from genome assembly GCF_000520515.1 of Arthrobacter sp. H20. Taxonomy (GTDB): domain Bacteria; phylum Actinomycetota; class Actinomycetes; order Actinomycetales; family Micrococcaceae; genus Arthrobacter_D. The sequence continues at coordinate 16,117 of NZ_AZRY01000205.1, forward strand.
CGCCAAAGGCTCGCGCAAGGACGCCCGCGACGCCGTCTCCGCTGCCCGGTCAGCTGTCAGTGGCTGGGCCGGGACCTCCGGGTACAACCGTGGCCAGGTGCTCTACCGTATTGCTGAGGTCCTCGACGGACGCCGGTCCCAGTTCGCCGACGAAATCGCCGCCTCCGAGGGGGTCTCGACTGCCGTCGCGGCCGCCCAGGTGGACGAGGCCATCGACCTGTGGGTTTGGTACGCCGGCTGGGCCGACAAATACGTCCAGGTGGCAGGGAACGCCAACCCCGTCTCCGGCCCGTACTTCAACCTGTCCACCCCCGAACCCACCGGCGTCGTCG
>NZ_AZRY01000206.1 GCF_000520515.1 Arthrobacter sp. H20
TGCTGCCCCCCTCACCATCAGCGTCATCGCACTGGGCGCCATTGTCGCCGACCTGCTCGGGGTTCCGTGGAGCCTTTGGGTGCTGATCGTCCCCGTGGTGGTTCTCAGCGTGGGTGGAGTAGCTGTCCGATTCTTGTGGCGCCGCACCCATATGGGCGCTCAAGCCGCCGGGCGGCATTCGCTCGAACTCTCTATCGCCTTCGGAACGGCCCTAGCACTTGCTGCCGCGTTGATTGGTTGGCGACTGATTGAGATCATCGGCGCCCCCGAAAATGTCTCTCAGACCTACGACGCTGGATTTCACCTGAACGCTTTGCAGTTCATAAGTGACACTGGATCGGCGTCTTCACTCACCCTGGGCGGGTTGACGACGGCCGGGGCAGACCCGTATTTCTATCCCGGGGCCTGGCACGGCTTCGTGTCACTCCTAGCCCAACTCACACAGGCCGGGATCCCACTGGCAGTCACCGCGTCCAGCCTGGTTATCGCGGCTGTGGTTTGGCCCCTTGGCTGCATGTTCATGTGCACCCGAATCACTGGGAACCGGCCCATCCCATTGCTGGTCACAGGTGTGCTTTCGGCTGCTTTTGGTGCTTTCCCTTACCTCATGCTGGATTTTGGTGTACTGTACCCGAATTTCCTTTCCATAGCCTTGCTCCCCACCTCAATTGGTCTCGCCGCGATGGTCCTGCGGTTCAGCGCTGACAATCATCAGAAGTGGCTAGTCAGTGTGCTGGCCTTCGCCGTCACCATTCCCGGTCTCGCACTCGCGCATCCCAGCACACTAATGGCCCTCCTCGCGCTTCTGCTGCCGATGGGCACCGTTGCCCTTGTCCGGCATTGGCGCCAACTCCATCAAGTGGGATCCGGGGCATGGCGATACTTGCCTTCGCTAGCCTTCCTGTCCACCTACGCTTTTGCGGTCTATCTCCTCTGGCTGAGGCTTCGGCCCGGGGAGGCAGCCTCCGATTGGGAGCCGTTCCAGACCCCCGCGCAGGCGTTAGGTGAGGTTGTCGCCTCCGCCCCTCAAAGCCGTCCGATCGCAACGATGGTCATGATTCTTCTCCTGGCCGGGATCTTCCACGTTTTCCAGCGTCGCGGAGGATGGTGGGGGTTGGGTCTCTTCCTGGTGACTGGCTACCTGTTCGTGGTAGTGACAGGCTTCCCGCAGGACGACTTCCGTTCCCTGGTGACTGGTGTCTGGTACAACGACAGCTTCCGTCTCACGGCGCTACTGCCTGTCACCACAATCATTCTTGCAGTCGTCGGCGGATCCTGGATCGTCGCTACCCTGGTGGCACGCTTCCAGCCGGCCACGCCGCTTCCCAGCGAAACCGGGCACCGGGTGGCGGTACCGGCAGCTGCCGTATTGGTTGCCACGATCGCGATTATTACCGTCGGAAGCCAAGGCAAACAGATTCAGCAAACGGTGACCACCGCCCAGGAGAGCTATGAGCTAACCGACGATTCGGACTTCCTGTCCATCGACGAGCTAACGCTGATTGAACGGCTACCGGACCAGTTACCGGACGACGCCGTTATCGCAGGCAACCCATGGACCGGAACAGCTTACGTGTACGCCCTGACCGGCATACCGACGCTGACACCCCATGTTGGCTCTACCGGAACCGAAGACACCCTGAGAATTCTTACCAGGCTACACAACGCTGCCGTGGATCCGCAGGTCTGCGAATTAGTAGCGAAGCTCAACAGCTACTACGTTTTGGAGTTCGACGGACCCGAGCTACATCTCGGGGATCACAACTACCCCGGCGTCGAGGATCTGGACGCGAAGCCCGGGTTCCAGCTACTCGATTCAGAGGGTGACGCCCACCTCTACGAAGTGACCGCCTGCTCCTAGCGAAAGAGCTAGATCGACCCGCCACGTAGGTGAGCGACAGCGTCGTCAACCTTGCCATCAAAGACGATCTTACCGTGGGCCAGGATGACTCCTCGCTCGCAAACCTTTGCGACCAGGTCCAAGTCGTGGCTGACGACGACGAGCGTTTTACCTGCCGCTGCGAGTTCCATGATCTTGGCAATGCACTTCTTCTGGAACGGCTCATCCCCGACTGCAAGAATCTCGTCAACCAGGAAGACTTCAGGGTTGGTATGGACTGCCACTGAGAAGGCCAGCCGCAAATACATACCCGATGAGTAGAACTTCACCTCGGTATCGATGAACTGACCAATTTCCGAGAAGTCGACGATCGCATCGAAAAGGTCGTCAATCTGCTGCTCGGTCATTCCAAGGATGGCTCCGTTGAGGTAGACGTTGTCACGGCCGCTGAGATCAGGGTGGAAACCAGCACCAACCTCGATCAGCCCGGCCACTCGTCCCCTGGTCCGCACCGTCCCGGTATCCGGCAGCATAACCCCTGAGATGTGCTTCAGGAGAGTCGATTTGCCCGATCCGTTGAGTCCTAGCAAGGCCACCGATTCACCCTGGCGGATATCCAGCGAGACGTCCTCAAGCGCGTGGAACTTCTGGGAGAGGTCGCCCTTGCGCCCCTTGACCAGCCAGACGAACGCTTCCTTGATAGAGCGGGTATGGCGCAGCACAAACTGTTTGGAAATATCACTGACTTCAATGGCGGTCGTCACGGGTCACAACTCCTGGGCAAAGCGGCCTTCGAGCCGCCGGAAGGTCCATTGGCCCAAAACAGTCACCAGAAGGGCGGTTGCCAATCCGATCGGGAGCCACATATCGAGCAGGTTGGGCGGGACGGCGATGGTCGCGTCGGTGACCTCCGACGTCGTCGGGAGCCAGAAGGCGAAATGGAAGAGCTCAACGGCAATCGTCAGCGGATTCGCCTGATAGAGCACGAGGAGCACGGACGCTGTTCCGGTGGAGAACGCCGTCGCCAGTCCGTCCCGAACCATGGTCCAGGTGTAGAGCACCGGAGAAGCCCACGTGGCGATCATCAGGAGCATGTCAACGAAGTTCTCGCTGTCCCTGAAGTACACGTTGGCAGCGCCGAAGAACAGCCCCAAGCCGGTCGCGAGCAGAGCCACGATAACGAACCCCGCGACCGCTGCGACAATCTGGAAAAAACCAGGGGTCCACCCGGCAAAAAGACAGGCCACCAGCAGGACCAGGAGTTGCGGCAGGAAGTGCACCGCGGACACCCAGACCGACGCAACCGGGAACAGCTCCCGGGGCAGGTAGATCTTCTTGATCAGCCCTCCGTTGCCTACCACCGAGCGGGAGGCATTGCCGAGCGCCTCGTTGAAGAAGTTGATGAGAACAATCCCGGAGAACAGGTAAATCGCATAGTTCTCGGTGTTCCGGTTCATCCCAAGGAAAACCCCCAGCGCAAACCAGAACACCAGGAACTGCACTCCCGGCTTGACGTAGGACCAGAGGATCCCTAGAACCGAGCCGCGATACCTGACCTTGAGTTCTTTGGCGACCAGGAGCTTCAGGAGGAAGCGGGACCGCAGGACGTCGCGGAGACCGGCACCCAGACCGGGTGTGGTGAGTTCGCTGGTGCTCAACCGCTATCCGCTCTTCTCGGAGTTTTCTTCGAAGGTCTTCTTCCAGGCTTCAAAGGACGTGATCTCCCCGGCTGCTGCCTTGTACCTGGCGCTCAGCTGCGGCCAGTTCCGGAGGATCTCGGCGTTCAGCCGGCCGGCTTCGGTGAGCATGGCGCGCAACTTTTTGGGATCCCGCTGGTACCAGGATGCCCCGCTGCCCTCGGCGTTGGACACCACTGCACTGTCGTACTGCGACATCCGCCACCACTTGTTGTCCTGATGGGCGACGAAAGCCTGCGGTCGTTCCCGGCTCGAATCCTGCACCGGTTTGCTCAGCTGGCGGACGATTGTCTTCGCAGCCCAAGGCACCAGGGTGGCGTAGGACGGCGCGCGGAAGCCCTGTCCTTGCCTCGGCGGCTTGTCCATCCGTGCGCCCGGGAAGGCATCGGGGTCGGTCTTGAACTGGGAATCGGGGAAGTCCTTGGTCATGCCGCGAATGTCCGTGAGCTTTGTCGGCAGGACATCGTGGAGCTGCTCCGGGCCCTTGAGGATGTCCTGGAGGGCCATGATCCTGCCGCGGGCCGTGAAATACTGCATAGAGATCAGGTGCTTGATGTCCATATACCCCGATTCGCGCACCACGCGACCACCATGCTCATACGGGCTATGGATCAGCGCAGCGATCATCCGGTTGCGGGTATGGAAGTAGGCCTGCCAGCCCACCAGGTCGTCCTTGTCGATCCACGACACGTGCCAGACCGCTGAACCGGGCATCGAAACCGTCGGGTAGCCGGCAGCCTTGGCTCGCAAACCGTATTCGGCGTCGTCCCACTTGATGAAGACGGGCAGGGAAAGGCCAATGTCCCTGATGACCGCCGTCGGGATCAGGCACATCCACCAGCCGTTGTAGTCGACGTCGACGCGTCGGTGCAGCCACGGGGTGTGGCGAAGGTTCGACCTGACGAAGTCGTGGCCCAGCTCCTGGCCAGCCACCGGCTGGTCCGGCTGGAATCGCCAGGGGTTCACCGTCTCACCGAAAGTGTGGAGAACGGTCCGGTTGTAAAGATCAAACATGTGTCCGCCGACGATGGTCGGGGTTTTGCAGTGATCGGCAAACGTCAGCAGCCGGGCAATGCTCTCAGGCTCAATGACGACGTCGTCGTCCAGCAGCAGGGCGTAGTCGCTGCCGTTTTCGACTGCCTCATACATGCCCCGGGCAAATCCGCCCGACCCGCCAAGGTTGGCCTGGTTAATGATGCGCAGCTTGCCGTGAAGGGCAGCTTCGACCTCGGCAAACCCTGGCTGATCAGCAACCTTCTGCGTGCCCTGATCCACAACGAGGATTTCCTTCAGTGGAGCAAGGGACTCGGGGTGGTTGGCCAGGATGGACAGATTGTTCAGGCAGAAGTCAGGCTTGTTCAGGGTAGTGATCTCAAGGGTGATCGATCCGTGGTCGGTGACGGTGTGCGGTGCCTGCCACTCGGCCTCGTTCAGGACCAGGCTGCCGGATCCGGCGACCAGATCGAACCAGTACCAGCCACCGTCGCCGAAGGGCGCTAGGGTCAGGTCGAAGGTTGTGACAGCTGACTCTGCGACCCGCTTGGTCTCGACGTGCTGCAGTGAGCCTCGCGCGTTCGATTTGTACACGCTAATACCGCCGTCACCTGTGGTGACAACGCTGAGCCTGACGGACTGGACAGTGGTCCACCGACGCCAGTAGCTGGCAGGAAAAGCGTTGAAGTAGGTGCCGAATGACACACGCTCGCCCGATCGGACCAGGGTTGAGCGACGCGACTTGAAGTCCTCGGCATGGATTTCCTTGGCGTCCCCGCCGCGCGACTGTCCACCGCCCTGCGTGGATACGCTGCCATCCATCGTGTTGAGCTGGACGCTCAGTGCGCTGCCCGTGTCCAGGTAGAGCGGGGCCGTGTCCAGATCGCTCTGATTGGGCAGGACGACCCTCTGGAGGGTTTGCCAGGTCGTTTCGCTGGCATGGTCTGTGGGTGTCGTTGCAGGGTTGCTCATGCGTCGACTCCTCCGCTTTCGAGCTTGGCGCCGGCAGTGAAGTGCGGCTTGAGTTTGTTGTCATACATCGACAGCGCCGAGCCGATAGCCATGTGCATGTCAAGGTACTTGTAGGTGCCGAGCCGGCCGCCGAACAATACCGACTTCTCACCCTTGGCCAGGTCCCGGTAGGCGCTCAACTTGGACCGGTCCTCGCTCGTGTTGACCGGGTAGTATGGTTCATCGTCCTTCTCCGCGAAACGGGAGAACTCACGCATGATCACCGTCGCGTCCTTGGTGTAGGCCCGTTCAGGGTGGAAGTGACGGAATTCGTGAATCCGCGTATACGCAGCATCCTCGTCGGGGTAGTTCATCACTGAACAGCCCTGAAAGTCCTCAACCGGGAGAACTTCCTCCTCCAGGTCAATGGTCCGCCAGGACAGGTCGCCCTCGGCGTAGTCAAAGTAGCGGTCCACCGGTCCGGTGTACACCACCGGCACCTGGCCCAGAGTGGCGGCCCGGGAAAACTCGTGGTTGTCGTCGAAGAAGTCGGTGTTAAGCTGCACGGTGATGTTGGGATGGTCGGCCATCCGTTCAATCCAGGCCGTGTAACCGTCCACTGGCAGGCCTTCGTACTTGTCGTTGAAGTACCGGTTGTCGTAGGTGTAGCGGACTGGGAGCCTGGAAATGATCTCCGCGGGCAGATTCCTGGGATCGGTTTGCCACTGCTTCCCCGTGTAGTGCTTGATGAAGGCTTCGTAGAGTGGTCGGCCAATCAACTGGATGCCCTTGTCATTGAGATTCTGAGGGTCGGTTCCTGCCAGCTCCCCTGCCTGCTCCTGGATCAGCGCCCGCGCCTCGGCGGGGCCGTAGGAGGACCTGAAGAACTGATTGATTGTGCCCAGGTTGATGGGCATCGGGTACACCTCGCCCTTGTGGCTGGTGTACACCTTGTGAACATAGTTGGTGAACTCGGTAAACCGGCTGACATAGTCCCAGACACGCTCGTTGGAGGTGTGGAACAGGTGAGCGCCGTAACGGTGTACCTCTATACCGGTCTGCGATTCCTTTTCGCTGTAGGCATTACCGCCAATGTGGTGCCGCCGGTCAAGGACTGCCACCTTCAGGCCGAGCTCGGTGGCCGCCCGTTCAGCAATGGTCAGGCCAAAAAAGCCTGACCCTACGACAACGAGGTCAACGTTCACAAACACTCCTGAATTGTTGGGGGCAGCGCCGACTACTGTGCGCTCTGCCTGCACAAGATTACCGGAGAATCGGTGTGGGGCTTGTATTTAGGCCGTCTGGGCAACAGCTAAACTGAACCCTATGCGTATCCTTAGCGTCGTTGGCGCACGCCCGCAGTTCGTGAAGCTCGCCCCTATCGCAGCGGCCATGAGAGGCCAGGCGGACCACATTATTATCCATACCGGCCAGCACTACGACTCCCTGATGTCGGACGTGTTCTTCCAGGACCTCGCCATCCCGGCGCCGGATTACAACCTCGGTGTCGGCTCGGGTAAGCATGGCAAACAGACCGGGACCATGCTCGCTGGCCTGGAGGACATCTTTGAGCGGGAGCGCCCGGACATGGTTCTGGTCTATGGCGACACCAATTCGACTCTCGCGGCAGCCCTCGCCGCCGTCAAGCTGCACATCCCGGTTGCCCATCTCGAGGCGGGCCTTAGGTCGTTCAACCGACGGATGCCTGAGGAACACAACCGGGTGCTCACTGATCATGCCTCGGACCTCCTGCTTGCGCCAACCGAAACGGCGATGGGTCACTTGGCGACCGAAGGACTGGCGGACAAGAGCGTCCTCGTTGGTGATGTGATGACCGATGTGCTGTTCAAGACTAGGGATTCAATCCTGGCGCGGAACGAACCGCTACCTGCGGGTCTGACCCCTTCGGGCTACTACGTCAGCACGATTCATCGCCCCGACAACACCGACGATCTTGGCCGGCTTCAGCAAATCGTTGAGTCATTGTCCCAGGTGGACAAGCCGGTGTTGCTTCTGGCACACCCACGCCTGGTCGACTTGGCGGCCAGCCACGGTATAGAACTTGAAGCTGGCGCTATCCGGGTAGGCCAACCGCTGGCCTACCCGGGCCTGATCAACGCGGTGATGAACAGCGCCGGCGTGATCACCGATTCGGGTGGACTGCAGAAGGAAGCCTTCCTTCTTCGGGTACCGTGCACCACAATCCGCCCGGAGACTGAATGGGTGGAGACTGTCGATCTGGGCTGGAACGTCCTGGTCTCCGACGATTTAGGTGTCTTGGCGCGGACTGTCGAGCGAGCTAAGCCGTCCGCCACTTTGGCGACACCCTACGGTGAAGGGGCAGCGGCACTTGAGGTAGTCCGGGCACTCGTCAGCTAGCGGTTCGCAGCACCTCTGCCGCGGCACGCTGTCCCGTGACTCGCAGCGAGGCGTTGCGCTCCACCCAATCTGAGCGAGCCGCCCGTCCGGAATCGGAGCCCTGCAGCAGGTGGATCATTTTCTCTGCAACTGCTTCAGCAGAAAAGTCAGACGAGACCCCCAACCCGTTGTCGCTCACCATGCGCGAGCATTCGCCGCCGCCTGCATAGATCACTGGTGTTCCACATGCCGCTGCAGCATAGATCTTGGTCGGCTTGGCGAAGTCGTAACCCTGCTCCGGCACAATGCTGACCACCGCCGCTGCAGCCCCGCGGATCCAGCGCGCGGCTTCTGCCGGCTGGATGACGCCACCGAAACTAACTTTTCCGGGCGCCACAGTGGTAGCGAGCCGTCGCAACGCTTCCTCGGCCGAGCCTTGGCCGAAGAAGTGCAACCGAACAGTAGGAAACTCATCGGCCACCAGCGCGATGGCTTCAATGAAGATATCTGCCCCCTGCCACTCCGACATTGTTCCGGTGTAGACAAAGTAGGGGTAGTCAGTTGAAACGGAGCCACCATCGCGCGAGAACACTGTCGTATCCACACCATTGTTGACGACGGTCAGCCGGCCAGGATCCACGTCGAAGGCCGCGATCTGATCCGCTACTCCTTCGGAGATGGCTATCACCCGGCTGGCCTTGCGGAGGGCTTGGCCCTCCAGAAAGCGCATACACCGAACAACCACCGCCGGCGCCCGGATAGCAATCAAAGCGTCCGTCCACACATCTGCCGCATAGTAGACGTAGGGGCGCCGACGAACCATCGAACTGAGCGCAACAACTATGCCAGTAGTGGGCGGTGGCTCTGAGACGACGACGTCGGCCCGGGAGAGCAGGAGCCTCAAGAACAACGGGATGTCAAAAGACATGTACTGCACGTAGCCGCGGACGTTGCCGCCAGCGTCCCGCAACACCGGCCATCGCGACACCCCGGCACGCCCGTCCCCGCTCGGAGTCCCCTTCGGCGGCTTGGTGGTGACTACCCGGACCGACGCGCCAGCTTCACGCAGGCCGTGAACCAGCGCCTCCAGCCGGAACGCTGCCGCGCCAACTTCAGGTGGATACAGTCGGGTGGCAACCAGGACCCTCGGCTTCACGCAGAGAGGCTTATCGTAGTCTGTGTAGTGGCAGATTCGATGATGGCTTCTGCGACTCTGAGGGTATTGAGCCCTTCGCGCATGGTGACGATGGTGTTGGAGATGCCGAGGACTGCGTCCCTGAAGGCCTCGTGTTCGGATCGAAGGGGTTCACGCTTGGTCAGGGCGAGGCGGGTGATGTTGCCTTCGGAGACTCCCCTGAAGTTGGACACGGCCTCCCATTCGGTGTTGATGGTGCCGTTTTCGAAGAAGGTCAGGTCAGCGGTGAGCGTGTCAGCGACAAATGCGCCCTTCTCCCCGGTCACCACTGTGAGGCGTTCCTTCATCGGCGAAAGCCAGTTCACCAGGTGGGAGGTGATCACACCGTTTTCCAGCCGGCAGGACGCTGTGACCATGTCCTCGTGCGGGCGACCGGATCGAGTGCTCGTCAGTGCCGATACCGAGGCAAACGGTGACTGCGCCAGCCAGGAGGTGAGATCGATATCGTGGGTACCGAGGTCTTTCACGACGCCGACGTCGGCGATCCGGGATGGGAACGGACCCTGACGTCGGGTCGCGATCTGGTAGACCTCCCCGAGGTCCCCGTTCTCGATCCGGGCCCGCAGGGACTGCAGTGCGGGGTTGAACCGTTCAATGTGTCCAACCGCACCGACAAGGTTCGCCTCCTCGAAAGCGTCGACGAGGCGTTGCCCGCCGTCGATCGTCGACGCGATCGGCTTTTCGACCATGGTGTGGACGCCCGCCGCAGCCAACGCCAGCCCCACCTCCTCATGGAGCCCGGTCGGCACAGCGCAGACGGCCATGTCGAGGCCCCTGGCAATGAGCTCATCAACCGATCCGCAAAGCGGCAGGGATCCCGCGACACCGTGCGGGTCGCCGAACGCGTCAGCGACGGCAACGAGTTCAAGACCCTCAACCTCCCGGATCATCCGGGCGTGGTGGCGACCCATCATGCCGAGTCCGATCAGACCAACTTTCAGATTCGCCATGCTTAGGCCCCTGCCGTGGTGAGTGCGTTGACCGCTTCGACGATACGTTCCAGATCTTCCTGATCCAGCGACGGATGAACCGGCAAAGACAATACTTCCTGGGCCGCAATCTCCGTGTTCGGCAGGTCCTCTTCACGCATGAAGGACGGCAGCCGGTGATTAGGGATCGGGTAATACACCCCTGAGCCGATCTGGTAGTCCTCCTTCAAGGCCGACGCGAGCTTGTCCCGGGCAGCAGCACCGCCGTCGACCCGCACCGTGTACTGGTGGTAAACGTGCTCGGCTCCTTGAGCCACGACCGGGGTGCGGACCCCGGTGAGGTTCGTGTCAAGGAACGCAGCATTTGCCTTCCGCTGAGCGGTCCAGCCCATCACCTTGGTCAACTGCACCCGCCCGATCGCTGCATGCAGGTTAGTCATCCGGGAGTTGAAACCCACCAACTCGTTCTCGTACTGGCGTTCCATCCCCTGGTTCCGCAGCAACCGAAGGTTACGCTCGATGGTCGCGTCTCCAGTGGAGACCATCCCGCCCTCACCCGAGGTCATGTTCTTCGTCGGATACAGCGAGAACATCGCGAAGTCCCCGAACGTGCCGACCTTGCGGCCATCCATCCCGGCGCCGTGGGCTTGCGCGGCGTCTTCGAACAAACCAATTGAATGCTGATCGGCCAGGGCGCGGAACGCGATAATGTTCGCCGGGTGCCCATACAGATGCACCGGCATGATGCCCTTGGTCCGCTCCGTGATCAGCGACTCCACATGCAAGATGTCCAGGCAATAATGATCCAGTTCAATATCAGCGAAGACCGGTGTCGCACCGGTCAGGGCCACCGAATTCGCCGTCGCAGCGAAAGTGAAAGACGGCACGATCACCTCATCGCCCGGGCCCACCCCCGCGGCCAACAGTCCCAGGTGCAGCCCCGACGTCCCGGAGTTCACCGCCACCGCCGCACGGCCATCGAGGAGGACGTCGGAGAACTCGGTTTCGAAGGACGCGACTTCAGCGCCCTGGGCAAGCATCCCCGAGAGCAGCACAGCATCCACTGCCGCCCGCTCGTCGTCCCCTACAATCGGCTTCGCCGCCGGAATAAACCCTTTACTCATGCCTCTACCTCTACTGGTTTCAGTGTTGAATCCGCTGAACTCGGTGGTGAATCCGCTGCTGTAGTTTCCTCATACTTTTCCCCGGTCGCCGGGCACACCCAGAAACCCGCTTCCTGCCGCAACGGGTGGCCGGCCTTCCCGACCCAGCCCACCCTTTTCGCGGGGGCCCCTACCATCAGGGCATACGCTGGAACATCCTTGGTGACGACGGCGCCGGCCGCAACGGTAGCCCATTCCCCGATGGTCACCGGTGCAACACACACGGCCCGGGCACCAATGGACGCCCCATCACCGATCGTAACCCCCACCGGGGTCCAGTCATGGGCACTCTTGAGCCCACCGTCCGGTGACACCGACCGCGGATACGTGTCATTGGTCAGCACCACAGCCGGACCGATGAACACCCCGCTCCCCAACGACGCCGGCTCATAAACCAAAGCGTAGTTCTGGATCTTGGAGTTAGCGCCAACCTGGACGCCGGTGCCGATATACGCACCGCGGCCCACAATGCAGTTCTCTCCGAGGACTGCATCCTCGCGCACCTGGGCCAGGTGCCACACCTTGGTCCCCTCACCCAGGCTGGCTTTCGCCGACACATCGGCTCCGTCCGCTATGAAGCTCATCGAATCCTTCTTCCGTAGTGAACCGCGTTTCGCAAAAAATCAGGCTTTGCCGATGACCCGGTACAGCACACCATCCCAGTGCTCGGCCGAACTGACCCGACGCCCATCAATGAACGCCTTCACCCCCGGCAGATCCGCCGGACCCAACGACGCGTACGACTTGTGGTTAGCCTGCACCACCGCAGCATCGATCGGCTCACCCAGGTGGTAAGCCTCGAAACCCAGACGCTGCAGTTCCTCATCGGTGTACATCGGATCATGCACCACCGCGGTAGCACCGCGGGCCTTCAACGCCTCAACCGCAGCAAACACCCCGGAAAACGCTGTCTCCTTCACCTCACCGCGATACGCGGCTCCGAGCACCACCACCCGCGCACCCTCAAGGTCGCCGTACGCGCCCTCCAGCAGCCCAATCGTGTAATCGGGCATGCTTGCGTTCGCCTCACGCGCGGCACGCACCACGGTGGCGTCAGGATCATTCCACAGGTACAAGCGCGGGTACACCGGGATGCAATGACCACCGACCGCGATACCCGGCTGATGGATGTGGCTGTAGGGCTGCGAGTTCGACGCATCGATGACCTGATAAATATCGATCCCGGTCATCGCGGCAAACCGGGCAAACTGATTAGCCAGACCGATGTTCACGTCGCGGTACGTCGTCTCAGCCAACTTGGATAACTCCGACGCCTCAGCGGAACCCAGATCCCACACCCCATTCCCCCGAGCCAGATCGGGACGCTCATCAAAATCGAGGACGGCCTCGTAGAACTCGACAGCCGTCGCAGCGCCGGTTGGGGACAACCCACCCACCAGCTTCGGGTACTTCCGCAAATCCTCGAACACCCGGCCCGTCAGCACCCGCTCAGGGGAGAACACCAGATGGAAATCCTCACCCTCGACCAGGCCCGAACCTTCCTCAAGCATCGGCTTCCACCGCGTCCGGGTAGTACCCACCGGAAGCGTCGTCTCAAACGACACCAGCGTGCCCGGCGTCAAATGCTTCGCAAGCTCAGCGGTTGCCGCATCCATCCACCCAAAATCAGGCTTCGCATCCTCATCAACGAACAGCGGAACCACCAACACCACAGCATCAGCACCAGGCACCGCATCCGCGTAATCAGTAGTAGCCCGCAACTTCCCCGCCGGGACCAACTCCGAAAGCTTCTCCTGCAGATGCGCCTCACCCGGGAACGGCTCAACCGCCTGGTTCACCAACTCAACCACCTGAGCATTCACATCCACACCGACCACCTCGTGGCCCTTGGACGCAAACTGCACAGCAAGCGGCAACCCAATCTTCCCAAGCGCAATAACAGCAATCTTCACGAAACAATGACCTTCTCTAGTGGTGGGTAGTGAACATGTCCAGCCGGACCCAGTAGTCAAGCCTATAGGCACTCGAGTAAAAACGCCTGATCTGCCGTTGTCCACATTTGGGGTAGCTATGGACCGTCGGTCTGCTGCCGGTGGATAGCCTCAGGTGCAGAAATCGAAATTGTCACCGAAGGCGTCGCTCATGTTGCTCCATCTCACACTGGTCTGGGCCCCGGGCAGCCTGTCACCCACACCAGCTGCCGTGGAGCTGGTGATTGATACTTCGGTTGTCCAATCCACCCAATCGCTGATTGACGCGCTGGCGCAGACCCATACGGCTGGTCCGTTCACCGTTGCAGGCGAACCGCTCGAGTCACTCACCTTCGCTGTGGCTCCCTTGGTGAATGGCTCGGTGATCGTCGCCGGCGCGACGGTTCGCCCACCGTACCGGCTCCAAAAAACTCAGTGGAGACCCAGTTTGGTGTTCGTTGCCTGCTCCGGGCCAGACGCTGGCCAAGTGACGGCGCTCAGACGCGGCACTTACTCGGTCGGTCGAACTGGTACAGACATTGTCCTTGACGACCCTGAAGTGTCGAGGCTCCATGCGTTCCTCACCGTCGAGAAGAATCAGGTGACCCTTCGGGACAACTCATCGGCCAACGGAACCTGGGTCGATGGTTCGCTGATCACAGACACCAGCGTCACTGCCTCGTCGACGCTGCAGTTTGGCGGCAGTCGCTGCGCTCTAGCTCTGCTCGATCACCGTCCACCGGTCGACCCGGCGCCTGACCTGGCTGAGCCGCTCCAGGTGCGGTGCCCGACGCCGCCGACGACTACCCCGCCGATGATCGCCGCAGCGCTGCTTCCACTGGTCCTCGGGGTCGTTCTTGCGGTGAGCACCGGGATGTGGTTGTTCCTTGGCTTTAGCATATTGTCCGCCTGCGTGGGCCTGGCGACCCTGCTCACGCAACGGCGTGGACGCCGCAGTTTTTCCTCAGCACTGGCCGAGGCCGCTGAGGCGGACCGACGACGGCGGCAGCGCGCCGCTCGCGACGTCGGTTCGCTGGCGCTGGGGGCCTTCGCACCGGTGACCCCCGATCGAGTCGAGGCCCCTGGGCAGACTGGTGGCCCCATCTATGTGCGGCTCGGCGAAGGCACCCAGCCAGCGCACATCGTGGTCAGCCCGACCACTACGAAGTGGACCTGTCCAGTCCTCGCAGATGTGCCGGTGACGATTGAGCTACGCACCCGCGGTACAACGTTTCCGCCACCGGAGATTTGCCTTTCCGGTCCTGAGCTCATTGTGCTCGGAGTGGCACGCTCAGTGCTCCTTCAGCTGGCCCACCAGCTCGGCTCAGCGATCTGTGTGGGATCCCCGACTGATGTGCCGGCCGATGCCCGTTTCCTGCCGGGTGTCATCCTTGCTGACACGTCGAAGGTGTTCGAAGACCTCTCACCGACGTCTGACCCGACACCCGTGCTCATGTTCGGCGCCAGTGCTGAGTGGAATCTGTCGCCGTCCAGGGCGGCGGTGATCTTCAGATTTGGCTATCAGCACCAAAAGGATCTGCCGATAAACGCGGGAACAGTTCGCCTGACGGTCGATCTCGGCGACGGCAGGGCACTGCTGCGGGGCATAGGACGGGAAATCAAATTCCGGCCCGATCTGGTCAGTACCCAGTCGTTCGGCAGACTGGCCCGCGCATTTGGAGGGCTGCCAGGTCCTCCGGGAAGTGCTGGTGGGGCCCAGATCCCCGGCGGTGGCTCCCCTGCCCCACCGGGCCACGTCAGTCTCGACCGGATTGCGCCCTCAACACCCGGGCAAGTGATCAGTGCATGGGCAGCCTCCCAGCCAGGTCTCGCCGCTCCGATAGGTCGGGGCGCTGACGGCACTGTGGTTTTCAACCTGGTCTCCGATGGTCCTCACCTGGTGATCGCCGGGACCACCGGATCGGGTAAATCGGAACTACTTCGAACCCTTATCCTGTCCATTGCCCTCCACCACAGTCCCACCGAGGTGAACTTCCTCCTGATCGATTTCAAGGGAGGCGCCGCTTTGCGGCCCCTCCTTTCCCTGCCCCACTCGGTAGGCCTACTGACCGATCTTTCGGCTGCTGCGGCGGCCCGGGCACTGGTGTCACTTCTCGCCGAGATCAGGAGGCGCGAGCGGCTGTTCGCCGAGCATCTGGTGACAGACATCTCCGGATGGCCGGCGCCCTCGAGACCGGTCTTGCCGCGTCTTGCAGTGGTTATCGATGAGTTCAGGATGCTTGTGGAAGATGTTCCCGGTGCTACAGCTGAGCTCATGCGCATTGCCACGCTGGGGAGGTCTCTTGGCATCCACCTCATCATGGCCACCCAGCGTCCACAGGGGGCCCTGGGTCCTGACATTCGGGCAAACGTCACCACCAGCATTGCGCTGCGGGTTGGAACAGCACTTGAGTCCCACGACGTCATCGGGTCCGCTGCAGCGGCTGCCATCCCGGTCGGTCTGCCTGGCCGGGCCTTCCTCAGTCTTGGAACCGCTATCCCGATGGAGTTCCAGGCGGCCTCGTCGAGCCCTGAGAATGATGAGGAAGCGACGCCGTGCGCTGGCATCCTTGAGCTGGCTGATTACCGGCGACTGATGTCCGCTGGCCGTAGTACCTCCCAGCGCCGGCACAGCGCTGGGGACAACGGGCCGGTGAAGCCGGGGCCGGTGGCACCTTCAGAGGTACTGGCACGGCTAGTGGCTGTCGTGGCTCACGCCGCCCTTGAAGCGCCGCCCCATTCGTTGCACCACCCTGTGCTACCGGAATTGCCCCCGGTGCTCTCGCTGGTCGTTGACACTGGTCGCCGGGACGCATCACTGCACTTGGGGTTGCTTGACCTCCCCGAGGAGCAGACCCAGCGCCATCTGCTGTGGTCTCCCGACGAGCATTCCCACCTGGCTCTGATCGGCTATCCGGCTGGCGGCACCGCCGCTTCGCTGGTGTATATCGTTGATCAACTCCAACAGGGCCTGCCTGAGAGACACCTTTACCTTCTTGACGGCGACGGCAGTCTAGGCTGGGTGGCCCCGGCACCTCAGGTGGGCGCGTACGTGGGGGCGAACGACCTCAAACGCGCGGCTCGTGTGCTCAGGAGATTGTCCGAGTTCATCGCTGTGCGGCTATCTGGCGCCCCGGATGGCGACGGAGGTCGCCGCGCCGGTCCGGCGGTGTCGGTAATTGTGT
>NZ_KI914751.1:0-1667 GCF_000520515.1 Arthrobacter sp. H20
GGGCCGTGCATGCATGGCTGGCCCGTTCCGGTGTGCGTACCAGCGTCAAGAGGGTCTGGCGGCTGATGGCGGATGCCGTGCTGGTCTGCTGCCATCCGCGCCCGCGTAAGCAGACCACGATCCCTGACCCGGATGCGCCGAAGGTGGCGGACCTGATCGGCCGTGACTTCACCGCCGACGCACCGGATCAACGCTGGGTGGGCGACATCACCTACATACGGGTCGGTGCCGGGTGGGTGTATCTGGCAACGGTGATTGATTTGTTTTCGCGGAAGGTCGTTGGTTATTCGATTGCCGATCATATGCGTGAATCATTGGTGCGGGATGCCTTAGCGAATGCTCTGACCACCCGAGGTATGCCGGAGAATGTTATTTTTCATTCAGATCGTGGATCTCAATACACGTCCTCTGCTTTCGCGCAATACTGCCGGGATTACAATGTGGTCCGGTCAATGGGTAGGACCGGGTCTTGTTATGATAATGCGGTGGCGGAATCCTTTTTCTCCACGATCAAGAAGGAGCTTATCTACCGTAGGCCATGGCTGAACATTGACGAAGTGCGGGGAGAGGTATTTGAGTACGTTGAAGTCTATTACAACAGGAAGCGGCTTCATTCGACGCTCGACTATTTGACTCCGTCTGAATACGAGATAGAATATAACAGTACGCAACAATTTGCAGCCTAAATACGTGGTGTCCCACAAACTGGAAACGGTTCACTTCGCCCGGCTTACCGCACCACACCCCCTGGCACTCGAGCGTTGCCCCCTCACCGGGTTCATCAAGGAAACCCAAGCTACCGCCGAGGTGGAATCATGGCATGCACTCCAACACACACCACAGGGGGTGCACCCCGCCTCCAGCCGATTCCTCATCAACTGGCTCACCCACCACATTCGACCGCCCAAACCGCAAAACTTCCCCTGACGCCCACTTCTGCCCCCTGTAGAAGACCGACTCTCACCTCAAGGGCCAGTCACCCGCTGACCTCTCGAAAGGAGCAGTGTTCTGCCATCAAACCTGCGGCCGTAAGGGGATGGAGACGGCGGCTGCGGACAGACTGGCGATTCACAGCCGATGCCCGCACCAAGAGGACGTACCGCCAAGGATGCCGCACGTCTCGTCGACTGGAGCCGCGCAAAACGGCGGAGCTACACTACGGTTACCGGCACCCGAACAGCCCGAAAGGCCGGGACCGCCGCTAAGAGGAAGCAAACAACCCGCCACCTCCGAAAAATTCATAAGGTTTGGACAGCCCTGCAGGGTGTCAAAAAGATATGGATCGGTTTTGAACCTGTCTCAGCGGCCTGCTCAAAAACGCTATTGGTGACGGTTAGGGCACACCGGCGTCCCGCTACATGGCAGCGATCTACCCCCTCCGCCAAATCGCCGTTGAAAGTTTCGACCAAGAAAGAGACCCAGAACTCGCCGCATCGGTCCACTCCTTCGAGCGCTGGATCGTCTGACACTGATCAGGGGCAGCACGAGAACCACTCCTCACTGGCCACTAGCTGATGTCAGAAATTGGCCATTTAGCGATGCGGCTCATAGCCGTAATGGGCAGGATCTGCACAGAAATGCGTTTTCCTGTGAGGCTTGGGGCAGGGTTCCTGCAGGTTACGCCCGGCTGGCGGTTGCCTTTGGTAACTTCAAGGTGTCGGCTCGAA
>NZ_KI914751.1:1767-5237 GCF_000520515.1 Arthrobacter sp. H20
CGGCTCGAACCAGCCATATTTCATGAATAGCCCTGCCGACAGGCGTGCTGGGCGCTTGGGCTGGTATGGAAACTGCATCTTTCCCAATCCAATCAAAGGTCTCGCTCATGCGTACAATCACTCGTGCTTCACTTGTCCTCGCCGGTTCCGCTGCCCTCGTCGGCGCCATGGCGCTGCCCGCCTCAGCAGTGGACACCACCACCACCGCCCAAATCAACGCTGGAACGATTGGTTTCAGCTCCTTTCCTACCTCCGCAGCCCTCGGTGCCGTTGTGCCAGGCGCCACTGTCACCACCAGCCTGGTTGACATTCAGGTGACCGATAACCGCGCCGGCACCGCCGGCTGGGTGGCCTCGGTTTCGCTGAGTAACTTCACCGGCGCAAAACAAACCGTCGCGGGAACACCGGATAACGTGATCCCCGCAGCCAACGCCTCCTATACCCCGGCTGCAGCAATCGTTTCCGGAACCGCGACCCTGACCGCTTCGGGCGCGCAGGCAGATCTGAGCACCGCGAAGTCCGTGCAGACCGCCAGCGCAGTCACCGGTAACCACGTGGCAACCTGGGGTGCGACGCTGGCACTGACCGCACCGTCAAACGCACTGGCCGACACGTACACTGCGGTTCTGACGCACTCTGTCCTCTAAGAACCGATGTCGAACTGTACCTGCAGGGCCGCCGGAATGGAGCCCTGCAGGTGCAGTTTGAGGAGGCAGCCTCCGCTCAGCTGATAAGCGCCTACTAACCCCCGAGGTCCCGGAATCTTACGTTCTCTCATCACAGCATTGTGCCTGTTCATCTTGGTGTTCCTGCCGGCGTCCCCCGGCTTCGCCACCATCGGCGCCGAACGCGGACTGAATGCGGAGGTCAGTACACCGCCGGTGCCTGAACAGTCAGGGATCGGACTTCGCCTGCTGGACATACCCACCGCCGCCCAGGATGATCCCCGGGCCCAGTCCTATGTTGTCGACCGGCTGGCACCCGGCACCGTGATCCAACGCCGGATTCAGGTGCAAAACGACTCCGACTCCACCCAGTTGGTGCGGATCTATCCCGGTGCGGCCCACATTGAAGCCGGTTCCTTTATTGGTGAGGACGACCCGGCGGTCAATGAACTGACAACCTGGACCTCAGTGGACCAAGAGCAGTTGGAAGTGGCCCCGGGAGAATCTGCGGACGTCACAGTGACCATCGACGTACCCGCCGACGCGCCCGAAGGAGAACAGTACGCCGCTATCTGGGCCGAAATACGCAGCACCCCTAATAAGAATGCGAACATCATCCAAGCCAGCCGGGTCGGAATCCGCATGTATCTCTCCGTCGGGCCAGGCAACGGAAAACCGGCCGACTTCAGCATTGACTCCCTCACCTCTGCCCGCGATGAGTAGGACAACCCCCAAGTCAGCGCACTCATCACCAACACGGGAGGCCGGGCACTGGATATTACCGGCGATCTAACGCTCAGTGAGGGACCGGGCGGCCTCTCGGCAGGCCCCTTCACCGCGCAACAGGCCACCACCATCGCACCAGGAGGCACAGGAACCGTCTCCATCACCCTGGACCCGGAACTTTTCAACGGACCCTGGAACGCGCAAGTAAATCTCAAAAGCGGGCTGGTGGAACATACAGCGGAGGCGAATCTCACCTTCCCCGAGGCCGGCCAGGGGCAAACAGTCCAATCCGTAGAAAGCCCGGGCATCCCCTGGATCCCTCTCAGTGCCACGGCAGCAGCGCTCGTCATGCTTGCGGTGCTGGTTTGGCTGCTGCGCCGCAGAAGGACGGCCAGAACTAATTATCAGGCGTCGGCCACAAGGTAGGAACGCCGCAAGGCGACAGAACCGAACCAGCACCCGGCGATCCTTTGGTTGGGCAACGGAGACCAGCATTAAAAGGCTAACGCAGAACCTGAAACTCGCTGTGGACAACCAAGACGGAAGACATTATTTACGTCCACTGGCCCATAGGCATCCGCGTCCAAGATCAGGACGCGCCCGGAATTTTTCAAGCTGAACGGTACCAACGGGAGTTAGGCGGCTGACTGTTCGGGGATTTCCTTGGGCTGGTTGATCCACGCGGCTCCTGGGAGCGCGAGGATTTTGGGGTCGGTGGTGGTGGTGAAGCGTTCGGGGTGTTTCGCGCGTGCTGCAGCGAGCGTTGCCGAGCGTTCTTTGGCGACGCCGGTGGCGTGACCGTAGTGGATGTTCGCGGGCGTGTGGAAGCCGATTCCGGAGTGCTGGTGGTGATGGTTGTACCAGTCCACGAAACCGCTGATGAATACTCCGGCGTCGTGGACTGAGGCGAAGCGTTCGGGGAATTCCGGCCCGTATTTCAAAGTTTTGAAAATCGCCTCACTGTACGGATTATCATTGGACACCCGGGGCCTGGAGTGGGACCTGGTGACCTCCAGATCCGAGAGCAGCGCGGCGACGGTTTTGGACGTCATGGACGTTCCCCGGTCCGCGTGCACGACCTGAGGGATGCCGTGAATCCCGAAGATTCCCTTCATCATTTCCACGGCCAGCACCCCGGATTCGGTGGCGTGGACGTGCGCGCCGACGATGAACCTGGAATGGATATCGACCATCATGTAGCAGTCAAAGTACTTGCCCCTGACCGGGCCGGCGAGTTTGGTGATATCCCACGTGAACACCTGGCCCCGGGACAGGTGTTCACGTGTTATGCCGACGTTGTGATTATGCCGATGTTGGTCTGGGATCCCAGGTTCCAGGCGGTGAACGGGCCAAAAAGGTCGGCATAATCACGGTGTGGTGATCGGCTTGTCTTCTCAACGATTGAGCAGACGAGGAGCACACGATGATAGCGACAACGCGAGCGAACCGGGTCCAAATCCACGGTCCGCTGCAGAAACACGCCGAGGGATTCGAGGCCGAACTATTGCGGCTGGGATTCACCCCGGCATCGATTGTGAATCAGTTTTATCTGCTGGCACATCTGAGTCGCTGGCTCGAGGCGGAAAGCATGCGCCTTGGGGATCTGACGGTGTTGCAGGTCGATGCGTTCCTCGCCGAACGCAAAGCGACTCATACTGCTCCTGACTGCCTCAACTCGTCCCGGCACACGCTGGGCTCAACTGTGATCATGCGTGAAGTGGTTCGTCTTCGAGCGACGGTTTCTCCCTGTTGGAGCGACGCGTTGTCCTCCTCTTATGCATCGGATCAATGACCAGACGGTAAGAATGGCGCCGGCTGCGCCAAAGCGTCTGGTCCGGCTGGTCCGCCAGTTCCCGGTGATCTGGTTGCTCGAGGGGTCCGGGGTGAAGACCGTGCCGATTGAAGGGGCTGTGGGGCCTTTCCGTAGTGCAAGCAGGTTCATGACCGGGTTGATGCATTGGTCATAGAGCCGCGGAAAGAGGCCGTGGATCGGGATGATGGTTCGTTGGATCTGACCGACCACTGTTACCGGCCGTGGTCGTTTCGAATTCCGCAGGATCACTTTGGCGACACGGTGGG
>NZ_KI914751.1:5337-15703 GCF_000520515.1 Arthrobacter sp. H20
GGACGTGCTTACCGGTGTAGTTCGCAGCGTGCTGGTAGATGGGGGTGTCGATTGTTGCCGGCAGTACGAGGCAGATGTGAATGTCTTTGGCTTTTCGTAACTCCTGGCGCAGTACTTCCGTGAAACCGAGCAGCCCGAATTTGCTGGTCACATAGGGGGAGACGTAGGGGGAGGTGATTTTGGAATACACCGATCCGATGATGATCAAGGTTCCCCGGCCCTGGCTTCGGAAGTACGGCAGTACAGCGCGGGCAGTGTGGATCGGGCCGAGAAGGTTCGTCTCGATGATTCGGCGGAACACGTCGGGCGGTGTGGTTTCGAAGGTTCCGTAACTGTAAACGGAGGCATTACCGACGCACACGTCGATCCGCCCGAAGGCTTCAACTGCCGAGCGCATGAGGGCTTCTACCTGGGACTCCTCGCTGATATCGGTGGGCACGGTGATTGTCTGCGCCCCGTGCGCGGCGCATTCGGCGGCGACCTTTTGCAGAGTTTCGGTACTGCGGGCCGCGAGAACGAGCCGGGCACCGGTTTTGGCGAACGCATGCGCGGTGGCCCGGCCAATGCCACTGGAAGCGCCGGTGATCACGACCACGGCACCGGCGGCACCATCGGCGCTGTCTATGCCGACGGTGCCGTGCGGCGCTGGTGCAGGGTCGTGGTGGTCAGCGGACACGGTCGGAAACCTGCAGGACGGTTTCGGTGGCGATGCCCAGCACGATGTGGGAGACCAGGCCCCTCACGTGTGCCTGCCACGGGTAGTGGGTCGGTCCGGCGGCGATGCCAAGGGCCGGGGCGACGGTTTCATCCATCAGCGCAAACAAACCAAATCCGTACAGGGCACCATAGCCGGCGCGCAGTGCCGGGACTTCATGGCGTGCTGCACCGTAGAGGGCTCCGGGCAGGACCCCCAGCGCGTAGTGCATTGTTATTCCGGCCGGGTTCGGTTCACTGGTGGGCAGGTCGATTCCTGTCTTGTCGGCTGCTTTTTCGATGGCGGCATGGGCGACGTCCTTGCCGCCGGCCCGGGCCTGGTGTTCGCGTTCTAGCGCGGCGGGATCTTCGTGGTTGTACAGAAACCCTCCGACGCGATCCATCGCCCACACACCGGCCGCACCGGCTGCTGCCCCCAGAATCATGTCCAAAGCGATGCTGCGCTCCGGCGTGACATGATGCGCAGGCGCAGGGGCAGGGGCTCCGGCAGGACTGGGCAGGACGGGAGACGGTTCCGTGGGGTCCTGACGGGCGGGCTCCGGTGGATTGGTGCGTCCGTCGGGGAGGTTCTCGGTGGTTGTGGGATGCGTCATCTGGAGTGTGTCCTTTCACCGGTTCAAGGGAGAAATCCCCGGCACCGGAAAAATCGGGTGCCGGGGGAGGGGGTCGGTCAGGGTTTGAGGACGACCTTGATGCAGTTGTCCTGCTTTTTCTGGAACACCTCATACGCTTCGGGCGCTTCATCGAGGGAGACTTCGTGGGTCATCAAATCGGTAACACCGAGCGGATCGGAAGGGTTCTCGACCAAGGGTAGGAGGTCATCGATCCACCGTTTGATGTTGCACTGGCCCATGCGCAGCTGGATCTGCTTATCGAACAGGGTCAGCATCGGCATCGGGTCCGCCATGCCCCCGTAAACACCGCTGACCGAAACAGTACCGCCGCGGCGGACAGCGTCAATGGCCGCGTGTAGAACATTCAACCGGTCCACCCCAACCTTCTCGATGGCTTTCTGCGCGAGCGGGTCCGGCAGCAGGCCGGCTGCCTGTTGGGCGAAAGCCCCTACCGGGGAGCCGTGGGCTTCCATGCCCACCGCATCCAGGACGGAGTTCGGGCCCCTGCCCTCGGTCATTTCACGCAGCTCATCGCCAATGGTGTCGCTGTAATCCAGGGTTTCCACGCCGTGCCGTTCGGCCATGGCACGCCGCTCGGGCACAGGTTCAATGCCGATGACCCGGTAACCCAGATGCACGCCGGCGCGGGCGGCGAACTGTCCTACCGGGCCCAACCCGAAGACCGCCAGGGTTCCGCCGTCGGGCACGCCCGCGTACTGCACGCCCTGCCAGGCAGTGGGCACGATGTCGGAAAGATAGAGGTAACGCACATCGGGCAGGTCGTGGCCCACTTTGATGGGGCCGTAATCGGCGAAGGGAACCCGCAGGTATTCCGCCTGCCCGCCCGGAACCGAACCATACAGCTCGGAGTATCCGAAGATGCGCGCACCGAGCGCTTTTTCCCGGACCTGCGTGGTTTCACACTGCGACTGCAGGTTCAGAGAACACATCAGACACTTCCCGCAGGCAATGTTGAAGGGGATGACCACCCGATCGCCGGCCGCCAGGTTCGTGACGGCACTGCCGACTTCCTGAACGATCCCCATGGGTTCATGACCCAGGACGTCGCCCTTGCTCATGTAAGGGCCCAGTACCTCATAGAGGTGCAGATCCGAGCCGCAGATCGCCGTGGAGGTGATTTTGATGATCGTGTCGGTGGGTTCCTGGATGATGGGATCCGGTACCTCTTCAACGCTGACCGATCGCTTTCCCTGCCAGGTAAGTGCCCTCATGATCCCAAACTCCTCTTTGGCGGTAAGTATGCTTATCAATCCCAGTATGTTCACGTTTACTGCCGGAAAGAAAGGAACCGCTTGTGTTGGGTCCATTCCCGCACTGCAGAGGTCGGCAATCATCGGTCGGCAATTAATGTCCAGGAAAGAGGGGTTGATCGGGTTGAACAACCACCGCACCACCCGGGAAGGAGGCCCTGTGCCAGGACTTCACACTGCAGGCCTTGATATGGTTTTGGGTGCTGCAGCGGGTGCTGTCGGTGTCTGGGCCATGGACCAGGTGGGGTGGTTCATGCTGCGAAGCGAAAACACACCCACTCTTACCCGGGACCTGAGGGCCCGCGACGGGGACGCGGACGGGAATGTCGGAACCGCGGCCCAGATCCGCGGCGTGCAGGCGGGCACACGTGCCACTGCCGGCGCGTTAAGAAAGGCCACGCAGGTCAGCGGGGTGAGCCCGACCGACCAGCAGCCAGGACCGGGCGCGACCGTGTTTCACTATGCTCTGGGCATGCTGCCCGGGGCCCTTTACGGTGCAGTGCGTCGGATACGACCGTCGGTGTGCACCGGATCCGGGGCCCTGTACGGTGTGGCGTTGTTTGTGGTCATGGACGAAACCGCCGCGCCGCTGACCGGGATTGCCTCCGCACCGGGCCGGTATCCCTGGCAGGCACACGCACGCGGCCTGGCCGCCCATGTCGTGCTCGGCGTGACGACCGAAATCCTCCTGCGCGCAACAATACGCTTCCGATGAACACCGCTTTCGACGAACACTGCTTCCAACGAACACCGGCCGGTGCAGAGCTGTTAGTGCGGGCTTCCCCCCGGAGGGCGGCTTACCCGGTAATACCGCCGGAAGCTCCACGGAACATCAATCAATGATGGCCCCAGTGGCTTCTGCGGTGGTTGCGGATACTGCCAGGCAAGACAATAATCGACAGCATGCTTACTAAAGAGAAGTCTTCCATGATGGGATCGATCGTCCGGGGTATGGCGGCAGGTGTTGCCGGAACCGTGGTGATGACGGCCTTCCAGAAATTCGTTGAAATGCCTTTGACCGGACGTGAAAGCAGCTACGCACCCGCGGACTTCGCGGAGCGGATCCTGCCCATCCATCCCACGACGCAGCAGGGGCGCGAACAGCTGAACTGGGTCACCCACTTCGCACTGGGAACAATGTGGGGCTCGGCCTACGGGGTCACAGCTCACACCGGCCTGCATGGGGCCAAAGCAATCGCCGTCGTTTTCCCCGTCGTTTACACCGGTGATGTCCTGCTCAACACGGCCCTTGGGCTGTACAAGCCCGGAACCTGGACCGCGGAGGACTGGACCGTGGATTTGGTCAACAAATTCGTCCAGGCCGCAGCGACCGGCGTGCTCTACGACCACGTTTTCAAACCAACCCAAGCATCCTAGATAATATCCTGGCAGAAACCCCCAGCCCGGACATCGGCCAGCGAAGCACGCGATCCTAGAATCTCCCGGATGGCTGGATTTACAGAGTAAGCGACAGTAAAGCCAAGACGACTGCGGGTGCGTGGCCATGAAGTGGGGCGCCCAAGAGTGCTAGTCTCAGGCGCCCACAAACGCTACCGATTTCGTGTAGCGCGGGGATAAAGACTGTCGGTGGGGGTGGATCCGGGGTGGATTACAAGTGCTGGTTTGTAGCTGTCAGCTGATGAAGGCCGCGAATTCCTGCTCGAGGACCTGTTTGGGTTTCGCTCCGATCGAGGTCGCCGCAATTTCGCCGTTGTTGAAGACGTAGACGGCGGGGATGGAAGTGATGCCGTATTTGGCCGCGATCGCGGGGTTATCGTCCACATTGACCTTCACGACATCAACTTTTCCTGCGTGCTCAGTGGCAATGTCGTCCAGGATGGGAGACAGCATGCGGCATGGTCCGCACCATTCTGCCCAGAAATCTACGATGACCGGTTTCGTGGCCTGAAGTACGTCCGCGTCGAACGACGCATCGGTGACGTTTTTGGTGCTCATCTTTGTCTCTCCCTCGTTGGGTTCTCGTTGGGTTTGCGGTTGCCTGGGGTTAGCCTTGGCGTGCCTTGATGCGGGGGTTTTTCTTGTTGATGATGAAGGTCCGTCCGTGGCGTCGGACTACCTGGGAGCCCGGGATTTTTTTAGTGCGCTCAATGAGTTTCGTACTTTCACGTGGTGCTCCTTTGACGGTTTCCTGTGGTGTTCAGTGGATTCATCTGGGGTCATGAGGGTCATGTCACAAAGCGGTCTCCTGCCGCGGGCACAGGAGTGGGCCTCCTGGAAGCGGTGCGGGGAGCGAAGGCCGCCAAGCGGTGGTTTTTAATCTTCGCACTCCGTGCAGTACCTGTCGCCGCTGGTTTCCCGCGCCAGCTGGCTGCGGTGGTGAACCAGGAAACAGGACATGCAGGTGAACTCGTCGTCCTGCTCGGGAATGACCTGGATGAGCAGCTCTTCGTGCGACAGATCAGCACCGGGCAAATCAAAACCTTCAGCCGTGTCGCTATCCTCGAGGTCGATGACCGCTGTCTGAGTGGTTGCGCTGCGCTGAGCCTGAATCGCTTGGAGCGACTCATTGACGGGCTGATCTTCTTCCCTGACGCGTGGTTCGTCGTAGTCAGTTGCCATGAAGCGGTTTTCTCCTTTGGATGAGCTTCACCATCGCAGGTGTGCAGGCAACAACCCGGCAGATGCTGCGCCTATTCCCGCACTGGTCAGGGCCCCGTCCAGCCCGGCCCGTTCATTCACGCACCCATCGTTACGAGCAAGGAGGAAAGGCCTCACGCGGCGTCGCTGGTGGACCGTCGCGGCTAGCCCTTCCGTCTCGGGGTTGAGCGGGCGCTTCCCCCAGTGCACCTGTTGCGGCAGATCCGGGTGAGGTGAGGTCGCTCTTCTCAGGGGAGTGGTTCCAGGCAGTACGGGGGAAGCGTTTTGCCGCGGCGGTGGGATCGGGAGCCGGGCGTGCAGGAGCTTATGAGGAAGCGTGTGGGTTGTGTCAGTCTTGGCGGGACTGTTCGTGCTGGTGTCCGGGTTGTGTCGGGGCCGGGCTGCGGCGCGGGGTTACGGCGTGAATGACTGCGCCGAGGATGAGGATCGCGCCTGGCAGGATGGTCCAGGACAGTGGTTCTGCGAGGATCAGCCATCCCAAGGCTACGGCGATCAGGGGATTGACGTAGGCGAAGGTTGCCGCTTGATGGACCGGTACGTGACGCAGCAGCCAGGCGTAGGCGGTGAAGGCGAGCACGGATCCTGGAACGATCAGGTAGACAAGGCTCCACACTGAGGCGGCGCTTGCCTGTACCGGTCCTTCCAGTTCCCCCAACACTGCTGATATGCCCGTCAGGACTACCCCGCCAAGAAGCATTTGGTAGGCACTGGTAGTCAGTATCCCGGGAGGCAGCCTCAGCCGACTGGAGAGAAAGGAACCCGCGGAGTAGGACAGCGGGGCGATGAGCATTAGGAGAACTCCGAGCCAGATTCCTTCGGATGACCCCGTCCAGGGAGCCACTAGACGCGGCAACACGAGCAGCCCGACCCCGATGAATCCGGTAAACATTGCGTACCAGGCGCTCCTACTCAAGCGGTTACCAGCCAAGAAACCCCAGAGCAGGACCCAGATTGGTACGGACGCGGCGATCAGAGCTGCCAGGTTCGACGGGATGTGCTGTTCCGCCACGGTAGTCATTCCCGGCCCGCCCACGATCAACAGCAACGACGTCAGCACCAGGGGCCTGGCCTGGGCCCGGGTGAAGCGAAGTGATTGTGGGCCGTTCTTGATGAGGAGCCAAGCGGCCAGAATAGTTCCCGCGGCAAGGAAACGCAGGCCGGCTCCGAGGAACGGCGGAATAGTCTCGACCATGATTTTGATCGCCAGGTAGGTCGACCCCCACACAAGATAGACAGTGCCAAAAGCCAACAAGACCAGCCAACGGGGCGGAACCGCTACCCGATGAGCACCCTCAACGGGCACATTGTTCTCCATAGCAACCAACGATAACCGGGAAATCGAACCCAAAAAACCATTCTCCGTGGCGGGTCTACGGACCACAAGAGTTTCGGTACGTTCGACGGAAGGGTGAGCTGCTGCGGGGATTTCGGACAGCGGAATTAGTGGATTCTTCTACGCTGCCAGGGCTGGCTGTTGATAACCATAATGGACTTCGTTAGGCCGTCGGTAACCGAGCGCGGAGTGCCGGCGCCGGCTGTTGTAAAACCCCTCGATGTAGGGAATGACGTCGCTCCGGGCTTGTGATTTAGTCGCGTAAACAGTCCGATACACACGCTCGTTCTTCAGGGCTGAGAAGAACGATTCGGCCATGCTGTTGTCCCAACACACCCCTGTGCGTCCCATCGAGGAGCGCATGCCCAGGCCGGCCACCAGTGCCGTGAAATCCGTCGAGGTGTAGACGCTGCCCCGGTCGGAGTGCCAGATAGCGTCAGGTTCGATCAAGGTTGTTCCGGCGGCGTTCGTGAGCGCATCGGCGACGAGTTCGGTGCGCATGTGATCGGCGATGGACCAGCCAACGACTTTCTTCGAGTAACAGTCGATGACGGTGGCGAGGTAGATGAACCCTTGCCAGGTGTGGATCTAGGTGATGTCTCCGACGAACTTCGCCCCGGGGCGGTCGGCGGTGAAGTCCCTTTTGACGAGGTCGGGCATGCCCGCGGCCGCCTCAGCATCAGCTTCCGTGGTGATGCGGAACGGGCGTGGCTGACAGGCCACCAGGCCCTGGTTGCGCATGATCTGCCGCACCAACTCGGGAGAGCACTCGGTCTGTTCCGCGGCGAGATCGGCATGGATGCGCCGGTACCCGTAGGTGCCCTCGGATTCCTCGAAGTAGTGCTGAATCCGAGCTGTCAGGGTCTGGCGGCGGGCCGCCGTGGCCGATTGCGGACGGGTGGCCCAGTGATAGAAACCGGACGTCGAGACGGCCAACCAGCGGCACATTCTCACCACCGAGTTCGGATTGACGGGCTCGGCTTTTTGGGAATCGATGAATTCGTACTTGCTCACTACCGCTGCTCCCGCGTGAAGTAAGCGCTGGCTTTTTTCAAGAAGGCAGTCTCCGCCCGCAGCTCTTGAACTTCACGCTCAAGTTCCTTCAGCCGGGCCCGTTCCGACACGGTCAGATCAGCCTCCGTGCCGCCGTTGGCCTCGCGGTATTTGATCAGCCAGTTACGGAGCGTCTCGCGGCCGACACCGTAGGCGGCGGCAACGTCCTTGATCGGCTTGGACGTGTTAATCACCTCGCGGCATAACTCGTCCTTGAACTCCTGGGTAAATCGTCTGCGTGATGCGGTCATGCTGATCTCTACTTTCGGTAGACCCTCAATTTAAGAGGGCCCACTGTCCGAGATCTCCGCCGCAGCTCAGGTGACCCAGACGGCGTTGGAGGCTGTGGGGCCTAGGTCTATGTTTTTTTGTTGGCCGGAGAGGGTGATGGTGGTGGTGTCGGTGTAGGGGCGTTGCTTTTGGATGGTGAGCTTTGCATCGGGGGTGAGGCCGATGTCGGAGAAGTATCTGAGCATTGCGGGGTCGGCGTCGGAGATCCGGACGACAGTTACTTCCCCTTCCGGTTCCGCGTGGCAGAGTTGGATTGCGCCTGGCCGGTGTGGTTGACCGTCGGCAGAAGGTATCGGGTCTCCGTGGGGGTCGCGGGTGGGGCGCCCTAATCGTTGGTCGATGCGTTCGATCATGGTGTCCGAGACGGCGTGCTCGAGGACTTCGGCTTCATCATGGACTTCGTCCCAGCCGTAGCCTAGGACCTGGACCAGGAACGTTTCTAGGAGCCGGTGCCTGCGCACCATGTCCACGGCATGCGCGGACCCGGCAGGGGTGAGTTCGATCGTCCCGTACGGGGCGTGGATCAGAAGGCCCTGGTCCTTGAGTTTTTTGATGCTGTCCGACGCGGTGGAGGGCCGCACTCTCATGCGTTCAGCCAGAACGGTGACCGTAATCGGGGTTTCCGACCATTCCGTCGCAGTCCAAATGAGTTTTAAGTAGTCCTGGGCGGAATTGGTCAGGTCGGATACCGGCATGCAATCAAGCTTAACGGAGGACAACGGGTGAGGTGGGCTGCTACAAGAACACTAGTGCGCCCTACTCAGCTTCAATGTTAGTCTTGCCGAACTTGGGTGTTCGATAGATTGGATTAATAATGCAGCGACCTCTGCACACCGCATCGGTGATGCCTACCCGGCGCGGGGTGCTTTTCGGTGCGGCCGCGGCGGCCGCAGTGCCGTTGTCGATGCTGGGCCGGGATCAGGCGGTCGCGCAGCCAGGGGTGATGGACCACGCCGCGATGACGCCGGGTTCGGCGTCCAATCATGCAGGGCATGCAGGCTTCCCGTCGGGATCGGTTCCCCCCGAGCGGGCAGGAATCGATCCAACGGCGATTCTGCGTGACTTTGACAAAGGCAAGGTCAGCACCTTGCCTGATGGCAGGACCTTGCGTGAGTGGGAGATCACGGCTTATGACCGGGACATAGAAATAGCGCCGGGAGTGACGTTCCCCGGCTGGACGTATAACGGCAGGATTCCGGGTCCCAGCTTGTGGGCGCAGGAGGGTGATGCGCTGCGCATTGGGGGTGTCAAATAGTCTGTGTAAGCGGTCTTCTTGAGACGAAGGAGTTTCATTGTGAGCATGACCGAGACCGATGGAAAGAACATAGGGATCGCGCCGGACTCGGTGCCTGCTGCGCGGGCACTGCGTAAGGAGTTGTTTTCCGATGAAGTGATCGATCGGCTGATGTCGCGGGTCGATGAGGACGGTGTGTCTCTGACGGGCGTCGGTGGATTCCTGCCGGAGTTGGTCAAGGCGGTCCTTGAGCGCGGGATGGACGCTGAGCTGACCTCTCACCTCGGATATGAGCGCGGTGACCGGGGCGGCCGCGGAAGCGGGAACTCGCGTAATGGCTCGACGCCGAAGACGATCGGTACCGAGGTCGGTGACATCGGTTTGGACCAGCCGCGGGACCGTAACTCGACTTTCGCCTCAGCGCTGGTACCCAAGGGCATCCGTCGCCTGGGTGGCCTGGAAGAGATGATCATCAGCCTTTACGCGGGCGGAATGACGATTCGCGACATTCAGCATCACCTCGCGGCGACGCTCGGTACAGAGTTGTCCCATGAGACGATCTCCAACGTCACCGAGGCCGTTGCGGAGGAAGTCACTGCGTGGCAGAGCCGTCCGCTCGAGGCATTCTACCCAGTGGTATACCTTGACGCGCTGGTGGTGAAGATCCGCGACGGCGCTCACGTGGCGAACCGAGCCGCGCACATCGCGGTGGGCGTGGACTTGGATGGAATAAAACACGTCCTGGGGATTTGGATTCAAGCATCCGAAGGTGCGAAATTCTGGGCGTCAGTGTGTTCCCAACTGGCTAACCGCGGCGTTCAGGACGTGCTCATTGTCTGCTGCGACGGGCTCACCGGCTTCCCCGAGGCTGTCGAGGCCACCTGGTCCCAAGCCACCGTTCAAACGTGCGTAGTCCACCTGATCCGAGCCTCGATGCGGTTCGTATCCTACGGCGACCGCAAGGCCGTCGCGGCGCTGCTGCGTCCCATTTACACCGCAGCCGACGAAGACGCTGCCCTTACGGCGTTGGGAACCTTCGCCGACTCCAAGCTGGGCAGGAAATACCCGGCCGCGATCAACACCTGGGAGAACGCTTGGGAACGGTTCATCCCGTTCCTGGCGTTCGGACCCGCCCTGCGCAAAGTCATCTATACCACCAACAGCATCGAGTCGCTGAACTACCAGCTGCGCAAAATCATCAAAAACCGGGGTCATTTCCCCAACGACGCGGCAGCGA
>NZ_AZRY01000210.1 GCF_000520515.1 Arthrobacter sp. H20
ATTCGGACGTTCTCCGGCTGGGTGTACGCGGCGTTCGTCCTGGATGTGTTCTCCCGCCGGGTGGTCGGCTGGCAGCTATCCACGACCCTACACACAGACCTGGCGTTGGATGCGTTGGAGATGGGTTTGTGGACCCGCCAGCACGCTGGAAAGGACGTCTCCCAGCTCATACATCACAGCGACAGAGGAGTGCAGTATCGTGCCATCCGCTACACCGAAAGGCTCGCCGAGTCCGAAGCAGTCGCGTCCGTCGGCGCTAAGGGCGATAGCTACGACAACGCCATGGCCGAGGCCCTGAACTCGCTGTTCAAAGCCGAGCTGATCCGCAACAAAGGCCCGTGGACGAGCATCAACGACCTGGAAATCGCCGTCGCGGAATACATCGATTGGTACAACCACCGACGCCTCCACAGCGAGATCGGCTACCGACCACCGGTAGAAGCCGAAACCATCTATTACTCAAAACTCCCGGCCATCAAAACGATGGAACGGGTCTAACAAACCCTCCACCAAACCCGGGGCTTGACAGTATCCTGGTTTCGGCCGACGGAGATTACGTGACCGGGCAACGTAGGTGATGGATGGCGGGCTGATGCAAATGTCTGGTCAAGGCCCCTGATCCCGCCTGCACAACAAGCAGCGCAGGCCGGGATCCTGGTGACCCAATAGGTTTTACACCGTCATACCCATCCCGCCTGTCGGAGAGCCCGCGCGGGCTCTAAAGTGAATCACGAAGCCGGGCGCTCTTTGGCCGGGCTGGGCAGGAGAGGCGCCGGAAACAATTGGTACAGCCGCCCGCAAGAAAATCACGAACCGCGCTGGAAAGAACGTGTTGTTGCCGATGGATAGGAACAGGAACTACACGGGCTTCGTTGCAGGTTGAAGGACTGTTCAGCTATTGAAGTGATCGCATCACGATGAAAGGATTATTTATGGTGTCGGGGTTGGAGCGGGGTTCCAGAACGTTGTCGGAGACCGAGGCGGAAATTTATGTCGCTTCCGTTTGTTTCAAGACCGGCCCTCCGGGAGCCGTGGGCGTGGAAATCGAGAGAATTGTGCATGATCCCTCCGACCTGAGGCGGGCTGTGCCGGTAGGGGAAGTCCAGGCCGCCGCTGCCGATACGGAGAGCAAGCTTCCCGGCGGTGGTGTCATCACTTTTGAACCGGGAGGGCAGCTTGAACTGAGTTCGGCCTGCGGAGCGGACCTTCCCTCGGTGATCGAAGCTGTAAGGGCAGATCTTGCTGTCATTGACAGGTCTATCGAGGATGCAGGACTTTCCTTCAGCGGCGTTGCACTGGATCCGTCCCGTCCGCCTGTGCGGACTCTCGACCATCCGCGTTATGCAGCCATGGAATCCCACTTCGATCGAACAGGTTCGTCCGGGCGGACCATGATGTGTTCGACGGCCTCCCTGCAGGTGTGCCTGGATGCCGGTTTCCCCGGAAGCGGTACGGCCAGCGCTGTCCAGCGCTGGCGGCGTCTTCACCATCTCGCGCCGGTGCTCGCGGCGCTTTTCGCCAACTCCCCTTTCCGTCAGGGTTCGCCCAGCGGCTGGCAGAGCACCCGCCAGGCCGTGTGGTTGAAAACTGATCCGTCCCGTACGTCGCCCGTTCCGGCTTCCGACGACCCACCTTTGGCTTGGGCCCGCTACGCCCTCGACGCTTCGGTCCTGTGCATCCCGACGTCGAGTGGTTCATGGGAAGCTCCGCGCGGCTTGACTATGCGGGGCTGGTTACGCGGGCACGGTCCCCGTCCCGTCACTCATGAGGACCTCGACTACCATCTCAGCACCCTGTTTCCGTTCATCCGCCCCAGGGGTTTCCTGGAAATCCGGGTGATTGACGCTCAAGCCGGCGCGGACTGGGAA
Organism: Arthrobacter sp. H20; assembly: GCF_000520515.1. Classification (GTDB taxonomy): domain Bacteria; phylum Actinomycetota; class Actinomycetes; order Actinomycetales; family Micrococcaceae; genus Arthrobacter_D. The sequence goes on from NZ_AZRY01000210.1 coordinate 1,869, forward strand.
GCAGCCGTGGCTATAACGACTGCACTGGTGGATGATGAACGGGCTGCTGACACAGCTGCAGAGGCCTGCGTCCCCGTGACTGCGCTGGCTGATCCGATGGCCGTTGCCGCCAAATTCGGGCTGGCGGATCCTGTCCTCGCGCAGGCGGGGCGTGGTTGTGCTGAGGCAGCGCTGGACGCAATGGAACGGCTCGGTGCGGACGCCGACACAAGATTCCGGGTGGAAGCCTTCCTTGAGAACTACACCGCGCGGGGTCGTTCTCCGGCAGACCAGCGGATCGACGATTGGCGCCGCACCGGACGGTTTTCCGGGTTCGTACAGCGAAAGGAAATAATCCGATGACGGATACGGTCCCGACAGCTACCGGCGCTGCCCCTGGCACACTGCGCGCTTTCATTGCGGAGGGCCTTGAGCGTGCGCGTCGTCGTACCCACGCGCTCACCGCGTGTGACGAGGAGGAACTGCTCAAACAGCATTCACCCCTGATGTCTCCACTGGTCTGGGACCTGGCACACGTAGGCAGTCAGGAGGAACTCTGGCTTGTCCGCGACGTCGGCGGGATGGAGCCGCTTCGCCCGGAGATTGACAGGCTTTACGACGCCTTCGAGCATTCGCGCAGCAGCCGCCCGTCGCTGCCGTTGCTGGCACCTTCGGATTCCCGGGGCTACCTTGCCGATGTCCGTTCCAAGACCCTGGACATCCTTGAACGGGTTTCTCTTGAGGGTTCGCCGCTGCTGGACGGCGGGTTTGCTTTCGGCATGATGATCCAGCATGAACAGCAGCATGCCGAGACCATGCTCGCGACTCATCAGCTTCGGGTAGGCGAACCCGTGCTGCATCCGGTGAATCCGGAGCCCGGTGTGCTGGCCCTCGGTGTCACCGGGCTTCCGCGGGAAGTGCATGTGCCGGCAGGTTCCTTCACGATGGGCACCTCGGTGGAGCCCTGGGCCCTGGATAACGAACGGCCCGCCCATGAGGTGCACGTTCCCGGGTACTGGATCGACACGGTCCCCGTGGATAACGGCGCCTTCATCGATTTCATCAACGACGGCGGATATTCGAACCCGGGCTGGTGGACCGCTGAAGGATGGAGCCACCGCAACGAGGATGGGCTGACTGCACCGAAGTACTGGAAGCGGGACGGTCACCAGTGGTGGCGCACCCGTTTCAGTGTCCTAGAACCAGTTCCCATCGACGAACCCGTACAGCACGTCTCATTCTTCGAAGCCGAGGCCTACGCCCGATGGGCCGGACGGCGCCTGCCCACCGAGGCTGAGTGGGAAAAAGCCGCCCGGCACGACCCTGTGAGCGGCCGCTCCCGGCGCTACCCGTGGGGTGACGAGGACCCGACGTCCAGCCATGCGAATCTGGGCGGTGCAGCGCTGCGGCCTTCCCCTGTCGGCTCCTACCCCGAGGGGGCGTCCGCGCTGGGCGTCCACCAGCTTATCGGCGATGTGTGGGAATGGACCTCCAGCGACTTCGGCCCCTACCCGGGTTTCCGGGTGTTTCCCTACCGCGAGTACAGCGAAGCCTTCTTCGGTGGAGGTTACAAGGTGCTGCGCGGCGGGTCCTGGGCTGCTGACGGAGCAGCGAGCCGGAGCACGTTCCGGAACTGGGACTACCCGATCCGGCGCCAGATTTTCACCGGCTTCCGGACCGCGCGGAATGCCGCTCCAGCCGGAGGGGAGTAGGGGATGTGCCGTCACCTGGCTTTCCTTGGACCCCCGACACCGTTGGCCACGCTGATTTCGGCGCCTGAACACGGTCTGCTCCGGCAATCCTGGGCGCCGCGGCGCCAACGCAACGGCACGATGAACGCGGACGGGTTCGGTGTCGGTTGGTATGCCGCGGGGGATCCCCTGCCGGCCCGTTACCGGCGCGCCGTACCCATGTGGACGGACCAGTCCTTCGCTGACCTGGCGCGGGTCACCACCAGTACAGCGGTGCTGGCTGCCGTCCGTTCAGCCACACCCGGTACGACGCCGGACGAGGCAGCTGCCGCCCCTTACACCGCCGGCAAGTGGCTGTTCAGCCACAACGGACGAATCGATAATTGGCCCCGATCCGCGGAGGCACTGGCTGCAACATTGTCGCCGGCACGGCTCCTTGCCCTCGAGGCCCGGGTGGATTCGGCCCTGCTGTGGGCCCTGGTCCTTCAGCGGCTCGACTCACACGACTCCGCTGCGGACGCGCTGGTCCGGGTGGCAACCGATGCCACCTGGCTTTCCTTGGACCCCCGACACCGTTGGCCACGCTGATTTCGGCGCCTGAACACGGTCTGCTCCGGCAATCCTGGGCGCCGCGGCGCCAACGCAACGGCACGATGAACGCGGACGGGTTCGGTGTCGGTTGGTATGCCGCGGGGGATCCCCTGCCGGCCCGTTACCGGCGCGCCGTACCCATGTGGACGGACCAGTCCTTCGCTGACCTGGCGCGGGTCACCACCAGTACAGCGGTGCTGGCTGCCGTCCGTTCAGCCACACCCGGTACGACGCCGGACGAGGCAGCTGCCGCCCCTTACACCGCCGGCAAGTGGCTGTTCAGCCACAACGGACGAATCGATAATTGGCCCCGATCCGCGGAGGCACTGGCTGCAACATTGTCGCCGGCACGGCTCCTTGCCCTCGAGGCCCGGGTGGATTCGGCCCTGCTGTGGGCCCTGGTCCTTCAGCGGCTCGACTCACACGACTCCGCTGCGGACGCGCTGGTCCGGGTGGCAACCGATGCCTCCGCGCACGCCACAGGGAGGTACAACTTCCTCCTGACTGACGGAACCACGATTGCTGCCACAGCGGCCGGCGATACCCTTTTCTGGCGCTCGGATAACAGGGGAACCGTCGTTGCCAGTGAGCCCTCCGACGACGGCGCCCAGTGGCATGAGGTTCCGGACCAGTCCCTGCTGGTAGCCACTTCGCACGGCGTCGACATAAGCCCGATAACCCCCGCAGAGATGGAGCCCACGCTCACATGAACCCTTCAAAAACTGCTCTTGAAATAGTCCATCACCTGCCGCCGCACTACCTTGAGCGCACCCTGCGCGAGGACGTCCGCGCAGGACTAAACAAACCGGTGAAGACCCTGCCGCCCAAGTGGTTCTACGACCAGCGGGGCAGTGAGCTGTTCGAGCAGATTACGGAGCTTCCTGAGTACTTTCCCACCCGTACGGAGCGGCAGATCCTGGAGGATCACGCGGGGGAGATGGCGGCGGCAAGCCCTACCGAGACGCTCATTGAACTCGGCTCCGGTTCCTCCAGGAAAACCCCCCTGCTGCTTGACGCACTGAAGGCAGCTGGGGGCCTGCGGAGCTATGTTGCCGTTGACGTCAGCGACAGCGCGCTGACGGAGGCCAACAGCGGGCTGTCCCGGGACTATCCCGATCTGATCCTGCAGGCAGTGGCCGCCGATTTCGAATCGCAGTTGCAACTCCTTCCAAGGCAAGGGCACCGGATGGTGGCGTTCCTGGGCGGCACCATCGGAAACCTCGAGCCGGATTCCCGTGCGCGGTTCCTGACCCAGGTGCGGGAACTGTTGGGACAGGAGGGCGGATCATTGCTGCTGGGTACCGGCCTGGTGCAGCCGCCGGAGATCCTGATTCCCGCCTACGACGACCCGACGGGCGTGACTGCCGACTTCAATCGGAATGTGCTGCGCGTCCTCAACGCGGAGTTGGGGGCGGATTTCGACGTCGAGGCGTTCGAGCACGTGGCGGTGTGGAACAAGGATGAGGAGTGGATCGAGATGAGGCTCCGGGCTACGCGTGCCATGCAGGTGCAGCTGCCCGGCGCCGGACTTGAAATCAGCTTCGACAGGGGCGAGGAACTGCGCACCGAGGTATCCGCAAAATTCCGCCCAAGAAAAATTGCAGCTGAACTTGAAGCCGCCGGACTGAGCATCGTCGGACAATGGACGGACGCGGAAGAACGCTATGCGATGACCCTGGCCGAACCCCGGTAAGCCACCGATCAGCGGAACGGCTGTTCAATTTTGGAGAAGCCACGTTCGCGTGTGACTGTCCGAAATCCCCGCGGCAGCTCAATAACAGCGCTCATGTAGTTCCTTAAAGGCCTGCGTCAGCGGCAGATGGGGTTTTACTTGGTGGTACCGGGTTGTGTTATCCCCTAAGTGGTGGGGCAGCGGCCCAGGTTCCGCAGCAAGCCTGGTGGGTGCCGAAGTTTTTCAGGCGACGGTGAAGCGCTTGGGATCAATGTGTCCGCCAGTAGTTGCTTTTGTTTTGGTCATTTCATGACCAGCCCGCCGTCGACGAATAGGCAGGCCCCGGTTACGAAGCCGGACCATGGGCTGGCAAAGAACAGTACTGAGCCGGCCACGTCTTCGGGGGTGGCCAGACGGCGTAGTGGTGTGGCTGCTTCGAGTTCGTCGCGTTGTTGATCGGTGGTGGCGTGGCTTGAGTCGGTGGGGTAGACGAGTCCTGGGGCTACGCAGTTGACGGTAATGCCGAAGGGTCCGAGTTCGGATGCGAGGTTGCGGGAGAAGCCTAGGAGAGCCATTTTGGCGGTGGTGTAGTCGTGGTAGGGGATGCTGGGGCGTTCGATGAGGTCGGTGACGAGATTGATGATCCGCCCGCCGCCGGCCGCTTTCATGCTCGGGAGCACCGGCCGGCAGAGGTTGTACGCGCCGCCGACGCTGCCCTGGAATTGGGCTTGGTAGTCCTCCCAGGGGATGTCCCACGCGGTGCTGCGGGTCAGCGGGTCGAACGTGTAGCTGCGCAGGGCGTTGTTGACCAGCAGGTTTACGGGACCGAAGCGTTCGGTAACGTCAGCGACCATCGTGGCCACGGCTTGGGGGTCGGTGACGTCGGCGGCGTAGGCTTTCGCACGGCCTCCCAGTGCTTCGACGTCTTCGACTACTTGTTGCGCGGCATCACGGTTTTGTAGGTAGTTCACGACGACGGTGGCACCGTGGCTGCCAAGGGCACGCGCGATTGCGGCTCCGATGCCGCGGCTGGAGCCGGTGACGATGGCCACGCGGTCGCGGAGCAGGTTACTGGTGCCGAGATTCTCTCCGAAGGACATCAGAGTTGCCTTCCTACTGGATCCTGCCGTGTAGGCAGGGTCCATTCGGTGTCGTAGTGTTCCAGCGCCGCCTCGGCTGCTCCTTCGATGTCGACCCAGCGGACCAGCGCGGTGAGGTTTCCCCGTCCGTCGTGGTGCCACCCTGCTGCCGGTTCGGGCATCTGCCCGACGGCGCAGATGCGGTCGACTCCGCACCGGCCCAGGGCCTGTGCCCAGTCGTTGAGCCGGTCGGGTGAGCAGGCGACGCCGGCGGTCTGCAGGTGGCCGCGCAGGGGGGCGGCGAGGCGTTCGACGTCGTCGATTCCATCGACGGGGTGTACGCGCAGGAGCCGGTTCAATGTTGAGGGTTCGAAACGCTCGGGCTTTTCTTCGTAAATCATGGTCCAGCCGGTGCCGGTGTCACTGGTGAACAGCTCGATCGCGTCATCGTCGTAGGCCCGGAATTCGTAGGAGGACCTGACGCGTTCAATTCCGGCGCTCTCCTCAAGCGTGAGCCGGGCTCGGGGTTTGCTCCGTTCGAACCGGCTCATTTCGGCTGCCAATGCCGCTGCAAAGGTTCTGGGATCGACCGCACCGCCGCGTTCGACGAACAGGCAGTGGGGGGAGAGACACCCTTGCTGGTCATACTGCGACGCATCATGGGCTGCCCAGCGCGCGGTCTCCGCATAGCGGTTGAGGGCCAGCGCTTCCCGACCGATGACGGCGAAACTCATTTTGTGCCCGTACGGTACGAACGGCATACCGGGGGGCAGGCGTCCCACCACACTTTCAATCGCTTTTCGTCCGCCGGTCGCCGTTACAGCCTCGGAGTGAGTGAACGCCGCTTGCTCAATCTCCTCGTCCCCTCCGGGCCAATGCAGGATTGCCAGGCAAGCGGCGAGATCGGGGTCTTCTTCGGCGATGCTGCGCGCAAACAACACCGGAAACAACGGTTCACCGGAGGCGGACTTTCCCAGGGTTGCAGACTTGACCAAAAGCCCGCAGATCAGGTTCCACACCGGCAGCCCCGGAACGTTGCCGGCAAAAATTTGGGTGGTCAACTTCGGTCCGTAGGCACGTGAGCGTCCACCCGCCCGGTTCGGCTGGAAGCCGTCAAGCACCAGCGGATTCTCGAAGTCCTGGGAAAGGAAACGAAGCAACCGGTCATGACGGAAGGTTTTCAGATAGTCCTTCAGGCCCCGGCGCACCATTTCGGGTGCATACCCGGTGACCACAGGCAGCAACTCTTCGGCCTGCTGCCTCCAGTAGTAGTCCGGGTCGGACCACTGGGTGATCACCCGTCCGAGCACGTCCACTATGTCCATCACCGGCCGCTCGGCAAGGTGATCGGCTTGGGCCTGGAGGAGCCGCTGGCACAAGAGGTCGATCAGGTGCGGCGTCACGACCGGCATGCGCAGGACGACGCTGCCCCAGGAGCGGGTTTCCCACATCAATTCGTCGAGCTCGGTTTGGTTGAGCTGAGGTAGGAAGAACCCGTCGAGCACCGGGCCCTCGACCGGCGTACGGCCTACATATGCTTCGGCGGTCATGTGGAGGGGTTCCGGTTCGCGGCCAGGATCTCGTCCAAAGCGATCGAGCACCCCCGGGCTTCGGTTCCCTCGGCACGGCCCAGCAAGACAAAACCCTGTGTGTCATCCTGCTGGAGGGTACCCGGTGGGATGAGGTAGCCGATGTCCTCGGCGAGGACGGCAAGGCAGGATCCCCGGTTGGCCAGATCGTAGTGAACAATCAGGCCCTTCTGGCCCGGTTCTGCGGATGCGCCGCTTTCGGGGTCTACCACGCGGATCCGCGTCCACGCGGGGGCGGCCTTGCGGCGGAGTGGATTGTCGTTTCCCTGCCAGGAGTCCCGCAGGGTGGTGTCGTAGTACTGGGTGCTGATCTCGGTCATTCCGTAGTAGTTGACGCACCAGGAATCAGGTATTCCCAGGAGCCGGCCGAACTGGCCGCGGAGCTCTTCGGCCGATACTTCGCGGGAGCGTCCCTTGAACCCCCCGGTATCAAGTAGCCGGCTTCCCTTCGGCAAGCTGAAGGAAAGCCCTTCTTCCTCGAAGGCGTCAAGGAGGTGGACGTAGGCGAAGGAGGTGCCCAGCAGGGCGACAGGTTCCCCTGTTGTTTCTGCTTCGCGCAGGGCCGCTGCGACGCGCCGCCACTGCAGGTCATCGTTGTCCATAAAGTAGTCGCTGCCGGGTGCCCCGAAAAAGTCGACCAGCCGCCCGAAGAAGTAGGCAAGGGAGGAGTGCGGCTGCTGTTCCGGAGGGGCATTGAGGATCAGCAGGGGAATACGTTCCCGGTCAGGCAGGAAGTAGTGGGCAAAACCTGCCCGCAAGGACGCGTCGTACAGGTGAAGGTGCGGGTGGTGGTTGCGTCCCCGCTGACCGGGGTTGGTGCTGCCGCTGGTCATGAATATAGCTTCGGCTTTATCGGGCGGCTCGCAGGTGAGGGTGAGTTCTTTGAACGCGGTCAACGGCACAGGAGGGATCTGTTCCCAGCTGGTGAGCCTTCCTGGCTCTGCCCGGCGTGAGCGGCAGAAGCGCCGGTAGGCCGGATTGTGGTCGTACTGGTAGGCGAAAAGCTCGAGGGCGAGCCGTCCGAACTCGTAATCATCGGATTCCGCCGGGGCGGCACCGTGTTCGATATACTCCTGAATCCGCAAATCCAGCCGGTCGCGGATGACGGGGGCGGGTGTGTGCTGCCCGGCCGTCACCGGGATTCCTCCGGTGCCTCATCGGTGGTAAGGAGCGCTTCTGGCGGTGACGGCAACGGAATCACCCGTGAGTTGAGGCCGGCCAGGTCGGTGCTCCGACCAGCAGCCAACGACACCAGGATGGTCACGGCGGCCGAGGCGGACAGCGCGGCGAGGAACGGCGGCAGTGCGAGTCCCTCCGAAAACGTCGCGACGGCAATGGCTGCAGGCAGGCTGCCGCCCACCACGAACCCGTAACCCAAGGCAGCGGCGAGACCAGCCAACGCGCCACTGACGGCGCCGGCGGTGGTAGAGCGGTGCCACAATCCCAGCAACGCCGGCACAATGGTGGCCGCGCAAAACAAATCGGCGATGAGGAAAAGGCGCAGCACCGAGAACCCCTGGAAAGCGACCAGGGCCGGGATGAGGGTGAACACGACCGTGGCAATCCGTCCCCCGGTCAGGCCCATGGAGGGGACATGGGTGACCGCGACGGCAGCGAGGCCGTTCTGCAGAGTGTCCACTGTGGAGGCCACCAGGGCCAGGGTGAGGATCAGGACAGCCGCAAGGACCCATGCGGGCTGGAAGTCCATCAGGGCGAAGAACGGAACAGGCGGCACCCCAAGAGACACGCCGTAGGCTGCGGCGAGGAGTCCCACCATGCCTGCGGCGAGAACCACCGGAAAGCGGGTCAATGCCCCGATGATCGCCCCGCGGGACAAAGCGCGCTCGTCTTGGGCCGCCCACACCCGCTGCCAATAGCCATTGTGGAACAGGGTCGTGGCCGTGACCGCAACAATGAGTGTCAGTGCCGCCTCAACACCGGCCACATCCACGGTGAAGAACGCCGGGTCGACAGGGGCACCCTCCCGCGACAGACCCGCGAAGAGAATCGCGCCGACCAGAATCAGCAAAGGAAACAGCATCCAGGACTGCCAACGATCCGTACGGATCGAGGCGCGAAGCCCTCCGTAAGCCGTGTACAGGGCGGTGATCACCGCAACGGCCGCGATGCCAAGACGCGGATCCACGACTGAGAGCCGCCCAAGCACCGCTCCCACCGCGGTCAGTTCAGCAGACAAGGCAACGAGCATGTAAAGCATCGAAATAGCCAGCACATAGACGTGCATGACCCGCCCGTAGCGGAGCCGGACGAATTCGATCAGGTTGTGGCCTTCGGGCACCAGGGACCGCAACCGCCGGCCGACGAGGACCAGACCGATCAGGGGAACGGTGATGGCCACCGCGTACCCCAAAACCCCGGCCAATCCCGTTGTAGCACCGACCTCGGGAGCCGCGAATAGAATCCACGCGCCCACACCCGAGGCAAAAAACGACAGACCCAATCCAAGTCCGTTCTGGCTGTTGCGCGCCACCGCAAATTCGTCGAGGTCGCGGTCACGTCCCACCGCAAGGCCAACCCAGGCGAAAACTCCCAGACCAACGATCAAAATGACAATAGTTGTGGAAAATCCAAGCATCAAAGCGCATCCCTTCGCCGGCATTACCCGGACAGGTTCCTGCGGTCGGCGACGTCTCATTCGCCCTCTCAGCCTGGTTCACACCCAAGCTCCCGCTCTACAGGATCGACTGTAGTCGCGCTGCTGCCTGCACTCAAACCCCACGAAATTTCATCTCCTTCGGCAGCCCCAGCGGAAGCCTGGTGCGGCTCCCCGAGTCGCTCCTGTTCCGAGCGCTGGGCACCGAAAGGCTAGGGTGGCAGTAGTGACACGGGGTGCTGCCCGCCAATGGCGCAGCTGAGAATCCACACCCGTTGAACCTGATCTAGTTCGAACTAGCGAAGGGATGTCGCGGATGGCTATTCGCTTCACATCATCTGACTGTGCTCAACTGCTGGAAGAATTGAGAGCCCGGAGCCCTCTAGTGCAATGTATTACCAACGCTGTGGTCACGAATTTCACCGCTAATGTCCTGCTGGCCATCGGTGCGGCGCCGGCGATGGTGGATATTCCGGAGGAAGCCGGGCAGTTCGCCTCCGTGGCGTCAGGGGTCCTGATCAATCTGGGCACTCCGCGGCAGGAGCAACGGGCCGCGATGATCCAGGCCGTTGATGCTGCCAATGCTGCCGGGACTGCCTGGGTTCTGGATCCGGTGGCCATCGGGTCCCTGTCCGTGCGAACCGGGCTGGCGCACCAGCTTGTCGGGATGGGTCCGCGCATTATCCGCGGCAACGCCTCTGAGGTTCTGGCTTTAGCCGGGGTAGGCGCCGGAGGCCGGGGAGTAGATTCGGTCGAGACTCCCTCGGATGCGCTGGCGGCCGCCGGGGATCTGGCTGCCTCGTCTGCTTCGGCGGTGGCGGTATCGGGCGCGGTAGATCTGCTCGTGCAGCCTGACGGGGAAGCCGTGGGCGTCGCTAACGGACACGGCCTGCTGACCCGGGTCACCGGTGGTGGGTGCGCGCTGGGTGCGGTGATGGCCGCCTTTGCTTCCCTGACCGAGGACCCGCTGCTGGCGGCAACTGCGGCCACAGGGGTTTACACCATTGCTGCGGAGCAGGCTGCAGCGCGGGTGAAAGGTCCAGGGAGTTTCGCGGTGGAATTCCTTGACCGGCTGGCAGGCATCACCCCCGACGACGTCGTCACGGGACTGAACCTCCGCCCGGTGGACACGCGGACCGGCATCCGATGAGGCGACGGCATTTCAGGACGGATCTCAGGCAACACCTGCCATTGTATCTGGTGACTGATACGCGCCAGTGCGGTTCAAGGGCGGTCGCCGCTGTTGCTGCCGCCGCAGTAGCAGGAGGTGCCACGATGGTCCAGGTGCGGAACAAAGAAGCCTCCGCCCGGGATTTGCTTCAGCTGCTCGTGGCTGTCGCGGAATCAGTGGGGCATAGAGTCCCGGTGCTGGTTGATGACCGGGTGGACATTTTCCTGGCCGCCCAGGCGGCAGGAGCGCAGGTGGCAGGGGTCCATGTGGGTCAATCCGACCTGCCGGTTGAACTGGCCCGCGCCTTGGTGGGCCCAGAAGCCATCATCGGATTGAGCGCGGCAACCGATAACGAAGTCCGGGCCGCGCACCGGCTGCCGGCCGGGACGGTGGACTATCTGGGGGTCGGTGCAATTCATGCAACCGCCACCAAGGCCGATCACCCGGAACCCTTGGGAATTAACAGATTCGGTGTTCTCGTCGCGGCAAGCACCCTGCCCTGCGTGGCGATCGGCGGTATTAACCGCGTTGACGTGCGACCGCTGCGCGACGCCGGCGCCGCCGGTGTGGCGGTCGTCTCCGCTGTGTGTGCATCCGATGATCCCCGGGTTGCGGCCCAGGGGCTGAAGGAGGAATGGTGTTCCTGAAAGCGTTGACCCTGCGCGATGTCCCGCGGGTTCTTAGCATCGCCGGAACGGACCCGACCGGTGGTGCGGGGATTCAGGCTGACCTGAAAAGCATTGCCGCTCTGGGCGGGTACGGGATGGCGGTGGTGACATCCCTGGTGGCGCAGAACACTCGCGGTGTCCGCTCCATACACACTCCTCCGGCACAATTTTTGGCTGAACAGCTCGAAGCGGTCAGTGATGATGTGACCATCGACGCCGTGAAGATCGGCATGCTGGGGGATACGGCAACCATCGCCGTCGTCCGGGAGTGGCTTCACCGGATCCAGCCGCCCCTGGTAGTCCTGGATCCTGTCATGGTCGCCACCAGCGGCGACAGGCTCCTGGCCGCCGCCGCCGAAACCGCGTTGCGAGAACTGGTAGGGGAAGTCGACCTGGTCACCCCTAATCTTCCAGAACTCGCCGTCCTGGTCGGTGAACCCGTCGCCGCAGACTGGCCGGCAGCTCTTAACCAAGCCAGGAAACTCTCTGCAGCCTCGGGAACGGTCGTGCTCGTCAAGGGCGGCCACCTGAGCGCAGAATCCAGCCCTGACGCACTCGTGGATGCCACCGGCCAGTTAGGTAGTGCCAGCGGCGTCGGGGGCGTGGTGGAATTCGTCTCTCCCCGGGTGGCCACCAGGAACACGCACGGGACCGGGTGTTCGCTGTCTTCCGCCGTCGCGACCGTCATGGCGCGCACCGGTGATTGGGTCGGTGCCGTCCGCCAGGCGAAGGGTTGGCTGCAGGACGCCCTCATCCACGCCGACGAATTACAGGTGGGACAGGGCAACGGACCCATCAACCACTTCCACCACCTATGGGCGAGAGCGCAAACACTGCAGAGCGGACAAGACGGCAACACGAGTTAAGGAAGAGGGCGTGTCCTGTTGGTTTCCGGCCCGGTAAGTCCGCCGATGAGCACCAGGATCCCGGCGAGAACGAGCAGCACGGCGACTGCTTCGTGCCGCCCCAGCATGTCCTGTAATGGGGGAAGGTAATACGGGTAGAGGGCCGGAAGCACGATGGAAAGGCTGTAGCCCACGCCATACCCGCTGGAGCGCACCGCGGCAGGGAATCGTTCAACGAGGTACGCGCCAACGGGCCCGTACCCGGAAACCGTCACGATTTGCAAGGTCACCACGAGCAGCACCACGCCGCTGGTGCTTTCGGCGGAGAACACGCCCAGGAATGTGAGGGGAGCCAGGGTTGCACCGAGAAGGCCGAATCCGATGAAGAAAAACCGTCGCCCGGTGAAGGTCGACAGGTGCCCGCTGGCCGCCATGAACACGGCAGAGGCTGCGGTGGCACACATCATGGTGAAGGAGACAGCTTTGGCGTCCAGGCGACCCTCCAGTACCAGTTCGCTGGTCAGGGTGGGGATTGCCATGTAGGTAAACAGCCACAATCCGCTCATCAAGAGAAAGACTTGCCATAGGGCGCGGCGGTGTTCGCCAATCAGGATGTCTTTGAGGGGATTCGTCCGCTTGGTTGACTGCTTCCAGATCGGGGAATCCGCGACACGGCTCCGGTAGTAGAAGAGCATGCCGAATGCCAGAAGAGACCCTAGTACGAACGGGACCCGCCAACCCCAGACGTTGTACTGCTCGGCATTGAGCGCCCCAAGCAATACGAACACCAAGCCAGCGATGCTGGCATTGGCCCAAGGCGACATCCACATGATGAGCCCGCTAACCAAGCCGCGCCGTTTCGGGTCAGACCACTCCATAGCAAGCGGAATCGCAGAGGTGTACTCACCGCCCAGGAAAACACCCCCAACGAATCGCAGGGCAACAATAGCCAGCAATGTCCCACTGCCGAGAACCGTATGTCCGGGAACCAGGGCGATGAGCAGGGTGGTCACCGCGATGCCAGTCAACGCCACCTGCGTTGTGGCCGCCCGGCCGATTCGGTCCGCGATCGGACCGAAGATCGCGGCTCCAAGTGGCCTTCCCAGGAGGGCCGCAACGAAGATCAGCCCGGCGTTGCCTGCAAGGTTTTCCGGGCCGAACAGGTGAGCCGCTGCCGGCGCCAGGGCGATGACGGGCAGGAAAATGTCGAACTGATCAACATAGTTGCCGAAAATTCCGCCGCGTACGGCCCGCCGGGCACCCCGCGGCATGGTTCTGTGCGTCACAGCTGTTGCACTGTTGTTAGGCATCAATGTCACTTCCTTCGCCGGCATTACCCGGTGCAGGTTCAACGGTCGAAGCTGCTTCAGCTTCCTCTCAGCCCCTAACGCGGGCTCCCGTGGGGATTGGAACTCCCATCTTTCCACAGGAAGACCGAACGAAAAATGTACGCCCGTCCCGCTCGAGGTGGAGCCCTATCCCAAGTGTGGACGAGTAGCACGACCCTCCGAAGGAATGTCGTACCTGAACCGGCAGGACCAACAACGCCCAATCCCTGAATGCTCAAACAGGCATCGGAAGGTTGACGGCACTACGGATCGGGTCCATCAGCGACGCTTTACCACGGGATACTCACGATTGTCCGTAAGCCGATGGCGAGCTCAAGCGGTCGTTGCA
>NZ_AZRY01000211.1 GCF_000520515.1 Arthrobacter sp. H20
GTGGTGGTGAGCATTGATGAGAAGACCCAGATCCAGGCCCTGTCCCGCACCGGCCCGAACCAACCGTTGTCCCCGACGCACCCACTGCAGCAGACGCACGACTACCAACGCAACGGCACCACCACCTTGTTCGCGGCCCTAGAGGTCCTCACCGGCAAACTCAGCGCAAACGCCTTCTACCAAAAGCACACCAACATCGAGTTTGTCGATTTTCTGGGCCGGGTCGCGGACGCCCACCCCGGGGTCGAGCTGCATGTCATCTGCGACAACTATGCAACTCATAAGCACCAGAACGTGTTGGACTGGCTGGCTGGAAACCCCCGGGTGACCATGCACTTCACTCCGACCAGCTGTTCCTGGCTGAATATGGTGGAGATCTTCTTCGGGATCATCACCCGCCAGTGCCTCAAACGCGGGGAATTCAGCTCGGTGAAAGAGCTGGAAGAAACCATGGACCGCTACATCGAGAACTACAACCAAGACGCCAAACCATTCACCTGGACCAAGTCAGCGGAGTACCTCCTGGGCAAGATGAAACGCAAACAAACCATTAACACGGAGCACTAGCCTCAGCGGGCTTCGACGGTGCCCATCATGCCTTGGTCTTCGTGATCGAGGATGTGGCAGTGGTAGACGGTGCGTCCGGGGAAGTCTTCGAAAGCGATGAGGACTTTCACCTGCCCGCGGGCCGGGACGTTGACGACGTCCTGCCATCTCGGTTCGGAGACGTCGCGGTCGCCGTCGTCGATGATCTGCATGGGCCACACGTGCAGGTGTACGGGGTGATCCATGGGACTGGAGTTGATTAGCGTCCATTCCTCCACGGTTCCGGCCGTGACCGGGGTGTCGGTTCGTTCTGGGTTGAATTCCTGACCGTTGATGGTGAAGGCCATCATGGTGTCCTCCCCGCTGCCCATACCACCCATCGTGGCACCGTCACCGCCCATGTTGCCGGCCATGCCCATGGCGAAGTCCAGGGTCTTGCGTCCGGCGACTGGTTCTGCGCGCAGGTCCCGCAGCGCGGGGCCAGCGGGGACTGGTCGCGGGGTTTGGGCCGAATCGCCCACCACCTTGAGGGTGAGCAACTCGGTCGCGTCGTCGTTGCCGGGGCTGTTGTCACCCATCATGCCCCCGCCCATCATCGAGTCCATGCCGCCGCGGCCTACCGGGGCGGCAACCAGCACTGCGGAGCCCTCGGTGGTCTCGACGAGTAATTCCACACGGTTGCCGGGAGCGAGGAGCACTTCGGTGATCTCCTCGGGGACTGGCAGGCGCCCAAGGTCGCGGCTGAGCAACCGGACCTGTTGGCCTTCCAGCTGCAACCGCAGGTAGCGGGAGGGGCAGGCGTTGACGATCCGCCACCGTTCACGTTCCCCGGGTGCGGCGGTGAGTTGCGGGCGGATCTGGCCGTTGACGAGCACGACCTCGCCTTCCCTGCCCATCATCTGTTGCATCCGGTCGACTTCGGCCAGGTTCCCGGAAGCATCCAGGGACAGATCGGAGACCACCATGACCCGCTCCCGGGCCACCGGCACCGGCTCGGTATCCTCGACGATGATCGCCCCGTAGAGACCGGCGGCGACCTGGTCGGCGGCGTGGCCGTGGCGGTGGGGGTGGTACCAGTAGGTGCCCGGTGGGTGGTCTTCGGGCAGGACGAACTCGTAGTCGAAGGACTCTCCCGGGGCGATGCTCAGGAACGGGTTGTCGCCGTTGCCCTCGGGGGAGACGTGCAGGCCGTGCACGTGCAGGTTCGTTGGGGCCTCGAGCCGGTTGGTCATCGCCACCCGGATCGTGTCCCCTGGTGCTACGCGCAGCGTCGGGCCCGGCAGGGACCCGTTGAAAGTCTGCACGGAGGCCTCACGCCCTCCGACCTGGATCCGTGTCGGTGCGGCTTCCAGGTCCAGTGCCAGTACGCGGTCTCGGCTCGACAGCACCCGGGGTTCGATCAGGTCCTGCCCTCCCACGTATTTACGGCTACTGCTGGTTGTCCACCACAGCCCTGCCCCGCCGGCGACTGTGGCACCGGCCCCTGCTGCACCCAGTGCCAGCAGCTGGCGACGGGTCAGTGGGCTCACCGGCTGTCCTCTTCCAGGGTCCTTAACCGCTCCTGGTATTCCTCGGTGCTCAGCTCCCCGCGGGCGTAGCGTTCTTCGAGTATTTCCCGCCCACGCCCACGCCCACGGCCGGGACCGGTGCCCGGGCCACGGCTGTTGTCGGGGCCGGCCGTGTTCTGGGATCTGCCGGAGAAGGCCTTCACCAGCACGACTATCAGCACGATCACCCCCACGAGCATCAGTAACCCGAAGATCCACATTAATCCCATACCGCCCATACCGATGCCATTCATCGTGATCGTGCTCCTCATCTCTTGTTGTACGTGGTCAGATCTCTAGTAGACACGTGTTTCTTGCCATATGTTCTCCGGCCGGTCTCGTTCAGTGGCCTCTAGGGCTGTCAACAGGGGCCAGCCGGCAGGGGCTTCACTGCTGCTCTTCTCCGGAAGTCCGGACGAGAGCGGCTGCGGGTTTGGCCGTGCGTGCTGCGGCGGTGATCATCCAGACCAGGGCGAAGAAGGCGATCACGGTGATCCCGAGGAAGTTCAGGTCCACAGCGGCGACCGCCTCCAGGATCCCGCCGGAGGGCTGGAGCACTTCGGCGGCCACGGAGAGCAGACCCATCCCACCGATGAGGAAGGCGATGAAGACTGAGACACCGGTGACGACGATGTTGTAATCGACCGTACGGCGGGCATCGCCAGTCGCCCGGCTGTAGATCCGGCTCATCATCAGCCCGTCGGCGCTGTCGAAAGCGGTCATCCCGGCGGTGAACAGCACCGGTAGCACCATCGCGGCGTACCAAGGCAGGGACGGGACCAGGGTCCCGGCTACGACGAACAGGCTGATCGAGGCCGCGGTGTCCAGGCCTAGCCCGAACAGGAACCCGACCGGGTACATCTTCACCGGACGGTCCACCGTCCGGGTGAGCGGGTGTAGCACCCGGTGCAGCACCCCGCGCCGGTTCAAGTGCGTGTGCAACTGGCTTTGATCGACCGGTCCATCTCCCATGGTGCGGCGCAGCTGGTGCAACGACCGCAGCGCCGGCAGATTCAGGATCCCGGCGGCAATTAGGAACACCCCGGAGACGGTTCCGCCCCAGATTCCCGCGGCGTGGCGCAAGGTGGAGTCCTCATCGATCAGCCCCCCGGCGAAGGTTTCCACGCCCAGGGCCAGCAGGAGCACGGAGAGCACAACCACGGAAGAGTGACCCAGGGCGAACCAGAACCCGGTAGTCACGGTGGTGCGTCCCCGGGTGAGGAATTGCCGGGTGGCGTTGTCGATGGCCGCGATGTGGTCGGCGTCGAAGGCGTGGCGTACCCCGAGGGCGTAGGCGCCCACGGCCAGCCCGAGAAGCACCCCCGGGCTGGCCCCGGCGGCCGTCTGGGCCGGCAGCAGCCAGGCGAACAAGGCCCCCCACCCGGCTACGTGCAAGCCCACAACGGTGGCCCCCATGCCGGTCAGCCTGCGGAGCTGTTCCCGGGGGCGGGACTCGGCGGTACGGGATTCCATGCGGGGCCTTTCCTGGAGTGCAGGATTCGGAAGGGGGATATCCGGCGACTGGGTGCGTTGATCAGCCGGCCATGGGCAGGCCGGCATCGGCGGCCTCGTCGAACATCGCGTCGACGTGCACCGGGTCCTTGCCTGCGCGCTCGAGCAGGGACGCGGCCACGCCGGAGCGGTAGCCGGAGCCGCAGTGCACCCACAGTCGGCCTGCCGGCACCTCGTCCATGCGGGTGACGAGCTCGTGCAGCGGAATATTCACCGCTCCGTCGATGTGGGAGGCGTCGTACTCCTCCGCCCGGCGCACGTCCAGGATCGTTTCCCCGCCAGGACGGCCGGCCAATACGCCGTCCCATCCAACCCGGGGGTAGGACGTGGCCGGAACGTCCGGGGCAAGCTCGGCGGGGTTCTCGCCCACGGCCGCATCCGGTGAGTCGATGCCGATTCTGGACAGGTCGCGAATCGCATTCTCGACGTCCTCGCGGGAACCTACGAGGGTGAGTTGCTGGTCATAGGGGAAAACCCAGCCCAGGAAGGTGGTGAAGCTCGCCCCGTCACCGTACTCGAAACTGATGGTGCCCTTCAGGTGCTCGGCGGAGTAGGCCACGCGGTGGCGCAGGTCCACCACCCACTCCCCGGCCTCCAGGCGTGCCTTGAGCTCCTGGGGGTCCAGGGAGTCGGGCACGGACAGGTTCGGTTCGGTGGGGCCGGCAGCGTTGGCCGGTCCCATGTGCACATAGTAGCTGGGGTAGGCGCTCAGGTTGGCGATGAGCTCGGAAACGAAGTACTCCTCATCCTGCTCGGTGTAGACGTGGTTGGTGGAGAACTGCTCGCCCAGAGTGGATTCTGACGCGCCTGTCGCCGGGCCGGAAGAGCAGAAGGAACCGAACCCGTGAGTCGGGTAAAGGACTGCCTTGTCCGTTGCCTCTTTCGCCAGGCGGCGGGCAGAGGCCCACTGGTCGTGGGTCAGACCAACCGTGTGCTCGGAACCCAGCAGGTCCGTGCGACCCACCGACCCGTACAGGACGCTGCCTCCGGAGAACACGGCCTGCTGCCCGTCGTGCTCGACGAGGAAGGACAGGTGGTGGTGGGTGTGGCCCGGGGTGGCCACCACCTTCACAGAGAGCTCCCCGACCAGCACGGTCTGCCCGTCAGCTATCGGAGTGCGTTCGAAGGAAACGTCATCGGCGCCGTTGACCAGGTAATCGGCCCCGTGCTTCCGGGCCAGGACGAGCCCGCCGGTGACGTAGTCGTTGTGGATGTGGGTCTCGGCCACGTGGGTGAGCTTCACGCCCGCTTCTTCCACGATGGACTCGACGCGGTCGATGTCGCGCTGGGCGTCGATGACCAGGGCTACCTGCCCGTCGTGGATGAGGTAGCTGCGGTCCCCGAGCTGCGGGGTCTCGATAACAGTGACGTCCATAATTTTTTTCCTTAAATTAGCAGGGGTGTTGCGCTGTGAAGGACCACAAGCAACAATTCCCCGAGGGGTATATTCCCTGTAAAGGGTGGGCTGGTTTATCTGGTTCGGCGGAGCTTGTTCAGCACTATCTCAAGGGACAGGGAAGAAGGTCTCTTCGGGCGTTCACCGGGGACGTTTTCGGTGGCTGTGGCATAGGTGACGGGGTGCCCGTTGCGATACCATTCGGTGATTCCGCCCGAGACGTTTACCGCACCGAAACCGTATTCGGAGAGAAGTGAGACGGCCTGGGTGCTCCGTTTTCCCGATCCGCACATCACATACATGGTGGTGTGAGGGGGAAGGGATGCCAGGTTCGAGGCCAGTTCATCCAGGGGAATGTTCCAGCTTCCCGGAACGTGGGCCTGGGCATGTTCATCTCTGCCGCGCACGTCGATCAACGGCACGCCCGGCCACTGGCTCTTCAATTCGTCGGGACCTATGCTAATCATTTCGCTCCTTTGGGCCGGACGTGGATGGATTTCGGTGCGGCGGGGTCCTTTAGGTGGTGGGTAGGCCAGCCTTTTTCCAGGCTGTCATGCCTCCGACCATGTTGTCTGCGGTGAAACCGGCCTGATTCAAGGCCTCTGCGGCGGTGGCACTTCGATTTCCGCTGCGGCAGACGGCGATCACAGGTACGGCTCGGTCGAGTTCGGACAGGCGTGTGCCCAAGTCTCCGAGGGGAATATGCAGGGCTCCGGGGATTGCTCCCTCAGCGACTTCGACGTCTTCCCGGACATCGAGGATCTGATCCGTGCTGCGGCGCTTCTCGGCTTCGGTGATGGTGATGTCAGACATTATTTGCCTCCTAATGTGTTGTTGGTGCCTCTGTTCTTGGTACAGCGGTATTTCGGGTTCAGGGGGTTGAATGTTTCGCGTGCCCGGAGCCCTGGTTACGGTGCTCCCTGCCGCGGATCCATGTCCTGATCGGGCATGTCCGAACGAAGAACCAGCAGATGACGGCGCCGAGCACGGCCAGGGCAGCGACACCGCCGAGGATGACCCAACGCAGATCCGCCGGCGCCTGCTGGGTTAGGACAAAGGTGCCCATCGCCAGGACGAACCAACCGAACGCTTTCCGGAGGGCGACTTCTGGGATCCGGCCGGCAAGCTTGGAACCGATGAGAGTTCCCACGATCGCAGCTGCCGTGACAGCCAAAGTCAGACCCCAGTCCAGGTCGACAGTGGTGAGGTACCCGGCGAGCCCGGCGAAGGACTTCATGGCAATAACGACCAACGAGGTTCCGACGGCGACCGACATCGGCAGGCCGCCCAGCAGGGCCAGGGCAGGAACGACGAGGAATCCACCGCCTGCGCCGACCAGGCCGGTGACGAGCCCGACGACGGCTCCGTCAAGGAGCACCCGGCCTAGGGGAAGTTCGTGTTTCACCGGCTCGGCGGTGCCATCCCCACCAGTTTTTTTCCTGCCGCGGAGCATGGCTATGGCAGTGGCCACCATCATGAGGGCGAAGGCAACCAAGAGAATCTGACCCGGAATGCGGCTGCCCAGCAGACCTCCGACGAAGGCGCCGACCATGCCGGCGGCGCCGAAGATCAAACCGGTGCGCCACATCACCCTGCCACCACGGGCATGGCTGATCACACTCACGGCCGAGGTTACTCCGACAACGAACAGGGACGCGGCGATCGCCTCCTTGGCGTCGAATCCGGCCACATACACCAGGATCGGGACGGTCAGGATCGACCCGCCACCGCCCAGGACACCAAGTGAAAGCCCGATAAACACCGACAGGCTGAGCACGAGGATAAGGGTTCCGGTCATGAGACGCGCGCCTGCCCCATCTCAGAATTGGCGCTGGAGGTGGAGTTGACGCTGGGAAACTGCAGGATAGCCGCCTCACGGGTCGGCTCCTGTGCGGTCTTGTTCCATGGCATGGCCGAGAGGGCCTTTCCCATGGCGCAGGTGTTGGTGGCAGCCGAGAACGTCAGGCCGGCGCCGATGGCCCCGGTAAGCAGGCGCAGCTTCGGTGAGACGAACTGTCCTCCTGCCAGGCCCAGGACAACCAGAGAGCCTGCCGCGAGCCGGACCTGACGCTCAAGAGCCCAGCGCTGGCGGCCCCGGACGACATCGCCACCGGCAGTAGCGAATCCGGGCACACCCCCGACCAGGACGTACGCCGTATCGATCCCCGCACCACCGAGCCGCTGACGGGCCTGTTCGGCGCGCACCCCGGACTGACAGACCAAAACCACCCGGCTGCCCAGACGTGCCGCCAGCTCGTCCGTGTGCTCGGACAGCAGGGGAAGCGGCACATTGTATGAACCACGGATATGCATGGTCTCAAACTCAGCCGCCGACCGCACATCAAGGATCACCAGGTCCTCATGCTCGGTAATCCAGGAACGCAGTTCCTGCGGATCAAGAGCCGTCACAGCGGGAGCGGAAGTGGTCGAAGAAGTCATGAAGGTCCTTTCAGAAACCAAGAGTTCGAAATACGTGGCCGAGTATTCCACATACCCCAAAGGGTATGCAAATAACCCCCCGGGGTATATAATTGCCATTGAAAGAGGCTCTCAGTGCCCGACGGAGTCCGGTACTGAACCGAACCAACAACCAAGAACGGGGAAGAAGAGGAATATGAGAACAGCACCCAGTGGACCGGCGGACCGTGCCACGGCCCCGGTTGAAGTGTTTTCTGCTGAGTCCGAAGCACAGGTCTGTCGGATCGTTCTAGGTCTGAAAGCCCATGGTCTTGAAGGGTTGCTGCAGGGCCGCTAATTTCGGGCCGGCTGGTAGCGGCGCCAGCGGGGCCAGTCTTGGGACGGCAGTTGCGTGGAAGTGTTGGATCAACTCCGTCCGCCCGCACACCCCCAGGGGTATATAATGAAAGCAAAACTGATCCTAGGCGGAGGCCACCATGCAACTTGATTCAACAGAACTGACGCCGGTTATCAACCGGCTCAAGCGGGCGCAGGGGCAGTTGGCCGCCGTGACCCGGATGATGGAGGAAGGCCGCGATTGCAAGGACGTCATCACCCAGCTCGCGGCGGTCTCCAAGGCGCTGGACCGGGCCGGATTCGCCATCATCGCCACTGGTCTTGAACAGTGCATCACCCAGGAAGACGCCAGCATGGACAAAAAGGACCTCGAAAAGCTGTTTCTTTCCCTCGCCTGAACTGACACCATCGAAAATGTCAGCAACGAATACCTCAGAGCAACATATTGGAAAGGGCGAACATGACATACACCCACAGCATCGTAGTGTCGGCTGACTACGAGGATGCAGTGCAGAAGACCCGCGAAGCGCTAGCCGAACAGGGCTTCGGCATCCTCTCCGAGATCGATGTGCGCGCAACCTTCGAAACCAAACTCGGCGCGGAAGCAGCCCAGGACCTCGGCGATTACGTGATCCTCGGAGCATGCAATCCACAACTTGCCAGCCGTGCGCTGGCGGCCGAGCCGGACCTCGGCGCACTGCTACCCTGCAACGTCGTCGTACGCCGCGGGCCCGACGCCACCCAAACCACAATCCAGGCCATCGACCCCCAGACCATGGTCCAACTCAGCGGCAGCCCAGCCGTACAGGAAGTGGCCAACGACGCCGACACGCGACTGAGTGCCGCACTGACCTCCCTCGCAGGCAACCCCGCCTAGAAATGCGCCCCGGGACCCGCGACCGCTGGCCCCGGGAACCCGCAATTCCCCAGCAGAGAACAGACAGGACGTCTAACGAATCTTCCGTTGGCCTGCGTTCAGGAATAGTGTAGGCGTCCCGGCTGCTGTCTACGGCCGAGGTGATATCTCATTCAGGGCATGGAAACCTCAGTGCCAGAGTCAATGACAAGCGCTTCCTGCTTACCGGCACGGGAGTTGTCATGGACCTTCCGCCCAGAGCAGGTCGCCACAGCGACCTTCGGCGGCGACGTCGTCGACGTCGATCTTGTGCCAGGAAACGCTGAAATCATTCAGATGCATTCGGTCATCTACAACACCCGGGACGAAATCCCGGCGGTCATTGACACCCATTCCCCCACAGCGACAGCGTGTGCCATGGGCGAACGCGTCACTGCCTTGCTGTGCGGAGCCCCTGCTGCGCTTCGGGCAGTCCCAGCCCGTCCCTGTTGTTCCTTGGGGCCCTCGCGGATCAGACGTTTCCGTGAAGGGGATTGCCCAAGTCCTGGCCGAGAACCCCGGAGCGAACGCCGTGCTGCTAGGAAATCACGGGCTGCTCGCCTTCGGGCCGGACCCCGTAGCAACCGGGCGTCTGGTGATTGCTATCGAGAAATCAGCCGCGGCTGAACTGGACGCGGCAGCGCTCGGCAGCGCTCGGCAGCGCTCGGCGGCGCAGCGGATCTCCTGTCAGGTGCACTAGATGCCGTCCAGGCAGAGATGAAAACCCCGCGCCGCTGATGGATGATCGCCAAGACCACCGTGCGGCGTCTCCGCCGAAGACCTCGGGTTTTCTATATGGGCTTAGTTTTGGTGGTTTCATCGACGGCATTGTCGTGCATCAAATCCTGCAGTGGCACCACATGGTCAGTGATGTGGATGGTCATTCCGTAGCAACGGTGGCCGGCCTGGAAGTGAATACGCTGGCCGACGGGTTTTTTCACATCGCAACGTGGCTTCTCGTGCTGGCTGGCTCTCTTGCTGCCGTCAGGGCTTGGCAGCACGAGCGGGCAGCGCCGAGCTGGAGTTTTCAGACGGGTCTGATGTTTATGGGGTGGGGGATATTCAACCTTGTGGAAGGTCTGATCAATCACCAGCTGCTGGGGGTTCACCATGTCCGTGACGATCTCGGCTGCCCGCTTTCCTGGGATGTAGGACTCCTGATTGTCGGCGCGCTCCTTTGTGTCGGCGGATGGCTGCTGTACCGGCAAGGCCTCCGCATTCTCCGGGGTAGGGCTGGGGTAGGGCGGGCTGAACCGGCTGGCGGAGTTGACCGCCAGCACAGCAAATCAGGGCAGAGTCAGCGCCGGGAGAACAGGCGGGAGAAGAATCCGCCTCTAGCCTTGGGCTCGTTTTGGTGCCCGCGGCACCTCTGGGCGGCCGGCACTCCGTGCATGATCTGGTTCACATGCTGACCGCATCCGGCCCAGGTTGTTTTTCCACATTTTTTGCATGTCACTGCACGGCACATAACGCCTTGCCTCCACTGTTGATTGGTGATCGCTTCTAATACCCCCTAGGGTATTATATATGTTTGTTACGACAAAACTGGAAGGCAACCATGGATAAGAACCGATCGGGGGCAGGCCTTGTAACGGAGACCATCACCTTGGGGTTAAGGCAGAATATCGCCCAGTTTGTTCTGCTAGTGGCGATCAACGCCCTGGTGGGCGGCATGGTCGGGCAGCAGCAGACGGTGCTGCCCCTGCTTGCCACTGATGAATTCGGTCTGACCGGTTACACCTTCATTTTCACCTACGTGGCCGCTTTCGGGATCTCGAAAGCGATCGCCAATTACTTCGCTGGAACCTTCTCCGACCGCTACGGCCGCAAGCCCGTCCTGCTCGCCGGATGGGCAGCTGCGGTGCCTGTACCGCTGCTGCTGATCTGGGCCCCGGGCTGGGGCTGGGTGGTGGCAGCCAACGTGCTACTGGGCCTCAGCCAAGGGCTGACCTGGTCCACCACCGTGGTAATGAAAATCGACCTCGTCGGTCCGAAACAACGTGGGCTTGCGATGGGTCTCAACGAAGCCGCCGGCTACGCGGCCGTCGCGGTGACCTCCCTGCTGGCCGGGTACCTGGCCGAGCAGTACGGGCTGCGCCCGGCACCGTTCTTGCTCGGGCTGGCCTACGCGGCCATTGCCCTAGTGCTGTCCGGGGGGTTCGTGAAGGAAACCCGCGACCACGCCCGCCTGGAAGCCGCCCAGCACACACCGAGGGCAGACGGAACACACAACCACCTCCACGCGGGGCTGACCGACCGACAGGTCGCCGCCCAAACCAGCCTCAAGGAGCCGGCCCTCTCCTCGGCCAGCCAGGCCGGACTGGTCAACAACCTCAACTTCGGGCTCTCCTGGGGCCTGTTCCCCCTACTGTTCGCCACCGCGGCGCTGCCCGTGGGACAAATCGGATTCCTGTTCGCCTTATACCCCGGGGTGTGGGGGATCGGCCAACTGATCACCGGTGCACTATCCGATCGCATCGGACGCAAGCACCTGATCACGGGCGGCATGGCCACCCAAGCCGCGGCCCTGATGATCATCGCACTCGGCGACAGCTTCGGCGGCTGGGCCGCCGGCACCGCACTGCTCGGAGCAGGCACCGCGATGGTCTACCCCACCCTGCTTGCAGTCATCGGCGATGTCGCACATCCCGCCTGGCGCGGCCGGGCGGTGGGCGTCTACCGCGTCTGGCGCGACCTCGGCTACGCGGTCGGGGCGATCATGGGCGGCATCATCGCGGACCTGGTGGGCCTGCATACGGCGGTATGGGCCGCGGCCGCTGTTAGCGGGCTCTCGGCCATGATCGTGGCCGTACGGATGTACGAAACCCACGAGCCGACCTCAGAGCCCCTGACCCGAATCCTCTGATTCCTTCCCGAGACAGGCATATGATCCTAGCCCGCCGTGCGACAGCGTCTACGACACCGTAGTCGATGACCACCTCAAGCGTCCCGCCCACGCCGAGATGTTATGCATCATGATCTGCGGCAGCAAGAACGAGCCCACTATCCGGAACCGCCCTCGAGGAGAGCCACAATGAACCGGTCGCCCTGGGCAGAAGTGCGAGGAATTCCTCAACATCCATGGCACGAAGGTCCACTCACCCGTAATCCTCCAGTCATATGTGGCCCTCCAACAGGTCATCGGCAATTAGGGACCTTCGATACCGAACCAGGGATGCCATACCACGCGGCACACACCGGCGGACCAGTCATGCAGGTGCACCGGCCCGCACGATTCGCCGCTGGCAAGGCCACCATCAGCCTTGTCAGCTGAATATGTCTGCTGTACAGCCGCGCATGGGCCCGCTTTGGTCGCCGCCATCTTCCGGTGCCTGACCGGGCGGGGCGGTGTGTGGGTGGTTCTGGTCGCCGGAGCCGTTGCCGGGGCGAAGGTTCAGCGGATCGCGGCCCGGGGCAGCTTGATGTGCATGGTTTGTGTCGCCGTAGCCACAGCCTGGTCTTGGTCCCTCGGCCGAGGCCGCGGTTACACCGAAGAGCGGCATGATCAGAGTGGGCAGTACGAGCAGCGCAGCAGCGCGTGGGCGGATGTTCATTGTGCCTCCGAAGGGGGTAAATCGAGAAGAGTTAGTATCCCGCGTAGAACGTTTCGGTCATGCCACCACTGCCCGGCAACCAACCCATTAAAAACAGCCTGCTGTGCGCCGGCCATGAGGTGTTCCGGGCGATCTGTCGTAGACCTAGGACCCGGCGAACTGTTCATGACTCAACCGCACGGACAGCGGCGGCATACATCCGGTCCTTAGCGCTCTCCGCCATGATAGCCTCCGACGAATCCTCGGGTGGTGCGCGTCGTCACGTTATTATTACTACGATGCGATCAGTCGCCCAGGCTCTCCTTCCAATCAGACGGTCGGGTCCGGCAGGAGTGGTTGGCCCCCTTTAGTGATAGTGGGTGGGGTGCGCGATGTAGTGGTAGGGCCCATGCCAACCGGACTGTTAACGGGCGCCCAACCAGATCGACGCCAGGTACAAGGCTCCCAAAGCATCCAACTACCCCAACGCCGACGTTTATCAAATGCTCGCCTATTGTGTGCGGTTCGGCCTCAGCGCAGGACATCTCATCTACGCCCACGGCGAGGAGGCCCCGCAAACCCACGAAATCCTCGGGCACAACACCAGCATTCATTGCCACGCCATCGCGCTGGACCAAACACTGGCAGCCTTACTAGCAGTTCAAAGCGCGAAAGATGTCGCATACTGATCGGGTGAAGATGCTGAATGTGCTGAGCGTGGTGCCTGCAGACGTTGAGTATGAGGGGCTAGCCGTCCCTTTCCAGTTCATGGATCTCGCAATCGATGGACGCCTGGTGCGCGAAACGCTGCGGGTCGGGACGGACTTGGCTGCGATTGAGCAGGAGACGACACTGTTGCGTGCTGATTGGCCACACGCGGCTGTCGAACAGATCGACCAGCTCACGCTGGCTGCACCCGGCGAGTTCGAGGATGGCCGCGTCGCTCTCCTCCTGTGCCCTGTCTGTGGAGATGTCGCCTGTGGAACCGTTAGTGCCCGCATCTCAACCAATGCTGACACCGTTATTTGGGAAGACTTTGGCTGGCAAGACGGCTATACGGAGGAACCACCACAGCCGTGGTTGTTCGAGCCTCAGCGGTTCGCCTTTGATAAGACGGCGTATCTAACCCTGATGAATCAGCTCAGAGAACAATTCACTGAGCTGCTGCCTCCACCTCGAATGGAGGATAAAGGAGGCCGACGATCGCTCGGACCTTGGCTTCGGCGGCTAAGGTTCTAAAGCTTGCGGCGTCCGGTGAGGGATCCGCTGTTGTGGGATGAGTGCTACCTCTTGCGGCGCTTCTTACGGAGACTGTGCAATGTGTGAGCGGCGAGTTGGTCACCGTTTTGGGCGGCTTTCTTCAAGAGCGTTCTGCCTTCCTGGCGGTGTCCTGCCTGCCAAAGCGTTAGCCCGAGATTGTGCAGTGCGTTCGGTTCGCCGGCGGCGACGGCTCGACGGAGCAGTTCGATTTCGTCGGCGGCACGGCCCTTTGTCCCATAAAGGTTCGATAGCGGGATGAGCACGTCGATGCGGCCCTCGCCCAAGTGGCGTTCGAGGAGTTCAATCGACTCGTCAACCTCCAGCTCTCCACTCAGTACGAGCTCGACGGCAGCTTCAGGGTTCTTCTCTTTTGCCTCCAGCAGGATTCTCAGTGCGGTGTTCTCGGCTCCGAGGGTACGGTACGCGCGGGACAGGCGCACCGGCACGTATGGATGATCACCTGCTCGTTCGAACCAGGTGATGGCTGTCTTTGCATCGTTGAGTTCAAAGTAAATCTGTCCGAGTGTCAGGGCAGCATGCGGGTCGTCGGACTCGTAGGCCTGCTCGAGAAGAGGAATGGCCTGCTTGAGCTTGCCTTCGCCCCACAGGAAGGAACCGTAATTTAGTAGAGCGTCGGTAACACCTGCGTCAATCGCCAGCTGATAGAGCAGCTCGATCGCTTCCGCTTTTGAGATCCGCCGGAGGTCATTGGCTGCGTTATACAGCGTTTCCGGTTCGAGTTCGGCGTCTTCGATCGTTTCCCTGTCTGTCAGCATTGGGTGAGACACCGCCACTTTTCCCACTGACTCCTTAAGGGCGAGATTTGGAAACCGATTCCCTGTGAGCACCGCACTTGCTTCCCCCACCACCAACACCGATGGTGGAGCCATGTCCGATCTCGAAAAACCCAGGGCAGAAAGGCCCCTCCGCCGCTCCTTCACCCCAGGGGAGAAACTCTCGATCCTGGAAACCTACGAGTCCCTCGACGGCCCCGGAGCCAAGGGCGCATTCCTCCGCCGCGAAGGCCTGTTCTCCTCCCAAATCACCACCTGGCGCCGGGCACGCGACGCCGGCGCCCTCACCGGCCTCGCCACCGCCGCCAGAACGGCGAAGAAGAACAGCCCCGAAGCCCAGCTTGAGGCCATGAAGGACCGCGCCGAACGGGCCGAAGCGAAACTCGGACGGACCGGGGAGGCATTATCGGTGCTGGGAAAATTACACGCTCTCTTGGAGGACATCTCCACGAGGGCGGACAACGAGAAGCCGTGAGCGCCGCCGTGGACGAGGCCTTCACAGCCCTGACCGGGCTGCTGCCCGTGCGGAGAATCTGCGCCCTCACGGGACGGTCTCCCGCCACGCACTACCGGTCCCTGACCCCGAAGGTCCACGGGCCCACACCCCGGCGCCCGGCACCGGTAAACAAGCTCACGGATGAAGAGGTCGCGCAGGTGTTGGACCGGTTGAACAGCGAGGAGTTCGCCGACAAGGCGCCGGCCCAGGTCGGGGCGATCCTGCTGGACCAGGGCACCTACCTGTGCTCGGAATCAAGCATGTACCGCATCCTGCGCGGCCACGGCCAGGTGCGTGAACGCCGACGCCAGGCCACCCACCCGGCGAAGAAAAAACCCGAACTCGTCGCGGTGAAACCCAACGACGTCTGGTCCTGGGACATCACCAAACTCTCCAGCCCCATCCGGGGCGTCTACTACGACCTGATGGTCATCATTGACCTGTTCTCCCGCTACGTCGTGCACTGGCACATCACCACCCGCGAGTCCGGGCTCGGCTCCAAGGACTTCATCGCCGACGCGGTCATGATCCACGGCACCCCGGGCGTGATCCACGCCGACCGGGGGACGTCCATGACGTCCAAACCGGTCGCCGAGCTGATGATCGATCTGGGCATCGACCGCAGCCATTCACGGCCCCGCGTGTCCAACGACA
>NZ_AZRY01000212.1:0-4302 GCF_000520515.1 Arthrobacter sp. H20
GCAACCTGGCGTTCGGACCCGCCCTGCGCAAAGTCATCTATACCACCAACAGCATCGAGTCGCTGAACTACCAGCTGCGCAAAATCATCAAAAACCGGGGTCATTTCCCCAACGACGCGGCAGCGATCAAGCTGCTCTGGCTGGCCATCATGAACATCGAAGACAAGCGAGCCCGCGAACGCGCCAAGGAAGCGCGAACCCCCAAGGGTCAACCCCGTAAGGCCTCCGGACGCCTCGTCGAAGGCAGCGTCGTCCAAGGCTGGAAAGCCGCCCTCAGCGAGCTCACACTCGTCCATCCCGACCGCATCAACCCCTACCTCTAAACCATGAAATCTGGATCACCTACACAGAAAACTTGACAAGCTCCGCTTCGGCGATCACGTCGGGATCCCGGCGATCCGGGCGCCGGTTTTCCCAGCCCGCGTCCCAGCGCGCCAGGGGTGTCATCGCGGTGGTGGAGTGGACAGTGCGGTGGTAGACCATCTGCACCCAGGACGTGAACAAGGCGTTCAGCTCCTCCAGACTGGCCACCGAGGTCCCGGCAGGATCCTCCCCGGCCGGTCCGGTGCCGGGACGGTGGTCTGGACCGGGGCGTCGAGCACGGTGATCTCGGACAGGAACTGGGACGTCACCGTATTGAAGAAGCGCTCGATCTTACCCCTGCCCTGGGGCCGGTAAGGCCTGGAATGGATCAGCTTCATGCCCAGCCGGGCGCAGATCCTGGCCAGTGACGCGTCGACAAAGGCCGAGCCGTTGTCGACATAGACTGCGTCGGGAACACCGTGGGTCTGCAGGGCCGGGCGCAGCGCGGCCGAGAGCCTGACGGCGTCTTCGGCGAACGCCCAGCGCGCGGCGGTGACCAGGCGCGAATGATCATCCAGGAACGCGAAGAGGTAGGTCTTCCGTCCGCCGATCCGGGGCCCGTGGAGCCCGTCGCCGACCCAGATCTCGTTCGGCCGGGCCGCTTCGAACCGGCCGGTGGCCTGCGCTGGCGTGCCAGTGGGGATCTCCAGGGTGCGGAAGTGGCGCAGCAGTGTCGATTCGGACGGGGCGTCGCCGAGGGTCTCGGCCATGATCCGCCGCACCTGCGCGGCGGTGCGGTGTGGGCGCTCGAGCTTCAGCGTCGCTGCCAGGGACAGGATGTTCACCGGAGTCCCGGGGCCGGCGGCCCTTTCCCGCGGCTTGAGCCCGTCGAATCCCTCCCGCTGCCAGGCGCTGATCCACCGGTCCAGAGTCTCCCGGGAATAGCGCACGCTCTGCCCGGAAGGGCCGTTGTGCTCTGCGGCGGCCAGTGCGCGGACCATGGGCCCGCGCTGGCGGGAGGTCAGCGACGTGTCCGCGGCCTCGCGGATGAGCTGGTAGCGGAACAACGCGGTCTTTTCCGCCCGGTCCTTGCGCGCCAGGGGCCCGCGTTGGGGTTCGGATTCCATCATGGGTCATTGTCCTTTTCAAGAAGTCAGGAAACGGTGGCCCCGGCAGGATCAGCCGGCGCTTTTCCCACCCTTGCCGTCCCGGCTGCCGGGCATAAGGGCCAACCCGTGTTGGCCCCGCCCCTGCAATCGGCCGGCGCTGAAGAAGAACGGACCCGCAACGGCGAGCCCTGCCGATTGCCACGCCATGGTGGCGACGGAAAACCGGGCAGCCAACACACCCGCATACGCCGTTACCGCGGCCAGCGCCCGGCCGGACGGCGCCGGCGCCGGGGCAGGCCAGAGCCCGGCCGCGTCCGCACCATCACGGTGGGCCAAGGCGGTGAATTCTTCGGCGATAGCACCGGCAGAAGCGGCAAATGCGCGCAGCCAGCCGCGGACCGTGGACACCGGCCGGCCCAGCCACGCCGCGATCACCCGGTGCCCTGCCCCACCTACCGCCTTGGCCTCGATGGCGGCAGCGAGCACCACGGCCGAATCGGCACGCCGGGCCGCCAGCCCGATACCGAGCAGCACATGCGTGGCCGCGCATCCGCTGCAGCGTCCCCGGCGCGGACGGTGGCGCACCAGGGAGCGGTCCGCCCAGGCGCCGTGGCGGATCAGCCGTTCCCGCGCCCAGCCCCACAGACGCAGCACCCCCTCGCACGCAGGGCAGGCCGGACGCCCGCCGGCCAGGTCCGACTCGACAGAAATACCATCATGATTTACCGTGAGCATCAGCGCGTCCCTTACGCGTCAGAACGGCCCGGCGTGAACCTTCGAAACCTCACGCCGGGCCGTTCGTCTTATCCGGTCATCGTCAGCCTGACGCCGCCGACAACACTAAATCAAGTCCCCACAGCAAAAACCAGCATCGTCACCGGCAAAGACGCCCACACCGCCAAACACTGCGACGCATAACAGTAAGTTGCATGGTCACTGGTTGGTTTGGCCTGTCTTGGGACAGGCTGATGTGGTCTTTTTTGGCGGTGTTGTTGATGTGGTTTGGGTTGCTATCTCAGGTGTGGTTCCAGGCGCTCGGGGTAGGCGAGCATTAGGTGCTGCAGGGCCTGGTTCCAGCCCATGGTGCCGGCTCCTTCGACGAGGCCGCCGGCGGTGCTCGCCCGGGTGCTGGTGCGTGTCTTGGACCGTTCCCTGGCGCGCTTGTCCTCGATGTTGCAGATGGCCAGCCAGAGCAGTTTGGTGGCCGCCTGGTCGTTGGGGAAATGCCCGCGGTTCTTGGTGACCTTGCGCAGCTGGTAGTTGAGGGACTCGATCGAATTGGTGGTGTAGATGACCTTGCGCAGGGCCGGGGGAAAGGCGAGGAACGGGGTGAAGCGCTCCCAGGCGTTCTCCCACGTCTTCACCGCCGCCGGGTACTTCACCCCCCACTGGCCAACGGCGAAGTCATCGAACGCCTGGCGTGCGGCTTCCTGGTTCGGGGCGGTGTAGATGGTTCGCAGGCACGCGGCGACCTGCTTGCGGTCCGAGTACGACACGAAGCGCGTGGAGGCCCTAATCAGGTGCACCACGCAGGTCTGCACCGTGGCGTGGGGCCACGTGGCGGAGATAGCCTCAGGGAATCCGGTCAGCCCGTCACAGCACACGATCAGCACGTCCTTGACCCCGCGGTTGGCCAGCTCGGCGCAGACGCCGGCCCAGAACCTTGCGCCCTCAGTCGCGGCGATCCAGATGCCCAGAACGTGTTTGATGCCGTCCATGTCCACGCCGACGGCAACATGCGCGGCCTTATTCTTCACATGGTGGCCGTCGCGGACCTTGACCACGATCGCGTCCAGATACATGATCGGGTAGATCGCATCCAGCGGGCGGTTCTGCCAGGCCAGGACCTCGTCGAGGACCTCGTCGGTGATCTTCGAGATCGTCTCCCGGGAAAGTTCGGTGCCGATTGTGGACGCCAGGTGGTGCTCGATGTCCCGTACCGTCATGCCCCCGGCATACAGGCTCACGATCATGTCTGCCAGCCCACCGGTGCGGCGCGACCCCTTGGGCACCAACTGAGGAACGAACGTCCCCGCCCGGTCCCGCGGTATCACCAGGTCCACGTCCCCGGCGTTGGTGGTCACCGTCTTGGGATAGGAGCCGTTGCGTGAATTAGTCACGGCGCGGCCAGCGTATGCGTTTTTCCCGTACCCCAGATGCTCGGTCAACTCCGCCTTCAAGCCCCGCTCCAGACCGGCCTTGATGATCTGCTGAATGAACCCGTCCTTACCCTCGAGCTCGATCTCCCCGCGGTCGATCTGGTCCATCAACTCATCANGTCACAATCATGCTCCCTTCAGAAAGTGACTAGCCTACTTACACCCTCCATCTGACACCCTCGGCGCAGGTGCCGTACCCCAGATGCTCGGTCAACTCCGCCTTCAAGCCCCGCTCCAGGCCGGCCTTGATGATCTGCTGAATGAACCCGTCCTTACCCTCGAGCTCGATCTCCCCGCGGTCGATCTGGTCCATCAACTCATCAAAGGCACCCGAGGCCTTCAACGCCTCCATGCTCTCCACCGCCGCCATCTGCTCGGCGGTCCTGGACGCATTCACTTTCACTGCTTTCACTGCCGGATTCTCGTGCTCAGTCACGGTCACAATCATGCTCCCTTCAGAAAGTGACTAGCCTACTTACACCCTCCATCTGACACCCTCGGCGCAGGTGCTGGAGATGTTGAACAGCGAGGAGTTCGCCGACAAGGCCCCGGCCCAGATCGGCGCGATCATGCTGGACCAGGGCGCCTACCTGTGCTCGGAATCAAGCATGTACCGCCGGGATCGGGCTCCACACCCCCGCCACGGTCTTCGACGGCACTTACACTGCGATCCAGGCCCGCCGGGCCGCGGTACTCCAGGACGCCTACGCGGCCACCCCGCACCGGTTCGG
>NZ_AZRY01000212.1:4307-25731 GCF_000520515.1 Arthrobacter sp. H20
GCGGGCCCCTCAGCTACGTGGATCAACCAGCCACAGCAAAGAGAGGTCACCTCACACGCCTAACCACTTGGCTGTGTCTCAAACGCCTTGACAGATTCCGCCTCAGTAACCAGCGTTCCTTGCCATCCTTTACTACCGTGCTGTGCCCCATCAGTGTCGTGCGAGAACCGTCTGACCTGCACTGGAAGCCGAAGTGTACGCTGAACACAACACGCTTAATCAGCTCGGTGGTCTTCGGGCGAGAGCCATAAGGAAAGGTTTTAGCAATGACGGAGGAACTGGAACCAGCCGCACGTCATCACAACGAAGCACCTGCTGAGGGTGACACAAACGCTGATCCGACCGACACTCGGGAGCACGCCCAAGATCCCGCCGAAGGACCCGACACCGAGGATAAAGTCTCAGGCGAGCAAGATTCTCCCGAAACGTAGTAGAGGAGAATAGAGGTCGTAGGATTCGTCGTCAGATTCTGGACAACATCGTTTGGTGTTATCACACCAACATCTATGTCTCGGATCTACGACCGTAGCAGGAGTAACGGCACAGGTTAGGCCCCTGGTAGGAGTCCACCTGGGGACCCAACCACAGCAACCCCTACTCCATCACATGCCAATCCTCCACTGGGTCACAGCGCTGACGTCGGAGCTGGTTGATTCGCTTCCATCGGGTCGGTACCCGAACGTTCGGTCCAGCTTCCTCACCCAACACTCATTGAGTGTCGCGGTCAAGCACACTCTTACGCATCACTGAGACCCCACCAGAACAACGTTGTGGAAAGACGATTTGCCTCATGCAGATCCCTGCATAGGTTTGCAGGACCTACCGATGCAGTCGGGCATCGGCTTACGGGCGTACGACCAGGCGTTTCATTTGTGAGGAGTGAGGCGTAGGGTGCAACCATGAGTGCCCCGCCAAACCCAGCCCAACCACCAGCGGGTCTGCGGACTTCTTGACTCTCCCCCACGTGGAAGGTTTAGGTTGAAAGGCAGACGACGAGGGAGCTTCACTGTGCAGGCACCGAGTGCTAAGACGGCCGAGATCTCCGACTACGGGCTGCTCGGAGACTGCCAGGGATCTGCCTTGGTCTCGCGGGACGGCTCGATCGACTGGTGGTGCCCTCCACGGTTCGACGCCCCCAGCATCTTCAGTCGTCTGCTGGACCACGACACCGGCCACTGGATAATCCGGCCAATCGGAGACTATACCGTCACTCGTCGCTATCTCCCTGGCACCATGGTGCTCGAGACGGAGTTCCAGTGCGACAACGGGGACCTGCTGCTGACCGATGCTCTGGCGCTTGGCCCGGGGGAACGGGGTCACGAAGTGGGGCACAATTCCCCGCATATGTTGCTGCGCCAGGTGGAGGTCACCCGCGGCAGTGTGGAAGTGACGGTCGAGGTTGCACCGAGACCGGAATACGGGCTGATCACACCCCATTTCGTGCAGACCAGCACCGGGTGGTCGATCATCGGCGGAGCGAACCGCCTGACGCTGACCGCTGGACCCAGCCTCACTGTCGAGGACGGGTCTCTTGGCGGAACCTTCACCCTGGAGGCAGGAGAATCTACCGTTTTCGCCCTTCACCACCGCGACGCCGTCCTCCCACCGCCGCCGGCAACCGACGGCGCTTCCGAGTTAGAGAACACAATCGCCGCGTGGCGGTCCTGGAGTGAGATTCACCAGGGCTACCGCGGCGCCTACCGGGAGCAGGTGCACCGCAGCGCCCTGGTGCTCCAGACACTCACCTACAGCCCTACCGGAGCAGTTGTAGCCGCGCCGACTACTTCACTGCCGGAGGAGCCGGGCGGCAGCGCCAACTGGGATTATCGCTTTGGCTGGCTTCGTGACGGCAGCCTGACCCTCAAGGCGCTCTGGGTAGCGGCCTGCCCGGACGAGGCGCATCAGTTCTTCGACTGGATCACCATGTCAGCCGGAGCACTCGGTGAGGGACATCTGCAGATCATGTTCGGCGTCGGTGGAGAGCATAACCTCACGGAACACGAGCTGGATCATCTGGCGGGTTACGCCGAGTCGCGGCCGGTCCGCGTGGGTAATGACGCCTGGGACCAGAAGCAGCTTGACGTCCTCGGCGAAGTGTTCGAGTGCGCGTGGGTTCTGCGGGAACAACTCGGCGAACTCCCCGCCGAGACCCGGGACTTCCTGGTTGCTGTCGGCGACAAGGCCGCAGAAACATGGCAGGAGCGCGACTCCGGCATCTGGGAAGGGCGGGAAGGAACACGGGACTACGTGACGTCCAAGCTGATGTGCTGGGTGGCGTTGGACCGTGCACTGAAGCTCGCCGACCGTCTCGGCGCTGCCCAGAAGGTCCCGGTGTGGGAGCGCGAACGGGACAGGGTCCGTGACGCAATCCTCGAAAAGGGCTGGGACAGCAGCGTTAAGGCGTTCACCGGTGCCTTCGGCTCGGACCATCTCGACGCCGGTGTGCTTTTGATGCCGATCATGGGATTTCTACCGGCCGACGACGACCGCATACTGGCCACGCTGGACGCGATCGAGCGTGAACTCACCTCCGGAAACCTGATCCAGCGGTGGACGGGCTCCGGGGGTGAGGGTGCGTTCATCATCTGTTCCTACTGGCTGGCCACAGCCCGGGCCATGGCAGGCGAACCTGAACGGGCGCGGGAAATTTTCGAGGCAGTTACCGGGTACGCCAATGATCTCGGGCTCCTCTCGGAAGAGATTGACATCAAAGACGGCAGGCTGATTGGTAACTTCCCCCAAGGGCTTTCACACATCGGCCTGATCAACGCGGCGTGGGCAATTACCCAAGCCGAGGACGACCAGGCCGGACAGGCCGGAATCCACTGAACCACTGAAAGTACGGAGAGGAACACTCATGGGAAAGCTACAGGACAAGGTCGCCTTCATCACCGGATCGGATTCAGGAATAGGCCAGGCCACGGCAGTCGAATTTGCGCGGGAGGGTGCCGACGTCATCGTCCATTACTTCCACGACCGCGACGGCGCAGAGTCCACACAGCAGCAGGTTGAGTCCCACGGCCGCCGGGCGATCATCGTCCAGGGCGACCACGGTGACGAAGAGCAGGTCAAAAAGATGTTCGCGGCGGCCTTCGACACCTTCGGACGGGTGGACATCATGATGAACAACGCAAGCGCTGACGCCTCCGGGACCTACGTCGCCGATCTGGAGATCGCCGACTTTGAGCGCACGCTGCGCAGCAACCTCATCGGCCAGCTCATCTGCTGCAAACACTTCATCAACCATCGGAAGCAGCAGGGCGGCGGCGGGAAGATCATCAACACCACCTCGGTGCACGAGGAACAGCCCCGGGCCGGTGCAGCCGACTATGACTGTTCCAAGGGCGCACTGCGGAACCTCACTCGAACCCTTGTCCTCGAAATTTCCGAGCTCGGCATGACGGTGAACAACATCGCCCCGGGAATGGTACTCACCCCGTTCAACCAGAAGGCAATCGATGACCCGGAGTACCTGAAGGAGCAGGTCAAGACCATTCCCCTCAAGCGTGCCGCGGAACCGTCTGAAATCGGCAGGCTCGCTGTTTTCCTTGCCTCGCCCGATGGCGACTACGTGACAGGAGCCACCTACGTCATGGACGGCGGACTGATGCAGATGGCCGGTCAGGGCGCGTAAACAAAGCCTCGATCTTCGCAAACAGATAAACGATATCCAGGAGGAAGCCATGAGTGAAACCAAGGCAGATACAACCGGCGGGCACACCGCCGGATTCGACCCGCAGCGCACCGCCCTGCTGGTGATCGACCCGGTCAACGATTTCCTGTCCGAAGGCGGCGCAGCCTGGGAAATGACCAAATCCACGGTGAAGAAAAACAATGTGGTGAGTCAATTACAGCGACTGATCTCCGCCACACGCGCTGCCGGCGTGCCCGTGCTTTTCGGACCGATGGCCTACACGGAAGAGGACTACGCCGACGCCCGGCTCCAGCAGCGCAGCGGCATCAACCGGTTGATGTTTGAGAACAAGATGTTCCTTGCCGGCTCTTGGGGCGCAGACTTCCACCCCGATTTGCAGCCCGAAAGCACGGACATCATCCTGGAGCCCCACAAGGGCACGGACGTTTTCGAAACAGACCTTCGCGACCATCTGGAACGGCTCGGCACCGAACAACTGGTGATCGCCGGCATGACAGCCAATCTATGCTGTGAGTCCACCGGGCGCCATGCCACTGAGCACGGCTATGCGGTGACTTTCCTGTCGGACGCGATCGGTGCGGAAAGCCTGCCCGCCTACGAGGCATCGATCCATGTGAACTATCCACTGATCGCCAACATGGTGATGGAAGTAGATGAATTCCTGGCCGGCCTTGCTGCACCTGCACAGCAGACGCCCTCGCCGGGCGACACTGTGGTTGGCTCGGACCGCGGCGAGATCGGCGACGTGGTCGAGGTTGTGGCCGCCGACGGCGGCGATCCGGGATACCTGCTGGTCAAACGCGGCATCGTGTTTGACCGCGATACGTATATCCCGCTGGATGCGGTGACGCACAGCATGGACAACCGCGTGTACATCAATGTGCCGAAGCTGGTTGTCGGAAAGCTGCCGTGGGGCGAGCCGCCGAGCGCCGCCGCCGCAAATGAGAAGTTCGGCGCACCGAAGGCCGGGGTGGAAATGCTCTACGGCAGTTTCAACCCCACTGGTGCAGTTGGAAGGTAGCCACATTGTCAACGGGCGCTAAACCTGAATCCACCGGTTGGGTTGGGGCCGGTCCGGCGTTTTAAACCAGAAATGCCCTTCTGAGGCGAATTCGAGGGGTCGATGCAACACTCGAGTCAGCTGGCTATCAGTAAATCACGAAGACGCTCGGCTGGGGTGTCCCAGTCCAGTGTTTTGCGTGACCGTCCGTTGAGTTCTTGGGCGACGTCCCCAGGTTCTCGGGACCGTAGACGTTCTGAGCTGCTATGGAGTTTTCGGACAGCGGGCCCTCCTAAAATGGGGGTCTACTGAAAGTAGAGATCAGCATGACTGCAGCACGCCGACGCTTCACCCAGGAGTTCAAAGACGAGTTGTGCCGTGAGGTGATCAACACGTCCAAACCCATCAAGGATGTTGCCACCGCATACGGTGTCGGCCCCGAGACTCGGCGCAACTGGTTGAACAAATACCGCGAGGCCAACGGGTGCACTGATACTGAGGTGACGTTGCCGGAACAGGCCCGTCTGAAAGAGCTCGAACGGGAAAATCAGGAGCTGCGCTCGGAGACTCTATTCCTGAAAAAAGCAGCCGCTTACTTCGCGCGGGAGCAGCGGTAGTGAGCAAGTACGAATACATCGACTCCCAAAAAGCTGAGCCCATCAACCTGAATCCGATCGTGAAGATGTGCTGCTGGTTAGGCGTGTCAACCTCCGGCTTTTACGACTGGCTCAAGCGCCCCCAATCGGCGACCGCTACCCGCCGGAAGGCCCTGATAGCGCGGATCCACCACTATTTTGAGGAATCCGAAGGCACCTACGGGTACCGGCGGATCCACGCCGACCTCGCGGCGGAACAGACCGAGTGTTCACCCGAGCTAGTGCGCCAGGTCATGCGTCAGGAAGGCCTTCTGGCCTGCCAGCCGCGGCCATTCCGGGTGACGACCCAGACCGATGCCCTAGCCGCGGCGAACATGCCTGACCTGCTCAGGCGTGACTTCACCGCCGACCGCCCCGGGATGAAGTTTGTCGGGGACATCACCTACATCCACACCTGGCAAGGATTCATCTACCTGGCCACCGTCATCGACTGCTACTCCAAAAAGGTAGTCGGCTGGTCCATTGCCGATCACATGCGCACTGAACTCCTCGCCGACGCCCTCAACAACGCCGCCGCGACGACCCTGATCGAGCCTGACGCGATCTGGCACTCCGACCGCGGAAGCGTCTATACCTCGGCCGACTTTCGGGCCCTGGTGGCCGGCCTGGGAATGCGCTCATCGATGGGACGCACGGGCGTGTGCTGGGATAACAGTATGGCGGAATCGTTCTTCTCGATGCTCAAGAACGAGCGTGTTTACCGCACCGTGTACGCAACGAAATCACAAGCACCGTCGCCGCAGACGTCCTAGACACCGTCAAGGCGGATAAGATCCACCGCGCCCACGCGGTGATCGAGCAGGTCCATTCCGATCTGCGCGCCGGTCCGCTGGCCCACCTACCCTCAGGGAAGTTCAACGCCAACGCCGCCTGGCTCGCCGCTGTGGCCATGGCATTCAACCTCACCCGCGCCGCGGGCACCCTCGCCGGAGGGCAGTTCGCCAAAGCCACCACCGGGACGATCCGGACCAAAATCATCAACGTCGCCGCCCGGACCGCGTCTTCAACCCGGCGTATCAGACTGCGTCTGCCCGGAAACTGGCCATGGCAGGACAGTTGGGAAAAGCTCTTCGACACGATCTCCCGTCGCCCAAACCGGCCTGAACCCTGTCAATCCAGCCGAAACGGCGCAACCGAAAGAAACAGTGAAACACCACCGGACAGCGAGGTCCTTGTCATCCACCCTGCCCCCGGCCCGAAAACAAGACTGAATCAGAATCCGACCATCAGCGATAGCCGACCGGTGGATTCAGGCTTAGGGTTTCTCTGCGTGCGATCCCAGCATGTCGATCAACCACTGCGCTCCGCCCCCGGCGTCGCCCGCCATTTAGCCCAGTCCGGATGCGCAATCCAGGTACGACAGTCACACCACCTCATCACCGCATTGCACGTACGGAATCGATCGTTCGCGCCGGATAAAGTATGGCCCAAGCCGTATGGTCCACTGTCGACCGCGGCCGGCCACCCGTTATTAGTGCACCAAACTCTTGACCTTCCCCCGAAAGGGAAGGTACAGAGTTGGGTTAGCACCTCATCGAATAGTCAGCCGCCGGGTCCGCCGGTGCGTTGCAGAGAAGACTTGTGGAGATTTTTATGCCTGAGGCAGTACCGGATTTTGATTTGGCCGTCATCGGTTCCGGCGGTGGCGCTTTCGCCGCCGCTATCCGTGCAACGAACCTTGGAAAACGGGTTGTCATGGTAGAGCGTGGGACGGTGGGCGGGACTTGCGTGAACACAGGGTGTGTTCCCTCGAAGGCCTTGTTGGCCGCTGCCGAGGCGCGCCATACTGCCCTGGATTCGGGCAGGTTCCCCGGCATCTCGACCACCGCCGAACCCGTGGACATGGCCGGGCTCATTGGGGGTAAGCGTTCCCTGGTGGAAAACATGCGCTCGGATAAATACGTGGACCTGATCGGTGAATACGGGTGGGAACTGCGCCAGGGTAATGCCGTGTTTGCCGGGACCGCGGCGGAACCAGTGCTGGAAGTGACCGCCACGGACGGAACCCGGGATACGATCCACACCGCGCACTACCTGGTGGCCACCGGATCGACGCCGTGGGCCCCACCCATCGAAGGG
This sequence comes from Arthrobacter sp. H20, assembly GCF_000520515.1. Classification (GTDB taxonomy): domain Bacteria; phylum Actinomycetota; class Actinomycetes; order Actinomycetales; family Micrococcaceae; genus Arthrobacter_D. The sequence goes on from NZ_AZRY01000212.1 coordinate 11,698, forward strand.
CTGAACGGGGTGGATTACCTGACCTCCACCACGGCCATGGAACTCGATGAGGTACCTGAATCCCTGCTGGTCATCGGCGGCGGTTATGTGGCCCTGGAACAGGCGCAGCTTTTCGCCCGGCTCGGCTCCAAAGTGACGATGCTGGTGCGGTCCCGTCTGGCATCGCAGGAGGAACCCGAAGCATCCCGGGCGTTGATGGGTGTTTTCGCCGACGAAGGCATCAGGGTTCTCCGCCGGGCCACCGTTTCCTCTGTCACCACGGACGGTGATGGTGGCATTGTGGCCCAGGCAGCGATAGCAGGCGGGCAGGAGGAAATTCGGGCAGCGAAACTGCTGGTCGCCGCCGGCCGGCGCCCGGTGACCGACGGTCTGAACCTGGACGGAGTGGGCGTAAAGACTGGGGATAAGGGCGAGGTTTTGGTCGATGACACGCTTGTGAGCTCCAACGGAAGGATCTGGGCTGCCGGCGATGTCACCGGGCACCCCGAATTCGTTTACGTGGCTGCTTCCCACGGCACCCTGATGGTCGAGAACGCTTTCAATAATGCCGGCCGTGAAGTGGATTACCGGCATCTGCCCCGGGTCACGTTCACCGGGCCGACCCTGGCGGCGGTGGGAATGACGGACAAACAGGCACGTGAGGCCGGGATTCTGTGCGAGTGCCGGGTCCTGCCGCTGGAGTACGTTCCTCGTGCCCTGGTCAACCGGGACACCCGCGGGTTCATCAAAATCGTCGCAGAAGCAGGGACCGGACGGATCATGGGCATCACTGCTGTGGCCAAGGAAGCCGGTGACATCGCCGCGGCTGGCGTCTACATTCTTGAAGCCGGTATGACCGTACAGCAGGTCGCGAACCTGTGGAGCCCGTACCTGACCATGGCCGAAGGCCTCAAAATCACCGCCCAGTCCTTCAACACCGACGTCTCACGGCTCTCCTGCTGCGCCTCCTGACACCGCAGCCCACACCAACACCGACTACCACTGAAAGAAACGGGTCCATGACGAACAGCATCGATCAGGTGACCGACCGGCTTGCCTCCACCGAAACCGGCATGCAGCCATGGCTTTGGCTGCCCCTGCTGAAACTCCTCGCCCAGGGCGACCCGGTCGATACTGCGGATCTCGCCGCCGCCACCGGCCGGCCCCTGGAGGAAGTCCGTACCGCGCTGGAGGCGATGGGCGACACCGAGTACGACGGGTCCGGCCGGATCATCGGCCAGGGATTGACCCAGCGCCCTACCCAGCACCGTTTCGAGGTAGACGGCGAACAGCTCTATACCTGGTGCGCATTGGACACCCTGATCTTCCCTACGCTTCTGGGAACATCGGCTCGGATTGAATCCGCCTACAAGGCCACCGGCCCACCCGTCCGGGTAACCGCGGGCACCACAGGCGTCACCGGCGTCGAACCAGCTGGCGCTGTCGTGTCACTGGTCAATCCCGATGACATGAGTTCAGTGCGCTCGTCCTTCTGCAACCAGGTGCACTTCTTCGCTTCACCGGAAGAAGCCCAACCGTGGATTGACAGCCACCCCGGTGGCACCGTGATCCCCGTGGAAGAAGCTTACGAGCTGGGTTCGTCCATGGCAGAAAAAATGCTCGCCCAGACAACAGTGCACGCCACTAACAATCCCGGGAACGCAGTGCAGTCCTGCACCTGCTGAATATAAGGACCCCAGCAGCAGCTTGAATCCAAGGCAGCAGCTGGATGAATACCCGGTTCGCAGCCGGACTGACGCGGAAATGAGAGCTTCACGAGAAGGACCCGAAAGATCAACCACATCTGAAGGAGATCAGCATGAGCGAACACTTTGACGTTGCCGTACTCGGCATGGGACCAGGCGGAGAGGTCGCCGCGGCCCGCCTGCTCAAAGCCGGGAAGAAAGTCGCAGTCTTCGAACGCGAACTGATCGGCGGGGAATGCGCCTACTGGGCATGCATCCCGTCCAAAACAGTGCTGCGGCCACCGGAAGCACGTACCGAGGTGCAACGAGCAGCCGGGGTTTCCGGGGCCGAAGTGAACTGGCAGGAAACCGCCAAGTACCGCGACTCCATGATCCGCGATCTCAACGATCAGGCCCAGGTTGACGGGTACGCCGACGAGGGCGCTGTGGTGATCAAGGATGAAGCCCGGATCACCGGACCAGGGCAGATCCAGGCCGGAGACCGCGAAGTCACGGCCGAACACATCATCATCGCCACCGGCTCGGACTCCGTGATTCCGCCGCTGGAAGGCCTCGATCAGATCACGGCCTGGACCAACCGTGAAACCTACACCGCCAGTACCCTTCCCGGGCGGGCGGTCATCATTGGCGGCAGCGCGGTCGGCGTGGAAACGGCGACGTTCCTGGCACGCTTCGGAGTCAAAGTCACCCTTGTCCACCGCGGGGAACGGCTGATCGACCGGGAAGACGCCCGGGTCGGTGAACTGGCCCACCAGTACCTGCAGGAAGCCGGTATCGACATCCGGCTCGGCACCTCCGCTGCCCGGGCACGACGCACGGGCACCGACAGCATTATCGAACTCGAGACACGCAACGGGGAACCTGTCGGTGAGGTGGCAGCCGACGTCGTGATCTTCGGCACGGGCCGCAAACCGCGCACCGAAGGACTCGGCTTTGAACACGCCGGGGTGAAGCTCGGTGATCACGGGGAGGTTCAGGTGGATGAACACTGCCGGGCCGGCGACAACACGTGGGCCATCGGCGACGTCACAGGCATCATGCCCTTCACCCATGTGGCGAAATACCAGGGCCGGATCGCAGCGGATGCGATCCTCGGCCGACCACACGCGGCCACCTATGGGGGCATACCGCGGGTGGTGTTTGCCGATCCTGAAATCGCCGCCGCCGGGCTGACCCACGAGCAGGCTGAAAGTCGCGGCATCCGCACCGCCGCAGCGGAACTTGACCTGGCCAAGGCCATAGCGCGCCCGTGGACCTACGAACAGGACCCACGCGGGCACCTGGGATTACTCGCGGATACTGACGCGAAGGTACTTATCGGAGCCTGGGCGGTGGGGCCGATGGCCGGCGAATGGATTCACCACGCCTCCCTAGCGATCCGTACACGGCTGCCCATTGACACGCTCCTGGACCAGGTTGCCCAGTTCCCCACCTACCACGAGGCCTACCAGGTAGCTCTCGAAAAACTCGACCTCCACTAGTAGCAGGCCCCGCCTCTGCTGGTAAGCAACTATTGCCCCGAGCCGGCTCAGCAGATGGTGAAAAAATGAAGAATGCTGTCGGTGCAGGGAAACCCTGTGAGGTGCAACCCTCCGCTGCCGGGCCAAGATGAGGGTAATTTGGTCCGTGACAAAGAGCCTGCCGTACAGCCCGGGTGGGGCAATCGCCCCCTGGTGAAGGCCATGACAGTGTTATATGGAAGGGAATTTCGTGGTTGAACGTCTGATCGTCATCGGTGGTGATGCAGCAGGGATGAGTGCGGCGTCTGCGGCGCGCCGCCAGGTGCCTGGGAGTGAGCTGGAAATCATTGCCTTCGAGCGCGGTAACTACACCTCTTACTCGGCGTGCGGCATCCCGTACTTCATTGGGAAAGACGTGGCTGATGCCGGTGCACTGATTGCCCGAACACCTGAGGAGTTTTCCCGGAACCATGACATTGATGCGCGGGTCAAGCATGAGGTCCTTGAGATCGATCTGAACCGGCGGGCCGTGCGGGTCCGTGACTTATCCAACGGTACGGATGTTTGGGAAGGTTTCGACCAGCTCATGGTTGCCACCGGCGCGCTTCCGGTCCGCCCCCTGTTGCCCGGAATCGGTGCGGAGGGAATTTATGGTGTGCAGACACTCGATGAGGGGCTCGCTCTCCGGGCCGCCTTGGAGCGGGAACGGCCACGGCGGGCCGTGATTGTCGGCGCCGGATACATCGGACTCGAGTTGGCCGAAGCGCTGTGTGCGTGGGGTGTGGAAATAACCGTCGTCGGGCGGGGACAGGCCCCGCTGCCGGGACTGGATCCCGACATGGGGATACTCATTGCCGATGCCATGCTGGGTTATGGGATGAATGTTCGGCTCAATGAGACCGTGACTGGCTTTGAAACCACGGATGGAAAGGTGTCCGCCGTCGTGACCGACCAGACGACTCTTGCCGCCGACGTGGTGATTCTGGGTCTTGGGGTACGTCCCAACACTGCACTGGCGGCACAGGCAGGAATACCCCTGGGTGAGACGGGAGCAATAGCGGTGGACCAGAGACTGCGCACCGGAATCGAGGGGGTGTGGGCGGCCGGCGACTGTGTCGAGAAGTTTCACCGTGTTGCACGGCGTCACGTGAGGATGGCGTTGGGTACCCACGCCAACAAGGAGGGTCGCACCGCCGGAATCAATATTGGGGGCAGTTATGCAACCTTTCCCGGGGTGATCGGTACCGCTGTCACTAAGATTTGCGATGTTGAAGCTGCTCGGACCGGGCTTGGAGAAGACGAGGCGCGCCGGGCCGGCTTCGATCCAATCACTGAGGTTGTGGAGTCAACCACCCGGGCCGGCTACTACCCTGGGGCGAAACCCATCCGCACCAAGCTCATCGCTGAACGCGGCACGGGTCGGCTGCTTGGCGGACAGATTGTCGGTGAGGAAGGAGCCGCCAAACGCATCGACGTTCTGGCAGTCGCGCTCTGGCACGAAATGACTGTTGAGGAACTGCTCAATATTGACCTGTCCTATGCGCCCCCGTTTTCCCCGCTGTGGGATCCGGTGCTGATTGCTGCACGTAAGACGTGGCAGAAAGTGGCAGCCGAGCGTACTGGGACAAAGCTCGGATGAGTTGGAAGCCCCGCGGTGCTCCGATCACTGGCCGGCCGCTTTTGGGAATCGAGCAGCAAGGCGAAGCGAAACTAAATTATCCCTTAACCCTCCAGTATCATGGAAGGTTAAGGAGTCCTTCCAGAACGAGGTAAATCATGCGTATCGGTGAAGTTGCAGCGGCATCCGGAGTAACGACTAAGGCGCTGAGGTTTTATGAGGAGCGGGGGCTGCTGCCCTACGCTGATCGTTCCACCAACGGCTATCGGGATTATCCGGAGGAGACCATCAGCAGGATCGAGTTCATCCGGCGCAGCCAGGTGGCCGGGCTGGCCCTGGCTGAAATCTTGGACATCCTCCGTATCCGGGACGCCGGTAACGCGCCGTGCGGCCATGTGCGGGACCAGCTTTCCGTGCACCTAAAAAACCTGGACCAGCAGATAGCCGAACTTACCGCGCTGAGGGAATCCGTTGCGGGGTTCTACGAATCCGCTGCGGCAGGCGATCCTGATCAGTGCAATGCTGAACGTATCTGCAGCTACCTCTGAATTGGTTCCCTCAAGTGCCGGCAATGCCTCCTTCGCTTAGATACTGGGGAGTTATCGAGCAATTGTTGATTGTTCCGCCCCGTCTCGCACCGGATCGTGGGCCCGTTTTATTGGGGCGCAGCAGTCATCCCCGCTCGTAAGGGCTCGGGCGGACCTCCGCCGGAAGGCCCAAACCAGTACTCCGGCGGCCAGAACAAACGCGGCGGTAATCAACCACGGGCTACCTACCAGTAAACCGGTCGCACCGAGGGCTCCGGCGGACAGCAACAATGGAAGGCCGCAGCACAGCACGTGGAGCAGCACGAAACCGCCGACAGCCCTCCAATCACCATCGGTGGATCAAGGCTTAGCCTACAAGGGGCGAGACCGTCCTCTTGAACGCTGGGCGCTCTGATACACGGGCTGATCCGACCGCCCGTTAGCCGATCGGCTTACGGGCGCTGCCCTGCAGAGGGGAATGCGGCCGTTAGGCGTCCGGGGCGTCGATGCGCCTACTCACTTCTGCCACCATCACCGATCGACTGTTATGAAAGCCCTACTTCATAACAAATAGTTCGAGGTGATTGATGCAGCCGAGTCCATACACCCCAGGCGAGGTCGCTCGTGTTGTGCCCGGGAGAGCGAAACAGCTTGCTGAGGTCGATGAACGCTTATCGACGCTGGTTGACCTCGGTCGGCTCGTCAGCCGGCTCCGGGTCGATCATGCACCCCGCGGATATGGCAAAACATCGTTGCTGCGCGAGTANAGCCGGCTCCGGGTCGATCATGCACCCCGCGGATATGGCAAAACATCGTTGCTGCGCGAGTATCAGCGGCGAGCTACGGCACGCGACGTACTCACGGTCTGGGTTACCGCAGGCGAGGAACAGGGCCTGGTCTCGCAGATCGCTCAAGAGATCGATCGGGCCGCGCGGTCGTTCGGAGACTCGGCCCGAACCCGGGTGAAGGGCCTCCTCGACACGCTGACGGTGGGTATCCCCGGCGTTGCTCACGTCGCGGGAACAATGCGACGGCCCGGCCCAACAGGAGAACCCGCTGGTGTGCGCACATTCGAGGACGTCATACGGGAGACGGCAGCGCAGAGCCACGGGTTGGTACTCTTCATCGATGAGATCCAAGCCGCAGACCCTACAGGACTTCGAACGCTCGTGTACGCGTGGCAACATCTCCAGGCGGAGGGCTCAGACGTCCCTGCCGCGGTATTCGCCGCCGGGCTACCCAACGCACCGGAGACGATCGCTGCTGTCGTCACGTTCAGTGAACGCATTGCGTATCGCCCTCTCGGACCGCTGAGCCCAGACGCGGAGGAGATCGCGCTCATTGGGCCAGCGAGGGCACTGGGTGTGACGTGGACTGCACCCGCAGTCGGTCTCGCGCTCTCTATTGCTCAGGGGTACCCGTATTCAGTGCAGTTGATCGCTGATGCCGCATGGGTCGCCGCTGGACGCCCGGACCCGGGTGGCGTCATTAGTGTGGAAGCCGTCGAGCATGGGCGCGTAGCGATGCGCTCCGACCTGGACGCACTTTTCCGGGCGCGATGGGGAAGTTGCTCTCCCGCCGAGCGACGCATGCTCAACGCCATGGCATCGGTCGGGGACGGACAGGTATCGCGGGCGGCGATCGCTGATCTCCTCAGCGTATCGAGCAACCAATTATCGACGCCCCGGGCACGTTTGATCGACAAGGGCCTCATTCAACCGGCGGACCGTGGTCAGCTGGAGTTCACCATCCCGGGATTTGCCGGGTTCGTGCGGGAACTCGACCACTGAAAGAACCCCCAAAGCGTGGCCCGAGTGACATCCCGGTGACTCATGCAACAGCCATCGCTACTGCGCTCCGCAGGAGGACCGTGCTGTGCGACGACACCGTCGTCACTTTTGGCGGTGACCTGTTCTGATTCATCAGTGTCAGAACCTCCCGTTGGGCCGCGGCATCGAAGCGGTTCGAAAGCATATGACACCCGGATGCGCCCTTTCGAGGTGAAGTGCAGGCCACGGGGCTGCCGGTTCGAAGGTGTTTATGCAGGTCAGCGCGGAGGTGCCCGCGGCCTTGAACGAACAGGGACTGGTAGATCGTTTCGTGGGACACCTGCATCTCCTCCCACCCCGCAAGCACCCGTTTCAGATCGTCGCTGACTTGTTGCGGCGACCAGTTCTTCCGCAATCGTTCCTCGACCACGGCAACCGGGCGTCGGCGAGCTTGCCGAGTTTAGGCCTGCAGTCTCGGAGATCGCACCGCTACAGACGAACTGGCTCAATCCATCGCTACGGATAAGTGCGATGTCCGGGACCAGGTCGCGTCTTGGCTGTTGACGTCGAGGCCTTCAATTGAGTGCTGGCGGAACTCGGCGGAACGGCTAGGGGAGCGAATGTGGTCGTGTGGTTCGCCATACCGTGAAGGGCGTTACTCTTCGTGTTGATGAATGCCTTCGGGTCGGTGATGCGCAGGACGCCGCCGGTTCCGGTGTTGTCGATCCTTGGGCCGGTCTCGGGGGTTTAGGCTCCTTCGAGCTAGACGAAGAACAGACTTGGTGAGGGTGCCGATGCCATGCGACTGCCGCAGGGGCACTGCCAGCTAGACTGCTAACAGTGGATCAACCCTTTCATCAACAGCCTCGCGACCGCTGGACCGATAGCCTGACCTCAGGGCAACTATTTTGGTATTGCGATGAGAAGAAGGAACTCCGATGGTTTCCGGTGTCGCCATGAAGGGCTGGCATACTCGGTCAATTGCCGAGATTACGGCGGACCTGGATGTGGACCCGTCCGTGGGACTCTCCACCGCGGAGGTGGGCGTCCGGCGGGCGCGGGTCGGATCGAACGTACTCGCGGACGAGGCTAGGGTGCCGGTCTGGAAGAAGATTTTGCGGCTACTCTCCGACAGGATGATCCTGGTGCTCATCGTCGCCGCGGTGGTGAGCGCCGTCGTGTCCCGGGAATGGGAAACCCCCGTCGTCATCCTCGCCGTGATCGTGCTGAACACTCTCTTGAACTACCTTCAGGAGAGCCGGGCCGAGAACAGTCTCGCAGCGCTGCGCACCATGTCGGTAGATACCTCACGTGTCCGCAGAGACGGGCGTGAAGTGGAAGTCTCCAATGAGGAACTGGTACCTGGGGATGTCGTGTTGCTCGAAGCAGGGGAAACCATCCCGGCGGACGGCCGGATCCTTGAAGCCACGCGGCTGCAGGTCGCTGAGGCCGCCCTGACCGGCGAATCTCAGCCCGCGGAAAAGATTGGCGCCGTCCTTAAGGATCCCGCATTGCCTCTCGGAGACCGGGCGAACATGCTGTTCATGAACACGGACGTCAGCCGCGGGCGGGCCGTCATGGTAGTCACCGGCACAGGTATGCACACGCAGATCGGCGGCATAGCAACCCTCCTCGAAGGTGCCGGCAAGGGAAAAACCCCGCTGCAAAAAAGAATCGATCAACTCGCCCAACTGCTGACCGTCGTGGCCCTGGCGGTGGTCGCCGTCGTCTTCCTGCTGGGCCTCCTCCGCGGACAAGCCTGGTCCGAGCTATTCATCACCGCTGTTTCACTCGCCGTAGCCACCATCCCGGAAGGGCTCACCGCCGTGGTCGCCTTTACCCTTGCGATGGGCGCCTCCCGGCTGGCGGGCCGTGGCGCGATCATCAAGCAGCTCTCCGCCGTGGAAACTTTGGGTAGCACCACTCACATCGCCACTGACAAGACCGGCACCCTCACTTTGAATGAGATGACGGCCCGGCGTCTGCATATTCTGGGGCGTTCCTTTCGTGTCACCGGCGAGGGGTACTCCACTGAAGGAAAAATTCTTAGTGGCGACGGCGAGCCGTTGCCCGCTATGTCGGATGCCTTGCTGGCCATGGCCCTCTGTAATGACGCCGGGATCCGGGATGGCACCCTTGTGGGCGACCCTACAGAAGGCGCGCTGGTGGCATTGGCGGAAAAGGCGGGATCGACGTCGAAGGTGTCCGAAAGAACCACCCGCGTGTGGCGGAAGTGCCATTCGATTCGGACTACAAGTTTATGGCCACCTTCCACGAACAGAACTTCACCAGGGGAGACAGCACTCCTGCCAGGTTCCGCTGCTTCGCCAAGGGCGCGCCGGGCGTACTTCTGGACCGAGCGAATTCGATCCTCACCCCCGAGGGAATCCGCCCGCTAACAGATGTGGCCCGGGAAGAAGTCGAGGAGAGTATCCGGGCAATGGCGGCCGACGGCCTGCGAACCCTGATGATTGCCGGGCGTCGACTGGACGGTTCCTTACCGACGGACAGCGATGAGCTTCGCGCCGCCACGGCTAACCTGACCGTCTACGCCGTCGTCGGTATTGTGGATCCGCCGCGCGCGGAGGCGGCGGAGGCCATCGCGACGGCCCGCGCTGCGGGAATCGCGGTGCATATGATCACCGGTGACCACTTGGTCACAGCGTCTTCCATCGCGGCCCAGCTGGGTATCCCCGGTGAAGCCGCCGCCGGCACGGAGCTGGATGACCTGGACGACAACGAACTTAACCGGCGTGCCACCGGATTCGGGGTGCTCGCCCGTGTGGCGCCCGAGCACAAGATCCGCGTGGTCAAGGCGCTGCAGCAGGACGGCAATATCGTGGCTATGACCGGCGACGGCGTGAATGACGCGCCGGCGCTGAAGCAGGCGGACATCGGGATCGCCATGGGCATCACCGGCTCGGATGTGTCAAAGGGCGCGGCGAAAATGATCCTGACGGACGACAACTTCGCCACGATCATTTCCGCCATCCAGGAAGGCCGTGGCATCTACGCGAACATCATTAAGTTCGTGAAGTTTCAGCTCACCACGGCGTGGGGATTCGTTCTGATCTTCCTCACCGCCGGGGTGTTCGGCCTGGCAGGCGGGGCTCCGTTCACCGCGCTGCAGATCCTGTGGGTGAACATCATCATGGATGGTCCGCCGGCTCTTGCTCTGGGCGTCGATCCGGCAGAACCGGACATCATGAAACAGAAGCCGCGCCCGGCTGACGAACCGTTGCTGACCCGCGGACGACTGCTGCGGATCTTGGGGCTAGGCCTCGTTATGGCGGCGGGCACCATTACCGTGCTCGCCCTGGCGCCGGCCTTGTTCCCGGAGAGTTCCAACGATCCGCTGCTCGGTACCACCTTGGCGTTCACCACCTTCGTTTTCTTTCAGGTGTTCAATCTGCTCAACGTTCGCTCGGAATCCGGCTCTGTGTTCTCACTGCAGACGTTCACCAACCGCAGCATCTGGGTTGCCCTGCTGGCAGTGGTGATACTCCAGATCTTGGTCGTCAACCTCGACATGCTGCAGGGATTCTTCGACACCACCGCACTTAGCTCCGCCCAATGGGGCCTGGCGTTGCTCACTGGATCATCCGTGCTGTGGGTCGAGGAAATCCGAAAAGCAATCGTCCGGTCCAGACGCCGCTAGCCAGTATCCGCCCAACTCGCTCCCTTGACAAAGCGCCGGAACCTGGCAGCCGTATCTTACTGACCGTCCCGCAGATTATGACCACCCAGGCTAAAGGGCTAGGCGATCCAATGAATTCTTCGCCAAACTCGTCTGGACACCACCGATCAGGGCGTTACCGGCCGCGAGACCAAACAACGCGTCCCGCCACAGGCCCAGCAGCAGACGCAGCGCAACGCTGTCAGGGACGATGGCATTGAAAAGGGTAGGACGTTAGCCGTGAAGATGTCCCACAAGCTCCTGCTGGAAGTATCGGGCACCACGTTGGTCATACCGGCTTTGACGCGCACGGCAGCGCCGTCAGCGGAAAACCCCGCTCTCCCGGGCCTATGAACCGGACGAACAGGAGCCTGCTACTGCGCCGACATCACGCTCCCTCCATCACAGTGTCCGCCCGCTCACTGCCGCGAACGCGACTCGCGGCGAGAAATACGATGCATCCGGTGCCCAGTGGCTGGGCTCACGTGTCCGTTCCCAACCGTGCGCATCTCAGATCCGGCCGTGCTCCTCGTTCGAAGGCGGCAAGGTGCGCCTCAGGCGTTGAGCATGACCTTGAGCGCCTTTGTTTCTCCGGCGCGCGAGAAGGTGTCGTATGCCTTTTCGATGTCCCGAAGATTGAAAGTGTGACTCACGAACTGGTCGACGGGCAACTTCTTTTGCGCTACCAGCTTGAGTAAGGTGCCGGTCGTGTTGGTGTTCACCAGGCCCGTGGTGATGGTGATGTTTGAGATCCAGAGTTTATCCAGCGGCAGGTCCACTCCCCGGCCGTGGACCCCTGCGTTTGCCACATGACCGGCGGGCCTGACAATGTCCAGGACCATCCCGAAGGTTTCCGGTATTCCCACTGCTTCGATGGCGACGTCGACCCCTAGCCCGTCAGTCAGAGCGATCACCTGATCTTTCCAGTTGGCATCCGTCGACACGATGCTGTCTGTTGCGCCGAACAGTTTGGCCTGCTCAACCCGGTTCAGGTCGATGTCAATCGCAATGATTCGTGCCGGCCCGTACAGCTGCGCAGTAGCAATTGCGGCAAGTCCTACGGGGCCGGCGCCGATCACAGCGACGACGTCACCGGGCTTAACGGCCCCGTACTGGACGCCGATTTCGTGGCCGGTCGGCAGTATGTCGGAAAGCAATGTTCCTTCTTGAGGGCTGACGCTGTCCGGGATTTTGTAAACGGAAGTTTCCGCGTACGGGACGCGCACGAATTCGGCCTGGGTCCCGTCGATAAGGTGTCCAAGGATCCACCCAATCCCGGAAGTACCCTCCTCACCCAGGCAATGGGAGAATACTCCCTGTTTGCAGTAGTCGCAATGTCCGCAGGCGGAAATGCACGAGATGATCACGCGATCGCCAATCACAAGGCTGCTAACTGCAGATCCGATCTCAGTGACCGTGCCGACACCCTCGTGTCCGAGGATGCGACCTTGTTCAACTGCTGGGACGTCGCCTTTAAGGATGTGCAAATCGGTGCCGCAGATGGTTGTGGTCTCGATTTTCACGATGACGTCGGTTGGCTTTTGAATGGTGGGATTTGCGACGTCTTCCCATGCCTTTTGACCCGGACCGCGGTAAACAAGCGCTTTCATAGCTGTTCCTTCGACTGGCCGAGGCGCTCTCGCTTGAGAGTTGCGTTCGGCGGCGTCACTGTTTCCAGGAGTTGCGCTAAGCGTATCCGTTCGATCACTGCGGCACACGCAGTGGGAACGAGTAGTGGAGGCCCGCCAGAGCCGGCGCATGCGCTTCTTATTGAGCGCCACGCCATCCCACCGGGGCTGCTCCAGCAGATGCCAGCGTGCCTTCCGCCAACCCCACACCGGATGCTTCACGGCCACCGCCCGCAGATCGGCTCTGAGCTGCTGTTCTTCGAAGCTGACCTCCGGGCGGCCTTTGCGAAGGGCGGAGCGGTTTGGCCGAGCACTTTACAGGCGAACCTTTCGGATGCCCGAACTTCTCCTGCGCCATGCGGACCGCACGACGCCGGAGTTCAGGGCTCAAAAGTTTCCCCGGGCCACCTCGCTCAAAATGTCATTGGCCAGGACCTAATCGGCTAACAGCTTTTTCAGCTTGGCGTTTTCCTTCTCCAGTTCCTTAGTCCGTTTCGTGGACTCGGCCTTCTCGCCACCGTACTGGTTCAGCCACCGGTACCAGGTCGCCTCGGTGACCTCCAGGTCCTTGATGACCTCGAACATCGGCCGTCCGTCGTTGAACATCTTCTGGGCCTGACGGACCTTCGCGATGACCTGATCAGGGGGTACGTCTACGTGCCATGACCTGTGAATTTCCTCCTGCACCCATTATCGGATGCGAAACTCACACATTCACCTGATAGGGGTCCCTCTTGTTCCGCCAGAAAACCGGTACGTGGCACACTACGCGAAGCTAATGGATCAGCGGATCGTGGGATTTTGTGATGCGCGAAGAGCTGATCATGCCGCGCATGGCCGAGCTCAACGTCGACAACGTCAGGCCTATCCCCTTCCCGGAGCCACCGCGGGTGTATGTGTGGATCCGTCACCACTCCGCAGCCATCCGGGTTCATGGGCACGCGGCTAAAATCCGGTCCTTCAACCCGTTGATTATGATCCTCCGCGAAGGCTGGGTGTGGCTGGGCGCCATCGCCCCGTTCCCGCGGACTGACCACCACTTCTACGCCGCTGACCTCTTTAACTGCCCACAAAAATGTGTTGCGGTGGAGGATCCTCTTGCGGGCACTATTTACGCGGCTGGGAGCTTTCTGGAGGATTCCGACATCGGCTGGATCTAGGCGCCAAAGGTATTCGTTGTCCGAGGACGTTCAAATGACGGGGCTAGGGTCCGGATGACGATTGCAGCGCCGATTAAGGTCGTACCCATCGGTATCATCGCCCAGCGAACAAGTGTGAGAACGATGTCTATTGCCCCGACGCCGATGGCTGCTGACGTGCCCGCAGTATCTGCGAGAAAGACGAGCAACTGGGGGAGTAGCAGGAGAATAAACCCGCCGGCAATGATCAGGACAATGCCCCAGTGAATACACTTCTTGGCTGTTGATTCCATTGTTCCCCCAATGACGAGCAATCGCATGTTCGCTGAGTGTAGCCCCAAAACCTTACGAATGAGGTTGACCGTCGGTCTGGGTATTGTCGGGTGCCGGTTAGAGGCTCAACCTATGGATTTCAGTTGTTCCGTCACGGTAGGTCACGATGACGTTTAGCCCATGGTGAGCGTCCATCAGTTCGCCACCAGGGAGCCAGAGTGCGAATTGGCCTTTGGACACGGTCGCGGTGACTTCTCCG
>NZ_KI914752.1:0-2849 GCF_000520515.1 Arthrobacter sp. H20
TGCTGATCGATGTAGGCGATCATCGTCGCGAGGGGCGGTCGAGCTCCGCCGCGAAGAAAGCCGACGCCGATTTCAGGATCCCGTTGGCCCGGCGCAACTCAACGACTTCACGTTCGAGCTCCGTCAGCCGGGCAGCGTCATCGGTTGTGGTCCCCGGCCTCAGACCTTGATCGACCTCGACGGTACGCAGCCAGCCACGGATTGTGTCCGCCGGGATGCCCAGTTGAGCACCGATCCTGGTACATGCGCCCCGCCGACCGCTAGTGCTCCGTGTTAATGGTTTGTTTGCGTTTCATCTTGCCTAGGAGGTACTCCGCTGATTTGGTCCAGGTGAATGGTTTGGCGTCCTGGTTGTAGTTCTCGATGTAGCGTTGCATGGTTTGTTCCAGGTCTTTGACGGAGCTGAATGTGCCACGTTTGAGGCATTGGCGGGTGATGATCCCGAAGAAGATCTCCACCATGTTCAGCCAGGAACAGCTGGTCGGGGTGAAGTGGAGGGTGACCCGCATTCGTCCTTGTGCTGATCGATGTAGGCGATCATCGTCGCGAGGGGCGGTCGAGCTCCGCCGCGAAGAAAGCCGACGCCGATTTCAGGATCCCGTTGGCCCGGCGCAACTCAACGACTTCACGTTCGAGCTCCGTCAGCCGGGCAGCGTCATCGGTTGTGGTCCCCGGCCTCAGACCTTGATCGACCTCGACGGTACGCAGCCAGCCACGGATTGTGTCCGCCGGGATGCCCAGTTGAGCACCGATCCTGGTACATGCGCCCCGCCGACCGCTAGTGCTCCGTGTTAATGGTTTGTTTGCGTTTCATCTTGCCTAGGAGGTACTCCGCTGATTTGGTCCAGGTGAATGGTTTGGCGTCCTGGTTGTAGTTCTCGATGTAGCGTTGCATGGTTTGTTCCAGGTCTTTGACGGAGCTGAATGTGCCACGTTTGAGGCATTGGCGGGTGATGATCCCGAAGAAGATCTCCACCATGTTCAGCCAGGAACAGCTGGTCGGGGTGAAGTGGAGGGTGACCCGCGGATTGGCGTCCAGCCAATCCAAGACGTTCTGGTGTTTATGGGTCGCGTAGTTGTCGCAGATGACATGCAGCTCGACCCCGGGGTGGGCGTCCGCGACCCGGCCCAGAAAATCGACAAACTCGATGTTGGTGTGCTTTTGGTAGAAGGCGTTTGCGCTGAGTTTGCCGGTGAGGACCTCTAGGGCCGCGAACAAGGTGGTGGTGCCGTTGCGTTGGTAGTCGTGCGTCTGCTGCAGTGGGTGCGTCGGGGACAACGGTTGGTTCGGGCCGGTGCGGGACAGGGCCTGGATCTGGGTCTTCTCATCAATGCTCACCACCACCGCGTTTTCCGGCGGGGACATGTACAGTCCCACCACGTCCCGGAGCTTGGGCTCCAAGGCGGGGTCGGTGGAGAACTTGAACGTCTCGATCCGGTGCGGCTGGATTTTCCAACGGCGCCAGATTCGGGCCACGGAGGAAAAGGACACCCCGTGGCGTTCGGCCATGATGCGGGCGGACCAGTGCGAGATCCCCAATTCGGCCGGCGGTTTCCCGTCATTGGTCAGGGTGTCCGCGATCAAGGCAAGTTCATCGATTTCTCGCTCCCGGCCCGGACGCTGGACATCGGACAGGGCCTCGATCCCGCCCTCGGCATAGCGGTTGCGCCACTTCAAAACCGTGGGCGCTGAAAACCCCGTGATCTGCTCGATCTGGATATTCGGCATCCCGGCGGAAGCCAACAAAACTGTGCGTGCCCGCAACGCTAACGTCGCCGAGGAAGAATTCCCACGCGTCAGCACTTCCAAGGCGCCCCGGTCCCCGTCACGCAATTCCAAAGCCCTCGCCAGATAAGCCATGGATCAAGTCTGACAAAGATCAGACACAAAGGAACCAACGACACGCTACACTAGGGTCCTTCTGCGCGTCCATCACCAACCGGACCGCCCGCTCACGAAGCTCATCCGGATACTTCTTAGGTGCTGCCATAAGGGCTCATCCTTTCAAGGAATCAACACCCTCCACGAAACCCGGGGCTTGACACACCCTCGAACCCGATAGTTGATATCTGCTACGGGGAGGACGGGGAATCAATTCAGGAATCTAACACTCGTGCTGAAAGGCAACAATCCACGGTTCCCGTGGAAGTCCTCCACACCACGCTAGTCGGCAGGCTCAACCACAGCACCAAGAACAAAACGGCGTCGACCGTGGCAGACACCACAATTATCCACCCAAAAACACCGCGCATCCAGAGCCAAAAGTCAGCCAGCGAGATACTTTCTACCCCCACGGAGCGTCAGCGACACTGAACCGCTAGTCGAAGGAGCGTCGGTGATGCAGGAAAAGGAACATAGCCTTGTTGCCTAGACTTAGCCTCGTGGACGTATCCGGTATTGAGCTCCCCGCCGACCTCGTCCGCAACGCCTTGCGTTTGAGATCGGGGCGCAGCTGGCTTGGCCGGTGGACGGAGCTGGTCAGGAACTCTCTGCTCGACTGGGAGTTGACGCTTGAGCTCCCCGACGGGTCTGGCCCCTGGTTTGGCAGCGCAGCGGTGGTCTTACCCGTCAGGCGCGCCGATGGCTCCCCCGCCGTCCTCAAGGTGACCATCCCCCATGATGAGGCTCTTCCCGAGCCCGATGCCCTTACACTCTGGGACGGCCGCGGAGCCGTGCGCCTGCTGGAGGCCGCCCGGGACGACTTCGTCCTCCTGCTTGAGCGGCTGGACGGGGACCAGTCCCTCGGCGGACTCCCGCTGGATGAGACCGCCGGGATCTGGGGCAACCTGGTGCGGGACCTCACGCTGCGTCCTGGCAGCGGGGCCCTGTGGCAGGGCATCCCCTCGGT
>NZ_KI914752.1:2949-63098 GCF_000520515.1 Arthrobacter sp. H20
TCGGTCGCGGCGCAAGCCGAGATGTGGACCGACACGCTACCGGCAGATTGGGACCGGCTCGGCCAACCGTTCGACCGGTGGCTGCTCGAGTGCGCCCTGGAGGTGTGCCAGGTGCGCGGAGCAGTGGGTCGAAGATCCGAGTGCGACGTGCTGGTGCACTCCGACCTGCACTACCTGAACATCCTCCCCCGGATGGCCTCCACGGGAGCCATCGCCGAGCCCACCGCTGCCAGCTATCTGGCGATCGACCCGAAACCGGTCATCGGCGACGCCGAGTTCGCCGTCGCCCCCATGCTGTGGAACAGGATCCGTGACCTGTTTCCCGGTGATCCGGCAGGCCACTTGAGGCAGAGATGCTCTGACCTTGCCGCGGCTGCAGGCCTCGATCCGCTCCTGGCCAGGGACTGGTCGGTGGTCCGGGAGGTCCAGAACGCGCTCACGGCCGTGGAGGCCGGAAATCGGGACGCTGCCCAGCGTTCCCTGTGGGTGGCGAGCACACTCCTGCGTCGGACTCTGCCCGAGCTGCCGCCACCAGCGAACCTGGTGCTGCCCTGAGCCTGAATTCAGGGTTGGGCGTGAGCTAGATCATCGGTTGGATATTCTCGATCCATATGTCATAGCCGAGTTTGGCAACCAGAGCAGCGACAACCACCAGGAAGACGATCCTGATGAACCTGCTGCCCTGGGTGATGGCCATTCGGGAGCCCACGTAACCGCCAGCCATATTGGCGAGGCCAAGCACAAGGCCCAACCCCCAGAGCAGGGAACCGTTCGGCAGGAAGAACATCAGGGCACCAAAGTTGGTAGCGAGGTTGACGATCTTTGATTTGGCGCTCGCATCCAGGAAGCTGTAGCCCAGGAGTGTCACCATGGCGATGATCAGGAAGGACCCGGTGCCCGGACCGATCAGCCCGTCATAGAACCCGATCACCAGCCCTATCGCAGCGGCCGTCCCGTAGTGTCTCCGGCCGGAATGACGCAGGTGCGTCAACGTGCCCACTGTGGGGCGGAAGGCGGTGAACACGGCCACCGAGATAAGGGCCATCACAATGATCGGTTTGAAGACCGACGAGGGCAACGACGTCGCAATGATCGCACCTCCGAAGCCACCGACAAGGGCGATCCCGGCCATCGGCAATGCTGTTTTGAGATCCGGTTTGGCACGCCGATAGTAGGTGATGGCACTCGTCGTGGTCCCGAAGATCGAGCCCATCTTGTTGGTGGCCAGTGCCTGCACCGGGGTGATCCCGGGTACCAGCAGGAGGGCGGGCAGCTGGAGCAGGCCGCCCCCGCCGACTACCGCATCCACCCAACCCGCAGCAAACCCCGCGGCAAGCACCAGCACCAGGGTGGCGAGCTGAATCTCCTCCAGCCCGGAATACACCCTGTCCCGCTACGCGGTGACTAGACGGCTAAGGTACTCAACTACCTCTGCCACTGCAACGTTCTGCGCCTCTCCACTGCGGCGGTCCTTGACCTCCACTACGCCATCGGCCAGACCGCGCCCGACGACGACGATGGTCGGCACACCAATCAACTCGGCGTCGCCGAACTTCACCCCGGGAGATACCTTGAGGCGGTCGTCATACATCACGTCCAGCCCGGCCGCGGCAAGATCTTCGGCGAGCTTGTTGGCAGCGGCAAATATTTCCTCGCCCTTGCCCGTGGCGACCAGGTGAATATCGGCGGGGGCAACATTCCGTGGCCAGATGATGCCTTTATCGTCCCGGTTCGACTCGGCCAATGCAGCAATCGCGCGGGTTACCCCAACCCCATACGAGCCCATGGTCACTGTAGCGAGTTTGCCATTCTGGTCGAGGACCTTCAGGTTCAACGCTTCGGCGTATTTACGGCCCAGCTGGAAGATGTGTCCCATTTCGATGCCACGCGCCGCCTTCAGCGGACCGGAACCATCAGGTGCTTCGTCGCCGTCACGCACCTCGACACACTCGATCACCCCATCCCAGGAGAAATCACGGGCTGCCACGAGACCGAAGACGTGTTTTCCGGAGACGTTGGCCCCGGTGATCCAGGACGTCCCGGAGACCACCCGCGGGTCCACCAGGTAGGGAATCCCAGTTGATGCTTCGGCGCCAAGGACTGGCGCATCAAGGCTTAGCCCCGGGCCAATGTAGCCCTTGACCAATCCTGGATGCTTCCTCAGGTCTTCGTCCGAGGCCGGCTCCACCATCACTTCGCCACCGACCTCAAGGTGCGGCGCAAGGTTGGCTTCGATGCGCTTCAGGTCCACGGTGCGGTCACCTGGCAGGCCGATGATCACCAGGCGACGCTCGCCTGTTGACAGGACCGCAACCAGGACTACGTTCTTGAGGGTGTCAGCTGCGGTCCACTGACCGCTCTCGCGGGCATTGACCTCGTTGGCGTGGCTGACCAGTGTGTCGATGGTCGGGGTATTGGGGGTGTCCTTGATTTCCGCAGGGGCGGCACCGGTGAAGTCGATCTCCTGCGGCACGACAGTGGTGACCGCTTCAACGTTAGCTGTATAGCCGCCCTCGGAGGCGACGAAGGTGTCTTCGCCGATCTCGGAAGGGTGCAGGAACTCTTCGCTCTTTGACCCACCCATGGCGCCGGCCGTGGCGGCGACGGGGACCACTGTCAGGCCAAGACGCTCGAAGATCCGCAGGTACGCGGCACGGTGGAGCTGGTAGCTACGTTCCAGACCGGCGTCGTCGATGTCGAAGGAATAGGAATCCTTCATGATGAATTCCCTGCCCCGCAGCAGGCCAGCGCGGGGCCGGGCCTCGTCACGGTACTTGGACTGGATCTGGAACAGGCTCAGCGGAAGGTCCTTGTACGAGTTATACAGGTCCTTGACCAGGAGGGTGAACATCTCCTCGTGGGTCGGCGCCAAAAGGTAGTCGGCACCCTTGCGGTCCTGCAGGCGGAAAATTCCGTCGCCGTACTCGGTCCACCGGTTTGTGGCCTCATAGGGCTCTTTGGGGAGCAACGCAGGGAAGTGCACCTCCTGCGCGCCGATGGCGGCCATCTCCTCGCGGATGATGGTCTCCACCTTGCCAAGTACCCGCAGGCCCAGCGGCAGCCAGCTATAAATCCCGGGCGCCGCCCTGCGGATGTAGCCGGCCCGCACCAGGAGCCGGTGGCTGGCCACCTCAGCGTCGGAGGGGTCCTCGCGCAAGGTACGCAGGAAGAGGGTGGAGAGTCGAAGGACCACGCGTTAAAATCCGTTTCTTCAGCACTGACTGCCAAGGCAGTTTTCAATCAGATACCAATCTAGCTGTTTCAGACAGCGGCGGATGACACGGGGCGTTGCCGATCAGCTCTGCAGGCTGAGTAAAGCCGCGACTGCCGCGTCGACAAGGTCTTCGCCCCTGGCCAGATCCCGGCTGCTGTCCCCGGAACTGCCGACAGTGGCGTTGATGGTGGTGGTACCGAGGAGTGCGGTCAAGGAAACCGTCTCTTCAATAGTCCCTGGCACCTGCACCACGGTGCGGACTGCGAAGGTTCTGTCGGCGTCGGTGGTGGCCGACAGCTCGGTGAC
Organism: Arthrobacter sp. H20; assembly: GCF_000520515.1. Lineage (GTDB taxonomy): Bacteria > Actinomycetota > Actinomycetes > Actinomycetales > Micrococcaceae > Arthrobacter_D. Next base: position 6,470 of record NZ_KI914752.1, read on the forward strand.
AGCCGCCGAAACTACCTCTCCCGCAATGGTCAACTCGAACTCGGAGCACTCCTGAAGCTGGGTCCGGTTGGCCTCAATCTGCTGCTGGATGAGTCCATCAGATGTCTGACTTGTCAGGCTGAGCGAATCCGGTTGCAGCGATGACGCCCCGGCGAACGTCATTACCGCAAGGCTGGAGTTGAGACCCGGTTGGGCAATGTCCGTATCCGCAAAGACATTGCATTCTTCAGGAGAGACTGTGAGATCACTGGGTGCTTCGCCCCCTGAAGCGGCGACGAGCTCACGGATGTCCTCGTCGGTGAGGATGGCGCCGGCGAGGGACTCCCCTTCGTTCACCAGTGTCAGTGCAGTTTCCAGTTCGGCGGGGGTGTACTCGGCGCCGGACTCGCTGCCCGTCCCAGGATCGTTTCCGGTCACGTCAGTCGGTTCAACGCTGTCAGTCGGTTCAACGCTGTCAGTCGGTTCGGCCGACAGTGTTGCGGGGGCCGGCAGCTCATCGGTGCCCTGGTTTGCGCTGCACCCGGCGATGACCAGGAGTGTTGCGCCGGACACGGCGGTCGCCCAGCGCACCCTCAGGTTGCTCATGCCGAAGCCGTTCTCATAGCAGGACCGTAGCGAAAGTCCCTACTTCACGGAACCCCACCGTGTTGTAGGCGGCCAGAGCCCTGGTGTTGAACGAATTGACGTACAGGCTCACTACCGGGGCGCGCCGCTGGGCGGCCAGGACGACAGCGGCAAGGTAGCTCGCGCTGAGCCCCTGACCACGATAGGCAGGGTTCATCCACACGCCTTGGATCTGGACCGTCGTCCTCGAGACGGTGCCCAGCTCGGCTTTGAAAATTACCTGGCCGTCGTCGTCGAAATCGGCCAGGGACGCCTGACGCCGGACCAATGATGCCACCCGACGCCGGTAGTGTTCGCCGCCGCCAACGAAGGGTGAGTATCCCACCTCTTCCTCGAACATGGCGGCACACGCTGGCACTATCACGTCCAGCTCGTCCTCCCTGGTGAAACGGAGGCCAGCAGCTGGTTCCACTAGGGGGTGACCGGTGATGGCCAGCAGCGGCTGGGTGGGCCGCACGTCAAACGGCTCAGGGCTGAACTGCTGCAGGGTGGACCAGATGGCAAGCACTGCTTCAGCAGGCCCAAAGATGGAGGAGAATTTACGTCCGGATTGCCCTAAATGCGTGCCGAGGGCTGCACCGTCAGCCGCTGACACCCCAATCGGCACCAGGTTGACGCCGGCCCAGCATGCGGACACCAGTTCTCCCCCGGCGAAAATGCCGATCACTTCTCCACCCTCGTAGGAAGGTGACAGGCCGCGGGATGCTTCGAGGTGCGAGGTGATGAAGACGTTGGCCGTAGGATCACGCTCAACCAGGCGCGCAAGCGCCTCGTTGTGTTCCTTGTCGAGCGTGACGAACCCGTCGGGCTCGGCTGGACTCGCCATCCCCGACCGACCCGCTGTGGTGAGTTGCTCGGCGTGTGACCTAACTGACGGTAACCATGGGGCCACCCTGGCCAGCAGTCTCGCCATCAGCTTCCCCCATCTCCTCGGCTATTCTCATCGCTTCTTCAATAAGTGTCTCAACAATCTGGTCTTCCGGAACAGTCTTAATTACCTGTCCCTTGACGAAGATCTGGCCCTTTCCGTTACCTGAGGCAACGCCAAGATCGGCCTCGCGGGCCTCGCCTGGACCATTCACAACGCAACCCATGACTGCGACGCGCAGTGGGATCTCCATGCCTTCGAGGCCGGCGGTCACCTGCTCGGCCAGCGTGTAGACGTCCACCTGGGCGCGGCCACAGGAGGGGCAGGACACAATTTCCAGTTTGCGTGGCCGCAGGTTCAGCGACTGCAGGATCTGGGTGCCAACCTTGACCTCTTCAACGGGCGGTGCTGAGAGCGACACACGGATGGTGTCACCAATGCCCTTGGAGAGCAGGGCGCCAAAGGCAGTAGCAGATTTGATGGTCCCCTGGAAAGCGGGGCCCGCTTCGGTTACGCCAAGGTGCAGGGGCCAGTCACCGCGCTCAGCCAGCAGCTCGTACGCGCGAACCATGATCACCGGGTCATTGTGCTTGACAGAGATTTTGAAATCGTGGAAATCGTGTTCCTCGAAGAGGGAGGCTTCCCAGACAGCCGATTCGACAAGCGCCTCAGGGGTAGCTTTCCCGTACTTTTCCATCAGACGCGGATCGAGTGACCCGGCGTTGACCCCAATTCGGATCGACGTTCCGGCGTCCTTTGCCGCGGCGGCGATTTCCTTGATCTGGTCGTCAAACTTACGGATGTTGCCGGGATTGACCCGGACAGCTGCGCAGCCCGCATCGATCGCGGCGAACACGTACTTCGGCTGGAAGTGGATGTCGGCGATGACCGGGATCTGCGATTTCCGGGCAATGATCGGCAGGGCTTCGGCGTCGTCGGCTGACGGGCACGCAACGCGCACAATGTCACAGCCGGTGGCGGTCAGTTCAGCGATCTGCTGAAGGGTGGCATTGATGTCGGTGGTGGGTGTAGTGGTCATGGACTGGATGCTGATGGGCGAGTCCGATCCGACGCCCACTGAGCCCACCTTGATCTGCCGGGTTTTGCGACGCGGTGCAAGGACGAGCGGCGGGGCTTCTGGCATTCCTAAACTGACCGAGGTCAAAGGATCCTCCATGTGTAGTTCATCGGTTCAACAAATTTAGTCGGCTCAGACGTAGTGTGCGAACTGGCCAATGCCGGGCTTCCACTCGGTAGCCTTGACTGCAGCGATAGCACCTTCAAGCGCGAACGGATCCTGGCGGAGAAGATTATTGAGCGATTGCTCGTCATCGGCTGTGAAGATCAGGAGGGCGCCCGCCCCATCGGCGAATGCGCCGGCAGAGAGCACCCGCCCTCCGGTGACCAGGCTGTTGAGCCACTCGCGGTGAGCCGGCCGGTGCTCGTCGCGAAGACCGGAGGTATCAGGGCCATACACATATTCCACTGCGAAAACACTCATGGAACCACCTTATACGGGATTACAGCAGGTACACCGCCGCGGAGGCCGCCACGGCAGCAGCCCACAGCAGGGAGGTCAGGGTTCCAATGATGAACCGCTCGGCAACCGCAGGGGTTTCCTTCAGTTCTGCGTATCTGCCAAGACCTTTGATCGCTACCACGTAGGCGATCGCTACCGGTTCATTGGCGAGGATGGCACCGGCCACCCCTAGACGTTCGAGAATGCCGATGACCAGCCCGCCGCGAAGCACTCCAGGCCGGGGTGCCGGCTGGGACGGCGTTGTGGGTTCGCGCGCCGGTGGGGCAGGAATCACAATTTCCGGGGCGCGGGTAGCCGACGAGCGCGGCGCTGCGTGCCCGTCGGCTGTTTCATGCCCGTCGGCTGTTTCATGCTCGTCGGCTGTTTCGTGCTCATCAACTGTTTCGTGCTCATCAACCGAGCGTGCGAGCTTCAGCACACCAATGGTCACCGGCCAGCCAACACCTGCCGCCACCAGCAGCGTCAGGATTACCCACAGTACGTCCATCTCGGTCCTTGCCTTCCTGTCATTACACCGGGACTCTACAGCGCAGGTCTGACGTTTTAGTCTCGAATGATGGAGTGCGCTGCCACGTCGGCCCTAGGTGAGTCAGCCCGGCGCAGCAGGACCGCCGCAGCGGGCCGGGCAGCCCATTCCTCGACCCACGCTGAGCGGGCCACTGCCTTGCTGACTGCCTGGGAGGTAACGCCCAGCTGTTTAGCAGCCACCGTCTGACTGCCCCACTTTCCCGGTTCCAGCAGATCCAGGATGCGCCATTCGGCCGCTGACCGTTTCGTGACGTGCAACCCGATCAGCATCAGCACCCCCTCGGCTTCGGCGGTCCCCGGACAGCCGTCCACCGCTACGCTTGCGCGGTCACCGGCTTTTTTGGCGCGTTCGACGGCTGAGCGAGCGGCAACAAACGCAGCTCCCCTGCCTTCCCTGGGGCTGGACGGGAGGGGCAGTTCGACGTCGCCTACCCCGATTCCGACGTACCAGCCGCGCTCCCGCAGACACCGGAGGGCGACGTCAACCACTGCCTCGGGAGAATCAAGGACGCCCTGCACCTCATCACCGACCGAACGTTCGAAGGGTACGACGGCGGGCACTGTTCGCAGCAGGTCCAGCAAGCCGGGGACGCCGTCGTCGGCGTGGGAACTGCCCTTCTGGTCGATCGTCATCACAAACATGGAACAACCATATACGGTTGCAAATCGAATTACAACCTATTTAGTGCTCAAATCGAATTACAACCATTCTGTCGCGCTAGCCAAACAGGTTGACCGGCTTCACGATGTCCGCGTAAATCAAGAGCGCGCCCATCCCCATCAGAAGCACTGCAACCACATAGGTGAGTGGAAGGAGTTTAGCCATATCGAAAGGGCCAGGGTCGGGGCGGTGAACGAGCTTCGCGAACGCCCTTCGGGCTCCCTCCCACAGGGCCCCCGCGATGTGTCCGCCGTCAAGTGGCAGGAGGGGAATGAGGTTGAAGACGAACAGCGCAATATTGACGCCTCCCACCAGGCCAACCAGGGTTGCCACGCGGGATTCGATGGGAATCTCATCCATCGCCGAGACCTCGCCAGCAATTCGACCGACGCCCACCACGCTGATGGGACCTTCCGGATCGCGCGGCGCATCAGAGAACGCTGCCTGGCCCACCTCGACGACGCGCTGCGGCAGATTGATCACAACACCGGTCACTGCGACAACATTTTCTCCCACCGCTGGCAGTACCTCGCTGGGCGAACCCGGAACCAGTTCCTGCTGCGATCCGACCCCGATGAATCCGACGGCTTCCAGAACCTGGGTGCCGTCATCGTTGAGCATGGGACGGCCGTCGATGTCGGGCACAGGGCGTTCAGTCAACAGGGGCGTAATGGTGGAGTTAATCGTTTCGCCGTCGCGCACATAGGTAATGGCAGTTTCTTCGCCTGCGGTGTCCCGGATCCACGCGGACAACTGGGTCCAGTCGGCGACGTCCTGACCGTCGTAGCTCACCACGCGGTCGCCGGGTTGCAGCCCGGCGTCGAACGCCGGAGCGGCGGGATCCTCGTCGGTGCACGCCGTCTGCCCGGTTGTTTCCTGCTGACTGGCCGGAACCACGCACTCGTAGACCTCGGAGACTGTAGTGGTCGCCTGGGGTGAGCCGAAGCCCATGATGAGGATGGCGAACATGATGACACCGATGATCAGGTTCATAGTTGGCCCACCGAGCATGATGATGATGCGCTTCCAGATCGGCAGTTTGTAGAAGACCCTGCTTTCGTCGCCGGGTTGGAGCTGCTCGGCGGCAGCCTGCCGCGCATCGGTGGTGAGCTGCTGGAACATTCCCGTGCTGGATCGGCGAACAGTTGTTCCGTTGGCGGCAACGTCGTCGACTTTGGCGGGCGGGAACATCCCCACCATTGAGACGTAACCGCCCAGGGGGATGGCCTTGAACCCATACTCAGTTTCGCCGCGGCGCCGGGAGAACAGCGTTGGCCCGAATCCGATCATGTACTGGGTGACTCGAACTTTGAAGAGCTTGGCGGGGACAAGGTGCCCCACTTCGTGCAGAGCGATGGACGCAGCAATGCCTATTGCAACGAAGAGCACTCCCAGAACGAAGAGCAGAATGGACAACACGTTTCCTTTGGTTTAGCTGTACTGATCCTGCACACCACAACGGATCCGGGCCAGTGTGCGTGCCCGCTTCTCGGCGTCGAGCACGCTGCTGAGGGTGAGTTCCCCGCCGCCATCGTGCTCGGCGGTGACGGCCTCCACCGTATCCACAATGTCAGTGAAACCTATTGCTCCGCTGTGAAAAGCCTCGACGGCCTCCTCATTGGCGGCGTTGTAGACCGCCATCGCCGTCCCTCCGCGCGCTGCGGCAGCTTTGGCGAGCCGCACGGCGGGGAAGGCTTCCTCGTCGAGGGGCTCGAACGTCCAGGTGGCCGCCGTCGTCCAGTCGCAGGGGGTTGCCGCGCCTGGGACCCGGTGTGGCCAGCCAATGCCGAGGGCAATGGGCAGGCGCATATCGGGTGGTGAGGCCTGGGCGATAGTGGACCCGTCAGTGAACTGCACCATTGAGTGGATGATCGACTGCGGATGGACGACGACGTCGATCCGCTCCAGCGGGACGCCGAAGAGCATATGCGCCTCGATGACCTCGAGGGCTTTGTTCACCATGGTGGCGGAGTTGGTGGTGACCATTTTTCCCATGTCCCAGGTGGGGTGGGCCAGGGCCTGCTGCGCCGTCACGTCCTGGAGTTCCCCGCGGACCTTGCCTCGGAACGGGCCGCCGGAAGCTGTCAGGATCAGCCGCTCCACCTCAGCAGCGGCGCCGGAGCGGAGGCATTGGGCGATCGCCGAGTGCTCCGAATCCACCGGCACTACCTGGCCATCAGCCGCCGCATCCTGGACCAACCGGCCACCGACGATGAGGGATTCCTTGTTGGCGAGGGCGAGCAGATGTCCGGCCTTGAGCGCAGCGAGGGTCGGGGCGAGCCCGATGGATCCGGTGATGCCGTTGAGGACGACGTCGGCGTCGGGCCAGGCGGCAAGGTGGGTCGCAGCGTCCGGTCCAGTGAACAGCGTCGGGGAGTAGTTCTTTGCGGACGTCGCCTCGGCAGCGGCCTTGCGGATGGCATCACTGAGTTCTGCTTCAGAGCCAGTTGCCGATGCTACTGCCTGCGCGTTGACTGCTACAGCCTGTTCGGCCAGCAGCGCCAGATCCCTGCCCCCGGCGGCGATGGCGGTGACGATGAACCGCTCGGGTGACTGGCGGATGACATCGATGGCCTGCGTTCCGATTGAACCGGTGGATCCGAGAATGACAACCCGGCGGCGTCCAGTGTCAGGGGCGGTAAATTCCATGGTTCAAGTATCGCGCACAGGTCCGCTACCGTGGCGCAAAAACGGCCCACAGGCTCAGTTCCGCCGGTGTGACCGGCAGTTTCTGAGCCCCCAGGCCGTTTGTGGGAATCCGGGTGCTTAGTTACGGGAGGATCGAGTTACCGGCTGATCGAGGCGAGCGCGTCGGCGATCGCTTCCTCGCCGGAGATCAGCTCGATGATCTGCCGATCCCCCAGCTTGGATTCGAGCAGCGCTGCGAGCACTGCTGCAACATCCTTCCGGGGAACCGAGCCCTCGCCGGTCTTCGATGCGAGACGCACCCGACCGGTCGCTGAGTCATCGGTGAGCCCGCCGGGCCGGACGACCGTCCAGCTGAAGGACCGTGCTGCCAGGTCATCCTCTGCGGCCAGCTTCGCCTGGAGGTAGGCGTAGAAGATGTCGTCGAGACCGTCTGGGCGCTGGCCATCGCGGACCGAATCCGCACCCATCGATGAAACCTGGACAAAGCGCTTGACTCCGGCAATCTCGGCCGCGTCGGCCAGCAGTACAGAACCGCCTCGGTCGACTGTGTCTTTTCGCTCTGCGGTGCTACCCGGGCCGGACCCGGCGGCGAAGACGACAGCGTCGGCTTCGGCGAGCACCTGAGCGACCTCGTCGGCGGTGCTCGACTCAAGATCGACCACTGCTGGCGTTCCGCCGTCGTTCTCAATGTCCTTGTTGTGCTCCGGGTTGCGGATCAGTCCTACAACTTCGTGACCCTGTTGAACCAGTTGGCGGGTGAGTTCGCGGGCAATTTTTCCGTGGGCTCCTGCTATCACTGTTCTCATACTGGGTTAACGGCCAGCTGACTCCCACAAATTCCCGCTGACTAAATTGAGTAAGAATCTAGCTATCGAATACGTGTTCGAATATAATCAGGTATGGCAGTTGAATCAGCTGAGCGGACGCACCCGGGACCGGACACGACGCCGCCCGGCAGCGGCGGAACGCCCACCACAATTCCGGTGAAGCCCGGGGTGAGCGGAGGCATCTGTATGTTCCGTGAGAAGGAGCTATCGCCGGAGCGGGCGGTTGAGACACTCACGATTCTCGAATCACTCATCGGCTGGGCTCAGGCGCAGCGGGCGAGGGTGGTCGCCGTGATCGACCAGCAGTTTCATGACGAGGCGCAGAAGCCTGAGATTCTCGATGGTCATTGCAATCCTGAGTCGGTGAGTCACTTAAGAATGCTGATGGCCGAGGGTCTTGCAGCAACTGAGGTGGGCTGCGCATTGAGGATTCCGGAACGCACTGCGAAGGCCCTGCTTCGGAACAGCATCGCTCTGTGCCAGGATTTCCCGGCCACACTTGAGGCCCTTACCTGGGGCAAGATCAACTACCCGCCGGCGTTGACCATCGTCGAGGAAGCATCGCTCCTGCCTGCTGCGGCGCGCCGGGCGTTCGAGGCTGAGTTGTTGGGCAAAGCTCCCGGCATGACACGGGCCAAGCTCTGTCGGGTTGCCCGTCGCGAATGTGAGCGGCTCCATCCCGAAACGATTCAAGACCGCCGGGCAATTGTGGTCAACGACCGGTCAGTCCAGGTAACGCCAGCCGACGATGGCATGTGCTGGCTGTCCGCCTATCTGCCGGCACAGACAGGTATCGGCATCCACAACCGTCTCACCATGCTTGCCCGGCAGTGTCAGGGGCCCGACGAATCGCGCACACTCCCCCAGCTTCGTGCCGACGTATTCAGCGACCTGTTGACGGGCCGGTGCGAGCTGCCTGGATATTCTGCTGGGCCGGGACCTGAATCGTCGGGCGAGTCCCAGCCTCAACGGCGATTCACGGGTCCGGACGTGCTGGTGACTATTGATGCGACTACCCTCGCCGGGCTGACCGATCATGCCGGGAATCTTGAAGGGTATGGGCCACTTGGCTTTGATGTCGCCCGCGATATTGCTGCGTTGGCTGGGTCATTCACGCCGCTTCTGATCAATGGGCAGGGCGATCTACTGGCTATTGGGCGGAAGAGAAGGCTCCCCACTCCGATAGTCCGTCGCTGGCTTCGGGTTCGTGACGAAACCTGCCGCTTCCCCGGGTGTAGTCGTTCGGCAGCGAATTGCGAGATTGATCATGTAGTGCCTTGGGCCAAGGTTCAGGATACTCATCACACTAATCTTGCCCATCTGTGTAGGAAGCATCACCGTTTCAAAACGCTCGCCCGGTGGAATGTGGTGCAGGAGCGTCCCGGTTGGTTGAGGTGGACCTCGCCATCGGGCCTGAAGTATTCCACCTCGCCCGCTATCGATCTGGCGCCAGCGCGTTCGTCGCCGCAGCAGTTGCCACGAAATGATCCGCCCCCGTTCTGAGGCGTACAGGGGCAACGCGGGGACGACCGGGCCGGGGTGGGCCGGGACTAACTTTCCCCAGTTCTCGCCAACGTCTGCTCGGCGTGACGAAGAATCGGACCGTCGATCATCCGTCCCCGAAACTGGAACACTCCGCCGCTTCGCTGGGCCTCAGCAAGAATGGCGCGGGCGTAGTCGATCTCGTCCGGCCCTGGCCGGTACGCCTCACGAATCACCGTCACCTGACTCGGATGAATACATGCCTTCGAGCCGAACCCTGAGGCGACTGCGTCGCGGGATTCCGCGGCCAGCCCGCCCAGATCGGCGATATTGATGAAAACCGAATCCATCGCCGACTTGCCAGCGGCAGCGGCCGAGAGCAGCACATGGGACCGTGAGTGCAGGGCGACGTGCCGGTAGGACCCGTCGTCTGCCCTGCTCGACGACCCACCCAACGACGCCACCAGGTCCTCGGCGCCCCACATCAATGCCACCACGTTGGGTTCGGCAGCAATCGCCTGCGCATTGAGAATCCCTGAAGCGGTTTCACACAGGGCAACAACCGCGAAGGCGTTCAACCCCCACACGTTGTCAGCAGACTCCGTCTTGGCCAGCATGACCGTGCGGTAGTCGGTGTGTTTGAGCATCTCGACATCGAGCACAAAGTCAGGTGTGGAGGCAGGATTGATCCTCACGATTGTGCTGGACGGGTCGAGCCGGCTAACAGCTACAGCATCACGTGCCGCAGCCTTATCGGCCGGAGAGACTGCATCCTCGAGATCAAGGATCACCGCGTCCGCCCGCTCGGCTGCCTTGCCAAACCGCTCCGGCCGGTCGGCCGGACAGAACAGCAACGCCGGACCCATGGTGAAGGTGCTCATGAACCTAGATGTCCTTTTTTTGTCCACATCAACACGCTCCGGGTAACTGTTGCGACGACTGTTCCGTCCTGGTTGCGGCCGGTGTGTTCCATTGTCACAATGCCCTGCCCTGGTCGTGACCCAGATAACCGCTTCTGCGTCACGATGGTCTCGGTGTACAGCGTGTCACCGTGGAACAGCGGGTGCGGAAATCCCACGTCGGTCATCCCCAGCTGCGCCACAATAGTCCCCTGGGTCAGCTGCGGAACCGATTGCCCGACGACTGTGGCCAACGTCAGCATCGAGTTCATCAGCCGCTGCCCAAAGGGCTGGGACTCACTCCACGCCGCGTCGAGGTGCAGGGCCTGAGTGTTCATCGTCATCGTTGTGAACAGGACATTGTCAGTTTCAGTCAGGGTGCGCCCCGGCTTGTGCGAATAGACAACCTCGGTGTCCAGTTCCTCGAAGTAGAGGCCTCGCTGTTCGACGACGTCCCGCTGCGGATCCGGCACCGTTGCCTCAGCCATGAAGGTTGATCTCCAGGGGGGCTCCGGTGGCGGCAATAACCTCGTCGACACTTACTCCCGGCGCCGTCTCACGCAGCACCAGCGTGCCACCGTTACGGTCAGCGTCGACGTCGATCACCGCAAGGTCGGTGATGATCCGGTTGACGCACGCTTTGCCGGTCAAGGGGAGCGAGCAGGAGCTGACGATCTTGGGCTTGCCACTGCGGTCGACGTGTTCCATCATCACGATGACCCGCTTTGCACCAAACACCAGGTCCATGGCGCCGCCCATGCCCTTGACCATCTTGCCGGGAATCATCCAGTTGGCGAGGTCGCCGTTCGTGGCAACTTCCATTGCGCCGAGCACTGCCACATCGACGTGCCCGCCACGGATCATGCCGAAGGACGCGGCCGAGTCGAAGAAGGCTGCCCCGGCGTTGACTGTCACAGTTTCCTTGCCTGCGTTGATCAGATCCGGGTCGAGCTGCGCTTCGGTGGGATAGGGCCCGACGCCAAGAATGCCGTTCTCGGAGTGGAGCACCACTTCGACGCCAGCGGGGATGTAGTTGGGAATCAAGGTGGGCATGCCGATGCCGAGATTGACGTACTGCCCATTCTCCAGTTCCTGGGCGACGCGGGCAGCGAGTTCGTTGCGTGTCAGTGCCATGTCTCAGACCGCCTTCGCAGAGTTGGTGTTGTCAGGAACTTCTGAAGACGGCGCCTGATCAGACGACAGCGAAACGGTCCGTTTCTCTATTCTCTTCTCCGGACCGGCAGCCAGCACCACCCGCTGAACAAAGATCCCGGGAATGTGGACGTGCCCGGGATCGAGTTCGCCCGGTTCGACCAGTTCCTCGACTTCGGCGATGGTGATCTTCCCGGCCTGGGCGCAGAGCGGGTTGAAGTTCATCGCTGTGGCATGAAAGACAAGATTCCCGTGCCGGTCACCCTTCCAGGCATGGACCAATGCGAAGTCGGGGTTAACCGATTCCTCAAGGACATAGTCCTGCCCGCCAAAGGAGCGGACCTCTTTGGGTGCTGACGCAACGGTGACATTGCCGGCGTCGTCGTACTTTTGCGGCAAACCGCCCTCGCTCACCTGTGTTCCGACTCCCGCTGGGGTGTAGAAGGCAGGGATCCCGGCGCCCCCGGCGCGCAGCCGCTCAGCGAGGGTACCCTGCGGCGTCAGTTCAACCTCGAGTTCGCCGGAGAGGTACTGACGCGCGAACTCCTTGTTCTCCCCGACGTAGGAGCTAATCGTGCGGCGGATCCGACCGTCAAGGAGGAGGACGCCGAGCCCCCAGTCGTCCACACCGCAGTTGTTGCTGATGGTTTCGAGGTCGGTGGTGCCCTGCTGGTGCAGCGCACCAATCAGGGCAACCGGGATTCCGCAGAGTCCAAATCCACCCACGGCCAGTGAGGCACCATCGGGGATATCGGCCACTGCCTCGGCAGCCGTCGCAACAACTTTGTCGATCACTGTAACTCCTTAGGTACTGGCGTTGGGTGTGCTGCTAGAGACCGAGCTCGCGGGCGATCAGCATCAGCTGAACCTCGGTAGTACCCTCACCCACTTCGAGAATCTTCGAGTCACGGTAGTGGCGGGACACTGCGAACTCGTTGATAAACCCGTAGCCACCGAAGATCTGGGTGGCGTCGCGGGCGTTATCCATTGCAGCTTCACCAGCAACCAGCTTAGCGATCGAAGCCTGAGTCTTGAACGGTTTCCCGGCGAGCATGCGGGCGGCAGCGTCGTAATAGGCCAGCCGCGCGGTGTGGGCGCGCGCCTGCATTCGCGCGATCTTGAACTGGATCGCCTGGAAGGACCCGATATTGGTGCCGAAGGCCTGGCGCTCCTTGGCGTACTTGATCGACTCTTCGACACACCCCTGGGCAGCACCCGTGGCCAGGGCAGCGATGGCGATGCGGCCCTCGTCGAGGATCTGCAGGAAGTTTGCGTACCCACGGCCCCGGGCACCAAGGAGGTGGTCTTCGGGGACGCGGACGTCAGTCAGGGTGAGTGGGTGGGTGTCGGAAGCGTTCCAGCCCACCTTGTTGTAGGCTTTCTCCGCCTTGAACCCTGGTGTGTTGGTCGGGACGAGGACAGTTGAAATTTCCTTCTTCACCGACCCGTCATCGCGGGTGGTGGTGTCGGTGACTGCGGTGACGGTGACCAGACGGGTGATGTCGGTGCCAGAGTTGGTGATGAACTCCTTGGTGCCGTTGATAACCCATTCGCCGTTCACGAGTTTTGCGGTCGTCTTGGTGCCTGAGGCATCCGAACCGGCCTCCGACTCGGTCAGCCCGAAGCCGCCGAGTGCCTTGCCGCTGGCCAGCAGGGGAAGCCACTGACGCTTCTGTTCCTCGGTGCCGAACCGGTAGACCGGCATCGCACCCAGCGAAACCCCTGCTTCAAGGGTGATCGCCACTGACTGGTCGACCCGCGCCAACTGTTCAATGGCGAGGCACAGGGCAAAGTAGTCGCCGCCCATTCCGCCGTATTCCTCGGGGAAGGGCAGCCCGAACAGTCCCATCTCAGCCATCTGGTCCACCACGGCGTAGGGGAAGCTGTGCTCCTCATCATGCTTGGCTGACACTGGCGCGACCACCTCGTCGGCGAATTCCCTGACTGTGTCTACCAGATCCTGGTATTCCTCGCTGAGTTCAAAGTTCATAACTTACGTCTCTTCTTTCGTTGGGGTGTGTTCCGCGGCGTCGGGCACGGCGTGAGTCGCGTGAATTCGTGCAACAATCTGGTTGGCTTTGACCAGGTCACCGGCTTTGAGATGAATCGACACCGTGCCCGCGACCGGCGCTGTCAGCTGATGCTCCATTTTCATGGCCTCGACGCTGAGGAGTGTCTGACCTACTTCGACTGTCCCGCCGTCAGCTACTGACACCGAGGTGACAGTTCCCGGCATGGTTGAGCGCACCTCCGGGTCGACTGTCCCCTCGGCCTGGGCAATCTGGGAGAGCTGTCCCTCGAGGAGCTCAGTCCTGCTGAGGCTTAGCACGCACGTGGACCAGCCATTGTCGGCATACCAGAGCGCACTTCCGTTGCGTTTGATCGCAGCACGCCGCCGGATGCCGTCCACAGTCACTGTTCCCTGCTCTGCGTCCTGGGTTACGAACAGCCCGGGACGCTCACCGATCCGGACCTCGTACCCCGCACCGGCGGGCTGGAGAAAGACCTCTCGCACGTCGTCGGGCGTAACGGCGAGGTGCAGGCGGCGGGGCCGATGCGTTCCGACCCGCCAGCCGTCCCGGCGTGCCCAGGGTGAGGCGTCAGTGATTCCTGCCGACTCCCCTGCCTCGACCGCGGCGAGAATTGACACCTCCTCGTCGGTGATGCGGCGGAACGCCAGCCCCGGTAACTTGCGCTCGATCATGGTGGTGTCGAGGCGGCCTGCCCGGACGTCGTCGTCCTCGATCAACAGTTTGAGGTACTCGAGGTTGGTCCTCACCCCGAGCACAACAGTGCCAGCGAGCGCGCGATCCAATCGGTCCAGGGCCTCGGTCCGATCCCGGCCCCAGGCGATGACCTTCGCCAGCATCGGGTCGTAGCTGGCGGACACCTCCAGCCCGCTACGCAGCGAACTGTCCACTCTGATTCCGTCTCCGTCCGGCTCCATCAACTCAATCACTGTGCCGGTTGAGGGCAGGAATTCGGCTTCGGGATCCTCCGCGTAGACCCTTGCCTCAACCGCATGACCGGTGAGCACGACGTCGTCCTGGGCCATGGTGAGTTTCTCGCCGGCTGCAATGCGCACCTGCCATTGCACCAGATCAATACCCGTGACCATTTCCGTGACCGGGTGTTCAACCTGAAGCCGGGTGTTCATTTCCATGAAGAAGAACTCGTCAGGAGCATCAGCTGACACCAGGAACTCAACGGTTCCCGCACCGCTGTAGTCGACGCTGCGGGCCGCGCTACAGGCAGCTTCGCCGATGCGTGACCGGGTAGCCTCGTCCAGCAGCGGGGAGGGAGCTTCCTCGATCACCTTCTGGTGCCGGCGCTGCAGCGAACATTCCCGCTCCCCCAGATGGATGACGTTCCCGTGATTATCCGCGAGGACCTGCACTTCGATATGGCGCGGGCTGAGGATGAGCCGCTCCAGGAACAGGGTGTCGTCGCCGAAAGCCGAAGCTGCCACCCGGCGCGCTGTCGGCAGGGTTCCAGCGAGGTCCTCCTGCCGTTCAACGACGTGCATTCCTTTACCACCGCCACCCGCCGAGGGCTTGATCAGCAACGGGAACCCGACACTGGCCGCGGCCTCCAGTAACTGCTCATCTGTCAACCCCGGTTGGGCGATGCCGGGTACTACCGGCACGCCGTGGTCCATCACGTGGTTTTTGGATCGGATCTTGTCGCCCATGATATTCAGGGCATGCACCGATGGGCCGATGAAAGCGATGCCTGAGTCGCTCAGCGACTGCGCAAACGCCTGGTTCTCACTGAGGAAACCGTAGCCCGGATGCACTGCCTGGGCGCCAGTGCGCAGGCACGCGTCGAGGATGGCGTCAATCGAAAGGTAGCTCAGCGCTGGTGACGCCGGACCGATCCGCACCGCAACGTCGGCCTCCTGCACATGGAGGGCACCGGCGTCGGCGTCGCTGTAGACCGCCACCGATCGGATGCCGAGCAGGCGCAACGCCCTGATCACGCGGCATGCAATCTCGCCGCGGTTGGCAACCAGGACTGTGTCGAAGAGGGCAGGTTGGCTAACGGGTTTGATAGGGATCATCTCAGCTCACATCCGGAAGAGGCCGAAGGAGGTGTCCCGAACCGGCGCATTGGCACAAATGTCCAAGGCGAGGCCGAGCACCGTGCGGGTATCAGCGGGGTCAATAATGCCGTCGTCCCAGAGCCTAGCCGTCGAGTAATAGGGACTTCCCTGTACCTCGTACTGCTCTCGGATCGGCGCCTTGAACGCTTCCTCGTCGTCGGCGCTCCACTGATCGCCGCGGCCCTCGAGCTGGTCGCGTTTGATAGTGCCCAGCACTGACGAGGCCTGGTTGCCGCCCATTACAGAAATCCGGCTGGACGGCCACATCCACAGGAATCGCGGCGAGTAGGCTCGCCCGCACATCGAGTAGTTGCCCGCACCGAAGGAACCGCCCACCACGACCGTCAGCTTGGGGACCCGGCACGTTGCCACGGCGGTGACCATCTTGGCACCGTTCTTGGCAATCCCGCCGGCCTCGTAATCGCGGCCCACCATAAAGCCCGAAAGGTTCTGCAGGAAGATCAGGGGGATGCCCCGCTGATCGCATAGCTCGATAAAGTGGGCGCCTTTGAGCGCCGATTCGCTGAACAGCACACCGTTGTTGGCGACAATGCCCACCTGGTGGCCGTGCAGGGTTGCGAAGCCGGTGACCAAAGTGGCTCCATACTCCTTCTTGAATTCGTGGAACTGGCTGCCGTCGACAATCCGGCCGATGACCTCACGGGCATCATAGGGTGCATTAACGTCGGTTGGGACCGCCCCGTAGACCTCCTGCCCTTCGAGCGCCGGCGCGGTGCTCGGGGCAATCTCCCAGGCCGGTGCGTTACGCGGCAGAGTCGAGACAATGTCACGCACAATCTCCAGGGCGTGAGTGTCATTCTCCGCCAGATGGTCAGTGACCCCCGAGATTTTCGAATGGACGTCGCCTCCGCCCAGCTCCTCAGCTGTGACAATCTCGCCGATTGCCGCCTTCACCAGGGGTGGGCCGCCGAGGAAGATGGTGCCCTGGTTGCGGACGATGACCGTCTCGTCACTCATGGCCGGAACATAGGCACCACCAGCGGTGCAGGAGCCCATGACTGCTGCAATCTGCGGGATCTTACGCGCGGACATGGTGGCCTGGTTGAAAAAGATTCGGCCGAAGTGTTCCTTGTCCGGGAACACCTCATCCTGGCGTGGCAGGAACGCTCCACCTGAGTCCACCAGGT
Organism: Arthrobacter sp. H20; assembly: GCF_000520515.1. Lineage (GTDB taxonomy): Bacteria > Actinomycetota > Actinomycetes > Actinomycetales > Micrococcaceae > Arthrobacter_D. The sequence goes on from NZ_KI914752.1 coordinate 22,950, forward strand.
AGACGCAGGGCAGGTTGTTCTCTAACGCAATTTCCTGGGCGCGCAGGTGCTTCTTCACGGTAAGGGGGTAGTAGGTACCGCCCTTGACGGTCGCGTCGTTGGAGATGACCAGGACGTGGCGGCCATGGATCAGCCCGACACCAGCAATAACGCCAGCCCCTGGGCACTCGTCATCGTAGAGTCCGTTGGCCGCCAGCGGCGCGATTTCCAGGAACGGGCTGCCGTCATCGAGCAGCTGATCGATGCGTTCCCGCGGGAGCAGCTTGCCCCGGGCTAAATGCCGTTCGCGCGAGCGGGCTGGCCCGCCGAGGGCGGCTTCAGCGAGCCGCTCACGCAGTTCGCTGACCAATTGGCGCTGCGCAGTCTCATTCTGGCGAAAGCCGGGACTGGTGGGATCGAGCTGGGACGTCAGCGTCTGCATTGGGTCTTTCCCTGACCGGTTGCTCGTCGACGAGCAAGCCCTCTGGTGGAAGTGTTTTCAGTTAGTATGTACTAACTGAGTTTAGGTTAGTAGCTAATAACCGACTTGTCCACCAAAATAGGATGACCGGTCCTCGGGACCGCACAGGATGGGGGCAGCAATGGAACCTTCTGCGTCGAGCCGGATTACCGGTCGCAGCGTGGCGAAGGCCTCCCGTCGCGCTGCCCTCTTGGACGCGGCTGCCCAACTCTTCGCCGACCGGGGCTACAACGGTGTCTCCATCGAGGACCTCGGCGCTGCGGCAGGCGTCAGCGGCCCCGCTGTGTACCGTCATTTCAGCGGCAAACCGGCCGTCCTCGCCGCGTTGTTGGCAGGGGTCAGCGACGATCTGCTCCGTGGCAGTAACGCGGTTGTCGCGAACGCACCGGATCCGGCGTCGGCGCTGCGATCTCTCATCGAGTTTCAGGTGGACTTCGCGCTGCGCAACGCCAATGTGATCAGGGTGCAGGACCGGGATCTGGGCAGCCTGACCGCCGAGGACGCGCACACGGTACGGTTCCTGCAACGCCAATATGTGGAAGTGTGGGTGAAGGTCATGGCGGGGCTCCAGCCCGACGACGACCCAGCCCAGCTTCGGCGAAAGGCGCACGCAGCCTTCGGACTGATCAACTCCACTCCGCACACGGCTCCCCGCCGGAAAGGCGGCAGCGACATCGCCGACCTACGGTCGCTGTTGGAGAAAATGGCATGGTCGGCGCTTAATGCCTAGCCAATTGCCTAGTAGCCTGTTTTTACCCGCCACCTAACTGAAAGTTCGATGTGACTTCACTACGCGCCGTTGAACCCTCCGACCTGGACGAGTTTTTCACCCACCAGCTCGATCCCAGCGCCAACCACATGGCTGCGTTCACCGCCAAGAACCCTGCAGACCGCGGTGTGTTCAACCATCATTGGCAGAACATCCTCAACGATCCCCAAATTACCGTGCGCACCATCATGAATGAGGGCGTAGTGGTGGGCAGCATCCTCGCTTACCGCAATGACGAGACGCCGGAGATCAGCTACTGGATCGATAGGGCCCGCTGGGGCCAGGGAATTACGACGGCGGCTGTTGGGCTCTTTCTCGAAGAGTTCACCGACCGGCCGATCAGGGCTCGCGCCGTGGCCGATAACGTCAACTCCATCAAGATCCTTGAGCGCTGGGGGTTCGAGCACATCGGTGAAGTCCAGGGATTCGCCAATGCCCGCGGCGCCGTCGTCAAGGAACTGGTGCTGGAGCTTCGCTAGGAGCCAGCACCAATTGACCTGGGCACGCCGCGGCGCGCCCAGGTCAGCTCAGATCATCGTGAGGACCATGCCTGGATCGGACAGGATAGTGCCGATATCAGCGAGGAACCGCGAACCCTGCTCCCCGTCCACCAGCCGGTGGTCAAAGGAGAGGCTGAGCGTCATCACCGAGCGCAGTGCAATCTCACCGTGGTGCTCCCACGGGGTCCGGCGCACCGCGCCCATCGCCAGGATGGCCGCTTCCCCAGGGTTGAGGATGGGCGTCCCGGCGTCAATCCCAAATACCCCTACATTGGTGATGGAAATGGTCCCCCCGGAGAGGTCAGCAGGACTGGTCTTACCTGCACGGGCCGTCTCCGTAAGGCCGGTCAACGCCTGGGCGAGCTCCTTCAGGCCTAACTGGTCGGCGTCCTTGATATTTGGCACCATCAGCCCCCGCGGAGTGGCAGCTGCGATCCCAAGATTCACGTAGTGGTGTTGCACAATTTCGGCGCTGGCATCCTCCCACCGGGTATTGACAGTCGGATTACGGTCCACCGCAATACACAGGGCCTTGGCCACCACGGTGAGCGGGGTGATCCTCACATCGGCGAAGGCCCTGCTGGCCTTGAGCCGTGCGACCAGCTCCATCGTCTCAGTGACGTCGATGGTCAGAAACTCGGTGACGTGCGGTGCTGTGAAGGCGCTAGCCACCATTGCCGCAGCGGTGTGCTTGCGCATTCCCTTGATTGGAGTCCGGGTTTCGCGTTGCGTTGCTGGCTGCCCGGCAGGCAACTGTGCTGCAGCGCCTACCGATGGGGCGCCGTCCGATGGGGTGCCGTCCGACAAGTCGGCGGGGTGAGGCTCGTGAGCGGTGAGGACATCGTCACGGGTAATCAGCCCGTTGGGGCCGGTCCCATTGACCGAGGCCAACTCGATCCCCAGGTCACGGGCTAGCTTCCGCACCGGTGGAGTGGACCGGGGCCGGTCGGCTGTGCTGCTCTTTTCGGGCGCCAGCTCGGGCACCGGTTGCGACACCGGTACCGGCACCGGGTCAGTAGCGACAGCCGCCGAACCGCCTCGGCTACGCCGGGTCGGACGGCCGCTCTTCTCAACCGCCGCGCCGTACCCCACCAGGTTGGGTTCGCGCTTGGCGGGGACGCTGTCGTCGGGCGCCCCGGGGCCAGTTGCGGCACTTTCAGGACTTCCGGCGTCGGGCCCTCCGACACCGGTTCCCCCTGCCCCGTCGACAGCTGGCACGTCAAACGAGATGATTGGTGCCCCCACCTCAACTACTGTGCCCGGCTGCTCGTGCAGTCGAGCGACAACCCCTGCATAGGGCGATGGAAGCTCGACCACCGCTTTTGCTGTCTCCACATCGGCGATGATCTGGTTGAGTTCGACGATGTCGCCCTCGGCGACATGCCAGCTGACAATCTCCGATTCGGTCAAACCTTCGCCAAGATCCGGGAGCCTGAATTCCTTGATCACAGTTGCCACTACCTTTCGAGCCCGCTTAGCGAATTGGTTCGTCCCATGACGCGGTCAACGCCGTCGAGGATACGATCCAGATCGGGCAGGTGATGGAATTCGAGTTTGGAGTACGGGTAGGGGATGTCGAAGCCGGTGACCCGAACCGGTGCATGCTCCAGGTAGTTGAAGCAGCGTTCGGTGATGCTGGCGGCAATTTCAGCACCCAACCCACCCGATTGTGCTGCCTCATGGGTGATAACCAGGCGTCCGGTTTTGCGCACCGAGGCTTCGATGGTGGCGAAATCGATGGGGGCCAGCGACCGCAGGTCAATGACCTCGACGGAGATACCGTCGTCGGACGCTGCAATTGCCGCATCACGGGCGGTAGGAACCAGCGGCCCGTAGGTCACCAACGTCACTTCGTTTCCTTCGGTGACTACATGGGCGTCTTCCATTGACGATGCTGAGAGCTCGATCGACTCGTCCACCTCACCCTTGACGTGGTAACGCCGCTTCGGTTCGAAATACAGCACCGGGTCATCGCTGGCGATGGCCTGCTGGATCATGGTGTAGGCGTCTTGCGGGTTGGAGACGCTGACCACCCGCAGCCCGGAGGTGTGGGTGAAATAGGCTTCGGGCGACTCCGAGTGGTGCTCCGGCGAGCCGATGCCGCCGCCGAAAGGCACCCGGATAGTGATTGGCATCTTCACCGCACCCTGGGTGCGGTAATGCAGCTTGGCAACCTGGCAGACGATCTGGTCGAAGGCCGGATAGATAAACCCGTCGAACTGGATCTCGACCACCGGGCGGTAACCGCGGTAGGCCATGCCAACAGCGGTGCCCATGATGGCCGATTCCGCCAGCGGGGTGTCGAGGACACGGTGTTCACCGAAATCCTTCTGCAGTCCCTCGGTGATGCGGAAAACGCCACCCAGCTTGCCGATGTCCTCACCCATGAGGATCACTTTCGGGTCATTCTCCATGGCCCGACGCATGCCGGCATTGATGGCCCGGCCAAATGTCATGGTGGACATTAGTGGCTTCCTTCCGTGGCAGACCCGCTGGCATCCTGCGACTGGGAGTCGAAGGATGCGAGGTACCGGCCGTAGTTCTCCTGCTGACGGTCCAGCCAGGAATTGGGACTGCTGTAGACGTGCTTGAAGACGTCCATCGGCTCCGGCTCGCGCATCTCTATGCAGCCGGCACGGAGCTTGGCAGCGACGTCATTCGCCGTGGCCGCCACGGATTCAGTGAATTCGGTGGTGAGCAGGCCAAGCGAGTCGAGCAACACCGACAGCCTGGAGATGGGGTCCTTTGCGGCCCAGTCCTCAAGCTCGTTGGCGTCACGGTACTTGGTGGGGTCATCAGCGGTGGTGTGCGGGCCCATCCGGTAGGTCACAGCTTCGATGAAGCTTGGCCCCCCGCCGGTCCGTGCACGGTCGAGCGCCGCACGAGTCACTGCCAGGCAGGCCAGCACATCATTACCGTCCACGCGTACCGAGGGGATCCCGAAGCCTGGCGCCCGGTTGGCGATGGGAACGTGGGCCTGCAGACCCACTGGCTCGGAGATGGCCCAGTGGTTGTTCTGGCAGAAAAAGATGACCGGCGCCTGGTAGCTCGCAGCGAAAACCAATGCCTCGTTGACATCGCCCTGACTGGTTGCACCATCCCCGAAATAGGTCACGGCAACCGAGTCTGCGCCATCATTCTGGATACCCATCGCATAGCCGGTGGCGTGCAGGGTCTGTGCGCCGATGATGACCTGCGGGGTGGCCATGTTGATAGCGAAGGGATCCCAGCCCGACGAGGCGTTGCCACGCCAGACCCGCAGAATGTCGGTGAAGTCCACCCCCCGGCAGTAGGCAACAGCGTTCTCCCGATAACTGGAAAAGACAAAGTCATCTTCGCGCAGTGCGCGGCCCGAGCCGATCTGAGCCGCCTCCTGACCCAGCAGGGGCGGCCAGAGGGCAAGTTCACCCTGCCGCTGCAGCGCGGTTGCCTCGGCGTCGATCCTGCGGACCACCACCATATCCTCGTACAGTGCCTGCAGCGCCGGGCCGTCGACGTCGGCGACCCACCGGTCATAATCTCCGCTTGTACGCCGGACCCCTGAGGGTGTGAGCAGCTGGATCAGGGTGTCTTCTCCGGCGGAAGCGGTGACATTCAGGGGCACAATTACACAACCTTCATCGATTGGCTCCGACCCGCTAGCGGATCCTCACGATCCGGTCAGGCGGCCCGGACCTTGACCCTTGGGCGTCTTTACCCAAAGATACTGTGACCCTACTCACAGGCCTCAGGGAGCACAACCGATGGTCATTTGATTGGGCATATTGCGCAATATTTGCCGTTGGCTCCGTGCTAGCATTGCGCAATATGCACCCCTTGGATTCCACTGACACCCGCCTGCTGATCGCGCTGGCAAAAGACCCCAGGCGCACCGTGGTGGCACTCGCCCAAAAACTCGGACTCTCGCGAAATACAGTTCAGGCCCGAATGGCGCAGCTGGAGAAAAAGTCGGTCTTCCTGTCCTTCGAGCGGCGGATCAATCCCGTGGCTCTTGGCTATCCGCTGATGGCATTCATCCACGTCCATGTGCAGCAGCAGAAACTCGCTACCATCACCGGGCAGCTCGCCGACATTCCCGAAGTCCTCGAGGCGTTTGGGCTCACCGGCCAGGCCGACATTCTGGTTCGGGTGGTCTGCGCCGACGCTGAGGACCTCTTCAGGATCAACGGGAAAATCCTTGGCTGCGACGGGGTGGAACGATGCGACACCTCCCTCGCGATGGGCGAGCTTGTCCCGTTCCGGGTTGAGCCCCTGCTGGAACGCGGCCCCCGCGCTGCTGGATAGGAGCCACACCGCACTGCAACAGGCCGGCCCGAAAACGATCGGGCCGGCCTGTTGCAGTGGTGTCGGGTATCGAATCCGGCGGCTTAGTGCTCAGTAGCCTTTTCCGCACCGACCCCGGTCAGGGACCGGACTTCCATTTCCGCCTGCTTCTGCGGATCCTCGGTGGTCTTGGCGAGGACGCTACCCAGCCAGCCGAGGAAGAACGCGAGCGGGATGGAGACGATACCCGGGTTGTTCAGCGGGAACAGCGCGAAATCGGCGCCCTGGATCATTGAGGTTTCCTTGCCCGAGACAACAGGCGAGAAGGCGATGAGCAGCAATGCTGAACCGAGCCCGCCGTACATACTCCAGATTGCACCCTGGGTGTTGAAGCGCTTCCAGAAGAGCGAGTAGAGGATGGTTGGCAGGTTGGCGCTGGCCGCAACAGCGAAGGCCAGAGCCACCAGGAAGGCAATGTTCTGCCCCTGAGCCCCGATGCCACCGATGATGGAGAGGATGCCGATCACGACGACTGTGCGCCGGGCAACCTTCACTTCGCCGTCGGGGTCAAGGTTGCCCTTACGGATGACGTTCGCGTAGATATCGTGAGCGAACGACGCGGCTGCGGTGATGGTCAGACCTGCGACCACGGCAAGGATCGTGGCGAACGCAACGGCTGAAATGATACCCAGCAGGATTGGCCCACCCAGCTCAAAGGCCAGCAGAGGCGCTGCCGCGTTGACTCCACCCGGAGCGGCGGTGATGCGATCGGCACCGATCAGGGCACCCGCACCGTAGCCGAGCACCAGCGTGAACAGGTAGAACGCACCGATCAACCAGATGGCCCAGACCACTGAGCGGCGGGCTTCCTTGGCGGTCGGGACAGTGTAGAAGCGCATCAAGACGTGTGGCAGGGCTGCCGTGCCGAGCACCAGTGCAAGGGCGAGCGATACGAAGTCCAACTGCGAGGTGCTGCTGATCCCGTATTGCAGACCCGGGTTGATGATCTCGGGGTTCCCCGCTGTTTCCATTGCGGCACCGAGCAGGGTGGACAGGTTGAAGCCGTGGATTGCGAGGACCCAGATGGTCATCACGAACGCTCCGGCGATCAGCATGACTGCCTTGATGATCTGCACCCAGGTGGTGCCCTTCATCCCGCCGATCAGTACATAAAGGATCATCAACCCGCCGACGACCGTGATGACCAGCGATTGGCCGAGGCGGTCGTTGATGCCGAGCAGGAGGGAGACCAGACCGCCAGCGCCAGCCATCTGCGCGAGCAAGTAGAAAAAGCAGACAGCCAGGGTGGTGATGGCGGCGGCGATGCGGACCGGACGCTGGCGCAACCGGAAGGAAAGGACATCGGCCATGGTGAACTTGCCGGTGTTTCGGAGCAGTTCAGCCACGAGCAGCAGTGCTACCAGCCACGCGACGAGGAAACCGATTGAGTATAGAAATCCGTCGTAGCCGTTGATGGCAATGGCACCGACAATGCCGAGGAACGAAGCCGCCGAGAGGTAGTCACCGGCAATAGCAGTGCCGTTCTGTGGTCCGCTGAAGGACCGGCCTGCCGCGTAGTAGTCTGCTGCAGTCTTGGTGTTGCGGCTTGCCCTGAGAACGATCACCAGCGTGACAGCGACGAACAACCCGAAAATGGTCATGTTCAGCCACGGTTCACCGACCTGGGTGCTTTCGACCGTCTGCATCGGCAGGGATAGCGGCATCATTTTTTCGCTCCTGGCTGTTCGGTGAAGATTTCTGGAGCGGTGACCTCAAGCTCGTGGCGGATGTCCGCAGCGATCGGGTCAAGCTTCCGGTTGGCGTAGGTCACGTACCCCATTGTGATGGCGAAGGTGGTGACGAACTGCGCCAGCCCCAAGATGAGCCCGAGGTTGATGTTTCCCCAGACCGGTGTGGACATGAAATCTGTTGCGTAGGACGCCAGGAGAACGTACAGAAAATACCAGAGCAGAAAAAAGACTGCCATGGGGAAAACGAAGCTCCGGTGCCGCTTGCGTAGTTCCTTGAATTGGGGGTTCTGCTGGTAAGCGATGAAGTCGACGGGCGCTGCTGTGCCAGCTTCCGGCGGCGATGACTCGGTAGCCATAATTCCTCCTCGTTGAGAACGTCTTCCTCGCCGTGCCAACTCCGAAGGGTCTAAGAGCAGCGACAGGCGAGTGAAGGTGTGACTCCCATCACCTTGCGGCTTGCGACTGCAGTTCTGAAGTACCGCAGCGCAGTGGATCGCCCAGTGGACGCTGCGCTGCGGTAAGTGGACCCCTCCTGCGGCGAACGGGACTCCCCGCCGCCGCTGCAGGTTGTCACCGACAGTTACTGTAGAGCCATGTTCAGCACCGCCGTCGACACCGCCCTGGTGGGTGCCATTGTCGTCATCACGCTTGCTGTGGTTGCCGCCCTGGGATTCACGCTCTCGCGTTCTTCCCGCGATCTCGGGTCCGACGCCGACCGCGCCACCTATGCCACCCTGCACACCGCCGCACTCGCCTCGGAGCACCTCCGTGCCGGGCTCACTCCGGCCGGCGCGTCGAAGGCCAGCAAGCACCTGCGAAGCCTGCTGAGATGCGACACCCTCCTGATCACTGACCAGAGCGCTGTCCTCGCCTGGGATGGAGGACGTGAGACGCCCGAACAGGTGATGGACCTGGTGCAGCAGGTGCTGGCCAGCGGACGGACGCAGATCTTCAGGGAGGCGCAGCTGGGACCGGCGGCGCTGCCCGGTGGCGGGCAGGTGGTGATCTCCCCCATCCGTGTCGACAAGCGGGTGGTCGGCACAGTGGGCGCCTTCGCGCCGCACGTCAACGCCGGGCTGGTGCGCGCAGCCAATGAGGTGGCTGGCTGGGTGTCCACCCAGGTGGAGCTGGCCGAACTGGATTCCTCCCGGACCCTCCTGATGGAAGCTGAGGTGCGTGCCCTGCGGGCGCAGATCAGCCCACACTTTATCTACAATTCCCTCAACGCCATCGCTTCCTTCATCAATACAGACCCGGCCCGGGCCCGTGAACTGGTGGTGGAGTTCGCCGATTTCACCAGGTACTCCTTCCGTCGGCACGGCGACTTCACCACCGTGGCCGAAGAGCTCCAGTCAATTGATCGTTACCTGCTGCTGGAGCGGGCACGTTTCGGGGAACGGCTGAAGGTCAGCCTGGAAATTGGCCCCGAGGTCCTGAGCACTGTGATCCCGTTCCTGAGCCTTCAGCCCCTGGTTGAGAACGCTGTGCGCCACGGCCTGGAGTCCACCGACGGGGTAGGGCACATCACGATAACCGCCCATGACGCCGGAGCATTCGCTGAGGTAACCATCGAGGACGACGGAGTGGGGATCGATCCCGACCATCTGCGCCTGGTCCTGGCTGGCCACACTGAGGGAGTGCATGTGGGGCTGCGTAACGTCGACCAGCGGCTCCGCCAGGTGTACGGCGAGGATCATGGCCTCATGATCGACACTGCGGTCGGCGCTGGCACCATGATCACTCTGCGGATCCCGAAGTCCCAGCCGGATCACCAGGCCTAGCGCCCGGCGCACCGGAGGGGGCACACGGCAGCGCGCTGGTAAGCGTAATCTGGAGCACATGGTCAATGTTGTCATCGCCGACGATGAGCTTCCCGCAGTCGAGGAACTAGCGTTCCTGCTGGCCAAGGATTCCCGAATCGGAACCATCCACCGTGCGTCGAGTGGAGCCGAAGCTCTGCGCGCCCTGGAAACCCACGACGTCGACGCGTTGTTCCTCGACATTCACATGCCGGCTCTCTCGGGCCTGGATATCGCCAGAGTCATTTCCCGGTTCAGCCGGCCTCCGGCAGTCGTCTTTGTCACCGCCGACGAGGACCGTGCCCTCGAAGCATTCGACCTGCGGGCAGTCGACTACCTCCTCAAGCCCGTCCGGATGGAACGCCTGTCAGAGTCGGTGCGCCGGATCTGCGAACTGATGGAAGCTGGCCAGGACGGCACCACTGCTGACCCGGAGGTCGTCACAGTTGACCAGGGCGGCATCAGCCGAATAATCAGGCGTGATGAAATCCGCTACGTGCAGGCGCAGGGCGACTATGCCCGACTGCATACCGCCGAGTCGAGCTACCTGATCCGCATTCCACTCAACGATCTTGAACGCCAATGGGCCGACGCCGGCTTCCTGCGCACCCACCGCTCCTATCTGGTGGCGATGAATCAGGTGCAGCAGGTCAAGATCGGAGCAGGGAGGGCATCCCTCATGGTGGGCGACGCCGAGCTTCCGGTCAGCCGCAGACATCTGCCGGCGGTTCGGGACAAGCTTGAAGCAACCCGGCTCCGGCCGCGGCAACAGTGAGGGGTCAGCAGTGAATCCGGCCGACGGACCTCCCCGGCGGGTTCGGGTCACCGCACCACGAACTACCGCCCGGCCGGCTCCCGGGTCCTACCCAGTCATCCGGGAGCTGGCCGAGCAGTCGGAAGTGGGTGAGCTGTTCGTCAGATCCCTGATCCGGTCCCAACTCCGGCTTGCGGTGGTGGTCGCAGTGGGCTTCCTGCTGATCCTCATCGGTATTCCTGTACTCCTCGCGGTATTCCCCCAGATTGGGGAACTGTCAGTGTTCACCGTTCCAATGCCCTGGCTGCTGCTGGGTTTAGGCGTCTACCCGCTGGTAATCAGCTGCGCGGCGCTCTACGTGCGCGGCGCCTCCCGCAACGAGATGCGGTTCAGGGATCTGGTCGATGAGGACGGGTCGCCGTGAACGCCGAGTTGAACCCGGTAGTTGGATATGTGGCCCTCACGCTGGTCTCCCTGAGTACAGTACTGATCGGTATTTATGGCCTCCGCATCTCACGGACCACCGGCGACTTCTACGTTGCCTCCCGCACCGTTCGTCCCTGGTGGAACGCGTCAGCCATCGGCGGCGAGTACCTGTCGGCTGCGAGTTTCCTCGGCGTGGCAGGGCTGATCCTGATCTCCGGAGTCGACGCCCTGTGGTTCCCGATCGGGTACACCGCCGGGTACCTGATGCTGCTCCTGTTCGTTGCTGCTCCCCTGCGCCGGTCGGGCGCCTACACCATCCCCGACTTCGCCGAAGCGCGCCTGGAATCGCTGATGGTTCGTCGCGTCACCAGCCTGCTCGTCGTCGTCGTCGGCTGGCTCTACATTGTGCCTCAGCTCCACGGTGCCGCCCTCACCGTCCAGATCACCACCGGCCTCCCGGCCTGGGTGGGGGCAGTGGCAGTGATAGTTGTGGTGTGCCTCAGCGTGGTCACCGGCGGAATGCGGTCTATCACCTTCGTCCAGGCGTTCCAGTACTGGCTCAAGCTCACAGCCCTGGCAGTGCCAATCGTGTTTATCCTCCTGCGGCTCACTGCCGACGGCAGCCCACTCACTGACGCCGGGGCGGTGTTCGCCGCCGATCTGAACACCGGTGGGGATGCTTCGCTCTACCGCAACATCTCGCTGGTGATTGCCCTGCTGTTCGGAACCCTCGGCCTACCCCACGTCCTGGTGCGCTTCTACACCAACCCGGATGGTGCCTCAGCCCGCCGGACCACTCTCATTGTGCTGGGGCTGCTCTCGGTGTTCTACCTGTTCCCCACCATGTACGGAATCCTCGGCAGGATCTACACCCCCGACCTCGCGGCGGACGGCACGGCCGACGCCACAGTGCTGCTACTTCCCAGCCGCATCTTCGACGGGACGGCCGGAGATCTCCTGTCCGCCCTGGTCACAGCCGGCGCGTTCGCCGCGTTCCTCTCGACGACCAGTGGGCTGGTTGTGTCCCTCGCCGGGGTAGTCAGCCAGGAGTTCTTCCAGGGCAGCGTGAAGGGGTTCAGGGGAGCCGCAGTGATTGCGGCGGTGATCCCGCTGCTGTTGGCTCTGGCGACGAACACTCTGGCATTGGCGGGCAGCGTCAGCATGGTGTTCGCGTTTACCGCCTCAACCATCTGCCCGCTGCTGCTCCTGGGAATCTGGTGGCGTGGCCTCACCGACGTGGGCGCAGTGACTGGCATGTTGTCAGGTGCGGTCCTGTGCGGCGGATCGATCCTCGCCGCCGCCGCGCTCGGCCCAGAGTCAGCGCGCTATGAGTGGCTTGAACAGCCCGCCCTGTGGACAGTCCCAGCGGCGTTTGCGGTGACCATAGTAGTTTCGCGGGTGACAGCCACCAGGACCCCGGGTAGCGTGTCGCGGGTGCTGGCCCGACTGCACACACCGGAGCCCGCGCAACGGCCTCAGTGACCCAGTCCAGCAGGGTTTGCACTGGTCAGTCGATGGCTGCCATCAGCTCGACCACCCGGTCCATGAACGCATCCACCTGGGTCTCTTCGTAGCCCTCGGCACCGGTGGCTTCGCGGAAGATCGAACGTCGGACGACGTCGACACTCAGTGGCATATCAGACTCGAAATAGCCCAGCAGTTCGTTGCAGAGGGTGTCGACGTCGTCGACGTTGTAGCTGACAGCTTTCCGCTTGGTGGGACGCCTGAATCTCTCGCCCGGCTCACGGTGCAGCCTGCTGCGCAGCCCGGCAGAGGAGCGGCCGATCTGCATCAACCAGGCGTCCTCTCCATTGGCTTCGATCAGGCGATCGCGTTCCCGCTGAGCGAAAACATCTTCCAGCCGGTCCAGTGCCGCATCGACAGCCTGTGGTTCGTAGCCACCCTTCGCCGGGTCGAACGCCATCGATCGGACGTCGGCGCTGGTGACGGGGCCGCCAGCCTGATCCTCGGTGTTGTAATACTCCCGCGCCTGGGTGAGAAAGCTGTCCACCTGCCGAAGGTTGTAGCCGTACTCCCGGCGACCTACGCGCGCAAAGGGAGAGCTGCTCTGACGAGCTTCGTCCATGGTGTTCTGAATCCTTTTGATAAGTGCGGCCGGAGAGCTAGAGAATTCCTGGTACCAATGTAACCGACAGCAGGAACGCAACTGGGGAGGCGAAGACAATGGAGTCGAGCCGGTCCATCATGCCGCCGTGGCCGGGCAGAATATTGCCCATGTCCTTCACTCCGAGTTCGCGCTTGATCATTGATTCGGCGAGGTCGCCGGCCGTCGCGGCTGACACGGTTGCCACGGCCAGAACGAGGCCGAACCACCAGGGCCGGTCCAGCAGGAACACGGCGGCGATAGTTCCGACCAGGACCGCGCCACCGACCGAGCCAGCAAACCCTTCCCAGGACTTCTTCGGACTGATCTTCGGCGCCATCGCATGTTTCCCGAAAAACGCACCGACGAGATAGCCGAAGGTGTCATTGGCAACCACCAGGAGGAGCAGTGTTGCCACCAGGAGTTCACCAGCGGGTTCCTGGAGCAGCAGCATCGCGAAGCTGAGCAGGAGCGGCACCCAGAGCACCACAAAGATGCCGGCCATGATTGATCTCGCCGCATCGGGGGCAGGATCGAAACTGCGCCAGAGTGCCAGGGCGGTGGTGGAGAGGACCACCGCATAGGCCAGGGTCTCGGGTCCGCCGAGGTACGCGGCAAACGGGAGCGCAACGGTCGCGGCGATCGTGGGGACCAGGGGCAACCGGATCTGCCGTACCTCAAGAGCCCGCGAGACTTCCCAGACACCGAGCAGCGCAAAACCGGTAGTGATCGCCACGAAAGCGATGGGCAGATACAGGATTCCGCCCAGCACCGAGCCGAGCAGGGCTACTCCGACAGCTGTTGCGGCTGGCAGATTCCGGCCGGCCCGGGAAGGGGCCTTCGGCGCTGAGGCGTTTCCACGCCCAGTGCGTCGGCGAATCTGTCGGGTGCCAGGGGCGCGCTGGGCGCGTCGGCCGCTGCTCACGGCGTCAACGCTGGCTACGGGCTGGCCGGACACCACTGACTTCGCTGGATCGGGTTCAGCAGTCTCCCCACGTCCCGGGGCGGCCTCATCTGACACGGAGCCTGCCCCGGTCTGTGAAACGGGCAGGCCCCCGGTGTTAGCGGAGTGGTGGGTGTCGCTCATTAGACCTCAAGCAGCTCGGTTTCCTTGCGCTTGAGAAGATCATCGATGGTATCGGTGTGGGACTTGGTGCGCAGGTCCAGTTCCTTTTCGCCGCGCGCACCCTCGTCCTCACCAGCGTCGCCGTCCTTGACCGACTTGTCGATACCGTCCTTCGCCTTGCGGCGGATATTGCGGATGGCAATCTTGGCATCTTCCGCTTTGGTCTTGACCAGCTTGACGTATTCCTTCCGGCGTTCCTCGGTCAGCTCGGGAAGAACCACCCGGATGATGTTGCCATCATTGGACGGGTTTGCCCCGAGGTCGGAGTCACGCAGCGCTCTTTCGATGTCATTCAGCGCCGCCCGGTCGAACGGCGTGATCAGGAGGGTGCGCGCCTCAGGGTTTTGGAAGGACGCCAGCTGCTGCAGCGGTGTTGGTGCACCGTAGTAGTTGACCATGACCTTGGAAAACATCGAAGCGTTGGCGCGCCCGGTGCGGATCGTAGCGAAATCCTCTTTCGCGGCTTCCACAGCCTTATCCATTTTCTGGGTGGCCTCTAGCAATGTCTCGTCGATCACTGTTACTCCTAAGCTGTGCGCCAACTGCCGCGGGCGCGTCGTCCGGTTCAGTTTTCAATCCTAGTTCACCTGGGCCGCCTGTCCGGGGCAGCCGGTAGGCGCGCCTAGGTGGTGACCATCGTTCCGATCTTCTCTCCGAGGATCGCCCGGCTGACGTTTCCTTCACCCTCCATCCCGAAGACGACCATCGAGAGATCGTTGTCCTTGCACATGGTCATGGCTGTCTGGTCCATTACCCGGATGTCCTGGCGCAGGGCGTCATCATAGGAGAGTGTCTCCAATTTCCTCGCTGTGGGGTCTTTGTGCGGGTCAGCCGTGTACACGCCGTCGACCCCGCTCTTGGCCATCAGCACGAGGTCGGCGTGTACCTCGAGGGCACGCTGTGCCGCTACCGTGTCGGTAGAGAAGTAAGGGAGACCTGCACCGGCACCGAAGATGACAACCCTGCCCTTTTCGAGGTGGCGAATGGCGCGGCGTGGGATGTAGGCCTCGGCAACCTGCCCCATGGTGATGGCACTCTGTACCCGGGTTTCGACCCCCGCCTGCTCGAGGAAATCCTGCAGCGCGAGACAGTTCATGACCGTCCCGAGCATCCCCATGTAGTCAGCCCGCGACCGGTCCATGCCGCTCTGCGAAAGCTCGGCGCCACGGAAGAAGTTGCCCCCGCCAACAACTATGGCGACCTCGACCTGACCGACTGTCGCTGCGATCTGTTTCGCAACCGAGCGGACGGTCGCCGGATCGACGCCGAGCTTGCCGCCGCCAAATACCTCACCTGAAAGCTTCAGGAGTACCCGACGACGGTTCGTTTCCCGACCATGCGTGCCCAAATCAGAGTTATCCATTGTGCCTCCCGGGGCAGTTGTGGGGATCGTTGCTAAAAGAATACGTTGCGGTGCTGACTCAAAAGCCCACCGGGCAGGAAAAAAGGGGTGGTCACCGTGGCGACCACCCCTTCTGAACCTACTTACCCGGTCTGTCTGACCTAGGAACCAACCCGGAACCGCGCGAATGCGCTCGGCTTGGTATTGGCTTCGGTCAGCACCTGGGCGACTGACTTTTTGGCATCCTTGGCAAATGCCTGGTCGACGAGCACGCCCTCCTTGAAGAAGCCCGTCAGCCGGCCTTCGACAATCTTGGTCAGTGCAGCCTCTGGCTTGCCTTCGGCCCGCGCGGTTTCGTCGGCGATCCGTCGTTCGGTTTCAACGAGTTCGGCCGGCACATCCTCGCGGACCAGGTAGGTCGGCGAGTAGGCAGCAATGTGAACTGCGATGTCGTGAGCTGCTTCCTTGGCTGAATCTCCTTCGCCTTCCACGGCGAACAGCACGCCAACCTGGGCTGGAAGATCCTTGGACGTCTTGTGGAGGTAAGCGTCAACGATTCCGCCCTCGATGCGAGCAAGACGGCGGATGGCCACCTTTTCGCCCAACAGGGCGCCGGCCTCGATGACGTGCTCGGAGACGGGCTTGCCGTCAACCGTGTAGGCAAGGAGGGTGTCGACGTCGTTGGCTCCGGACTCGATAGCTGCGGCGAGCACCTTGTTGGAGAACTCAACAAATGGGCCTGCCTTGGCAACGAAGTCAGTTTCGCAGTTAACCTCAACCATGACACCGACGTTCCCGTCGACCTTGGCTGCGACGAGGCCCTCGGCGGTTGAACGGCCCTCGCGCTTTGTTGCACCCTTCAGGCCCTTGATGCGGATGAGCTCCATAGCCTTACCGGCGTCGCCGTCGGCCTCATCGAGGGCTTTCTTCACGTCCATCATGCCAGCGCCTGTGCGCTCGCGAAGGGCCTTAATGTCAGCGGCGGTGTAGTTCGCCATGTGAACTCCTAAGTGTGTTGTGTCTAAGAAGAGCTATGCCTGCAGGCGGTGACACCTGGGCAGATGGAGAAGGGGGCACGGATTTCCACCCGCACCCCCGTATCCAGTTACTTGCTGTCGTCGGCTGCTGGAGCTTCTTCAGCTACTGGGGCTTCCTCAGTGGTGCTAGCTGCAGCTGCTTCAGCAGGAGCATCGGCTGCAGGAGCTTCTTCGGCTGGGGCTGCTTCAGCTGGAGCTGCTTCAGCGGGAGCATCGGCTGGTGCGGCGTCAGCTGCTGGTGCGGCGTTGTCGCCAAGCAGTTCGCGCTCCCACTCTGCCATTGGCTCGGCTGCTGCTTCGGCGTCGTTTCCACCGGAGCGGTTGTGACGGGCGATCAGGCCTTCGGCAACTGCATCTGCAACCACGCGGGTCAGCAGGTGAACGGCGCGGATAGCGTCGTCGTTGCCCGGGATCGGGAAGTCAACCTCGTCCGGATCGCAGTTGGTGTCGAGGATTGCGACTACCGGGATGCCGAGCTTCTTGGCTTCGTCGATGGCAAGGTGTTCCTTCTTCGTGTCAACGATCCACACCACTGAAGGAGCCTTGGTCAGGTTGCGGATACCACCGAGGTTGGTTTCCAGCTTGGTGAGTTCGCGGCGCAGGAGGAGGAGCTCCTTCTTGGTGTGTCCGGAGCCGGCCACATCGTCGAAGTCGATTTCCTCGAGTTCCTTCATCCGCTGGATGCGCTTGGAGACGGTCTGGAAGTTGGTGAGCATGCCGCCGAGCCAGCGCTGGTTGACGTAGGGCTGGCCCACGCGGGTCGCCTGCTCGGCGATTGCTTCCTGTGCCTGCTTCTTCGTTCCGACGAACAAGACAGTGCCGCCGTGGGCGACGGTCGCCTTGATGAACTCGTAGGCGCGGTCAATGTAGGACAGCGACTGCTGCAGGTCGATGATGTAGATGCCGTTGCGCTCGGTGAAGATGAAGCGCTTCATCTTCGGGTTCCAGCGACGGGTCTGGTGGCCAAAATGTACGCCGCTGTCGAGCAGCTGGCGCATGGTAACGACTGGCATGTCGTTCCTTTCTATCGGCAGGGCGCGTGGCGCCGTTTCTGCCTGTTGACGGTTGCTAGTTCAGTTCGGTTGAACTTCACTCCTGGTACCTGTTGGCTTTCACCCATGGGGTCCTTCACCGGAAGTCTTTCCGGACCGTTGGATCCATGCCCTTCGCAACCCGTGCGGGTTCGGAAGGGAAAGAGATACGCGTAGTCAGTTGAGGCGAGCCAATACCCATTCGAAAACTTCCGGCGGGCACGGAGCATCGCAGCAAACTGCTGTATTGAGTGTACTACAGGGTGGGCGGAGGCCGGAACGGAGCGGTACACGCCCACCCACTGCCCGCACCCCCGTCGGCCCTGCGGGGATCGGCCGTCCAACGCTGGGTTTGTCCACGCTCGGTTTGTCCACATAGCTGTCGCTGGGGCGACCCAGCTGACATGGCAGCCGCAGACTTGAAACATGTCACAGCGGTCAACCCACCCCATAGCGGCCCTCCCCGCGGTGCTTCGCGCCACCATACTGGTGGTGGGCATCTCAGTGTCAGGGCTTGGCCTGACCAGTGCAGCACCACCAACGACTCATGAACCAGCGTGGAGCTGGCCGCTCTCCCCTGTGCCGGTTGTGCTAAGAAACTTTGATCCACCGGCAGAACGGTGGCTACCCGGACACCGTGGCGTGGATCTGGCAGCCAACGACGCCGCCGAGGTGAGCAGCCCCGCGCCAGGCCGGGTGGTCTTCGCCGGTTGGGTAGTGGACCGGCCAGTAGTCACTGTCGACCACGGCGGCGGGGTGCTCAGCAGCTTCGAACCGGTCTCTGCCGTGCTGGACCGCGGAGAGGCAGTCCGGCAGGGTCAGACGCTCGGTACACTCGCATCAAGTTTGGCTCATCCAACCATGCAACAGTCGCGATCACATTGCCCGGCCACGTGCCTTCACTGGGGAGTGCGCCTGGACGGCGAGTACGTGGACCCGCTCACCTATGTCCTGGACCGCCGTCCATCAGTCCTATTGCCGCTCCACGGGCCCTGACATCGGCCGGCCCGGCTAGACGAACGCGGCGATGCCGGTGATGGCCCGACCCGTCACGAGGGTATTGATTTCATGGGTGCCTTCATAGGAATACACCGCCTCCGCGTCGGAGAAGATCTTGGCCATTTCATAGTCGGTGACGATACCGTTTCCGCCCAGCAGGCTGCGGCCCATCGCGACAGTCTCGCGCATCCGTGCGGTGGTGAAAGCCTTGGCCATTGCCGACTGTTCATCCTTGGCCTGCCCCTCGTCCTCCAGTTGGGCGAGGCGGACCATGATGCCCATTGAGCTGACCGTATTGCCCAGCATTTCAACGAGTTGCTGCTGCACCAGCTGAAAGGAGGCAAGTGGGCGCCCAAACTGGTGCCGCTCCACCGTGTATCGTCGCGCCACATCAAAGGCCGCCAGTTGCTGTCCGACCGCTTGCCACCCCACCGAAAGACGGGTCACCTTAAGGACCTTGTTCGTATCCTTGAAGCTGTTGGCGCCCTTGAGGTGGAAATCGTCGTGAACAACTACGTTGTCGAGGGTGATATCCGCGTTCTCGACAATCCGCAGCGCAATCTTGTTGTCAATCTTCGTGGCGTGGTACCCCTCAAGCGTGGTGTCCACCAGGAACCCTTTGACCTGGTTGTCTGCGAGATCACGAGCATAGATGACTACCCAGTCGGAGAAGGTGGCGTTGCCGATCCACCGTTTTGCGCCGTTGATGATCCAGCTGTCGCCTTCGCGGCGTGCTGTGGTGCGGGTGCCGCCAGCCACGTCGGATCCGCCGAGAGGCTCGGTGAGGCCGAAGGCGCCGATCTTCTTCATCGAATAGATATCCGGCAGCCATGCTTCCTGCTGTTCCTTTGAGGCAAGTTCCTCAATTGACCCGGTGAACAGGCCGTCGTGGACGCCCATGAAGGTGGCAATTGAGGTGTCAGCACGAGTGAACTCGGCGTGCATCAATCCGGCGAACAGATTGGAGTAGCCCTGGCGCCGCACCGGGCTCATCACATCCAGTCCGGCAAGCTTGGGGATGAGCTCCTTCGGGAAGGTTGCTTCATTCCACCAGCCGGTGGCATAAGGCTTCACCTCGGCATTCAGGAACTGGCGAACCTCGCCAAGCCGGTCCCGCTCCTTCTGGCTCAGAAGCGCCTCGAAGGAGTAGAAATCGCCGTCTGCATACGGCAGGTTGTTTACATCGATGACCGGCTTGCTCATGCGGTTGTCCTCTGGGTCGTCCAACGGTTCTCACGTCTTATGTTACCCACGAGTAACTTCGTTGCCAATCACCACCGACAAGTGACCCGAAACCACAAAGTCCCCGGAACTGGAGTGTTCCGGGGACTTTGCAAGGGTAGGGCTGCTGGGGCTTGAACCCAGGACAAACGGATTATGAGTCCGCTGCTCTAACCAGCTGAGCTACAGCCCCGCGCCGCGCACGCCGAAGCGCGCTGTCTATTCTAACGACACCGAATCAGTCTAACGACCCCGCGGCGGTTGGCTAACCCGCATTCCTGGGATCATCGCAGGTGACGGTGCTAAAGGGCGTCCGCGTCCAGCGAATCGCCGTAGTAGAGGCCCTCGAAGGTCGCGAGGGTGGCAGTGAGTGAGTGGGCATCCACCATTGATCGGCTGGCCTTGCCCATCCGATCCAGATCATCGGCGGGAAGATCCAGGAGCTCGGTGATCCGCCCCGCGAGCTCGATACTGTCCTGCGGCGTGAACAGGTAACCGTTGACCCCGTGCTCCACAAGGTGCGGCAACGCCATCGCGTTGGCCAGCAGGACAGGGGTGGAGGCTGACATTGCCTCAAGTGTCACCAGGGACTGCAGCTCAGCTGTGCCCGGCTGGCAAAACAGTGCCGCACGCAGGTAGGCCAGCCGCAGCTCCTCGTCGCTAATGAGGCCGCGGAAGGCAACCCTGCCCCCCAGACCCAACCGGGCGACCTGCGCCTGGAGCGTGGCTTTCACCTCACCGCCACCAACAATCTCAAGGTGGACATTGAGTTCCGGTGGAGTCTTGGCGACCGCGTCGATCAAGACATCAACGTGTTTCTCTTCGGCCAGCCGTCCAACGAAGAGCACTGTGGGATAGTCCCTCGGGCCAATCGTCTCGCCAGGCTGCAGCTCGTAAGCGGATGAGTCGATGCCGTTGGAGATCGGCAGCACCTTCGGCAGGAACGCGTGCTCATGCATCGCCTTGGCCGCCAGCGGGGTGGGAGTGGTAACCACGGCCGCCTTGCCCATGACCTTGCCCATGTCACGCCAGGAGTTCTTCGCAACGATCTTCTTGAACCACTCCGGGAACGGCAGGAAGGGGTTCAGATTTTCTGGCATGAAGTGATTGGTGGCAACCACCCGGATGCCGCGCTTAACCGCCTCGTTCAGGGTGTAATCCCCCACCATGTAGTGGCATTGAATGTGCACCACATCCGGCTGCACCCGATCAAAGAGCATGCTGATATCGCGTTTGATCTCCCAGGGAAGGCAGATGCGCCAGTAATCGTGAGTGGGTACCGCATGGGACTTCAACCGGTGCACGGGCCACTCGCCGTCGGCCTCGGTGAAGCTCTTTCCATTCTGGGTACTCGGTGCTAGGACGTGCACGTCGTGCCCACGCGAGTGCATCCCCTTTGCCAGCCGGTATCCGAACTGCGCCGCCCCGTTGATGTTGGGCGGATAGGTTTCCGCTGCAATCAGGATGGTCAACGGTAATTTGTCGGCCGGGTGGCTCACTGTGGGTTCCTCTGCGGGTTACTGGCGGATGCGGCGACCGGACTGGATCAGCCTCAGCTAGCGTCGACGTCGTACGTCCTTCTGGCGTTGCAGCACATCTGGATGATGGCGGGACAACGCAATGACCCCCACAATAGCAACCAATGCAGCCATCCCCATGGCAATTGCGATGACAGACTGCACATCGGGTTCCAGCTCGCCGAGGATCACTATGCCGACAGCAATTCCCACGATGGGGTCAACCACCGTCAGTCCCGCAATGACGAGGTCCGGTGGGCCGGTCGCGTAGGCGCTCTGCACAAACCAGGAGCCCAGCGCAGCGGCCACGGCAATAGCAATCAGGGTATAGGGCGGCACATTCATGAGGAACCGGCCGTTGGGGTCCAACAGGTGGGTGGCGATGATTTTCGTGAGGACGGCGACGAAGCCGAACAGCACACCGGCTCCCAAAATGTAGGCGAAGGCGCCGAGCCGGCGACGGAACAGTGCTGCAAGAGATCCAAACAGGGCGACGGCGAGACCCAACAGGAGCACGGCGAGAAGTTCCTGCTCCGGGCGCACCCCGTGGTTTTCCCGGGTGACGTTGACGGCCAGCAACACGAACACTGCGCTCCCGCTGACGCAGGCAGCGATCGCGAGGACAGTGGCACGATTGATCCGGATGCCCTGGTCCTTGGAATTGACCACTGTGGTAATCACCAGGGCGATCGCACCGATGGGTTGCACCACAGTAAGACTCGCCAGGCTGAGGGCGACGACGTTGAGCGCCATGCCCACGACCAGCAGAATCAGCCCCAGCACCCACCGCGGATTGCGCAGCAGCCGGACGAAGCCTTTCGAATTCAGTGAGAGGCCGCCCGTGCTGGACCGCACGGCACTGCCCTGGCGCTGAGCTCCGACGGCGAGAAAGCAGGCACCGACCAAGGCCAGCACAATGGCTAGCCAGACCATGCGCAACCCTTCGTGTACCTGGTGCAAAAGGTATTAGCCGCCATCAACTGCCTCGGGCTGGCCTGGGTCATCAGAGCTGCGGTCCGAGCGATACTTCCGATGGGCAGCGGTGAAGTACCCGTAGAAAGCGATGAGGTGTCCGATACATCCCAAAATGAGCAGGATGTTCGCGGCGACGAACAGCCATGGCACGTCAAATCCGGGCACACGGTGCAAGAGGAGCATCGGCGAGCCAATCAACAGGAGCGCTGTGCGAATCTTTCCAACGTTGGTGACCGGAAGGTGCAGAGGTCCACGGAAAAGAATGAGGGCGTTGAGAATCAGGATGGCGTCGGGGATCACGATAGTCCAGACCAACCAGGCCGGAGCGATGCCGTCCACAACGAATACCACTGCGATGACGATCAGCGCCGTCCGGTCCGCAATCGGGTCAAGCCACTTGCCGACAGTTGAAACCTGGTCGAATCTGCGGGCAATGTAGCCATCGACCCAGTCGGTTGACCCGAGCATGACGAGGGTGATGACCGCGAGAGCGTCCTCATTCTGCACGATGAGGTACACGAACAACGGAACGGCAAGGAACCGGATGACCGTGACGATATTGGGCAGCGTCCAGAAGGTCGCCAGTTCGTTGTTCTCGTGCCCAGGCCTCGCGCCTGCCCCAATTAATCTGATCATATTCCCCTCCCCCAACCATTATGCAGGGAGAGCGGGCCCGCCCGGACCCTGCGCAGGGGACGGGCGGGGAGTTTTCTAACGGGAGAGGAGTTTCTTCACCATGACGACTATTGCGGCAACTGAGCCAGCGACTATCGATAGTGGCTTCCAGCGATCGGCGAGTGACACATTGTGCGGGTGTTCACGCGGGCCGGCCGGAGTGCGTTGCGGCACAACAGACCGAGCGTTGGTGGCTAGACGGTCGGTTCCGGCTTTCGCCGAGGCCGTGGTCCGGTTCCACCGTGCCTTGAAGTCGAGGCCACGACCCAGATCATCGCGGACATCCGCCAAGTGGTCGCGGCGCGTGCCGGAACGGCGGCGCAGCTCGCCGTACGACGGGGTCGGCTCCTTGGGCTCGGAATCCCCTGGCTTGCCATCCGATTTCTCTTCCTTGGGCTTCTTGACGTCAAGGGTCGCCGGGTCGAAGCTACGGCCCTCGCGAAGAACCCCGATGTCGTAGCGGATGCCGCGGATGGCTTCCTCAGGCAGGAGCGGCAGCGCCTTCTTGAACCGGGTCACACCGATCAACGCGGTGATAGCGATGACCACCAGGAACAGGGCGGCAACCAGCAGTGCAGCCAACCAGCCCTCCATGATGGTGGCCAGGCCGAGAATTGCCGCAACGATCAGCGCAACTGAGAGGAAGGCCAGAAAGACTACAGCCACCACAAGGAACGCTGCAGCGATCCCCGCCTTGACGCCCTTCTGCTTCATCTGCTCGAGCGCCATCGAGACTTCGTCTCCGAACTGGCGCGGCGTCAGCCTCGCCAGAAGCTTGATCAGCCCGAAGACCGATGGCTTGTTGGAAGTCCCTGTGCCACGTGTGCTAGCGGAGCTATCCATAGCCCTGCCTCCATCCCTCGTCTAACAGACCGCGTGAGCAGACCTGCAAGCTGCGTAAACCTTTTCCTAAAATTACCATTGAGCGGCCAATGCCGATTCTGTGTAAGCCTACTTCAATAGCAAGCACCCTTAGTGACCGCCGGGCGATCAAGCCGCCTAGGATGGAACTCAACGACAGCGTGGTGCGTTGTTGCTCCCCTTTCTGGACGAGATTCAGCGTGCTCGCGCACCATGACCCTCTCTTGGCCTGAAGGGCCAACCCATGACACAAGGAACGATCTGTGTCGGATAGGCGCCAGTTGAGCACAGTAACCCACCCCGGCGATTCACTTTCCCGGCGTCAGAAACTGATCTATGTGCTGATCCTGGGCTCTTTGACTGCGCTGGGCCCATTCACCATCGATCTCTATCTGCCGGCCTTTCCCTCGCTGCAGCGAGACCTTGGCGTCACCGAAGCCGCAGTTCAGCTGACGCTCACCGGGACAATCGTCGGGTTCGCCATCGGGCAGTTGGTGGTCGGCCCGCTCAGCGACAAAGTGGGTCGCCGGATTCCGCTGATTCTCGCGACGAGCGTCCATATCCTGGCGTCGCTGGGTGCCGCCATGGCCACCGACATCACCATGTTGATGGTATTTCGCGTCCTGCAGGGCGTAGGGGCCGCGGGAGGCAGCGTCGTCGCAATGGCAATGCTCAGAGACCTCTTCAGCGGATATCCCCTGGTCAGGATGCTCTCCTACCTGGCGTTGGTCAACGGACTGGCCCCCATCTTCGCTCCAGTCATCGGGTCCTCACTGCTCCTGGTAATGCCCTGGCCCGGAATCTTCTGGTTCCTCGCCGCCTATGGGGTGCTGGTCATCATCGCAACGTCGGTGTTCCTCGTCGAGACCCTGCCTGCTGATCGACGGGGTAGCTCGGGCGCCACAGCCCTGCAGCGTTACCGCGCGGTGCTCACTGACCGGATCTTCATCGGCGTCCTGCTGGTGGGCGGGATGAATTTTTCAGGGCTATTCTCCTATCTTTCGGCGTCACCCTTTCTCTTCCAGGGCACCTACAACTTCAGCGAGCTGCAATATGGGCTGCTCTTCGCAGTGAATTCCCTCGGAATTGTGGCCGGCGTCCAAATCAGTGCGAGGGTATTGAGGCGGATTGGCCCGCAGTGGGTAATGGTTTTCTCCACTGCATCAATGCTTCTGATGTCCCTGCTGATCGTCCTGTTCGCCCAGCTCGGGCTCGGACTGTGGGGCATCATCGTACCGCTCTGGTGCTACATCATGTCAGCTGGGTTCACCTTCCCTTGCGTGCAGGTGCTGGCGCTGGCCAACCACGGCGCCCAGGCAGGCACCGCGGCGTCTCTGCTGGGAGCCGTAACCTTTGGCCTGGCCGGCGCAATCTCTCCTGCGGTTGGCCTGCTTGGTGTCTCTGCCACCACCATGGGAGGCGTGATGGCCGCGTGCATTAGCGCAGGGATCGTCTTTCTATGGACAGTGGTCAGGCCGCGGACGGTACCCCCACTGCGCTAACCGGCCCGACTCAGTTACGTTCAGCCTTGCTGGAGATGTTGCGTGCCATGGACTTGAAGATGATCCCGTGGAACGGAAGGACTCCAAGCCAGTACAGCCGGCCGGCGAGGCCCTTCGGGAAGAACACTGCGCGCTGGGTGTACTCGCTGCCGGCGTCGTCGGGACGCACCGATAGTTCGAGCCAGGCGCGTCCGGGAAGTCTCATTTCCGCACGCAGCCGCAGCCGTTCCCCTTTGACAATCTCCTCGACCCGCCAGAAGTCCAGCGCATCGCCGGTGAACAGTTGGTCTGCGTGGCGCCTGCCCCTGCGCAGGCCAACTCCGCCAGCCAACTTGTCCAGCCAGCCTCGGGCGGCCCAGGCCACGGGAAGCGAGTACCAGCCGTTGTCCCCACCAATCCCTTCAATGACACGCCAGAGCCGCTCGGGGGTGGCTTTGGACCGGTAGACCTGGACGTCCGTGTAGACAGTGTGGCCGGCCCATTCCGGATCGGTGGGTAGTGGATCCGCGGCGGTATCGACCAGCGACGCGCCCGCCCAACTGGTCTCGACCGCTCCCCCGCGCTCTTTGCCCAATGCCAGGTCAACTGCCGTGCGGTAGTCGGTGAGGCCGCCGTCGGGCACTGGCAGGTAGTCATCGATGTCATGTTCGGCGGTGATCGCATCGTGCTGCAGCGACTCGATCAGTGGCATAGCCATCACCCGGGGAATAGGTGTGACCAGATTCACCCAGTGGCCGGCGAGGCGGGGGGTCAGCACCGGCAGGGCAAGGATCTTGCGGCGCGGCAGGCCGGACTCCACTGCGTACTGGTTCATCATCTCGGCGTAGGAGAGCACATTCCGTGAGCCGATGTCGAAGGTCCGGTTCAGCTCAGCCGGAAGGGTGAGTGCACCAATCAGGTAGTGGAGGACGTCCCGGACAGCGATGGGCTCAATATGGTTCAGCACCCACTTGGGCGCCGGCATCACCGGGAGGACGTCGGAGAGGTGCCTGATCATTTCGAACGACGCTGACCCTGATCCAATGACAACACCCGCCTGGTAGGCAATGGTCGGGGTACCGGATTCCAGGAGGATGCGACCCACCTCCTCGCGGGAGCGCATATGGGTGGAGAGTTCGACGTTTGCCGGGTGGAGGCCACCAAGGTACACCATCCGGGTCACACCGGCCTGGGTGGCTGCCTTCGACACCATTGAGGCAATCTTCGACTCCTTGGTTTCGAAGCCCTTGCCCGTGCCCATCGAGTGGACCAGATAGTACAGGGTGTCGACGCCGTCGCAGGCCTTCCTGAGCGACTCTTCATCTTCGAGATCGCCTTCAATCACTTCCACCGAGGAGGACCAGGGGACGTCCTTGAGCTTCTGCGGAGAGCGCACCAGGACCCGCACTGTGTGGCCTTCGGCGAGCAGGCGGGACACCAGCCTGCCGCCGATATACCCGGTAGCGCCAGTGACAAGGATCAGTTTGCTGTCTTGTTCCATTTCTTCAGAATACGCTCCGCGCCGGGATGCTCGTGACACAAAGAAAGCCCCTTCCCGCCAGCGCGACGCTGATGGGAAGGGGTCTGGTGGCTCCTCCGACTGGACTTGAACCAGTAACCCTTCGATTAACAGTCGAATGCTCTGCCAATTGAGCTACGGAGGAAAGCAGCAGATACAACTCTACATACCAAGTGCGGGTAAGTGAAATCGGCTGGCCTCTAATCGGAGCGCAGCTGGCGACGGCGCATTTCCAGCTCCAGCAGATCCCGCTGCAGCTGGACATACTGCTCCGGGTCGGCGGCGGCGTCGACCCGCTGCAACCGACCCTGCAGCTCGGCCTTGAGCCTGGTGATGCGCAGCTCATAGAGCCGGTTGATAATGTCCCTGCAGTAGAGCGCCAGTGCGTCCTCGGCTTTCGACGGCAGCGGGGTGACAGCCAACTCGGTAACCAGGCCCCGCAACACCTCTGGGACCTCCTGCCGAACCCGTTCCACCCACTGAGCCGGTTCCACCACTGCGGCACCAGCAGCCTGCACGGCGTCCTTCAGCGCCGCGTAGACGGGAACGGAAAACCCCGACTCAGCAAACCGCTCCCAGTGCCCCGCCTCCAATAGATTCGGGTGCTGCAGGACCACCTCAAGGACCTCGCGTTCCATCCTGCCAATCGGATCCTTCGGATCCGGACGCTGGAACCGCTGGGTATCGCCCTGGTCTGACCCGGCCGCGGTATCCGAATCGCCCCCAGGAGACGACTGCGCGCTGCTCTCGCGGGTTCCTGCACCCATGCCGGTGCTGGCCCCTGTCCCCTTCCGTGCAGCTGACGAGACAGCCCTGGCTACCTGGTCCTCGCCCACGAACTGCATGCCTAGCCAGCGGGACAGTTCGCGGGTGTAGATGGACCGCAGTGACACGTCACGGATACGCGCGACAATCGGCGCTGCATGCCGCAGGGCATTGACCTGCCCCTCGCCGGTGGTCAGGTCATAGTTGCCGAAGGACGCCTTGATGGCGAACTCGAAGAGTGGCCGGCGCGACGAGATCAAACCGCGGACTGCGTCGTCGCCCTTGGCCTGGCGCAGCTCGCACGGATCGGCGCCGCTGGGCTCCACCGCCACGTAGGTCTGCGCAACGAACCGCTGGTCCTCCTCAAAGGCGCGCAGAGCGGCCTTCTGGCCAGCTGCGTCCCCATCGAAGGTGAAGACCACCTCACCGCCGGACCCGTCGTCGGACAGGAGCCGGCGGGCTATCTTGATGTGATCCGCTCCGAAAGCCGTCCCGCAGGTCGCAACGGCGGTCCCCACCCCGGCCAGGTGGCAGGCCATCACATCGGTGTAGCCCTCGACGACGACGAGCTGACGGGTTTTGGCGATTTCCCGCTTGGCCAGGTCGATCCCGTACAGGACCTGGGACTTGTGGTAGAGGGAAGTTTCAGGGGTGTTGAGGTACTTGGGGCCCTGATCCTCCTCGTAGAGTTTCCGGGCACCGAAGCCGACTGAGTCACCGGTGATGTCGCGGATCGGCCAGATCAGTCTCCCCCGGAACCGATCATAGATCCGTTGCGCGTTGTTGGAAGAGACACTGAACATGCCGGTGAGCTTGAGCTCGTCCTGGGTGAAGCCTTTGCCGGTGAGGTGGGTGAGCAGCCCGTCCCAGCCCTGCGGCGCGTAGCCCACACCGAATTGTTCGGCGGCGGAGCGGTCGAACCCGCGTTCCTGCAGGAACCGTCGGCCAGCTGCGGCACCCTGGGAGAGAAGCTGTTCGCGGTAGAACTCGGCGGCGATCTTGTGGGCGTCGAGCATGCGCTGGCGCCTGCCGATGTCTTCCCGGCGAGGGCCAGTGCCGCCGTCCTCGTACCTGAGCTCGAAGCCGATCCGGGAGGCGAGTTTTTCGACTGTCTCAGAGAACGAGGTGTGGTCCATTTTCTGGACGAACGAAATGACGTCTCCACCCTCGCCGCAGCCAAAGCAGTGGTAGGAGCCAAGCTGCGGGCGGATATGGAACGACGGCGACCGTTCGTCGTGGAAAGGGCAGAGCCCCTTGTAGGAGCCGACCCCCGCCGACTTCAGGGTGACGTACCCGTCGACGATCTCCTTGATATCGGTGCGTTGGCGTACCTCATCGATGTCTTCGCGCTTGATGAGTCCGGCCATGAAAACAGTCTATGCGTCGCCGGTGGTGTGGGGTTCCGCGGGGATCAGCTGTGCAGGAGAAGTGGGTGCGCCAGTGTCAGGCGAGACCGGCTACCAGAGTGATGGGACCGGCCCAACGACCCGCCGGTGCAGAGCCAACGCCGACGCATCGGTGAGCGAGGCCACCTGGTCGATGACCACCCGGAGCCGGGCGTCGTCGTCGGGCGCGTCCTTCCAGTCGGCAGCGAAGGCGGGCTCAAGGAACTGATCCCCCGCTGCCGCCATCTGGGCAACCAGCGAACTGAGCACTTCCCGCTGGCGTTCGTACACGGGCTGCCGCCGCTCGGAGGTCATGACGAAGGTGGTCGCCAGCCCCTTCATGACGGCGATCTCCAGCTCGGTTTCCTCGGGTACCACCATCTGGGCGTGATAGCGGGTGAGTGGGTCGTGGCCGTAGATGGCGCGGGTGGCGGCGAGCGCGCTGAGGCAGAACCGGCCGATCAGCTGGCTGGTCATGTTCTTCAGCGCCGCCATGGACCGCCTGCTGCCGTCCGCGTCGCGCACCCACACATCGGTCGCCTCAAGGCGCGCCAGCGCTGCATCAACTGCCGCTGCATCACTGTGGGGGAGGTACCACTGCTGGGTGTAGCCGACCACCCGCGCGCGGGTGTCAGAGCTGTCCATCTGCCGCAGCTGGAAATGGCCGGCAACAATTGCGTCTTCGACGTCGTGCACCGAGTAGGAGATATCGTCGGCCAGGTCCATGACCTGCGCTTCCAGGCATGATCGGCCGGCGGGGGCGCCGTCGCGAAGCCAATCGAACACCGGACGATCGTCTTCGTAGGCGCCGAACTTGGAGGTGCGCTGACCGTGGAGCACCGGCGCGTCGGCAGCTGTCCACGGATACTTCGAGGCCGCGTCGAGACTGGCGCGGGTGAGGTTCAGACCCGCCGGGGTGCCGTCAGCGCGGATCACCTTCGGTTCCAGGCGGGTGAGCAGCCGCAGGGTCTGGGCGTTGCCCTCGAACCCGCCGACCGCGTGCGCCAGGTCGTTCAGCGTGGACTCGCCGTTGTGCCCGAACGGTGGGTGCCCCAGGTCGTGGGCCAGGCAGGCGGCGTCGACAATGTCCGGGTCACACCCCAGCGCCCGGCCCAGCTCGCGGCCCACCTGGGCTACCTCGAGGCTGTGGGTGAGGCGGGTACGCACAAAGTCGTCGGTGTCGGGGGCTACCACCTGGGTTTTGGCACCGAGGCGCCGCAACGCCGAGGAGTGCAGGACCCGGGCACGGTCGCGCTCGAAGTGGGACCGGTGGGTGCTCTTGGCTGGTTCGTCGACCCACCGCTGCAGATCAGCTTCGGTGTACCCGGCGGTAACCGGTGCGTTCGGGAAGCTCATGGATGCCTCAGCCACCGGAGACGTCCACTTCTGCTGCTGAGATGTCAGCCTGCTGTGCATCGTTGAGGGCCCGGGAGTTCAGCCAGTCCTGCGGTAGCGAAGTCTTTTTGGGACTGCCCGCACGTCCGCGGGGGCCCTCGGCATCGGAACCGGGATAGGGTGACTCGGCGTCGAGCCCGGCCAGCAGTTCGCGCAGCACCTCGAGGGTGGGGACTGCAGCCAGCTTGGCGCGCAACTCTCCGCCCACCACATAGCCCTTGAAGTACCAGGCCATGTGCTTGCGGATGTCCCTGAGCGCCATCATCTCGTTGCCGAACGTGTCGACGAGCAGTTCAGCATGGCGGTAGACGGTCTCGGCCACCTGGCCCAGGCCGGGTTGGTGCCTGGTGCTGTCGCCTTCGAAGGCGTTCATCAGATCACCGAACAGCCAGGGCCGGCCCTGGCAGCCGCGACCGATGACGACGCCGTCGACGCCGGTCTGTCGCACCATCCGGATCGCGTCCTCAGCGGACCAGATGTCGCCGTTACCCAGGACCGGGATGTCGGGCAGGGCTTCGCGAAGCTCGGCGATAGCGTTCCAGTCGGCCGTCCCCGAGTAGAACTGCGAGGCGGTGCGCCCGTGCAGCGCCACCGCTGCAACGCCGCTGTCGCGGGCGATCTTTCCAGCTTCGCGGAAGGTCAGGTGATTCTCGTCGATCCCCTTGCGCATCTTGATGGTCAGGGGAATACCACCCCTGGACGCCTCCCTGACTGCCGTCTGCACGATTCCGGTGAACAGGTCCAGCTTCCAGGGCAGCGCCGCGCCGCCACCCTTCCGGGTAACCTTGGGCACCGGACAGCCGAAGTTGAGGTCAATGTGGTCGGCCCGGTCCTCTTCGACGAGGATCCTGATGGCAGCGCCGACGGTCACCGGGTCGACGCCGTACAGCTGGACCGAGCGCACCGCTTCATCGGCATCGTGGGAGATAATTCTCAGTGACTCCGGGTTTCGCTCCACCAGGGCGCGTGAGGTCACCATTTCCGAGACGTAGAGGCCGCCACCGTACTCGCGACAGAGGCGCCGGAACGCCGTGTTGGTGATACCGGCCATCGGCGCAAGGACCACCGGGGTTTTGACTGTGATCGCTCCGAGCTGAAGTGGCGGCAGATCGAGTCGGGTGTCGGTGGCCGCTCCGGAAGTCATCTCGGTCGTGGCGGGCAGGGTTGATACAACAGTCACTTACCTATTGTCGCAAGCTGGAGCAAATCGGGAAGTACACGGCGCTGCGGCGCGTCGTCAGCGAATCTGCTAACCTCGCGGTCCCGGCGGGATCGCCGGGTCTCGGCAGCGGTGGTTCCGGCAGAGCCCGCCCCCTGGGCCACTGTGACCAGCTCCCCGGGTGCCTGGTTAACAGCGCTGGCGGCGGCCAGAACAGCTGGGGTCTGCCCGCCGTCGTCGGCCGCTGCATGCTGACGGATGCCCACAGCCTTGACCACCAGGACGGCGATCAGTGTGGTCGCTGGGATGGCGAGCACCAGCCCAATGGAGCCCACGAGGGTGCGCACCACTTCCTCGGAGAGTTCCCCACTGGTGAGATTTTCCACCACCGTGCGATCGTACAGCGAGACCAGGATCAACAACGGCAGGGCTGCCCCCGCGTAGGCGAAGGCGATGGTGTAGACGGTGGAAGCGATGTGGTCCCGACCGATCCGCATGGCGCCGGAAAAAAGTCTGCGGGCCGAGGTGTTGGGGGCCAGTTCGTACAGCTCCCACACGGCCGAGGACTGGGTGATGGTCACGTCGTTGAGGACGCCCAGCCCGGAAATGATCAGACCACACATGATGATGCCGGCTATTGAGACGTCCCCAGAGGAATTAACCAGCGCGTAGGCGTTCTCGTCACCCACCCCAAACAGGTAGATGGACTCGGTGGCCCACGCGGCCAGCAGCGCAGTGATCGACAGGCCGAAGAGGGTTCCGAGGAGGGCAGTGGAGGTCCTCGCAGAGAAGCCATGAGCGAAGTAGAGAACGCCGAACATGATCACCACCGACCCGACCAGAGCCAGCAACAGCGGTGGCTTGCCTTCCACCAGCCCCGGCAGGATGAATTGGGCCAGCACCACCAGAGCACCAATCAGGCCAATCATCGCTCGCAGACCCCGCCAACGCGCGACGGCGACCACTACCACCGCGTAGAGGACGGCAAGCCACATCATGGGCACGGTCCTGACAAAGTCCATGAAGATATAGGGTGCGCTGCCGCCCTGGATCACCCCGTCGAGGTTCAGGTAGCGGATCTTGTCCCCGGCCTCGACGGCGCCAGCCCGCGCCAACTCCGGCGTGATCTCCACGGGAATCGCTGCTCCGCCGGAGGCCGGCACCGTGTAGGCCACCTGGCACTGCAGTGCCTCCCCGCCAGCGTCGACCGTGGGCTGGGAGGAAGGACAGTCTTCGAGGGAGACCCGCTCCACCTCGCCCACGTCGATGGACACCCCATCAGCGGTGGCGTAGGGGTTGGAGATAGTGACGCTGCTGCGGTCGCCGCTGGGCCACAGCATGATCATGCCGATCACCGTAAGAATTCCCAGCGGGACCAGGATCATAGCGAGTAACAGGTTTGCCCGCTTTCGTGCGCCAATCGTTGCTGTGCTTGGCTCCGAATTGCCTGTGTCATGAGTGTGGCTGTGGCCCACGAGGTTCCTAGCTGTCCTTGATCCGGTTCGGTGCACTGGTTCGGTGCTTTACGGAATTCTACGCGGGTGCCAGACCTCCCCAGCTCGGGACATAAGCTATAACCAGGGTTTGAAAAGACACACCACCGCAGACGGAAAAGGCAAATGAAAGAACGGTTTAGCGAATCGGATGAGGCTCCAGCCGGAACCGTCGCGCATGCACCAATCATTACCGTCTGGAAGGCGTCAGTGCCGGTCAAAGGTGTTGCCCTGGTGCTCCACGGCGGTCGGGCGAACAGCTTCGAACCTGTGCGTGCCCGCCACCTCAGCCCGGCTCGAATGGTCCCCTTCGCCCAGCTGATTCATCGCAGGGGCAAGGGCCACGGTCTTGAGGTGTGGTCCCTCCGCAACAGTGTGCGGGGCTGGAACGGTCAGGAAATGTCGCCGCTGCAGGACGCCCGCTGGGCGCTGGCCGCGATCCAGAAACGCCATCCTGGAATCCCCGTCTATCTGGTGGGGCATTCGATGGGCGGCCTCGTTGCCCTCTGCGTCGCCGATGATTCCCAGGTCGGAGCGGTGGTCTCCCTGGCGCCCTGGCTCAGCGAGACCACCCCGGCCGATCCCGTTACCGGTAAACGCGTCCTGATCCTGCACGGCGACTCCGACCGCTGGACCTCACACCGCCAATCGCTCCGGTACGCCCACAGGGCACGCGCACTCGCAGCCAGTATGCACTACGTCACTGTCAGCAACGCCGGCCACTTCATGGTGAGGAAGGCCCGTCTCTGGCATGAGCTGACCGCTTCGTTCGTGCTGCAGTCGTTTGCCGAGGACACGGGAGCTGCGGTACCCCCGGACGGCACCCTTCCCACCCGCGAACTGCTGATCACCGACCAGCCCCTGTCAATTACTGTCTAACTGTTCGTCCCAACCAACCCAGTAAAGGTGCGCGATGCCTGAATTCCCGTTTCTCAGCTTTGTTGAGGGCTTCGGCTGGTCGGCGCTCGGCGTCGTCGTGCTGCTGGCAGCAACTTTCGCGATGGCGCAGGTCCAGAAACGCCATTCAGTGATCGATACAGCGTGGGGGCTCGGATTTGTGGTGATCGCCGCGATCACCTTCGTCACGTCAGCCGAAACGTCCGCTGGATCAGGCGACGACGTCCGCCGCTCGCTCATGCTGATCCTGACCGCGGCGTGGGGCCTGCGGCTGGCCGGTTTCATTGGGTGGCGTGCCCGCGACGGCGCCGAGGACCCGCGGTATGAGGACATGCTCAGCGATGCGCCCGGCTCACGGAACGCGTTTGCCCTGCGCAAGATCTATCTGACGCAGGGGCTGGTGATGCTGTTCGTCTCACTACCCATTCAGGTTGCAATGTACTCAACCGGTCCGCTGGGGTGGCTGGCGTGGGTGGGAGCGGCGATCTGGCTGATTGGCTTCTTCTTCGAGTCGGTCGGCGACTACCAGATGGCAGCCTTCCGCAACAATTCGGCCAACAAGGGAACGGTGATGGACAAGGGCCTCTGGCGCTACACCCGCCACCCCAACTATTTCGGAGACGCGGCTGTCTGGGTAGGCCTGTTCCTGGTGGCCGCTGACTCCTGGCCGGGAATTCTCACTATCCTCTCCCCGGCCCTGATGTTCTGGACCCTTGCCAACAAGACAGGCAAACCCCTCACCGAGAAGCGTCTGAGCAGTCGCCCCGGTTACCGGGAGTACATCGAAAACACCAGCGGCTTCTTCCCGCTCCCACCCAAACCTGGACGAGGCGCATCGTCATGAGTCGACTGACCGAGAGAATTGCACGCTGGCAACCCCAGCCCAACGACCGTTTCTACCGGATGATCGTGCGGTCCGGGCAGGCACTGCGGTTTGTGTCCCAGATACGGATCATAGCCACCGGCCAGGAGAACCTCCTGCCTCCCGGTCAGTTGAACGGGAAGTCCCGGCGGCCCATTCCCGGGCAGGGCGCCGTAGTCGCCATCACGCACTTCGGTTATCTCGACTTCGCCTTCGCTGAACTGGTGGTGTGGGAGCACGCCCGCGCGCAAATGCGGTTCCTCATCACCAAGGGCGCGGGGTCGCATTGGTTTGCTGGCCCCGCCATTCGGGCTGCGGGCCATGTCATAGTTGACCGAAGCGCTGGCAGCGCCGCCTATCAGGGGGCGCTGGAGAAGCTGCGGGCCGGCGAGTACGTGGCAATTCTGCCCGAGGCCGGAGTCAGCCGCAGCTACACCGTCAGGGAGCTGAAAACGGGTGCGGTGCGGCTGGCGGTGGAGGCTGGCGTGCCGATCATCCCCATTTCGGTCTGGGGATCCCACCGCCTGATGAGCCGGGGCCATAAACTGTCCCTCAGAACTGTCTTCCGCGCACCGGTCAGGGTGCACGTGAGCAAGCCGATCTGGCATGATGCCGATGCCGACGTCACCAGGGAAACAGCACAGCTGCGCGCCGAACTCCAGGACGGTATCGACCGCGGCACCGCCAACTTCCCCATCGACCCCGAGCCGGGCGCCTGGTGGCAGCCCGCCCACCGGGGTGGCGGCGCGATGACCGAGGACGAACGTATCGCAGCCGACGCCTTCGACAAGGCCAGCGGCCGGCACGAGCGCCAGTAGCCGGGCTGGTTGAAAGGATGCCCTTAGCGGGCACCAGCAGCTAGTCGCTGACGACCAGGGTTTCGGGACTGCTGACCGAGGCCGATCCCATCGCTAGCAGCGGCTCAACCACGTTCACCAATGCGGTCATCGAGTCGTCGACCTCCAGCAGGACCGGGAACTGGTGCACCAGCATCGCCAGCAGTGACGCAATGGCAGCTTCCTGCTCGGCCGGAGCCAGACCAGGGTCGTAGCCCACCAGGACATCAGCTGGATCATCGGTTCGGGTCTGGGTGTAGCTGACGGCAAAAGCAGCAATCTTTCCGCCGTCCGCCGCCGGTTTGTCCCTGAGCACCACTGCTCCCCCGGCCCCGGTGGAGTCAGCGAGGAGGTATTGCTGCGCCTGGCCGAGGGTCATGTCGGCCGGGTCCCAGCCGTGCACAGAGTTGTACCAGGCGGCGACGGCGGTGGTTAGTTCCACCGAACCGGTCGCTGCCTCATCGAGCTGGGGTCCCGCATTGTCATCAAAGGCGGGCAGCGACAGCGCGTCGGGTTCGACCTGTACGATCCGTGACCGCTGGATCGGGCCAAACCCTGACGCTGCGGAGAAACCCGCGCCGGTGCTGCCCGGGTTCACTTTTGCCCGCAGCCGGGTTGCACCGGACAGCGAACCTCCCGCCTCATGCCGCAGCATCGCCAGCAGCGTGGACCCGACGCCGGTGCGCCGGTGGTCGGCGGCCACCTCAACGTAGGCCCATAGCCGTTGGTTGTGCAGCTTCGGTTCGAAGACATACGCTGCCGCGACGGGGACTCCCGCCTCAGTACCCACTACATCTTCGGCCACAATGCAGCGCAGCCACGGATGATTTGAGGACTGCCGGAATAGTGCCCTGGCCTGTTCCACCTGGGCGTTCTCGGGTCCGCCCCACAACTGGATGAGTTCGAGGTCGTCGCCGTCGCGCCACTCGCGATAGTTCAACGCCATCAGGAACCGATCAACCGCGCGGCCAGGTAGCCCTCGACCTTGTCCAGGGACACGCGCTCCTGCGCCATCGTGTCCCGTTCCCTGATGGTCACTGCCTGGTCATCGAGGGTGTCGAAGTCAACTGTGATGCAGAACGGGGTGCCGATCTCATCCTGTCGGCGGTACCGGCGTCCAATAGCTCCGGCGTCGTCGAAGTCGATGTTCCAGTTCCGGCGCAGCGCCGCTGCAAGATCTTTGGCCTTGGGCGACAGGTCCTCGTTGCGGCTCAGCGGCAGGACCGCTGCCTTCACGGGGGCCAGACGGGGGTCAAGTTTCAGGACAGTGCGCTTGTCGACGCCGCCCTTGGAATTCGGTGCCTCGTCTTCGGTGTAGGAATCGACCAGGAATGCCATAAAGGACCTGGTCAGACCGGCCGCTGGCTCAATGACGTACGGCGTGTACCGCTCGTTGGTGCCCTGGTTGAAGTAGCTCAGGTCGGTTCCCGAGTGCTTCGAGTGGGTGGCCAGGTCGAAGTCGGTGCGGTTGGCGATGCCTTCCAGCTCGCCCCACTCCGACCCCTGAAAACCGAAACGGTATTCGATGTCGGTGGTGCCCTTTGAGTAGTGGCTTAGCTTTTCCAGCGGGTGGACAAACAGGCGCAGGTTCTCTTCCCTGATGCCCAGGCCCGTGTACCAGTCGAGCCGGTTCTTGATCCAGTACTCGTGCCATTCATCATCGGTGCCGGGCTCGACGAAGAATTCCATCTCCATCTGCTCGAACTCGCGGGTGCGGAAAATGAAGTTGCCGGGCGTGATCTCGTTCCGGAAGCTCTTCCCGATCTGGCCGATGCCGAACGGTGGCTTCTTCCGGGAGGTATTGAGCACGTTGTTGAAGTTCACGAAGATGCCCTGAGCGGTCTCGGGCCGCAGGTAGTGCATGCCCTCCTCGTTGGCTACGGGGCCCAGGAAGGTCTTCAGCAGGCCGGAGAACTCCTGCGGTTCGGTCCATTCGCCACGGGTGCCACAGTTGGCACAGGCAACGTCCTTGAGACCGTTTTCGGCGGCGCGGCCCTTTTTTTCCTCGTACTCCTCCTCAAGGTGGTCAGCCCGGTAGCGCTTGTGGCAGCTCAGGCATTCCACCAGGGGGTCACTGAAGACATCGACGTGGCCGGACGCCTCCCACACCTTGCGCGGAAGGATGACCGAGGAATCGAGTCCGACGACGTCGTCGCGCCCGCGGACCACTGACTGCCACCACTGGCGCTTGATGTTTTCCTTGAGCTCGGCGCCGAGGGGACCATAGTCCCAGGCCGACCGTGATCCGCCGTAGATTTCCCCCGCCTGGAAGACGAACCCGCGGCGTTTCGCGAGGGAAATGATTGGATCGAGCGCGGACTGGTTCTTGGCCAAGGTGGTTCTCCATTTCTACAGGCCGCTGGGTGCGGTCCGTGGTGATGTCCGGCAGGGCCCAGGTGCCAGGGAATGGGCCGGGCGCGGCTGCTCGAATCGAAGGTACAACCCTAGCCTACCGATGAGTCCCCGATGCAGGCGCTGCGGTCGTCCAATCACCGGCACCTCAGCGGACGCGGAGTTCCCGTCTCGGCCAGGGCAGCGTGGTCAGCACGATCGCGACGAGGGTGAGGATTGGGCCAGCAACAGTAGCCGTTTCCACAACTGTGCCGGGGGTGGGGAACACGAGGTCGAGGACCAGTGAGCCGACCAGCTGGCCGGCGATCATTCCGAGCCCCGTGAGCAAAACTCCAAGGCTCCTCACCAGCACCGCACCGAGACCGATAAATACGCATCCCAACGGGCCACCCAGGTAGTACCACCACTCGGCGGGCAGTGTCTCCCCCGGTCCGGCGATCAGGATCTTGATGAGCCAGGCCACCAGCAGGACCGATGCGCCGGAGATGAAGTTGATCAGGGTGGCGATGATCGGGGTCCCGTAGTGGACAGAAGCGGTTCCGTTCATGGCCTGCTGGAAGCTGATGAGGAAGCCGGCGGCGATTGGGAGCAGCACAGGTATCAGCCAGGCCTGCGGGTCGCCCGTGGCGCCGAACCGGGGAGATACTGCCCACACCACCGAGGCGACGGCGAGCGCCGTCCCGATGAGCCGCATCGGTGTGAGCGGCCGCTTGCCCGCGGGGCCGATCCCCGCCCGGTCAGCAATCAGTCCGCTGAGAGTCTGGCCCATCACCGCCGCCACGGTAAACAGGGCGACACCCAGGATGCCGATCGTCAGGGACTGGGAGAAAACGAAGAATGCACCAATGGTGCCGGCCGCGAGATAGATAGGCGGGAAGCGCCGTTCCCGCACCGAGGGAAGAATCTGCCGGAACCCGGCTCTGCCCCGCGGAAGAGCGCAGGTGATGATCACCATGACCACCAACCCGGTGCTGAAACTGACCAGGGCCGCGGCGGCTCCGTCATTGAGCTGCGTGCCCAGGGCGCCGTTGATTCTGCCCTGCAGGGGAATGGCTACTCCCGCTGCGACTGCGAGCAGCAGGCCGAGTACTAGTGGAAGCCGGGGGTGGTGTGACACCCATTGATCCTATGGCAGCTTGACAGGTGCCTGGGTGCACGGTTTTCGCCTCAAGCTGCCCCCAGGTGCCGGGTCGGGCAGAATGGTCCCATGAGCGAATCCCACGAAATTCACCCACCCGCCGCAGACACCGTTCCCATTGCTGGCGACATGATCCGGCTGGGCCAGCTACTGAAGCTGGCCAACCTGGCGGAGGACGGGGCCCAGGCCAAGGAACTGGTGGACCATGGGCTCGTCAAAGTGAACGGTGCCATTGAGGAGCGGCGCGGCGCCCAACTTCATCCGGGCGACGTGGTGAGCGTGAACGGCGCCTCGGTCAGGATCACCCGCGGCTAGGCTTCGGTTCGATCCCGAACACTGTCAGTTCCAGGAACTCCTTGACGTGAGCAAGTTCCCGCACGCTGATGCTGTGGCCGATCCCGGCGTACAGCACTTTGGTCAGGCTGGTGTGGGCCACCGCCCAGCGGTGGGTGAACTCGATCCGGTCGCCAGTGATCACCGGATCCTCCTGGTCGCGTCCCCAAAACAGCGGCACCGGATGGGCTGCGGCGTCGTCGTCGTCGAAAAACTTGCTGTCGTCGGCGGGAACGGCGAATCCGGACAGGCCGACGACGGCGGTGAAGTCCCGGGGGCGGTGGCGGAGCAGTGAAGTTGCGACTGCCATTCCCATGGAGAACCCGAGCAGGGATACGCTCTGATGCGCTGCCTTGACCGTGTCCAGCCACGACGCCACCTGAGCGACGGAGTCAGTAACCAGGTCCACCGAGTATCCGGTGTCCTGCGTCAAGGGGAACCAGGTAAACCCGGGTCCCTGGGCATGGGGTGCCCTGACTGACGCCACCGTCAGGTTGGACGGCAGGTGATCCACCAGCCCCATCAGATCCTCCTCATTGGCGAGGTGACCGTGGAACATGACGAGCAGGGCGGTGCCCTGTCTCTGAGCCTCGGGCCGTGACCACAGGACCACCGGGTCCCAGGCCGGCGCGGTGGGCTGGGCGTCGGCTGGAGTGTTGGGTGTTTCCGAAATAGTCATTGAAGTATTCTGGCATGCGCCAGCCGGCGGCAACCAGCAGGGGTCGCGTTCGGTGATCGTCTGCTAGAGGATAGGGGGATGAACCGGAACCCGTACCCGTCACAGGAAACTCACACGCTGGAGAACAACATCCCGCATCCCTGGACGAGGTACGTAGCACTGGGTGACTCCTTCACCGAGGGCATTGGGGACCCCAACCCCGAGAGCGTTGGCGGGAGCCGCGGCTGGGCTGACCGGGTGGCGGA